>LYSW01000016.1 GCA_001657295.1 Oceanicaulis sp. BBD 1991-10 | reverse complement strand
GCGCCGGCGCTGGCCACACCGTTGGCCGCGCCGCCGGTGATTAGGCGCTGGTTCGCCGGCGACATCAGCTCGAAATTGCGCTGCGCCAGGCCGGCGCGCTGGACGAAATACGCTTCGCCCCGCTCCGGCTCGATGCGCGCCCGCGCCACGGCGCTGGGTTCGAAATCCCAGAAACTAAGGCCCAGCCAAACGCCGGGATCGGATAAGGGCGGCAAGCCGCCGCTTGCGGCGAAGGCGCGGCTCGCCGCCGCGGGACGCACATAAACGCCCTCGCCGTCGGACTGCGCGCTCCCCGCGATCAGATCGGCGAGCACGGCGTCGTCGTCGTCCAGCACGGTCAGCCGCACGCCCGCGCCCCCGCCCAGCGGGTCGCCCAGGCCCAAACGGTTGAACTTGCCGGGATCGCGCGTCATCGCGCGTTCAAACCGCAAATCCGCGAGCGCCTGGTCCAGCTCGGCGATCCTTTGGGCGTCCACGGGATAATTCCCGCGCGAGGGCATCACCCAGCCGTCCTGCGTGCGCATCAGGCGGAATTGCGTATCGGCGGCGGTGATCTCGATCATCGCGGCTGCATCCGCCCGGCCCGGCCAGTCGGCCAGCACAGGCCCGCTGGCGGCCGGGACCGCGCCGTTGCGCGCCTCCAGCGTGATCGAAATCAGTCCCGCGGCGAGCAGGACGAGCGCCGCCGCCCCGCCGGCGGCGGCGAGTTTCAGGCGGCGGGCGGACAGCGGGGCGGCGCTCATGACCGGCGCCTCCGCCTGATGCCGAACACGGCCGCGGCGAGCAGGACGACGCCGAGCGGCGGCGCCCAGATGGTCCAGAACATCAGGCGTTGCTCCAGCGCGTCGATATCGACGCGAAAGCCGCGCTCGATCTCCCTTAACCGCTCGCGGGCGTCGAGAATCCGGGCCCGCAGGGCCTCGGCCTCCGCCCGGTCTTCGGCCTGCGCGCCGCCCAGCGCGCTGGCGCGGCCGGCGGCGCTGAGCGCGGCCAGGCGGGTCTCTGCGTCCAGCAACTCCGCCTGAAGCTCGTCCTGCAGCGTGCGATAGCGGTCTTCCGCCGCGCTGCGCAGCTGTTCGACCCGCTCCATCGGCCGGGCCGAGACCGCGCGCGAGCGCAGCCCCACCAGGGCCGGGTCGCCGGCCAATCGGTCGGCCAGGTTGAGGATCAGGGTCGGATTGTCCGCCACGACCTGCTGTCCGCCCAACGGGTCTGCGCTGAGATAGAAGGCGGGGTCCAGCAGGTCGGCGTCGGCGATGACGATGATCTCGCCCGGTCCCTGCGAACGCTCCACATGGGCGCCGGGCTGAACGAGGCTGTCGGCGGGCGGACCCTCGGGAAAGGCGGTTGAGAAGCGGCCGGCGATCCGGGCCGCCAGGACCAGCGGCGCATCCGGCGCCGGGGCGAAATCGCGCAACAGCGTCTCCGGCGGCGGAGACCCGGCGGCGATGTCGGCGTCGATGCGCCCCGCCGCCTGGGTGGTGACCAGCAGCGGTGTGAAGTCCAGCGCCGCGCCCGGGATCGGGTCGAGGACGCCGGGCGAGCCCAGATTGACGCCGAGGCTGAGCGACAAGGTCGCGGGCAGCTGCGCATTCATGCCGCCGGGCGGCACGGAGAACCAGAGCGGGTAGGCGCGCATGCGCGTGCGTCCGGCTTCGACGATCTGGACCGGCAGGCCGGTTTCCGCGTCCATGCCGACGGTGTTGCGGTCATAGGCGACGCCCCAGCCCGCCAGCAGCGCGTCAAGACCGGAGGCGCGTTGCGCGTCGATCGGCGGCAAGCCGTCAGGGCCGGGATTCAACGCCACATGCGCCATGGGGTCGATGAGGGCGAGGACCCGGCCGCGCCGCAGGGCGAACTGGTCGACCTGATAGGCCTGCGGCGGCGCCAGGTCGCGCGGGTGCAGCAGGAAGAGCGCGTCGGCGTCGGCGGGAATGGTCTCGAAATCGGCATCCAGCCAGCTGATCTGGAAGGCCTGGGCGAGTTCATTGATGATCGGATTGCCGCTGACGCCTTCGAAATCCGGCGCGAAGGGCAGATCGGAGAGGATGGCGATATGCGGGGTGCGGGCCCGTTCCAGCTCTGCGATCGCGCGGATGATCTCATATTCCAGTCGCGCTTCGTCATTGGGGTCGAACAGGGCGATGACCCGGCTTTCATCCACGGCGTTGCGGCCCACCAGGCCGAAGAATATCTGTCCGCCGTCATCGGTCGGGATCGCCGACAAGCCCGCGGCGATCGCGGCGTCCTCGTCCGGAGAAAACGGCGCGGGATCAATCTCGGTCAGCCGCACCCCGCCGCCGGCCTGGGCGGCGATCGCCCGCAACATCTCCCGGACCCGGGCGCTATAGGCGCGGATGGCGGGATATTGCGCGGCTTCCGCGCGCGAGAGGTAAAAATCGATCTGAACCGGCTCGTCCAGGCGCTCCAAGACGCGCACGGCGCCGGGCGACAGGCGGTAGAGCCCGCGCTCGGTCAGGTCCAGACGCACGCCGTCCAGATGGCTGCGCACGGTCCAGTTCAGCCCGACAAAGCCGACCAGCACGGCGCACAGCATCACGGCGAGGAAGACGGAGCGGCTCACCGTCCGACCCCTCTGCGTCCATCGATGAGCAGGATGGCGGCGAGAAGGCCCGCGCCGATCAGGCTGGCGAAATAGACAAGGTCGGGCAGACCCACGACGCCGCGGCGCAAGGAGTCGAAGCGCGCCAGAGCGGACAGCTCGGCGAGCGCTTCAACTGCGGCGGCCGGGACTTGATCGGTCAGCGCATCGACCACCATGGGCAGGCCCGCCACGGTCACCAGCACGCAGGCGGCCGCGCCCAGCACGAAAGCGATGACCTGATTGCTGGTGGCGGCCGACAGCGCCTGTCCGATCGCCAGATAGCCGCCGGCGAGCAGGACCGCGCCGATATAGGCGGTGGCGGTGGCCGCATTGTCCGGCGCGCCCAGATAATTGACCGCGATCCACATGGGAAAGGTCAGCGCCAGCGCCAGCCCCGCGATCGTCCAGGCGGCCAGGAATTTGCCCGCCGCCGCCGCCCAGAGCGGGATCGGGCTGGCCAGCAGCATCTCCAGCGTGCCGCGATCGCGTTCCTCGGCCCAGGCGCGCATGGCCAGCGCCGGCATCAGCACGAGCAGGAGCCAGGGGAAGAAATCAAACAGCGGGGCGAGATCGGCCCGGCCGGTGTCGAAAAAGCGGCCGGCGCGCCAGGCGAAGCTGGGGGCGGCGAAGGCGAACACCGTCAGGAAGACCCAGGCCAGCAAGGTCTGGAAATAGGCCGCGAGCTCGCGCCGGTAGACTGCGACCAGCCCGCTCAAAACACCCGCTCCCCGCCGCTGGCGCCGAGGGTCTCGCCGGCGGGCCGGGTCAGCGCGCGGAAGGCGGAGGCGATGGTGCCGTCCGGGCCGTGCGCGGCGAGGCCGTGGGGCGTCTCGTCCGCCAGCAAGCGGCCGCTGGCGATCACGACGGCGCGGGTGCAGATGGCGTCCACCTCCTCCAGGAGATGGGTGGAGATGATGATGGCTTTCTTCGGCGCCATGTCCGCGATCAATTCGCGCACGCCGTCCTTCTGGTTGGGATCCAGCCCGTCGGTGGGTTCGTCCAGGATCAGGACCGGCGGGTCGTGGGCGATGGCCGCCGCCAGCGCGGCGCGGCGCTTATAGCCTTTGGACAACGATCCGATCGGCTTGTCCGCCGCCGGCCCCAGATTGGCGCGCTTCAGGGCGGTCTCACACGCGTGGACCAGATTGCCGCCGGAAAAACCGCGTGCGCGCAGATGAAAGCGGACATAGCCGCGCGGGGTCATGGCGGGATAGGCCGGCGCGCCTTCAGGCAGATAGCCCAGCCGGCTCTGCGCGCTCCGGCGGCTCAGCGCCGGGTCATAGCCGGCGATCTCGGCGCGGCCCGAGTCCGGCTCCAGACATCCTGCCAGCATGCGCATGGTCGTGGACTTGCCTGCACCGTTCGGGCCGAGAAAGCCCAGCACCTCGCCGCGCTCAAGCGCCAAGCTGACCGAATCAACCGCAGTCAGATCGGCGAAGCGCTTGGTGAGGGCGTCGGCAAGGATCATGGCGTCGGCAATCGGCGGACAGGGCGAACAGGATCGGCGCACGGTGCGATACAATCGCCATACGCTCACGGCCGCAAGCCTGCCCTGAGGCCGGTCACCAAAAGCTTTAATTTCGAAGAGAAATCGAGCCGACCGACATGACCCACCTGATCCGGGGGGCTGGGGGGGCTGTGAATCCGAACCCTGCGGGCTTGTCCATGCCGGCCGACCCTGAGAAGTTTGGGTGCGGCCTTTGTTCGCCGAGCGACCAAATTATGGCGATAATCGGGCCGAGTATGAATTCTGTGTAACCAGCCGGGTCTCCGGGCAGGGAAAGTCGCTTATGTTTCAAGGGTCCGCCGGCTCGCACCCGCAACCGCGCAATGGCGCCGATATCGTGATGTTTCACCGGTCAGAGCTCGACCGCATTCTGCGCGTCTACGGCATGATGGTCGCCGGCGGGGAATGGAAGGATTATGCGATCGACGGTCTAAGAGACCGCGCCGAGTTTGCGATTTTCCGGAATGCGGCCGAGTTTCCGGTTTATCGCGTCGTGAAAACCCCGGCTGACGCGCGCCGTCAGGGCGTCTGGAAGGTCGTCGGCGCGGGCGGCATGGTGCTCAAGCGCGGCCATGACCTGGTCCAGGTCCTCAAGGTCTTCGATCGCCAACTGGCCCGGCTGAATTGGAATGGCGGCGTCTAGCGCCGGAATGAAAAACGCCCCGGAGCCAGGCTCCGGGGCGCTTCTCATTGAGGTCTGGATAAAGGCTTACTCGCGATTGCCGAGCAGCATCAGGATGACCTGGAACATGTTGATGAAGGCGATGTAGAGATTAAGCGCGCCGAAGGTGGTGGCCACCGCCATGGAGCGCTGATCGCCCGCAATCTCGTAATACATGATCTTCAGATTCTGGGTCTGCCAGGCGACGACGCCGGCCATCAGGCCCAGGATCGCGAACTGGATCAGCCATCCAAGGCCCGAGCTCTCGATGAAGAAGGTGTTGATCAGCCCGATCGCCACCACGCCGATAATGCCCATGAACAGGAAGGCCTGCAGGGGCTGGAGATTCATCTTCGTCGTGTAGCCGAACAGCGACAGGCCGAAAAAGGCCGCCGCGGTGATCACGAAGGCCTGCGCGATCGTGCCGAAGGTGATCGACATGGAGCCCTGAACGGTCTCCGCCGGGATGCCGCCGGCCGCCATCATGACCCAGACGCCCATGCCGGCGCCGATCAGCGAGACCACGCTCCAGTACAGCAGCGACGCGCCGGTCGGCGAGGGATTGCGCATGAAGAACATGGAGCCGAACAGCAGGACCAGCGGGCCGAACTGAACGACGAAGAGCAGCGGCGTGCCGAACACCAGCGCGGTGATCGGAGCCACGGTTCCGACGATATAGGCGATGGCCGCCGTCACCAGCAGACCCAGGCCCATCTTGTTGTAGACGCCCAGCATGAAGCTGCGCAGGCCCGCATCGACGGACATGTCGAGCGATTGCGCGTCATAGGCGGTGCGGTTGAACTGGTTCATCGCTTCCTTCTCATATGTCAAAGATGCGCCTCGCCTTGCAGGCGACGCGCAAACCGGACCTGAATATCGAGATTGTGCGAGTGAGTTTCAAGTGAAACCGGTGCGGCGCGGCGCCGAAATAGACCATAACTTATATAGGGCTATCGGGGCGCCGGATTCGAAAGCTTGACGAGGGCGCTGCGAACATGCGCCAAGGCTCTCATGTCGTTACGCGTTTTCGCCGCCCTGCCGATTCCCGACATGATCGCCGAGGCGGTCCTGCCGCTCATGGATCATGTGCCCGGCGCCAATTGGCGGCCGCGGGAGAATCTCCACATCACCCTCGCCTTTTATGGCGAGCTCGACCAGCCGGTGGTCGCGGACCTGGACGCGGAGCTCGCCCGCATCCCGACGACGCCGTTCACGCTGCGCCTGGCGGGCGCGGGCCATTTCGCCAAGGGCCGGGAGCCGACTTCGATCTGGCTGGGCGTGGAGGAGAATTCCGCCCTGCGCGACCTCGCCCGGCATTGCGCCAAAGCGGCGCGCGGCGCCGGTGTCGAGCCGGAGCGCCGGAATTACCGGCCGCATCTCACGCTCGCCTATCTGGCGCCCGGCGTGGACTTCGTGCGTATCCAGCGCTTCGAGCAAAGGCACAGCCTGTGGAGGTCCGAGCCGTTCACCGCCGACCGCTTCAATCTCTATTCAAGCCGGCCGCGCAAGCCGGGCAGGCCCAACGCCTACGACATCGAGGCGGTCCACCCGCTTTAAGGCCTCACGCCGGACGCCAAGCGCGCTCACGCGTCTCCGGCGCCGATCGGGGCGCGTTGCCGGATGCTTTCGCACCGGTACGGCTCGGCGACGACGGACGAGACGACGCCGTCAGCGCCGAAGCGCGCTTCCACCTGGCAGGTGACCGACACGAATCGAGGCGTGCTGGCCGTCGCGCCGCCGGGGCCGCGATGGCCCGGATGGATGGCGCTGAACGGCGCGCGCGCCTGCTGGGCGGCGGAGGCCCCGATGGCGCCGCGTGCGGCGATGCGGTCGGAAAACACAAACACGGCGCGTTCCTGGCCGTCGGCCGTGGTTTCCGTGTGCGCGGGCGCGCCATAGGCCTCGACCATGGCCTGGATCGAGCCGCCTTCGAACTCGTCCGGCGCCATATAGCTCGCTGTGCTGGTCGTCGCGCAAGCGGCGAGGGTGAGGCTGGCGGCGGCGGCGGACAGAAGAGCAATCCGAGTGCGCATGTCTATTCTCCGAAAACACGAGTGAGATGAAAAGCCTATCCGATCGGCGCGGGCGGTCAACTCAAAAGCTAGATTTGATCGCTGGCGCGCCTTGCAGGCGAATCAATGCTCGGCGAAGCAGGCCTACCGCCCCCGCCCCTCCAGCGCGCAGGCGTGCGCCAGCAAGATCGAGGCGGCCCGCCGGCTCAACGCGGCGGGGTGATGTGGTTGCAGACCTCCGCCGAGGCGGCGACGGCGGTCACGACGCCGTCAGTGTTCACCGCCGCTTCGATGACGCATTGGCCGATCTGGGTGGCGCGGCTCGCCGACGTCGCATCGCCGCTGGAGAGGCGCTGGGGACGCTGACCGGTGCGCGTCAGGGGCTGAATCATGCGCGGGGTGCTGACCGCCGCGCCCCGCGGGGCGCTGCGGGCGTCGGCCACGGTGAAGCTGGCGACGGTCGAGCCGTCGGCGCGCGCGGCCATTCGGCTGGGCGCGCCATAGGCCGCCTGCATTTGCGAAATCTCGGCGCCGACGAAGCTGGACGGGACCGAGGCGCGGGGGCCGTCATCATGGCTCGCGCATGCCGCCGCCAGGAGACTGGAAGCAATGGCTAAGATCGCAATTCTCATGGTGTTTCTCCTCCTGGAGCCGGCATGCGATCATGCCGCCCGCACCGGTTGTGCGTCAACCGGATATCAGGCTGATGCTTCCCCTGGCTCGACGCGGCTTCGAACGACGGTCTAGATGAAGGCGAACGGCAGGAGTCGCAGATGGCTGTGGATCTGGACCGCCATGGGCGGCACATCCTCTTGAAAGAGATCGGCGGACCGGGCCAGGCCCGGCTGTCTCGGGCGCGGGTTCTGCTGATCGGCGCGGGCGGGCTCGGATCCCCGGCGGCGCTTTACCTCGCCGCGGCGGGCGTCGGCTGTTTGCGCATCGTCGATCCCGACACCGTCTCGCTTGACAATCTGCAGCGCCAAATCCTGTTTCGCACGCCGGATGTCGGCCGCCTCAAGGCCGACGCCGCTCAGGCGGCGCTGACGGCGCTGGATCCCGCCGTTCAGATCGAAGCCATCGCCGCCCGGGCCGAGCCGGCGCGCCTGACCGACCTGCTCCAGGATGTCGATGTGGTGCTGGACGGCTGTGACGATTTCGAGACCCGCTTTGCGGTGAACGCCGCCGCGATCGCCGCCGGCGTGCCGCTGGTCTCCGGCGCGGTCGGACGCTGGGACGGGCAGGTGGCGGTCTTCGCCCCGGCGAAGGATGGCGCGCCCTGCTATCAGTGCCTGGTTCCCGGCGTTCCGCCGGACGCCGAGCGCTGTGCGGAGGTCGGGATCGTCGGCGCGCTGACCGGCGTGATCGGATCGGTCATGGCGTTGGAGGCGATCAAGCTGATCACCGGGGCCGGCGAGGCCTTGATCGGGCGCATCATGATTTTTGACGGGCTGGGCGGGCGCGCTCGCACCGTCACTCTGGCGACGGATCCGGATTGTCCGGCGTGCCGGCCGCGTTGAACAGACGGCCGCGCACCACCCGAAGCCAGGCGAGCGCGCCGAGCAGCAGACCCGGCGCCAGCCCGTAGGCGAGCCCGAGAAGAAGATTGCCCGAGAGCACGATCACGATGGCCGCCACGGCCACGCCGACGCCGGCGAAGGCGAGCAGGGTCATATTCGCTCTGCGGCGGCGGGAGGGGGAGCCGGGCGGGGTCATTCAATCTCGCTGGACCGTGTTCACCGAACCTGTCCTACCCGCCCGACGGCCCGCGGTCCATGTAAATCGGAATTGACGCTTCGGATTTTCAGCGGCGGCGGCGCGACCGTTTCACCTTGGCGCGGCGCGCCTGATAGACCACGACGAAATACACCCCCGCGGCGAAGATCAGCCCGATCACGCCTCCGACAAGCCAATTGCCGGAGATCAGTCCGAACAAGGCGCCGGTCATCACCGCCAGCATGACGATCATCACGATGACGCGCGCGGGCGGGTGTTTACTCGTTTTCTGGGATGACACCTGTGATGTCCCTGTAGAGCGTCCAAATCATCCGTTCGGTGGTGATGAAACGCCAATTCCAGTCCTCATGGAAGTCCGCGAGCGGTTCCGCCGCCAGAATTTCAGCGTAGCTCGCCTCCTGTTCGACCAGCGCAGCGACGCGCGCGCGCGCTTCGGTCAGCATGGCGATGCTGGCTTCCAGATCCGCCTCGGTGGACATGGGGCCATGGCCGGAGATCACCTTGGTGTCCGGCCCGGCGACATCGACCATGGACTGCATCGCTGCGATGAAACCATTCACCGTGCCGCCATTGTCCAGATCGATATAGGGAAACCAGCCCGAGAAGAGCAGATCGCCGGTATGGATGACGTCCGCCTCGACGAAATGCACCCAGATATCGCCCGCCGTATGCGCGTCGGGCTCGTGATGGAAGCGCACGGTCTCGCCGTTATAGCTCAGCGTTTCGCCGCCATTAAGCTGGACCACCGGCAGGAAGCCGCCGGACAGCGGCTCGGGCGTGGCGCCGGTCAGATTGGCGGTGACTGGGCTGACCAGCGCCGGGCGCACGCTGTGGTGCGCCATGATCACCGCCCCGCGCTCGGCGAACCAGGCATTGCCCAGCACATGATCGCCATGAAGATGGGTGTTCAAGATCAGCTCGACCGGCGCGCCGTCGGACACCGCCCGCTGAGCACGGTCCAGAAAGGGCGCGATCGGGCCGAATTGGGTGTCGATCATGAAGACGCCGTCCTCGCCCACGCTGATCCCGACATTGCCGCCGCGATTGGTGACCAGGGCGTAAATCCCGGCGCCCAGATCAATCGTGTCGACGAAGACCTCCTGCTCCTGAGCGGCGGCGGCGGCGACGGCGGTGGAGGCGGCGAAAGCGAGACAGCTGATCATGATGAACTCCGAACCCGGAAAAGAATTGCCGCGCAACATGGTCGAGCGCCGGGGCCGGGTCCAGTCACCAATGCGTCAGCGGCGACGAGCGGGGCCGCCGCCGGGGCGCCCGGCAAGGCGGGTCCGCGCCGTTTACCCGGACTTCACCCTGTTGCGGCTTTGTGAGGGGCATGTGGACCGTCCGACGCCTCATCCTCGCCCTCGCCCTCGCCGCCGCCGCGGCATCGGCCGCGCCCGGCGCGCCGGGCTTCGCGCAAACCTGCGACACGCCGTCCGGATTCGCGGTTCCGCGCTTTGTCTCGCTCGCCTATGACGAGGCGGCGGGCCGGGCCGGGCCCAGCGCCGATCATCCGATCCGATGGATGTATGTCCGCCGCGGCCTGCCGGTCGAGATCATCGCGGAGACGCCGGACTGGCGGCGGGTGCGCGATCCGGACGGCGAGCTGGTCTGGATGCACCGGCGCCTCCTGTCCGGCCGCCGCGCCGTTGCGGCGCGCGAACCGGCCGCGCTGCGTGCGCGCCCCGATGAGGACGCGTCGATGATCGCCGAGATCGAGCCCGGCGCCTTTTTGTGGCTTGAGCGCTGCCGCGGCGGCTGGTGCCGCCTGGAAGCGGACGGCCGGCGCGGATGGGCCCCGGCGAGCGCCTTTTGGGGCGTGTATGGCGAAGAGGCTGAACCGAGCCTGACGCTTGAGGGCGCCCGGGACCCGTGCTACCGCTCCGCCGTGCAAACGGCCCAGCCGGATCCAGCGGCGCAGGATGCGTCACCGGCGCGCTGAACAGTCAGGACACAAGTCGCCGACACGACTTGGCCGCCAAGCCCCAGGGCGACAGGCGGCGCGATGCGGGCGACGGACCGGCGGGCAAGCCGGCCTATGCGACGGACCCCATGACCCAACAGAATTCAAGCTATGATTTCGAGGCCCTTCTCGCTTGCGGACGCGGCGAGCTGTTCGGCCCGGGCAACGCCCAACTTCCCCTACCGCCCATGCTGATGTTTGACCGCATCACCGAGATCACCAGCGATGGCGGGGCCTATGGCAAAGGCAATCTGGTCGCCGAGCTGGATATCAAGCCCGATCTCTGGTTCTTCGAATGCCATTTCCAGGGCGACCCGGTGATGCCGGGCTGTCTGGGCCTGGACGCCATGTGGCAGCTGGTCGGCTTTTATCTGGGCTGGACCAGGGCGCCGGGACGCGGCCGCGCTCTGGGCGTGGGTGAAGTGAAATTCACCGGCCAGGTGCCGCCGGAGGTCAAGCTGGTGCGCTATGTCATCGACATGAAGCGCGTGATCAATCGTCGCCTTGTGCTGGGCATCGCCGATGGCCATGTCGAGGCGGATGGTGAGAAGATCTACGTGGCCAAAGATATGCGCGTGGGTCTGTTCAAGCCGGAAGAGATCAATAAGAGCGGGGGTGCGGCATGAGGCGCGTCGTCGTCACCGGAATCGGCATCGTCTCCGCCATCGGCGACAATGCCCAGGAAGTCGCCGCCAGCCTGAAGGCCGGCCGCTCCGGCGTCATCGCAGCGCCGGAATATGCCGAGCTGGGCTTTAAATGCCAGGTCCACGCCCGTCCCAAAGCCAATCCGGCCGAGCATGTGGACAAGCGCGCTTACCGCTTCATGGGTGAAGGCGCGGGCTGGGCCTATATGTCCATGGCCGAGGCGATCGCGGACGCGGGTCTGGAGGAGGCTGACATCTCCAACGAACGCACCGGCCTGATCGTCGGCACCGGCGGCCCCTCGGTCGAAGCGATCGTGAAGGCCGCCGACATCACCCGGGAAAAGGGTCCGCGCCGCATCGGCCCCTTCGCCGTGCCCAAGGCGATGGCCTCGACCGGCTCGGCGACGCTGGCCACGCCGTTCAAGATCAAGGGGATTAATTATTCGATCAGCTCCGCCTGCGCGACCTCGGTGCACTGCATCGGAGCGGCGGCCGAACAGATCCAGTGGGGCAAGCAGGACGTGATGTTCGCCGGCGGCGGCGAAGAATTGCACTGGGCCTTGTCGAATCTGTTCGACGCCATGGGCGCCATGAGCACCGGCTATAACGATCGCCCGGAGGTCTCGAGCCGCGCCTTTGACGAAAATCGCGACGGCTTCGTCATCGCCGGCGGCGCCGGCATCGTGGTGCTGGAGGACTATGAGCGGGCCAAGGCGCGCGGCGCGACGATTTACGCCGAAATCCTCGGCTATGGCGCCACCAGCGACGGCTATGACATGGTCGCCCCCAACGGCGAAGGCGCGGCGCGCTGCATGCGCCAGGCGCTGGCCACCGTCGAAGGCCGCAATATCGATTATGTGAACCCGCACGCCACCTCCACCCCTGTCGGGGACGTGAAGGAGGCCGAAGCGATGCGCGAGGTGTTCGGCGCGGACATCCCGCCGCTCTCGGCGACCAAGTCCATGACCGGCCACTCCCTGGGCGCGGCCGGCGTGCAGGAGGCGATCTATTCGCTGCTGATGATGAAGCACGGATTCATCGCGCCTTCGATCAACGTGGACACGGTCGATCCCGAACTCGCCGATCTGCCCATCGTGACGGAGACGCGCGAGGCGAAGCTGGACACGATCCTGTCCAACAGCTTCGGCTTCGGCGGCACCAACGGAACGCTGGTGCTGGGGCGGGTTTAGGCGGGCACCGTCCGCCGTTTGACGCTCAAGGTTGCGAATCGAGTTATCATCAGGGGTGAGTGCAGGCTCTTCCATGAGGATTTCGATTGAGCACACCATTTGAGGGCCGGTTCGCATCTATGCGGCCATTTCAAGCGTCGCCGCCGCCACAATTTGTGATCGAGCGGCTTGGTAGGCCCCTTGAGCAGAATGAGCGTGGCATCATTCTGCCGGTGCCGATCGGGATTTCCGGTCACTACTTCAAACCGCTGCCATTCGATTATCAGCTTCTTCGAGCGGCTCTTCTATATTTCGACCGCATTGATGTGCCAGATAACACGATCGTCAGCGACGGGCTCAACGCAGATGCAGAATGGCTTGAGAAAGAAGGCATTCTACACCGCACTTTGGTCCGGAGCCGCGGATTAGTCGGCGCATCGAACCTCTCAGAGATGCTTCGTGCGGCAGTGAATTCACTCGACGATTCGGCGCCGGGTCGTTGGAGCCTGGGCGGTTCGAACGAAAGCAAGTTGGCGGACCACAGCCTGATAAAGGGCCGCGGGCTCATACTTGATCTCTTAAATGCGATCCCGTTTCCAGCGGAGAACGCCTCATTTGAAGACATCATTGAGTTCAAAGGCCGGAGAGCGCCGGAGTTGGAAGCCTTTCGCCATCACCTTGATCAGGTTTATCAGCGAATCCTCGCGGCGCCGGACCGGCCGCTAGCAGAGGTCACCGAACTCGGTGCGCTCGATGGTGCGATATCCGACGCGTTGAAGTCGGCCCGAGAAGCGACGCTACCTTTCAAGATTGGCGATTGGCAGGTCAGTATTAGCGGGCCTGCAGTGAGTGCTTCGGTCGCCTTTGCGACGACCAATTCGCTAGAATTAGCTGCATCCGCTGGAGCGGCGTGTTCATTGTCGGCCGGTTTTGCGCTTAAAGGGAAAGGGTCTGCCGGGCCCTTCGAATACATCGTTAAAGCTCATCGCGAACTTCGCTGAGTCCGGTTTCCTAACTCGCCAATCCCTCCTTCACCGCCTGGCCCAGCGCGCGCGCCTCGTCGGCCCGCGCGCTGCCTTTGCGCCAGGCGATGCCGATTTCGCGGCCGGCGACGGGCGGATCGAAGGGGCGGATGGACAAATCCAGCCGGTCGGCGAGGCCGGCGTCCAGCGCCAGCTTGGGCAAAAGCGTCGCGCCCAGGCCCGATTTCACCATCTGAACCAGGGTGTGCAGGCTGGTCGCCGCGAAATCCGAGCGCGCGGCTTCCGCTTCGCCCTGGCCCGCGGCGCACACCGCCAGGGCGTGATCGCGCAGGCAGTGGCCGTCTTCGAGCAGCAGAAGCGACTCGCCCTTCAAATCGTCCGGCTTGAGATGCTCGTCGCCCGCCAGCGGATGCTGGGAGTCCGCGGCGAACAGGAATTCGTCCGCCGCCAGCGCTTCGGTCTCGATGGACGTGGCGTCATAGGGCAGGGCGATCAACGCCGCGTCCAGGCGCCGGTCCTTCAACGCCTCGATCAGACGATGGGTGAGGTCTTCGCGCAGGAAGAGCTCCAGATCGGGAAAAGCTTTGCGGATGGACGGCAGCACCCGGGGCAGAAGGAAGGGCGCGATGGTCGGGATCACGCCGAGCCTGAACGCGCCCGACAAAGGCTCGCCGGCCGCGCGGGCGGCATGGACCAGATCTTCGGTTTCGGTGAGCACGATGCGCGCGCGCGCCACGGCGGCTTCGCCGGCCGGCGTCAGGGTCGCCCCGCGCGCCCCGCGCTCGACCAGCATGGCGCCCAGCACGCCTTCCAATTCCTTGATGCCCGCCGACAGGGTGGGCTGGGTCACGAAGGCGGCTTCGGCGGCGCGTGAAAACGTGCCGTGATCGGCCAGGGCGACCAGGAATTTCAATTGGCGAAGGGTGGGGAGGGCGGCGCTCATGGCCATTGAGATAGTCTATGGAAGCCTTAGAGACAATCCATTGGCTAAATGCTGCAGCGCACATCATATCCCGCCGCGTCGACCGCAGCGGGGGAACGCAGCGCGGCTCGACGGCACGGCGCCGGATGTGGTCATTCGGCGCTAATTATTTGGAAAATAAGGAGAACGCGCCCATGCTCGGTATTGGTGACAAGCTGCCGGAATTTGAAGTCGTCGGTGTGAAGCCGAAATTCAACCATCATGAAGAAAACGGTGAGTCCGCCTTTGAGCCGATCACCAATGAAAGCTTCCCCGGCAAGTGGAAGATCCTCGTCTTCTATCCCAAGGACTTCACTTTCGTGTGTCCGACCGAGATCGTCGCCTTCGCCAATCTGGAAGACGAATTCGCCGACCGCGACGCCGTCGTGATGACCGGCTCGACCGATAATGAATTCTCCAAGCTGGGCTGGCGCCGCGAGCATGCCGATCTGAACGGCCTGAACCAGTGGCAGTTCGCCGACACCACCGGCTCGCTGGTCGACGGCCTGGGCGTGCGCGCGCCGGAAGGGGTGGCCTATCGCTACACCTTCGTGGTCGACCCGCACGGCGTGATTCAGCACGTCTACGCCAACAATCTCAATGTCGGCCGCAACCCCGAAGACACGCTGCGCGTCCTCGACGCGCTGCAGACCGACGAGCTGTGCCCGTGCAACCGCGCGGTCGGCGGCGACACGCTGGCGGCCTAAGCTGTCCCGGCTCGGCGGTTCGGCCCCTTGGGCCGGGCCGCCGGCCTCGCCGGTCCCGCCTCGCGCCCGGGCTGAGCTCCAGGGCGCGGCGCCGGACCGGTTCTGCGGCCCGTTTTGGATGGCGTGTCCTCCCCAGCGCTCATCCTTCCCCCTGTGATCGCGGGCCGGTCCAGACCCTCAACGCCCCTGCTAGACGGATGATTGATCCATGAGCCTCGACACGCTGAAATCCCGCCTGCCCGATTACGCCAAGGACCTGAAGCTCAACCTGTCCTCCCTGGCCCGGGAGACCGTGCTGGACGATCAGAAGAAATTCGGCGCCTTTCTGGCGTCCGCCTATGCGGCCGGCGCCGAAGATGTCATCGCCGACCTGACCGCCGCCTTCGCCGGCGAGTTGTCCGCCGAGGCGCTGAACGCCGCCAAGGCCGCCGCCGCCGTCATGGGCATGAATAATGTGTATTACCGTTTCGTGCACCTGGCCTCGGCCAAGGATTACGGCACGCTGCCGGCGCGCTTACGGATGAATGTCATCGCCAATCCCGGCGTCGACAAGGCCGATTTCGAGCTCTGGTCGCTGGCGGTGTCCGCGATCAATGGCTGCGGCATGTGCATCGACGCCCACGAGGCGGAGCTTCGCAAGCATGGCGTGTCCGCCGAACAGGTCCAAGCCGCGGTGCGGATCGCATCGGTCGTCAACGCCGTTTCGGCGGTTTTGCGCGCAGACAAGGCGGCGGCGTGATCTCTCGGTTCGCCGGAAAACCGGGCGGCTAGGCGCCCGGGCCGCGGGGTGTTAACGATTTGCTGCACAGGCGATCGCCGTCTGTCGTAAATCTGACAAATAATCCCGAATACGGAATATTTTGACTTTCCGGAGTTACTTCCGTATCCTGATTTTATGCCTCATGCGTTTCAAGCCAGCGAAATGGAGCGCCGCGCCCAGGATGGCGGGCGGGCCAGCCGTGCGTGGCGCTGGTTCTCCGAGCGCACGATCCGCGCGGCCAGCCATTTTCGCGACTGGTCCTGGCGCAGGCTTGCGATTTACGCCCTGGCGGCGATCGCTGCGATCGTGACGTCGCGCATCGACCCCAACCAGGCGCTGTCGCCCTGGCTGTTGATCGCCGGCGTGCTGGGCGGCGCGTGGACCGGACGCGCGGTCTTGCTGAAGCTGATCGACGATATCCGACGCCGTTCGCGCCGCTAGGCGTCCAGTTTCCAATTTTTGCGTGTATACTTCTCCCGGCATTGATGAGCCCAGGGGGAAGACGCATGCAGATGTATGTCGCGGCATCAGGTCTGAATCTTCGCGCAAGCGCGCCGCGCGGCGACGTGGTCGCCGTCCTGCGCTGCGGTCAATCGGTGACCGTCACGGGAGACGAAGGCGAGGGCTGGGTGAAGCTCAGCTGCGCAGATCCGGAAGATCCGGCCAAAACGATTGGAGGCGTCGTTGCGGAACGCTTCCTGCGGCCCGCCATCCTCAGTCCGCAAGAGGCGCTTGTCGCGGCGGCGCTGGCGGAGTGGCGCCGGTTCGATTTCGGCGGCGGCTTTGAAGCCGATCAGCCCTATGCCGGCTATATCGGCGAGATGTGGGCGGCGGTCGGGTTTCCCAAGCTGGACGGAACCGACCGCAGCTATCCCTGGTCGGCCGCGGCGATCTCCTGGATCGTCCGCCAGGCGGCCCGGCACGCGCCCGCGCTTGACGATTTCGCGTATTCGATCGGCCATTGGCGCTACATCAAAGATGCGATCCGCCGCCGCGAACAGGGATTGGCGGGGCCGTATTGGGGGCGGCGTCTCGACGAGGCGGCGGTGAAGATCGGAGATCTGGTCGTCCTCGAGCGCGCCAGCACGTCAGGCCATCACGATGTCGAGAAGGTCGACACCTATGACGAGGCGCGGGACATCAAAGGCAGCTTTCCCAGCCATTGCGATCTGATTGTCGGGCTGTCCGGCGGCCGCGCTCACGCCTTGGGCGGCAATGTGGGACAGAGCCTGAAGATGACATCCTTCGACCTGGACGAAAAAGGCCGTCTGAAGGCCAAGGACAGAGTCTTCATGTTCCTCCAATGCCAGTTATAACCCTCGCACGGCGTTGATTTAGGCTGGCCTGCGGCTAGGCTGGCGCGCGTCACACAACGCCGCGGGAGGGCGCAGCTTTTATGTCTTGGTGGTTCGGTGTCGCGCTGTGGAAGCGCGTGCTCGGCGCCCTCGTGCTTGGCGTCATTATCGGTACGGTCCTCACCCAGTTGATGGGCGGGGCTGAGGCTGCGGCGGTCCTGGAGGCCTGGGTCAAGCCGGTGGGCGATCTGTTCATCCGCCTGATCCGGATGCTGATCGTGCCGCTGATCCTGACCACGCTGATCGCCGGCGTGGTGGCGTTGGGCGAGCCGGCGCGTCTGGGCACGATCGGCTTGAAGACCATCCTGCTCTATCTGGCCACCACCTTCTTCGCCAATGTGATCGGGATCATCTACGGCTTGATCTTCAGGCCCGGCGACGGCGCCGATCTGGGTGGGGCGGACGCGATTCCCGTCGACACCAGCGCGGCGCCGAGCCTGGTCGACCGCCTGATGGCGATCGTGCCGATGAACCCGATCGCCGCGCTCGCCGACGGCGACGTCCTGGCGATCATCTTCTTCGCGATTCTGATCGGCGTCGGCATCCTTTTGGCGGGCCGCTCGGGCAAGCTGGTGGGCGATTTCTTCACCCAGGCCTCCGAAGTGGTCCTGCGGGTCACCCATATCGTGATGGAAGTCGCGCCCTTCGGGGTCTTCGCGCTGGTCGCCTACACCACCGCCGCCCAGGGCATTGACGCGCTCCTGTCCATCGCCGCTCTGATCGGCACGGTCTATCTGGGCCTTCTGACGCACGCGATCCTGGTGTATGGCGGCATCATCCGCTTCGTTCTGAATCTGCCGCTGATGAATTTCTTCCGCGGCATGCTGGACGCCATCGCGGTCGCGTTCTCCACCGCCAGCTCCAGCGCGACCCTGCCGGTGACCATCGCCAACGCCAATGAGAATCTCGGCGTGAAGAAATCGGTCGCCGGTTCGGTGCTGCCGCTGGGCGCGACGATCAATATGGACGGAACAGCGCTTTATCTGGGCGTGCTGGCGCTCTTCACCGCCCAGGCCTTCGGCTATGAATTGACCTTTGCGAATTATGTCCTGATCGCCATCACCGCGGCGGCGGTCTCGGTGGGCGCCGCCGGCATTCCCTCCGCCAGCCTGTTCCTGCTCGCCACGGTGCTGTCCACCTTCGGCGTGCCGGCCGAACAGATCGCCATCATTGTCGGCTTCATCCTGCCGGTGGACCGGATCATGGACATGGCGCGCACGGCGCTCAACGTCACGGGCGACGCCACGGTCGCCACGACGGTCGCCAAATGGGAAGGCGAGCTCGATGAAGAGCGCTTCCGCTGGCCCGCCGACGTGCCCTTCGAGCCCAAGGCGGAGCCGCCCGCGGTCGCCGAAGCGGACCGCGATTAGGGCGGGGCCGCACCATGCGCGCCAGCCGCTTTCGCCTCGTCGAGATCGTGGTCGCGGTTTCGGTCGTGGTGATTTCGGTGGCGTCGCTCGGCGTCGCCCTGTTTCAGGGGCATGTCATGCAGCGCACGCTGGAGGCGCAGGTCCTGCCGGTGCTCCAATACGGCGATTCCAACATTGACCGCGCGAGCGGCGAATGGCGCATGGAGTTCACCCTCACCAATACCGGCCTCGGCCCGGCGGAGCTGCGCTGGTTCCAGCATACCTGGCGCGGCGTCGATCTGGAGGAGCCGGCCGACCTGATGGTCGCCTGCTGCATTCCGGAGGATATCGAGCCGGAGCTGCGCTATCGCTATGTGCAGGGCGTGTTCGCGACCGGGCGGATGCGGATTTTCTTTGATCAGATCGGCGGGCGCTTCTTCGCGCCGCAGGAAAGCGTGACCTTCATCACCTTTCCAAGGCCCGACCCGGATCTGTCGCAAGAGGCCTACGACATCTGGATGGCGCTTGACGCCGTGCGCCACGAGATCGAGCTGGACGTCTGCTACTGCTCGGTCTTCGACGAGTGCTGGATGGCGCGCTTTCCCGCGCAATCGCGCGAGCCGGTGGATTCCTGCCCTGTCCTGGACCGGTAGCCTTCGGGCGCCGAAATTCTGAACCGTCCCGCCGGCCAGCGCGTAAATCTGATCAGATCTTGATCAGGAGCGCCTCATGACTCTCATCCGAATTCTATGCCTTCTCGGCGGGCTCGTGCTGCTGGCCTCGATCATCTGGGCGATCGGGGCGTGGGATGGCGGCTTCATGGACGCCATCAACTGGCTGGTCTCTGAATCCTGGGGCGTGGTCACCTTGATCGATCTTTATCTGGGCTTCTTCTTCATCGCGGTATTCATCTGGCTGCTGGAGCCCAATCGCGCGATCGCGCTGTTGTTCATTCTGCCATTGCCGTTTCTCGGCAATGTCTGGGCGGCGCTGTGGATGGCTTGGCGCCTGGCGCGGGTGATCCGGGCGCGCCGGCCCGAAACCGCCTGATTGCAGCTCGAACGCAAATTCCGGAATGACGCGCGCGGTCAGCGGGCGTAGAGCGAGACCATGTCGACCTCGCCTGCTCCTGATATCAGCGGCCGCCTTGACCCGGCCCGCGCCGGCGCCGCGGCGCTGTCCGGCTATCTGATCTGGGGGCTGTCGCCGCTCTTCTACATGTTGCTGGACTTCACCAGCGCGACCGAAATCGTCCTGCACCGCGCCATCTGGTCCGCACCGGTCTTGCTGGGCCTGCTGCTGGCGGCGCGGCGCTGGCCGCAGACCCTGGCGGTGCTGACCGACCGCAAAGCTCTGCTGGTCCTCCTGCTCACCGCGGTCCTGATCGGCGCGAACTGGTGGACATTCATCTTTGCGGTCAATACCGGGCGCGTGCTGGAGGTCTCGCTGGGCTATTTCATCAATCCTTTGATGAATGTGGCGGTCGGCGTGCTGGTGCTGGGCGAGCGCTTCGGGCGGCTGCGCGCCCTGGCGGTGGGCCTGGCGGCGCTGGGCGTGGTCAATCAGCTGGTCTTCGTGGGCGCCCCGCCCTGGCTGGCGCTTTTCCTCGCCGTCAGCTTCACCGCCTATGCCTATGTCCGTAAAATCATCGCCGTGGACGGGCGCGTCGGCCTGTTCTGGGAGACGGTGCTGATCGCCGTGCCGAGCTTGCCGGCGCTGATATTCCTGGAATACAGCGGCGGCGGGCATTTCTTCGAAGGCTGGCGGGAGGCCGTCCTGCTGATCCTGACCGGGCCGATGACGGTCGCGCCGCTGCTGCTGTTCATCCTGGGCGCGCGCGGTCTGTCTCTGGCGGTGATCGGGGTGGCGCAGTTTCTCGCGCCGACGCTCCAGTTCGCGGTGGGGCTCGCCACCGGGGAGGCTTTCAGCCCCGCCCATGCGGTGACCTTCGGATTGATTTGGGCCGGGCTGGCGGTCTTCGTCTTCGATCTCGTACGCTATGAGCGACAGCGCAGCAAACTCGAAAGCCCGAGCCGATGACTATGACGCCCATGCCGCCCGCCCGCCGCGTTGATGTCGGCGAGGTCACGCTGTCCGTCCATGAGGCCGGCCCCGCCGGCGGCGTGCCGGTCTTGCTGCTGCATGGCTGGCCGGAGCTGGCGCTCAGCTGGTCGGCGCAGATCCAGGCGCTGAGCGCGGCCGGATATCGGGTGATCGCGCCGGACAATCGCGGCTTCGGCGCGTCCGACGCCCCCCATGAGGTGGCGGCCTACGGCATTGATCGTCTGGTGGGCGATATCAGCGGGCTGCTCAATGCGCTCGACCTCGAAAAGGCGGTCATCATCGGCCATGACTGGGGCGGCATATTGATGTGGCATGCGGCCTGTCTGATCCCGGAACGTTTCATCGCCGCCATCGGCGTGAACACGCCGCACCTGCCCCGCGGGGCGCGCCCGCCGATCGAGGTGTTTCGCGACCTGGCCGGCGCGGAGCATTATATCGTCCGCTTTCAGGACGAGGCGTCCGACACCCTGTTCGACGGCCGGGAGGAGGACTTCTTCGCCTTCGTCTTCGGGACGCCGCCGCCCACCGCCGATCTCGACAAGCTGCCGCCCTCCATTGCGCATTTGCCCAAGCGGTTCGAACGCTTCGTTGCGCGCGGCGGATTGAAATCGGAAGACGACAGCGTGTTGTCGCCGGAGGCGCGGCGCCAGTTCGCCGACGTTTATCGCCGGACCGGGTTTCGCGGCGGGATGAATTGGTATCGCAATATGGACGCGAACTGGGCGCGCATGGGCGGGGTGGACCACCGCCTGGCCATGCCGGTCTTCATGATCACGGCGGAGTGCGACTTCATGCTGCCGCCCAAGCTGGCGAGCTGGATGCCGGCGCTGTGTTCGGACCTGACGATGGAGATGATCGAGGATATCGGCCACTGGACCCAGCACGAGGCGGCCGACACGCTCAACGCCTTGCTGGCGACCTGGCTGGGGCGGCGCTTTCCGCCGCGCTAAGACGCCTTATCGACGCGGCGCCGGCGCCGTGACGCCCTCCGCCAGACACCATGGCGAAGCTGCGCCATAGGCGGTCGCCAGGCCCGCCTCAAGCAATGCGTCGGACAGGTTTTCGCCGTCGCCGCGCACTATGTGCGCGATCACGCGGCCGGCGAAGCTCCCAGTCTCGACGTCATGCAGATAGATCCGCGCGTCGTCGCCACTGGCGGTATCCAGCCAGCTGGCGGTGAAGGTGTGCGCGACGTCCGCCATCTCGCGCTCGGCCTCGCAGTCCGGACCGCGGCGTTCCGGCGTGTCGACGCCGGCCAGGCGCACGCGCGTCTCGACGAAATGGCCCGGCCAGATATGGGCGCGCACCGCGATGGTGTCGCCGTCGATGACCTCCAGCACGTCAGCGCTCACCGGCCCGCGCAGCGGCTCGGCGTCTGCACGCATGGGCTGCATGGCGGCGATTGCGCAGGCAAATATGGCCAAAGTCCGAAGCATCTTGCGATAATAGGAAAATATTCCACTTTCGAAAAGATGCAGCTTCAGGGCGGTGGTGGATAACCGCGGCCTGCCCGGATTGCGGGGGACGGCCTAGCCGCGCGGCAGGCCCAGGGCGGCGGCGGCCTGGCCGGCCGATCTTGGGCGGTGAGCGCCCGTGATCACCACGACGCCGCGTCCATAGGGGCCGTATCCGTAATAGACCGGCGCCGCGGGACCTTCGACGCCGCCGGTCAAACCGCCAAGGAAGAAGTCCGCGCCCAAGGTCACGGTGCGCCGTCCAGACCCGGCATGGGAGGTGCGTGAGGCAATGGCGACCTGGCCAGGCCTTATCGCGCCGCGCGTCGCCCCATGCTGTGCCGCGCCGGACAGGCGCCGGCTCGCATAGGTCTCGCCGCCGCCATAGCCGGACGCCGTCGTCACGGTCGCGTGCCCCTGACGGATCGCGGGCGGCGGCGGAAAAGGGTGCGCGGGCGCGGGATGCACGCGGCCTTCCACCAGGCCGCGACCGGCGCGCGAATGGGTCGAATACACGATATCGCCGGAGATCCGCTCTGTCCCCGGCGGCGGCGGCGGAGCGCCCGCCAAGGCCGGATCGGCGGCGCTCAGGCCAAGTGCGAAGGCGATCAGGATATCCATGTGTGCCAATTTAGCACGCCGCCGCCGGGGCGGTAAGCACGGCCGGCGGCGCGGCCGTCAATGCGGGCCGGCTGTGATCCGCAGGCAACGCCACAGGGTTAACGCAGGCGCCTTAAAAATCGTGGGCGATGCCCTTTTTCTCCCAGTCGCCATAGCGCGTGGGTTCGGGACCTTTAGGGCCGCCCAATTCCGCAGCGCGCCCGGTTTGCGCCCCGGCGGTCTTGCGGCGCGCCTCGGCTTCGGCGAGCGCGCGTTTGGCGGCCTCGCTCAAGACCTTGCCGGGCGCAGCGTTCGGCGGCGTCTCAGCCTTGCTCATCACTTGCAGTCCTTCTTCGCGGATACCATTTACCTAGGCGGTGAGGGGCGAGCGAGAAAGAGCGGACACACAGTTTATGACCGGCAATTCCCTGCGCACCTTTGTCCTTCTGGCGATCATGACCGGGCTGTTCATGGGGATCGGCTTTCTGGTCGGCGGTCCCGGCGGGGCGGCTTTGGCCTTCGTCATCGCGGCCGCGATGAACGCCTTCGCCTTCTGGAACGCCGACAAGCTGGTGCTGCGCATGCATGGCGCGCGCGAAGTGACGCCGGAAGAGCGCGATCCCGCGCTTTACCAATTCGCCCGCGACACCGCCGATATGGCGCATAACGCCAACATGCCCGCGCCGCGCATCTATGTGATCGACAGCGCGCAGCCCAACGCCTTCGCCACCGGGCGCGACCCGGACAACGCGGCGGTCGCGGCGACCACGGGCCTGCTGCGCTCCCTCAACCGCCAGGAAGTCATGGGCGTGATGGCGCACGAGCTCGCTCACGTCAAAAGCCGGGACACGCTGACCATGACGGTCACGGCGACGCTGGCCGGCGCGATCGGTTTTCTGGCGAATTTCGCCCTTTTCTTTGGGTCGAGAAATGGCGGCGGCCTGCTCGGCGGCATTCTGCTCGCCATCTTCGCGCCGATGGCCGCAGGCCTGGTTCAGATGGCGATCAGCCGGTCGCGCGAATATGAGGCCGACCGGATCGGGGCGGAGATTTGCGGCGATCCGCAATGGCTCGCCAGCGCGCTGGAGAAGATCGAGCGCGGCGCCCGGCGGACGGTGAATGAGAGCGCCGAGCGCAATCCGGCCAGCGCGCACATGTTCATCATCAATCCGCTCAACGGCCAGGGCGCGGACAATCTCTTCTCCACCCACCCGGCCACCGCCAACCGCATCGCACGCCTGCGCCAGATGGGCGGCGCGGCGGCCGCCTCTCCCGCCGGCCCCTGGGGCCAGCAGGGCCCGTGGGGCGGCTCGGCCGACGGCGGCGATGACGGCCGCCGCGATTTCGGCGGACCGTGGGGCTGACGCGGGTCAGGCAGCCAGCGCCGCCTCTTTGATGCTCCGTCCCGTCATTTGCTCGCTTTCGACAAGGCGAGCTTGCTGTCGCCGCGGGCGGCTTTCGACCCCTGCGACGCCGTTCGGCGTCTGGGCTGGCGAGCACTTGCAGGCTTAAGGGTGACATATGAAATCCCGGGCCAGCGAAACACAGACCCGGGACCTGTTTTAGATCCTGGCGCCATTCGTGGGCTGCGGCCCTGGCCCTGCGGCTCCGTCTTGGCCGGGGTTTCAATTCACCCCGCCGCGCCCTCGATAAACTGCGCCAATTCCAGATCCAGCGCCGTCACGCCATTGGCGTCGTGGGTTGAGAGCGTGATGTCCACGGTGTTGTAGACATTGAACCATTCAGGGTGATGATCGATCTGCTCGGCTTTGAGCGCCACCTGCGTCATGAAGGCGAAGGCGGTTTTGAAGTCGGCGAATTTGAACACCTTGCGCACCGCGTCGCGTCCACCCTCGACCGGGCTCCAGCCCGCCACCTGATCACACAGCGCCTGCGCGCCGATCTTGTCCGCCATGTCGGCCTCCTGATTTGCGTTGAAACGGGATGTGGACCGGCGCCGCGCCGCCATCAAGCCCGCTTGTTTACGAAATCTCGACGCGAGCATGTCAGACTGCCTCGTCCATATAGGAGGAAGGAAGGCGCTGATGACCCGCTTTCTCGTGTCTGAAGACAATCCGTCGGGCCGCAAGCTGGAGGAGATTCTCCTGGAATTGCGCGCTGACGTGCTCGCCCGGGCGGCGAAGATCTCCGATGATCACCGCCCCGAAGCGCTGCATGTGATGGCCAATAATGTGAAGGTGCTCGAGCATCTCTCCGCCGCCATCGAGCTGGCGCAGGATTCCACCCGCCTGCTCGACCGCGCTTTCGGCCCCAGCGAAGCCGCCAAGGGCGGCCCGCCCCGGATCGGCGTGGCTTAGGGCTGAATTCCAGCGTCATTCCCGCGAAAGCGGGAAGCCAGACTCCTGGAGCGCAGAGTTTGATGATGCCTGGGCCCCCGCTTTCGCGGGGGTGACGACTTTGAGGCGTCATCACACACCTCTCCCGGACGCCGAAGGCGGGCCGGGAAAGGCTTCAGCCCCACTCCGCCAATACACTGGCGTCCGCCTCGGCCGCACGCCGCCCGTCGCGCTCCGTTTCAAACTGCGGCCGATCCAGCCGCGACAGCGCCCAGACCGCCGCGCCGCGCACCAGCGCGCTGTCATCATCCAGCAGCGCGACCGCGGCGCTCGTCAGCGCCGCCTCGCCTGAATTGCCCAACGCGATCAGTACATTCCTGATGAAGCGATCCCGGCCGATCCGCTTGATGGGCGAGCCGCGGAAATAGGCGCGAAAACCCGCATCATCCAGCGCGGCGAGCTCGACCAGCTTGGGTCCGGCTAATTCCGGGCGCGCATGGAAGGCGGTCTCTTCGGCGACACGGGCGAACTTGTTCCACGGGCAGACCGCCAGGCAGTCGTCGCAGCCATAGATGCGATTGCCCATCGGTTCGCGAAATTCCTGCGGGATCGGGCCTTTATGCTCGATGGTGAGATAAGAGATGCAGCGCCGGGCGTCGAGCTGATAGGGCGCGGGGAAGGCCTTGGTCGGGCAGATGTCGAGGCAGGCCGTGCAGCTGCCGCAATGGTCGGCCTCCGGCGCATCCGGCGCCAGCTCGGCGGCGGTCAGCATCACGCCTAAAAACAGCCAGCTGCCATGTTCGCGGCTGACCAGATTGGTGTGCTTGCCCTGCCAGCCCAGCCCCGCCTTCTCCGCGAGCGGTTTCTCCATCAAGGGGGCGGTATCGACGAAGACCTTCACCGCCGCGCCGCTCTGGCGGTGAAACGCCCCGGCGAAGCGCTTCAGGCGTTTTTTCAGGACGTCGTGATAATCCTTGTTCTGGGCGTAAACGCTGATCGCGGCCTCGTCGCGGCGCTCCAAAATCTCCAGCGGATCGACGTCCGGCCCGTAATCCAGTCCCACCACGACGGCGGATTTGGCGTCCGGCCACATGGCGGTGGGATGGACCCGCCGCTCCAGCGTCTCCGCCATCCAGGCCATGGTTCCGTGCCGGCCCTCGCCGATGAAATGCTTGAGACGCTCGGACGCAGGCCAGGCGTCATCGGCGCGGCACACGCGCGCCACGGTGAAGCCGGCGTCGAGAGCGAGGGCTTTGCAAGTGGAGGCGGCCTCGACCGGGGTCATGGCGGCCTAAAAATCCAGATCCTGATAGCCGTCCGCGGGGCTCATCCCCGGCAGGCGATCGGCCAGCAAGGCCCGAAAGCTAGGCCGGCATTTGATGCGCTGATACCAGTCGCGGGCGGGCGGAAACTCGGCCCAGGGCACATCGCCGAGATAATCGATGCAGGACAGGTGGGCGGCGGCGACCAGATCGGCCAGCGTCCAGCGCGGGCCGGCGAGGCCGTCGCGGACCTCCAGAAGCCCGCTTAGATAATCGAGATGCCAGCGCAGATAATCCTTGCCGGCGCGGATCGCCTCCATGTCCGGCGCGCCCAGACCCTGGACGCGCTTTTCCAGTTTTTCGTGGAGTAAAAAGGCGTTCACCTCCGCATCGAATTTGCGGTCGAACCACTGCGCGATGCGCCGGGCTTCGGCGCGCTCGACAGGGCTGCCCGGAAGCAGCGCCGGATCCGGCGTGGTCTCTTCCAGATATTCCAGTATGGCGCGGCTTTCCGCGATCACCTTGTCGCCGTCGACCAGAACCGGCGGCAGGCCGGTGGGGGTCAGCGTCGCCAGCGCGTCGGGATCGTCCCAGAAGCGCACCAGCTCCAGCTCGAATTTGAGCTGTTTCTCGCTGAGAGCCAGGCGGACCTGCCGGGACCAGGGGTCGAGGGGCCAATGGTGAAGAACGCGCATGGCCGAAACCTAATCTGCTTCGCGGCGGGGCTTAAGGGGGGCCTGCACGTCTCTTTCCTGTCGGTGCTTGGCGATCCGCTAGCGTCCCCCCAATGCGTCGTCCCGGACTTGATCCGGGACCCAGAAGCGCCGGCGCCCGGACTGGGTCCCCGCCTTCGCGGGGCTGACGAAAGGCGGGGTTTTGAGGAATCGGCGGCCCTTGGACGCCGGACGACAGGACTCATCCTATTCCTCCGCCTCAAAATACACATTGCCGTGGGGCTCCGCTTCGCCCTTCGGGTCAGGGTGGATCAGCACGTCGGCGGCGGGAAACTCGTCCATGACCCGGCGTTCGGCGGCGACCACGATGGCGTGGGCCTCGGTGAGGCTCAGCGCGGGCTCGAGATCAAGATGCATCTGTATGTGCACGAAGGGACCCGAGGCGCGGGTGCGCAGCTGGTGCACGCCAAGCACGCGGTCATCGGCGCCGGCGAGCGCGAGAATGCGGTCCCGATCCTCGTCCGGCAACTCGCGGTCCATCAGGTTTTCATAGGCGTGGCGGCCGACATCAAAGGCGGTCCAGAACAGCCAGAGCGCGATGGCGCCGCCGATCAGGGGGTCGGCCCGATTGACGCCCAGGCCGCTGGACAGGACCAGGGCTGCGATCACCGCGACATTGGCGCCGAGATCGGACAGATAATGGGCGCGGTCGCCGGACACGGCCAGGGATTCGGTCCGCTTCAAGGCTTCGGTCTGCGCCCAGACCAGCACCAGCGTCAGCGTGATGGACACGGCCATCACCGCGATGGCGAGGCCGGAGGCGGTCACCGCTGCTGGCTCCAGAAAGCGCCCGACGGCTTCGCGCAGCAAAAGACCGGCGGACAGCGCCACCAGCATGGCCTGCATCAGGCTGGCCAACGCCTCGGCCTTGCCGTGGCCGTAGCGATGCTCCTCGTCCGCCGGGCTCGCGGCGTAGCGCACCGCGATGAAAGCGATCAGCGAGGCGCACAGATCGAGCGCCGAATCCGCCAGCGAGGCCAGCATCGCGACCGAGCCGGACAGCCACCAGGCGATCACCTTGGCGATGACCAGAACGCTCGCCACGCTCACCGACAGGGCGGTGATGCGGCCCGTGATGAGTTTGGCCTTGTCCGGCTCCACCCGGCCGGGGCCGGCGTCTAGGGCGTCATGGGACATGATCTGTGCTTCAACGCTTGGCGAACGGGGCGGCGCACAGCACTCTGCCCTCACTCTTCAGCGATCGGCGAAGCGGTGCGCCCATGGGTCTTGTCTATCTGATCATCCTCGCCCTGGTACAGGGGATCACCGAATTTCTGCCGATTTCCTCGTCCGCTCATCTGATTCTGGCGCCGGAGATCACGGGTCAATCCGACCAGGGACCGCTGATCGACGTCATGGCCCATGTCGGCACGCTGTTAGCGGTGCTGGTGTATTTTCGCGGCGACGTGATGACCGCCATCCTCGGCAAGCTGGCCTATCTGCAGGGCCGGCTGACGGAGGGCGGCAGGCTTGCGCTCTGGGTGATCATCGCCACCCCGCCCGTGCTGATCGTCGGGGCGGGCCTTTACGTGACCGGCTTCGCCGACGCCCTGCGCGATCCCTTGGTGATCGCCGCCGCGACCGCCGGTTTCGCCTTGCCGCTCTGGCTGGCGGACCATTACGGCAAGCAGGTCAAGACCGTGGAGACCATGGGCTGGCGCGATGCGCTCTGGCTGGGGCTGGCGCAGGCCACTGCGATGATTCCGGGCGCCAGCCGCTCCGGCGTCACCATGACCGCGGGCCGCGCGCTGGGTTTCACCCGCAGCGAGGCGGCGCGTTTCTCCATGCTGATGGCGATACCCGTGATCCTGGCCTTGGGCCTGCTCGCCGGCATCGAATTGGCGCGCGGCGCCGATCCCGGCGCGACGCTGAGCGACGGCGTGATCGTGGCCGCACTGTCGTTCGCGGTGGCCTGGGCGGCGATCGCCGTGTTGATGCGGGTGGTCGACCGGATCGGGTTTCTGCCCTTCGTGGTCTACCGCCTCGCCCTCGCCGCCCTCTTGGTGTGGTGGGCGCTTTAGCCCGGGCGCTCAGGCCTCTCCGTCTTCCTTCGGCTTGCCGAACAGCTCATCCAGCGTGGTCGGCGCGCCGGCTTGCGGATCATGCTCTTCGGCCGGGGCCAGGGTGTCGGTTTCGATCTCCACCTTGCCCTCTTCCTCCATCTGCTTGCGGCGGCCGGAGGCTTTGGCGACCGCGGCGTCCAGATCGACCTGGGTGCACAGCCCCAGCGAGACCGGATCGGTCGGCTTGATGTTGGCGGCGTTCCAGTGGGTGCGCTCGCGCACCGCTTCAATCGTGGTCTTGGTGGTGCCGATCAGCTTGGAGATCTGACCATCGGTCAGCTCAGGGTGATTGCGCACCAGCCAGGCGATGGCGTCGGGGCGATTCTGGCGGCGCGAAAGCGGGGTGTAGCGCGGGCCCTTGCGCTTTTGCTCCTGCAGCTCGGCATATTTCGGCTTGGAGGCGGTCATGCGGTAGGCGCTGTCGGCTTCCGCCTTCTCCAGCTCCTCGCGCTCCAGCTGGCCGGCGGCCACCGGGTCGGCGCCGCGCACGCCGGCGGCGACGTCGCCGTCCGCAATGCCTTTAACTTCCAGACGATGAAGGCCGGTGAAGTCGGCGATCTGCTCGAAGGTGAGGCCGGTATTGTCGACCAGCCAGACGGCCGTCGCTTTGGGCATCAGAATATCGGACATTGAGAAAACCTCATCTTGAAACACAAAAACCCGGCGCGGACCGCCGGGCTTTGCCTTTGAACCGACCCCACGTCTCAGCGTTGCGATGCGAGCCATGGGGATTTGGCGGTTTTATACCGCGATGTTCCGCGGTAGGGAACACCTGACGCTGTGTTGGGCGGGCCCTAGGGCGTTAACAGGATCTTCCCGGCATGGGCCAGGGAGTCCATGCGCGCGTGGGCCTGGGCGACATCATTCAGGGAGAAGACGGAATCGATCACGGGTTTCACCTCGCCCGCTTCAATCCAGGGCCACACGGCCGCCTGAACCGCGTCGGCGATCGCCGCCTTCTCAGCTTCGGGTCGGGCGCGCAGGGTCGAGCCGGTAAGCGTCAGGCGTTTCAACATCAGACGCATCAAATCCACTTCGACGCGCGAGCCCTTCAAAAAGGCGATCATCGACAGGCGGCCGTCCTGGTTCAGGACGGAGAGATTCTTCTCCACATAATCGCCGCCCACCATATCCAGGATGACATCGGCGCCGCCCCGGGCTTTCACCTCGCCGGCCCAGTCGTCCTCGCGATAATTGAAGACGGCGTCCGCGCCGAGCGCCCGGACCAACGCGCATTTCGCCGCGTCTCCGGCGGTCGCCAGGACCGTGCAGCCATGGGCGTTGGCCATTTGCACCGCCGTCGTTCCAATCCCGCTGGCGCCGCCATGGACCAGAAAGCGCTCCCCGGGCTGCAGCCGCGCCGCCATGAACGCGTTGGCGAAGACCGTGAAGACGGTTTCCGGCAGGCCGCCGGCATGGATCAGATCTACGCCGTTCGGCGCCGGCAGGGTGCTCGAGGCCTTGGCGCGGGCGATATCGGCGTAGCCGCCGCCGGCCACCAGCGCGACGACCTTGTCGCCGGCCTGAAAGCCTGCGTCTTCGCCCGCTTCGCGCACTGTGCCGGAGACTTCCAGGCCCAGTCCGTCCGGCGCTCCCGGCGGCGGCGGATATAAGCCCATGCGTTCGAATATGTCGGGCCGATTGACGCCGGCCGCGGCGACATCGATCAGCACTTCTCCTGGACCGGGGGGATCAAGCCTGCGCTCCTCGATGCGCAGCGAGTCCGGGCCGCCGGGCTCCGGCGCGGTGACGATCCGGCTGATACGATCCGTCATGGGACGGGACTCCTCTGAAACGCTGCGCTAAGGTCTCGGCCGCATAATGACGGGAGGCCGCGCCATGATCCATGACGATGAGCCGCGCGCGAAAGGCGACGTCCTTACGCCGGGCGAAGACTTGGAGATATATGGCGTGGAGCAGCTGTCCGAACGCATCGCGCTTCTCAAGTCCGAGCTCGACCGCGCCGAGGCCATGCTGGCGAAGAAGCAGACCGGGCTCACCGCGGCTGACGCCCTGTTTAAGAAGTAGAAATCATGACGGGTCTGGCCCCGGCCTTGCAGCCTGACCCGGCACCTGTGCACCGGTGAAACACCGGCGCATGACCACAAGCAGAGTTGGGAAACGCCCATGAGTCCGGTCGATCCACAGTCCAGCCCTTCCGCCGCGGTGCGGGTCGCCGACTTCGCCGGGTCGGAGCTTTTCCATCGCCTGTTCAAAGAAGGCATGGATCTGGTTGAAGAGACCGCCGGCTATCTCGACGGCCCCGGCCGCGAGGACGCCAAGCGTCTCGGACGGACCGGCGCCCTGGCCTATGCGGCCGAAAGCATGGCGCTGACCACGCAGCTGATGCAGTGCGCCTCCTGGCTCCTGACCCAGCGGGCCGTGTCGGAAGGCGATATGAATCCCGGCGAAGCGGCCGAGGATCGTTACCGGCTTTCCCCCTCGAAGCTGAAGCCCGCAGGCTGGTCGGCCGGGGATGATCCCTGCCCGCCCCGTCTCGCCGATCTCGCCAGCCGGGCCCGCGCGTTGCACGACCGCCTGTCACGCCTCGACCGGTCTTTATTCGACGGAGAAGGCGAGGACGCCGCTCCCGCCGAAAACCCGGTCGCGAGCCAGCTAGACCGTCTCAATCAGGCTTTTTCAGCACGCTGAGACCCGGCGCGTATTCCGCGCCGCGCCGGAACCGGTCCAATCCACGACAGCCGATCCGATCGGACGCGCGCTCGCGCCGCCGGCGCCGTGAGCGCGGCCTGTTCGCCGGACGCCTAAGGACCGTCGCGCCGCGCCCGGCGCGGGTCGATGACTTTGGATTAGCCTTGGGATCCGGGCCCGGCGTACGACAGGCGCCGTGAGGCGGATCGCGCCCCTTGCACGGGTCTTCACATCAGCCTGGATCGCCGTCAGCGCCGGCCGCCCGGATGTGTCGGCATGCGCTCGCCGGCGCCCGGCGCCGACGCGCCGCGCGCTCCGGCGAGAGCCGAGTTTAAAGGCGCCGACGCAGGATTGCCCGAGGCGGTCTCATGGTCTGATGGCCGGACAGAGCCGGCTCGGGCGATCAACCGGCCGGTTCAGCCGACAGATTGCTTGCCCGAGGGCTCCCGATCAGTTCGGGCCGCCAAGCCCGCCGCCGGTGTCACGTTGCGGCAGCGGCGGCGCCTCAGGGCCGGTCGCGCGATTGCGGTCAAGCGCTTCTTCGTCGAGCCGTCTTTGCTCTTCGATCTGTTCGCGGGTCCGGCATACCCGCACGCCCATGCGGGATCCGATCTGGCGCTCGACCCTGCAGACAAGCTCTTCGTCCCCCGAGCCTTCGAGGGCCGCAACGCCGTCGCCGTCGCCATTGCCAGTCGGTGTGGCGCACGCCGCTAGCAAAACGAGGGCTGCAGTCGAGAACCAAAGCTTCGGCATATCCGTATCTCCCTATGGCGGTTGCATTCACCAGTAGGGTGCAGCCCTGGAAAAAACTCAACAAAAAATAGGCATTGCGGTTCAAAAAACCGACGGCGCAGCCTCAGGGGCGTCCAGCTTGCAACCTCAGAATTCAAGCGAGGCTGTGGCGGCGCGGCGGCCGGTCCATGGCCCCGGCCCTGGTGGTTTTCAGCGATTGGCCGGGCGCACAGAAAAACGCCCGCAGTCGAGGGGAGACTGCGGGCGTTCCTCTAAAGACTTCAACGGAGCCAAGCTCACGACCGTCTGATCGAGGGGGGATAAGACGGTTTTAGACGCCGAAGCCTTTGAACTTGTCTTTGAACCGCGACACGCGGCCGGCGCGATCGACCAAGGTCTGCGACCCGCCGGTCCAGGCCGGATGGGTGCGCGGGTCGATGTCCAGCTGCAGGACGTCGCCTTCCTTGCCGTAGGTCGAGCGCGTCTTAAAACGGCTGCCGTCGGTCATCACCACTTCAATGAAGTGATAGTCCGGGTGAATGTCCTGCTTCATGGCGCGTTTGCCCTCAATAACGCTTGCGGGCGGCCGAATAGGACCGCCCACAAGGAGAATTCTGCCGAATTTGAGGCGCGGTGTATACACTCGGTCTTCAAGCGGGGCAAGCGGGAAGACGCATCTTGTTTCAACCACCTGACTCTTAATGTCGTTTTTGAGTCACGAAGCTGTGGACAAATAGTCACAGAATGCTCTTTCGCCCTGTAATGAAAGGCGATTGCAGCTTTCGTCCGCTGATCTCAGCGCGACGTCAACTTCAGTTCGATGCGGCGATTGCGGGCGTAGGCCTCCGCCGTGCGCGCCTCGCTGATCGGATAATGCTCGCCGAAACCGGCGGCCAGCAGCCGCCGGGGCGGCACGCCGCGGCTTTCGAAATACTCAATCACCGACAACGAACGCGCCGTCGACAATTCCCAGTTCGATTCATAGGGCGCATTGGGGCCCAGCGGCACGATGTCGGTATGCCCGTCCACCCGCAGCACCCAGTCCAGATCATCGGGGATCTCGCCGATCAATTGCAAAATGGCGTCGGCGATCGGGGTCAGCGCCTGCCGGCCGGCCGGGGACAGCTCCGCGGAGCCGGATGCGAAGAGCACGTCGGTTTCGAACAAAAAGCGGTCGCCGACCACGCGGACCCCGGACCGGTCGCCGAGGATTTCAAGCAGCCGCCCAAAGAATTCCGAGCGATAGCGCGCCAGCCGCGCGACCTCGCTGGCCAAAGCCGCATTCAGGCGCCGGCCCAGATTGACCACTTCGGCCTGCAGTTCGGCTTCGCGCGCTTCCGAGGCGTTGAGCGCGTCGTTGAGGCGGGCGAGTTCGGCGCGCAGCGCCGCCATCTGATTGTTCAACAACGCCACGGTCGCCTGGGCTTCCGCGCTCAAGCTCTCTTCGGCCAGCAGGTTGTCTTCGGCGGCGGCGAGGCCGTCCTGCAGAGAGGCGATTTGAGCGGTCAGGCTGTCATTGGCCGCGGCGAGCGCGGCGTTCTCGGTCTCAAGCCCGGCGACCCGGAGCGTGAGCTGTTCATTCTCGCTGGCGGCGATGTTGAGCTCCTCGGCCAGGGTGGCGAGGCGCGCATTGAGTTCCGCCAATTGTTCGTCGCGCCCGGTGAGCGCCTGGGACAGGGCGAATTGTCCGGCGGTGAAGACCGCCAGCAAGAAGACGATCACCAGCAAGAGCGTCGCCAGCGCATCGACGAAGCCGGGCCAATAATCGCCGGTGTCGGACTGGCCGAACTGGATATGGCGGGGCAGGGCCATTACTCGTTGCGCTCGCCGCGATCGCGGTTGATCCGGGCCTGCGCTTCAAGCGCGCGCACCAGCACCTTGATTTCATCGCGCAGAATGCGCGCGCTTTCACGCTGGCTTTCTGCCGATTCGTCGGCGAAGCGCGTCATGATGGTCTCCAGCTGGCGCGTATGGCGCTCGAGCGTATGGGACAGGCGGTCGAGCGCATCCGCGCTCTGCTCCAACAGCGCGCCGACATAAACATCCGAGGTCTCATCGCCCCCGCCCGCACCGGCCGGACCGGCGGCGGCCAGGCGCGAGATCGTGGACAACCACTCTTCAACCTCGTTGTAGAAGCGGTTCTGCGCGCGGCTGGCCTGGAGCTCCAGAAAGCCGATGATCAGCGAGCCGGCGAGCCCGAAAAGCGAAGAGGCGAAGGCGGTGCCCATGCCCTGAATCGGTTCCTCGATCGCCGCCATCAGCGCCATCGCCTGGTCTTCGCCCGACCCGCCGGAGGTCTCCGAGACCGCGCGCACGGCGTCGCCCACATTGCCGACCACCTGAAGCAGGCCCCAGAAGGTTCCCAAAAGGCCCAGAAAAATCAGCAGCCGGCCGAAATAGCGGGTGAAGGCGCCGCTTTCCGCCATGCGGGCGGCGACAGAGTCCAGCACCACGCGCGCCGAGCCCGCCGACAGGCGCGAGCGGCCGTCGGCCGCATCCGTGATCAGCGCCGCCATGGGCGCGATCATCGCCGGCGGCGCCGGCAGCTTTTCGGGATGCTCGGCGTCGTGAAGACGAAGCAGCCAGCGTGCGCTGGGGCCGATCAGAAAAGCCTGCTGAAAGGTGTAGAGAATGCCGATCAGCAAGACGCCCAGAATCAGGCCGTTGATCGCGGCGTTGGCTTCAAAGGCGGTGATCAGCGGCTCGCGCAGCAGGACGGCGATCGCGATGACCGCGGCCAGAAACACCGCCATCCAGAGGATATACTGGCCGGGTCCGGTGAAACGCGCCTTGCGGGCGCGCGGCGGGCGGGCTTCGGTGTCGGCCATGTCTGTCCCTCAATGCTGACGCAGCGCACCAGGAATGCTTGGCGCGCCGAGCCATCAAACGCAAGGGGCATGGCGGGAATGGGGCGGCCTTGGCGCAATGTCGTATTGAGCGTGATGAAGCTTGCGTGCGAGGGTGGCGCCCTTGATTGCATGGAATTCAATCAATGGGTCGCCGCTTTATTGATGATGATCTTCCATCGGGCCAGGCGCGGTGGTCGTGCGTTGAGGCCCTGATCAAAGAATTTCGCAGCATGGATGTCCACGCGGGCCCGCCGCGGAGCCATGCCAGGAACAATTTCCTTGAGGACCGCGCCCAACAGCGCGCGCGTTTCGCCGTTTATGAGCGTCTGCTGCAGGACTTGCGGTCCATAGACCGCAAGAACGCGACGATGCTTTCCATCCTCTCGATACTGATCACGATCAATCTGGTTCTAAGTTCTGTATTGTTTACAGCGTCTTGGGGCGCGACCGCGGTAGAGTATTTCGCTTTAATGGTCTTGACGCTGATATCGCTGGTGCTGGGCGCCATGCTCAACCTCTTAGCGTTCTGGCTACGGTGGTCCAACAGTGAGAAGCCGCTCACGGATGACCGGAATCTTCTGAAACTTCTAAACGCCAAGGTCAGGCGCGCGAAGTGTTTTCGGATCGCCTATCTGTTCACGCTGTCTGCGGTGAGCGGCGACATTTTGCTCGGGTTGAGCGTGTTCTCGGGCGACATCTGGGCCGCCAGGACCTCTGCGGTCCTGCTCGCCGCCGTCCTGTCCGTCCTGATCGGCTACGCGCTCTGGGACCCTGAACTGTATCGGACGAATGAGGCACGGATGAAAATCGGCCCGCGATCTGAGCAACGCGGTTAAGGCGCAACCTTGCCCAGGCGTTCGCGCAGTTCGCCGATCATGGCTTCATTGCCGGCGACGATATTTCCGGTTTCCAGAACGTCGCCGGCATTGTCGATCGAGCCCGCGAAGCCGCCGGCTTCGCGCACCAGCACGATGCCGGCGGCCACGTCCCAGGCTTGCAGATTGCGCTCCCAGAAGCCGTCCAGCTTGCCGGCGGCCACCCAGGCCAGATCCAGCGAGGCGGCGCCCAGGCGGCGCACGCCGGCGGTCATCGGCATGATGGCGTGCAGCTCCTTGAGCGCCTGCGCATGGCCGGACTTGCCCATGAAGGGCAGGCCGACGCCGATGACGGCTTCATGAAAATGACGGCGCTCGGAGACCCGCAGCCGGCGGTCGTTGACATAGGCGCCGCGGCCCTTCTCAGCGTGGTAGAGCTCGTCGGTGACCGGGTTGAACACCACGCCCGCGACCAGCTCGCCCTCGCGCTCGAGCGCGACAGAGATCGCGAAATGAGGCTGGGCGTGCATGAAATTCAACGTGCCGTCCAGCGGGTCGATGATCCAGCGGTGGGACTTGTCCGTGCCTTCCACCGCGCCGCCTTCCTCCATGAGGAAGCCATAGCCCGGGCGGGCGGCGGACAATTCCTCAAACAGGATTTTTTCGGCGCGCTGGTCGACATGGGTGACGAAGTCGGCGGGGCCTTTCTTGGAGACCTGGAGATTCTCCACTTCGCCAAAATCGCGCACCATTTTCCGCGCGGCCTTGCGGGCTGCGTCGGTCATCACCTGCATGAGGGCGGAAATCTGTCCCAAGACGCTCAGTCCGCCCGGCGCACGTAAGAGCCGTCTTCGGTGGCGATGACGATGCGTTCGCCCACGCCGACAAAGGGCGGCACATTCGTGCGGACGCCGCCGGTGACCAAGGCGGGCTTGAACGAATTCGCCGCCGTCTGGCCTTTCACCACCGGTTCGGTTTCTTCGACTTCGACTTCCACATGCTTGGGCAGTTCGATCCCGATGGGCTTGTCCTCGTGAAACTCCACGGTGACGGTCATCCCGTCGGACAGATAGGCCGCGCGGTCTTCGCCGACGAAATCGGTCTGCAGCGAAATCTGCTCATAACTCTCCATATCCATGAAGACGAGCATGTCGCCTTCCGGATAGAGATATTGATGGTCTTTCTGCTCCAGCCGCACGCGTTCCACCTTGTCGGCGGAGCGGAAGCGCTCGTTGAGCTTGCGGCCGTCGAGCAGGTTTTTCAGCTCGACCTGGGCATAGGCGCCGCCTTTGCCGGGCTGGGTGTGGGCGGTCTTCACCGCGACCCAAAGCGTGTCCTGATGCTTGATGACGTGGCCGGGCTTGATCTCGTTGCCGTTGATCTTCATGGCGGGGTCTGGTCCTGGAGCAGGACCCGGCGCAGCCGGGCCGGGTCGAAAAAGTCGGCGCGGGTGTAACAGGGCGCTCGCGCGGCGGCAAGCGCGCCCCGGCAGGCCGACGAGTTTGGAAGGCGCGCGCTAAAAGGGCGAAGCGGCCGCAGCGGCTTCGGCGTTCAATCGATCGCGAGTCGCGCCAGGCAAAGCGCGGGCCAGCGCGCCTTCGAGCTGCGCGCGCTGGGAGTCCTCGCCCAGCCCCTCGGCGGCCGCGCGGCGGGTCCAGTAATAGGCCTGCTCCAGATTCTGGCCCGTGCCGTCGCCGGTCGCCAGCGCGTAGGCGTAGAGGAACTGGCTTTCGCCATCACCCGCCTCGGCGCCTTGCTGCGCCCAGCCCGCCGCGCGGACGGGGTCCGCCGCCAGGCCCGGCGCGCCATTGAACAGCAGGAGCGCCAGCGAGCCCATGGCGGCGGGTTCGCCCAGCTCCGCGCCCATGCGGATCAGCGCCACGCCGCGCCGCGGATCGGCTTCGCCGCCCTCGCCGTCGAGATACATGGAGCCGGCGATCAGGGCCGACAGGCCGTCACCCGCTTCGCCGGCGCGGGCGTACCAGTCGCGCGCGGACGCCAGATCCTGCGGCCCGTGCACCCAGTCGCCCAGCGCTTCGGCATAGTCGGCGAAGGCTTCGGTGCGGCCCGCCTCCGCCGCCAGGCGCAGCCAGTCCAGCGCCTGCGGGGCGGCGCCGGGATCGCCCTCCGCCATTAAGAACAGGCCGTATTCATGGGCCCCGCGAATATCGCCCGCCTCGGCGGCCTGGGCGAGAAACTCGCGGGCCTGAAACGGGGACAGGCCGCCGCGCTCGGTCGTCGCCAGGCGCGACAGGATCACCAGCGCATCCGGTTCATTCTGTTCGCCGGCCCGCCGCAGCCAGCGAATGGCGGCGTCTTCATCGACCCCGCGTGAGGACAGGCCGTTGAGCAGGATATGACCGGCCATGGTCGCGCCGCGCGCCTCACCGCCCGCGGCGGCGCGTTCGGCGTGAACCAGCGCGAGGTCCCAATCGCCCAGCACCGCCGCGCCCAGCGCGCGGGCCATGGCGGCGTCGGTGATGGTCCGGCCCTCCACGGCGTCGCCGGTGGCGTCGCGCTCCGCCTCCGCCGCGAGTCCGGGCGGCAAATCGACCGCCGGCTCGACCGCAGGCTCCTGCGCCAGGGCGCCGGCGCTCAGCGCGGTGATCAGTCCAGCAAGCGTGAAAAGGCTGCGCATGCGCTCTCCGGGCCGTCCGGCCAATTCCAGATCCCGCCCGAGACGGCGAGATAATCGGCGCCGGCTTCGATCACCGCCGCCGCGTTGTCCGGCGTGATGCCGCCGATCGCCACGGACGGGATCTCGAACAGCTCGCGCCACCAGGTAAACAGCTCCAAAGGCGCAGAGCTTTTGGGCGTTTTCGTGGCGGTCTCATAGACCGAGCCGAAGGCGACATAATCCGCCCCGCGCTCGCCGGCGACCATCGCGAGATGCCGGCTGTCATGGCAGGTGACCCCGACAACGCCCTTGGGACCGACCGCCGCCCGGGCGTCCTGCTGGCTGGCGTCCGCCTGCCCCACATGGACGCCGTCGCAGCCCAGCTCGGCGGCGAGTGCGGGATCATCATTCATGATCACCGCCACGCCGCGCGACTGGGCGGCCTTGATCAGCGCCGGCGCCAGCTGACGGATGTCCTCGATGGCGTGATCCTTCAGGCGCAGCTGCAGCGCGGAGACCGGTCCTGCGTCCAGCGTCTTCGCCAGCGTGTCCGCAAAACCGTCGTCTATGCGCGGCGGGGTGAGAATATAGAGCTCAGCCATGGCCGACAGGGATATCGCGGCGGGGCGTCGCGATAAAGCTGGGCCTGCAGGCCGGGTTCAACCGGCGAAGAAACCCGCGCTGCGTTTCAGACCCGCGCGACGCATGGCGCCGGCGAAGCGCGCCGGGTCGATCCGCATCCGTCCGGCGGCGGCGGTCAGAGCCTCGCGTGCGGATTGCGGGTCAGCCTTGCAGACCGCCTCGTAGGACCGGTCGGCGCTTTGGGCGGAAAGGCCCATCGGCGTCAATATCTTGGCTGGAAAATCGCGCAGATTCTCAGTGACGATGAGCGGCGCCTGGCTGGCGAGCGCGCCCTGGATGATATGTGCATCGCCCCGGTCGGGCAGCTTGGCGTCAACGGTGATCGCCGCCATGGCGGCGTCATCGGTCATCGCCTCCGGGCAAGCGGCGTCGAGCGCTGTGACCAGCTGGGCGGCTTCGCCGGCGCCGTCGCGGCGCCCCGGCTTGGCGTCGATGATGCGGGCGTGGGCGTGGCCGGTTTCGGCGAGCACCTGCTCGGACCAGCGCACACGAATGAGGCCGGCGCCGGCGAGCGCCAGCAGGACCTGGCGGCGCGCAGCGCCGGCCAGAATGTTGGCGTCGATGAACCAGACCGGCGCCGCGCCCTCAGCCAAGATAAGGTCCGTCGAGTTTGGCGAGGGTTTTCAGCGCCTCCCTGCGGCGCGATTTCAGCATGTCGGCGAGGCTGTCCACCTCGGATGCGTCAAAGAAACCGTCCGGATTAGACTCGATCTCCCCGCGGCGCATCAGCGTGGCGAGACCCCAGATGTCCACGCCCAGAACGGCGCAGGTCTTGGCTCGGGTGAGCACGCCGGTCACGCTCACCCTTCCAGATGCGGCGGGGCCGGGTCGGTGAAGCTGGTCACTTCAAACAGGCGCGGGTCGGTGATGATGTCGCTGGGTCGAAGCGCGTTGGACAATTCCAGGCCCTCCAGCGAGCGGGCGCGGGACAGCGCGACATAGGCCTGTCCGTGTGCGAATAATCGCCGGGAGACGTCGAGGAAGACTTTATCCAGCGTCAGGCCCTGGGCTTTGTGGATGGTCATCGCCCAGGCCAGACGCAGGGGGTATTGCGCATAGCTTCCCACGGTTTCGCGCTTGAGCTGGCCGGTCTTGGCGTCAGCGGCGTAGCGCATGCGCTCCCAGCTGACCTTCTCCACCGTGACCGTTTCGCCATTGACCAAGACCTTCACCCCGTCCGGGGTAAAGCCCAACACCTCCCCGATCGAACCGTTGACATAGCGCCCGCCGGGATCGTTGCGGATCATCATCACGCGCGCGCCGGTCTTTAGGATCAGCGGTTCGTCGGTGGGAAAAAGCCGGGGGTCGAACTCGCCCTCGACCTTGGCCGCGAAGCCGCGCGGCTCCGCCGTGATGCCTTCCAGGCGGGCGTTGTTGATGTTGGAGGCGGCCTGATTGGTGCTGGTCAAAACGACATGGGTGGCGCTGGCTTCAAGCCCGTTGCGTCCGCTGACGCGCGCATTCAGGCGCTCGGCGAGTTCGGCGTTCAGCGCGCCCTCGCGCACGGCGTTGAGAATCTCCACAAAGTCCGGATCCGCCTGGCGGTGCACCTCGTGGAGCTCGACCATGGTGAAGCCGGCGTCGCGAAAGGCGGGCGCGTGAAAGAAGAAAGGCCCGCCGAACACGTCTTCCAGAAACGCGCCTTCTTCGCCCTGGGCGATGGGCGGCAATTGGGCCAGATCGCCCACCAACACCATGCGCACGCCGCCAAACGGCGCCGCGCTGTCGCGGTTGAGCCGCAGCGAGGCGTCGACCGCCTGCATCACATCCGAGCGCACCATGGAGATCTCATCGATCACCAGCGTGGTCAGCGCGCGCACCACGCGGGCGTTGCGCAGGCGGCGGATATCGCCGGGCGTGATCAGGCGCGGGGGCAGGCGGAAAAAACTGTGCAGCGTCTGCCCCCCCGCATTCATCGCCGCCACGCCCGTGGGCGCCAGCACGGCGGCCTTGGGGCCCAGCCGCTCGAGGATGGCGCGGGTCACGGTGGTCTTGCCGGTGCCGGCCCGGCCGGTGAGGAATAAGTGCGCGCCGCCATGGACCGCGAAATCGGCGATGGCCTCCTGATGGGGCGACAGGGTCGGGGCGGGGGCGTTGGCGAGCACGGGCGCTATCCGTTGACAAAAGGGCCGGGCGCGAAGACTGACGCGCTTGCCCCCGGTTGGCCAGCACGTCGCGCGGCTTAGATCGGCGCCAGCTGCTGGGCGGCGTAGTCGGCGAACACCCGGCCCTTGCGGGTCAGACGGATAACGCCCGCCTCCGACGTGATGACGCCCTGGCCGACAAGCGCGGAGATGCGGTCAGGATCCATGCCGGTCCCGGTGATGTTCGCCGTCACTGCGGTGTTGAGCCCGTCTTCGATCAGGCGCAGTCCCATCAAGACCCGCTCCACGGCCTCTTCGCGCGCCGACAGGGGCTCGATCTGATGGGCTTCTCCTCGGGAAACGCCGGTGATGTAATCCACCGGCCGGCGCAGGGCGGACGCGCTGATCCGGCCCGCCTTATCCGCCCGGCCGATCCGGGAATGGGCGCCGGGGCCGATCCCGATCCAGTCCGCCCCCTGCCAATAGAGCCGATTGTGCGCCGACTGGTCGGCCGGCGTGCGGGCGTGGTTGGAGACTTCGTAGGGCGGAAGGCCCGCCGCTTCGGTGACGTCCTGCGTCAGCTCGAACATGGCGGCGGCATGGTCATCGTCCGGCGGTTTAAGATCGCCGCGGTCGCGCCGCTTCTGGAAGGCGGTGCCGGGTTCGATCGTAAGCTGGTAGAGCGATAAATGACCGGCGCCGAAACCGGCGGCCCGGGTCAATTCCCGCGCCCAATCTTCGAGGCTCTGACCTTCGCGGGCGTAAATCAGATCGAAGCTGACCCGGTCAAAATGCGATTGCGCGATTTCGATCGCGTCGAGCGCCGCCGCGGCGTCGTGGTCGCGGCCCAGCGCGGCCAGGCTCGCATCGTCGAGCGCCTGAACCCCAAGCGACAAGCGTTCGACGCCGGCGGATGCGATGCCGACGAGGCGATGGCGTTCGGCCGGATTGGCTTCGAGCCCGATCTCGGCGCCGGTCGCCAGACCGAATAAGGCGTCGGCCTTTTCGATCACCGCGCCGATCGCTTCGGGGCTCATCAGCGAGGGGGTCCCGCCGCCGAAATGAAGACTTGTCAGCGTGCGCGGGCCGACCCGGTCGCGCCAAAGCGCGAGATCGTCCAGCATCGCCGCCAGCAGTCCGTCCGGATCGCCATTGGCGGCTTTGTACACATTGAAATCGCAATAGGGGCAGATGCGCGCGCAATAGGGCCAGTGCACGTAAAGGCCAAGCCGATCGACGGCGTCGTCCCGGTCTGACGGCGCGCCGCTCATCCCTCGAAAATGTCCTGAACCAGCAGCTTGAAGGCGTGGGCGCGATGGCTCATGGCGTGTTTTGCCGACGGGTCCATCTCCCCAAAGGTGAGGTCATGCCCGTCCGGCACGAAGATCGGATCATACCCAAAGCCGTTCGCGCCTCGCGGCGGAAACTCCAGGCGCCCGCGCACCTCGCCCTCATAGACCCGAACCGCTCCGCCGGGATGGGCCAGCGCCAGGGCGCACACGAAGCGGGCGGAGCGGTCTGTGGCGTTGATCGCGTCAAGCTCGGCGCGGACCCTGTCCATCGCGGCGTAAAAGTTGCGCGGCTCGCCCGCCCATCGCGCCGAATAGATGCCCGGCGCGCCGTCAAGGGCGAAGACCTCGAGGCCGGAATCATCGGCCAAAGCGACCCGGCCGGAGGCCTTGGCCCCGGCGATGGCTTTCAGCTTCGCGTTTCCGATGAAAGTATTTTCCGTCTCTTCCGGCTCGGGCAAACCCAAGCGATCGGCCCCGTCGGCGGTCAGTCCGTAAGGCGCGATCAATTCGCGTATCTCTTTGATTTTACCGGCATTATGGCTCGCGATGGCCCATGCTTTCTGGCTGGTAAACTCATTCATGCATAGCCGCCTTACCTAAATTTCATATCGCCTTTCGAAAAATTCATATCGTTTTTCGATATTTTTTTGTTGCAAAGCGATGATTGTTGTCCTAAGTATGCTCTCGAAGCGAACGGGAACACACCCAGACGGGCGGTCCCAGACGCTTCTCGGCGAAGACCCGGCGATCAAACGGATCGGGCAAGCCGAATGGTTGGTCGACAAGAACGCTAAGGAGAGTATGAGATGGTCAGGTCTGAAAACAACCACGGTCACACCGCATTTGCGATGGTGATCAATCTGGCTCTGGTGGCGACGGTTTTCGCCGGAGTGGTCGCAGCGATCTCGACGATGGTCGCGTGATCCGGGCCGCAGTTGACGGCCGGCGCGCATAAAGGCACCCCTCCACGTTCCCCGGTGGAGTAGACACAGCCCAGGCGCACCGGCCTCAACCTGCAACCCGGATCTGAATGGGGGGAGTATGAGAACGCTCGGACCAGGATCGCTGGCCTCGCTGCTGAAGCTCCTCCTTGATATAGTCTACTACGTCCTTTGGGCTCTTCTGGGCCTGGCCAGTTTGATCATCGTGATGATCGTGGCCGGCGGCATCTACCGCCTCCTGGGCGTCGGGCCCGATCTGCCTGCGGGCCTTCAGCAATTCCTCGCCATGGATGTGGTGGTCGCCCTTCCCATGGCCATTGTCGCGCTCGGCGCGATCATCTTCATTATCGACCGGTTGCGCCGGATTTTCCGAACGCTGACCGACGGCGACCCCTTCGTTCCTGAAAACGCACGCCATCTGCAGGCCATCGCCGCGGGCGTCGCCGTGTATCAGGTGCTCAGCTACGCCTCCCATGGCGTGATCGCCCTGGTCTTCACCCTGTCCGGCGCGCCCGTTGAAGGCGGCGGCCGGGTGTTCGGGGAGTTTTCGCTCAATCTCGGCGCCTGGTTCGCCGTCATCGCATTCCTTGTGCTGGCCGAAGTCTTCCGTGAAGGCGCCCGGCTGCGCGAGGAACAGAAATTCACGATTTAGGGGAGGCCCGAATGCCGATTCGCGTCACCCTTGACCGAATGCTTCTTGAGCGGCGCATGTCGCTGACCGAGCTGTGCGACCGCGTGGGCATCACCATGGCCAATTTGTCGATCCTGAAGACCGGCAAGGCCAAGGCGGTGCGTTTTTCGACCCTGGAGGCCCTGTGCAAGGAGCTGGGCTGCCAACCCGCCGATCTGCTCGTCTTCGAAGACGAGGACGAGGAGGGAGATGCGGCGGAATAGGCCGGAGCCGCTCACGGCCTCGGTTTGATCACAGAGCCGCCGCCGGCCGATCCCCGATCTTCGCTGCGCCGCCTTTAAAAAAAAAGGGCGTCAGTCTGTCTTCAACGCCGCCGTCTGCATCGCGCACAGCTCCGTCACGCCCTTGCGCGCCAGGGCGAAGAGGGCGTCGAACTCCTCCGCCTTCATGGGCAGATCCTCGGCGGTGGCCTGGACTTCGATGACGCCGCCTTCGGCGGTGAGCACGAAATTGGCGTCGGTGTCGGCGACCCGGTCCTCTTCATACTCCAGGTCCAGACGCGCCTCTTGCTTCAAAATCCCGCAGGATACGGCGGCGGCCTGAGCGTGCAGCGGGTCGGCCTTGATCACTTCTTCATCGAGCAGATAGTCGCAGGCGAGCCGAAGCGCGATCCAGGCGCCGGTGATGGCCGCGGTGCGCGTGCCGCCATCGGCCTGCAGGACGTCGCAATCCACCGTGATCTGGCGTTCGCCCAGCGCTTTCAGGTCAATGCAGGCGCGCAGCGACCGGCCGATCAGGCGCTGAATCTCCTGGGTGCGTCCGGACGGCTGGCCGCGGGTGACCTCCCGGCGCGTGCGCTGATGGGTGGCGCGCGGCAGCATGGCGTATTCCGCCGTCACCCAGCCCCGGCCATGACCGCGCATCCAGGGCGGGACATTGTCTTCCACCGTGGCGTTGCACAGAACATGGGTATGCCCGAACTTGATCAGGCAGCTGCCCTCCGCATAGGGGTTCCAATCGAGCTCGAACTGGACCGGACGAAGCGCATCAAGGGCGCGATCATTGGGGCGCATGGGCATACCTCTTTGACGATGCAGTCAGAATAGCACCGCCTCCTAACCCAGTCAGCGGCGCGATCAAGCTTTCATGCTCCGTCATGACGCGCGCCGGGCTGATTGCACTGCGGCGCGGGCGGTTTTAACTCTTAGAGTCATGAGCGAGACCCCCCGCCACTCTCTGTCCCTGGCCGAGCTGGACGCGCGTTCCCGGCGCATCTTCCGCGAGCTGGTGGAGACCTATCTCAACACCGGAGAGCCGGTCGGCTCGCGCACCTTGTCCAAACGGCCCGAGCTGGAGCTTTCGCCGGCGTCGATCCGCAACACCATGGCGGACCTGGCGGCCGTGGGATTGCTGACCGCGCCGCACGCCTCGGCCGGGCGCTTGCCGAC
>LYSW01000015.1:53080-55118 GCA_001657295.1 Oceanicaulis sp. BBD 1991-10 | reverse complement strand
GGGATTTTCTTCGAGAGAGGAATTAGGATCAAGAAATCGGCTGCGGGATTTGGCTCTCAGCTAGTAGCGGCTGCCGAACCTAGCGATGAAACAAGATCGCGAAGCGGTTCCGCAGCAAAAACGCCTACTACAAAGATAATTAGGCCGATAAAGAGATTTATAAGTATCCCTTTGAGTAAGGCTCCGCGCTGGGACTTGCCAATGGTGAGAGATAGTTGATCGGCTACCGCTTTAGCTTGTTCCTCGGTGATCTCAGAGAGCTTGGAAAGGCGCTCATGTTCTTTTTGAAGAGCTTCGAGCTTAGCTGTCCGGGATTTCAGCTGCTCCTCAAGGTCAGTGATTAGCGATGAAGATCGCTTCAGCGCTTCCATTGCTTCGTCGATCTGATGATCGATACTCTTCTGAGACTCGCCAACCGCTCTGAATAGATCGTACAGCTCTGGACCTGGCATGAATGGAAGGGACCGGAGCATTACCCGCCAAAATCGGTCTTTGACGACCGGCGATAAACTCAGCTTTTTGTGCGACAAGTAAGTTCCCCTAAAGCGGCAACATCGCGACTTCCGCATACATCCTAAGGGTTAAATCGCCAAGTGACGATAGAGCGTTGAACGGCCTACACCTAGCGATTGCGCGATATCTACGACGGGCACGCCGCTTTGATGCTGAAACTTTGCCATCCGTATGGCTTTTGGACTGAGTATGCGCTTTCGCCCGAACTTCACGCCCCGCGCCTTCGCAGCGCGCATGCCAGCCTCGGTGCGTTCGACGATCAAACGCCGCTCAAAATGTACAATTGAGCTTAGAACATGGAGGATCAGTTCGCCGAAGGCTGAGCTGATATCAATGTACTCACAAACTGAGTGAAACCCGACCTCTCGGTCATGTAGGGCCTGAACTGTTCCGGTTAGCTCATGCATTGACCTGGCAAGTCTATCGAGACGCCAAACGACAAGCGTGTCGCCAGGCCCAACGGCTGCGAGAGCTTTGTCGAGTTGAGGGCGATGCTGTGCAACACCACTCACCCCATGGTCTTTGAATATCGTCTGGCATCCCGCCTTGGTGAGCGCGTCAATCTGTAGATCGAGACACTGCTCCTCGGTCGAGACGCGGGCGTAGCCGATCCGCATCTTTGCTCTCCTATTGCTTTATCAAATTCGCACTGAGAGCCGCTTTTGCCGTCCCAAAACCCTTCCCCTGTGGGACTCGAGTCTTAGATGGCGTTGACCGCAGCTAAATCCGCAATCGGCCTAGCTTCTCAATGATGCGTTGACCTTACCAGCCAGAGTCTCTTTTCGGAAGGTTTTTGAGACACTTACACACCATCGTATGCGCTACGGCGGTTCTGATCTTCGGGTCGGGTTGCGGCGCGGCTCAAGAGGCAGATGGCCTTGCCGCCGCTGAAGCCGATCAATTCAACAACGCCTATTTTCTCGAGCAATCGGCGCGTGATCAGCGGCTCTGGGTGGGTGCGTTCATGGCCGGTGCGACCAGCACGCTTGGTATGCAAAACCCCGAAACAGGCCAGTGCGTTGCGCGTTGGTATTACGAAGGCGAAGATGAGGCCTACGCGTCGATCCTCGCGGCCATGGCACGCTTCCCGGACAATCGGCCCGTCGAAGTTATCTTCGCCCTGGCGCGTCGGGAATGTGGGGAGTTGATCGCTGGTGGTTAGCGGAGCGGTTCAATAGGGCTGAGCACTAACTCATCGACGGATTCGGCCATCTCGGGCGTTAAAGTCGGCGGCGTCACGGATTGCCCAAACTGATGGAGCATTGAGCGGTCTTGGACTTGCTCGGTTACGCCATCAAGGTCGCGCGTGACCTCTTCAAGCTCGGATTGACTCATAGGGTTATCTTTGACCTGTAGCCTTTGGCGAGCCGGATCGAGGATCGTGGCTTGAATTTCCAGGATATGGGCTCTGCGGGATTGGGCGGCTACGAGTGCGTCTCCGGCTTGTCGTCGGGCCTCGAAGCTCGGTGCATCGGCGCTCCGCTCAACGCGTGTGGTTTCCTCATCGCTAAGCGCTGTTCCGTCT
>LYSW01000015.1:0-53001 GCA_001657295.1 Oceanicaulis sp. BBD 1991-10 | reverse complement strand
CATCGGTGTAATCAGTCAAACGCTCCACCGCTTCGACCGCTTCACTTAGGGCATCATCAACAGTGGATTGAGCACGCTCATACGCGGCCCATGCGCCTTCAAAGGCGGCTCGATAAACAGGATCGTCTAGCAAGCGCATCAATGCCGAAAGCTTGCGCTCGTCTTCGCGTTTCTTGGCTTCGAGAATCTCTGGATCGCGATCGTGGAGGAAGCGGCGAATGCGGCCAGTCTCATTGCCTGCCCGTTCATTGTTCAAATCATCCAGCTCTTGTCGCTGGCCCCGCTCATCCTTCGGTCCACCCATAACGCTTCTAGTATAGATAATTGTGGTTAATTTCGGCTTAAGATATGGGCCATACTATTGTATTTAAAGAGTTATTTGTTGACGTGCTGGGGATTTCTTTGTAGCGGTAGAAGCTACATCCCAACATTTGCGTATTGATTTCTGCCGCCGGGCTTTCCTCCCGCGTGGCACTTCCATGCGCCTAACTTTGGCTCACAATCGAAAGGGCTGCCTGTGCGCGACGCGCGCGATTGGCGTCACCGGTTGATTGGGCCAACTCAGGAGCACCCTATGTCCACCGACGATACCCAATTGGCGGAGCAAGCGCCGCCAACCCTTGTCTTTGATCCAACTGTCTATGAGCACCTGCTGGACGATCCAGCCCTCCATGCCGATGAGCGGGAGGCTGTCCTTAAAGCGATTTGGGACATCATCGTTCTCGTACTGGACTTTGGACTCCGAGTGGAATTTGAGAAGTTTTATCCACAGACGGCGGCGAAGAGCGCAGATGAGGGACATATTGCAATCGCCAATATGGTATCATTGGAAGGTGCTGAAAAACTGAGTGAAAAGGGGACTTGTCGCGAGCCAGATGCTTGTCAGGTCAAGCGTGAATTTGATGAATCATGTTGATCGTATAGCGGCGGAATGGACGGCTCTCATTTGCTGCCGGGTTTCGGATCGAAGCCAGCTCCGGGGCGGTGGGTTGGAGAGCCAGGAACACCGATGCCGCAAGCATGCGGAGGTCAACGGGTATGAAGTTGAGCAAGTCTTCTTGGAAAGCATGTCAGGGGGGCAATCGCTACTTGAACGGCCCGCTATCCGATCCATGCTCGCTCACATCGATGCCAACCGGAAAACCGGCAAGAACTACGTTGCGATTTTTGACGACCACAAACGCTTTGCCCGTGAGACGGAAAACCACCTTATGCTCCGTCGGCTGCTCACAGAGCGCGGGGTGCGTGTCGAATTCCTGAACTTCAAAACGGAGGACACTCCTGAGAACAAGTTCTCTGAGACCATGTATGCGGCGCAAGCCGAACTCGAGCGCGAACAGAATCGACGTCAAAACCGCGAGCGTCGGCGCGCCCGTTTAGAGCGTGGCTTTGCTGTCACGCGCGCACCCATCGGATACATGTACAAGGATGCTCCAGAGGGCGGGAAGGTAATCGTCCCGAACCCAGAGTTCGCGCCCATCATCAAGGAGGCTTTGGAAGGGTTTGCCGAGAACCGCTTTGCCTCTCAGGTGGAAGTGAAACGTTACCTCGAGGGTTTTCCAAAGCTACCGATGTCCAGGAACCATCATGGCGAGATTTCGCAACAGCGCGTGATCTGGATGCTGAGAAACCATATGTACGCCGGAATGATCTCTGCGCCCTACCTCGGCATTTCCATGAGGAAGGGGCAACACGAAGGTCTGATCAGTTTCGAGACCCACGAGAAGATTATCGCCAAGCTTGATGCCGGTGTTTACGCACCAACTCGCAAAGACATTTCTGAGGACTTTGTTCTCAGAGGTGCAGTCGCATGCTCAAGCTGCAAGACGCCCCTGACGGCGGGTTGGTCGAAGGGCAAGTTCAAGAAATACCCCTATTACTTTTGCCGTGAGCGGAGCTGCGCTGCTTACGGAAAGACGATCCCGCGCGCAAAGATCGAAGGGCGGTTCGCTGAGCTGCTTTCTGCGCTTCAGCCACGCCCGCAACTCGCAAAGCTTGTTCAAGCGATGTTCGAGGAGGCTTGGTCTCAATACATATCTCAGCTCGGCCATGCATCGAAGCAATTCGCTGACGAGGCCTCGAATCGAAGCTGGAAAAAGAAATCGAGCGTTTGGTTGATTGTGTCCTCAACGCCAGCTCTCCCAGAGTCATTTCGGCCTATGAAAAACGTATTGAACTTCTGGAGCGGCATAAGCTTCTTGCTACGGAAAAGGCGTTGAACGGGCCTAATATCGCTGACCTCAAAAGTGAATTGTTTGAACACTCCCTTAGAGTGCTCACAAATCCGCTTAAGCTCTGGAATTCAGGGGTTTTTCAGCTTCGCCGTCCGCTCTTGAGAATGACATTTGAGGGGCCATTGGAGTACTGCCGTGAAAACGGATTTAGAACACCAAAAACCACCTTACCATTCAAGGTGTTAGGGTCTTTCTGCGGGGGCGAAGAAGGAATGGTGCCGCTAGAGTGAATTGAACACTCGACCTCTCCCTTACCAAGGGAACGCTCTACCCCTGAGCTATAGCGGCGCAAGCGGATCCGGGCCGGCCCGGCGGCTTGAGGCGCGGGTCTTAGCGCATCGCGGCGCGCGCGCCAAGACCGGGCTTGACGCCATTTGCAGAGCGCGTCATTGGCTCATGCGCATGAGCCCGAAAGACAAAAGCGGAAACCGGCGCGATCCCGGCGCCGGCGCGGCCTCCGAGAAGGAGGCGCGCCTGGGCTGATGCGTTGCGCGCGAATCTCAAGCGCCGCAAAGCCGCACAGAAAAAACCCGGTGCGTCCTGATCTTCGCCCTGAAATCGCCGCGTGCGCGCGTCATCGCTCTGCGGCATGGTGCGCGCGACACGCGCTTCGGCTTGTTCGCAGGGTCGCGGGATGAGCGCGAATACCGGATCAATTCCGGAGTGACGAGGACCAGGTTGAGGGGCGGAACACCCTGAAGCCGCAGGCGCGCCCTGCCGCCGTGAAGGCGGGTTTGGACCGCCGCACGCGAGGACCGGCTGGGCGGGCGCGAAGAAGGACAAGGAAAACGATGGATCGCATACGCATCCGCGGCGGCAGACCGCTTCACGGCGAAATCGAAATCTCCGGCGCCAAAAACTCCGCGTTGAAGCTGATGGCGGCGGGTCTTTTGACCGATGGCGAGCTGGTCCTTTCGCGCATGCCCCGTCTGGCGGACACCCGGTTTCTCGGTCAGCTATTGGCTCATCTCGGCGTCGAGGTGGAAGAGCAGGCGGGTTCCAAACTGCGCCTGCATGCAGCGCAGATCGACGATCCTTATGCGCCTTATGATCTCGTGCGGAAAATGCGCGCCAGTTTTAATGTGCTCGGTCCGCTGATCGCGCGCGAAGGCCGGGCCAAAGTGTCGTTGCCGGGCGGCTGCGCCATCGGCGCGCGGCCGGTCAATCTGCATCTGGAAGCGCTCGAGGCGCTGGGCGCGGAGATCGTGTTGGAGGAAGGCTATGTGCTGGCCAAGGCGCCGGCGGGCGGCCTGCGCGGCGCGCGCGTGGTCTTCCCGATGGTCTCGGTCGGCGCCACGGAGCACGCCATGCTCGCCGCGGTGCTGGCGAAAGGCGAAACCGTGCTGGAAAACTGCGCGCGCGAGCCGGAGATCATCGATCTGGCCGATTGCCTGACCGCCATGGGCGCGACGGTTGAAGGCGCCGGAGACGCGGAGATCCGCATCCAGGGCGTGGATCGGCTCAAGGGCGCGGACTGGGCGGTGGTGCCGGATCGGATCGAGACGGGCACCTACGCCATCGCCGCCGCGGCGGCGGGCGGCGACGTCGTGCTCAAAGATGCCCGCGCGGAGCATAACCACGCCCTGTGGCGCGCGCTTCAACGCGCCGGCGCTGAAATCGTCGAAGATGAGGCCAGCGTCACGGTGCGCCGCACCGGCGCCCTCAAGCCGGTGGACATCCAGACCGAGCCGTTCCCGGGCTTCGCGACCGATCTTCAGGCCCAATTCATGGCTTTGATGGCGCTCGCGGACGGGGCCTCGATCATCCGAGAAACCATCTTTGAAAACCGCTTCATGCATGTGCCGGAGCTGGGGCGCCTCGGCGCGGACATTCAGGTGCGCGGAAACGAGGCGGTGGTGCGCGGACCCAGCGCGCTCAAAGGCGCGCCGGTGATGGCCACCGACCTGCGCGCATCGGTCAGCCTTGTCATCGCGGGTCTGGCTGCGGAAGGTGATACGGTTGTAAACCGAATCTATCATCTCGACCGCGGGTTCGAACGCTTGGAGGACAAGTTGTCGGCTTGCGGCGCGGATGTCGTGCGTGAAAGCGAATAAGCCTCAGGGACTGCGAACCGGCGATGACGTTCAAGCCGCTCAAACTCATTGTGCAGGATAAGGACGACCTGGCTCCGGTCTCGGCGGCCTTGCAGGATGCGGTCGCGCAATTGGGTGATTTTCAATACGAGGCGAGGGCGCGGCGCTTCACCCTCGCGCTTAATCGCTATCGCTGGGAAGCCGGCGAAGCGGGCCGCGGCGAACGCGTGCGCACGGCGCTCCAGGCCGGCGGCGTGCTGGCTGCGCAAGGTCAACGGCTGAAGCAGAACTCGGTCGACGCGGTGGTGAATCTCTTGTCCATCGCCTTTAACGAGGCCGAGGCGCCCGGCGGCGTGCTGGAATTCACCTTTTCCGGCGGCGGCGCGCTGCGGCTGGAGGTGGAGTGCCTGGACCTGGTGCTGGCGGACGTGTCTGAGCCGTGGCGGGCGGCGGCGCGGCCGCACCATCCCGAGGACGACGCCCCATGAGCGATCATCACCTCGTCGCGGTGGAGCTCGATCAGGACTCCATCGGCAAGGCGGACGCCAATGTAGAGCATGAGCGCCGCGTTGCGATCGCGGACCTTCTGGACGGCAATGTTTTCGCGCCCAACGGCTCGGAGACCGGTCCCTACGCGTTGCGCCTGGCGATTGAGGATCAGCGCCTGGTCTTTGACGTCACGCGTCAGGACGGCGCGCCGGTGCACATCTTCGTCTTCTCGCTGGGCCCGCTTCGGCGCATCCTGAAAGACTATCTGATGATGTGCGACAGCTATTACGAGGCGGTGCGGGACTCCACGCTGGCGCAGATCGAAGCCATCGATATGGGCCGGCGCGGCGTTCACAATGAAGGCTCGACGATTCTCAGGGAGCGCCTCGCGGGCAAGATCGAGGTGGATTTCGCCACTTCGCGCCGTCTGTTCACTTTGATCTGCGCCCTGCACCGGAGAAAGATGTGAACGCGCCGGACACCGTCTTCGTGTGCACCAGAAACGCGGTTCGCTCTCCCATGGCTGAAGCCTTCTGGAATAAGCGCATGGGCGGCGGCGCGACCTCTTGCGGGATCGCGCCGGCGTCTTTGCCGGACGGTTTCATGATTTCGGTGATGGGCGAGCTCGGTCATGACTTGACCGAATTCGAGTGCCAATCGCTCGATGATCTGGAAATCGCGCCCCTGCAGGTGATTTGCCTGTCGGAAGGCGCGGATGCGGCCGCCAGCATCGCGGCGGCGCAATGGGGCGCCGATTACCATCTCTGGTCCTTTCCCGACCCGTGGATGCAGCAGGGCAGCCGAGAGATGCGGCTGGCGGCGTATCGGGAGGTCCGCGATGCGATCGAGACCCGCATCAAGGCCTTTTTGACCGAATCTGCCTAGACAAAGCGCAGTCGGAGGCGGCTAGACGCTCGACGGACGGGGCGCCGAGCGCCTATATAGCGCGCCTGCCGCGCGAACGCGCGAAGGAACAAACGAGGAGCCGTATGGCGAAAGAGGAATTGCTGGAGTTTCCAGGCGAAGTCGTCGAACTCCTGCCGAACGCGACCTTCAAGGTCAAACTGGAAAATGATCACGAGATCATCGCCCACACCGCCGGCAAGATGCGCAAGAACCGCATCCGGGTGCTGGCGGGCGACAAGGTGCTGGTCGAGATGACGCCCTATGATCTGACCAAAGGGCGCATCACCTATCGCTTCAAATAGGCCTGTGTCCGGCACGCCTGGACGCGCGCGCCTGGTTCTGGCCAGCGCATCGCCGCGCCGGCGCGATCTATTGGCCCAGATCGGGGCGGCGCCGGATGTCATCGCCCCCGCCGATATCGACGAGACGGAGCGTCCCGGTGAAACGCCGCGGGCGCTCGCTTTGCGTCTGGCGCAGGACAAGCTCGCCGCCGCGCGCCATGACGGCGCCTATGTGCTGGCCAGCGACACGGTGGTCGGCGCGGGCCGCAGGATTCTTCCGAAAACCGAAACGCGCGAGGAGGCGGAAGCGTGTTTGCGTTTGCTCAGCGGGCGCAATCACCGGGTCTTCACCGGCGTCGCCGTGCGCGCCCCGGACGGCCGGGAGGCCTCGAAGGTGGTGGAGACCCGCATCACGTTTAAACGGTTAAGCGAGGAAGAGATCGCCAGCTATCTTGAAAGCGGGGAATGGCGGGGCGGGCAAGGACGGCGGTTATGGCGTGCAAGGCCGCGCCGGCGCCTATGTGATCAAGATGACCGGCTCTTATACCGGCGTGGTCGGTCTGCCGGTCTATGAAAGCCGGCAGATGCTGACCGGCCTGGGATACAAGTTTTGAGAATTGTCGCTGAGCATAATGTCGGGGAGACCCGCGCCGCGGTGGTGGACGGGGACCGGGCCGTCGAGCTGCATCTGGAGCGCTGGAGCGAGAAAGACCGACGCGCCGTTCGCGGCGAAGTCTATCGCGCCCGCGTCATCAGCATCGATAAGGGCCTCAACGGCGCATTCTGCGACATCGGACGCGGGCCGGACGCCTTCCTGCCCTTCGGCAAAGCCGGCCGTCCCGACGGCCTGCACCAGGGCGCTGCGATCGGGGTTCAGATCGCGCGCGAAGAGTTTCAGGACAAAGGCCCGACCTTGACCCTGTTCGAGATCGAGGAAGGCGAGGCGCCGCAGATCGTCGTGCCCGCCCCGCCCATCGCCGAGCGCCTGTCCATGATGTTCGAGGCGCCGGTGCGCACGCCGCAGGACGCCGAATTCGACCTGGACGGCGAATTCGCCGCCGCGCTGGAGCCTGTGGCGCCGATACCAGGCGGCGGCCGCCTGATCATTGAACCGGTGACGGCATTAACCGCAATCGACGTCGACTCCGCCGGACGGCCAAGCCAGGCGGGCGGACAGAAGCTGGCGCTGGATCTCAATAAAGCCGCCGCGCGCGAAGCGGCCCGGCAGATCCGCCTGCGCGGCATTGGCGGCGTCGCGGCGATCGATTTCCTGCCCTTGAAAAAGCGCGCCGACCAGAACGCGCTGGACCAGGCCGTGCGTGGCGCGTTCAAGCGCGATCCGGCGAAGATCGACATCGCGCCGCCGTCGCGCTTCGCCATCGTCGAACTGGCCCGTCAGCGCCTGGGCCGGGCGCTTCATGAGCGGTGCTGGGAAAGCTTCGGCGTGGAGACGGTGGAGACGCGCGCGCTGGCGGCGCTGCGGGCGCTGGAGCGGGAAGGGCGCGCGAACCGCGCCGCCCGCCTGGAGCTGCGGTGCGGGGCGGAGATTCATGCCTGGCTCGAGGCCGACCCCATCGGCTGGCGCAAGGCGATGAAGGCGAGGTTGGCGGACCGCTTCAGCCTGGTGCTCGCGCCGGAGATCGGCGCCCGGGCGTTCGACGTGAGGCCGGCCCCATGACTGAAACCAAACCTCGCCCGCCCTGTCCGATCTGCAAGAAGCCGAACGTGGTCGAGTTTCGCCCCTTCTGCTCCAAACGCTGCGCGGACATAGATTTGGGCAAATGGTTCTCCGGCGCCTATGCGGTGCCGGGCGAGCGGGTGGACCCGGAGGCGGATCTGCCTGACGAGGGCGTCTCGCGCGAGGACTGAGCCGGCCTCAGTTTTGCCGGGGACGGCGGCCCGACGCGTCGGTCGGCGACCATCCCGCCGTGACGCCGGGCGCATCGCTCTGAAATGAATTGAATGCGGTCAATCATTTCATGCCGTCTGCGAAGTCATATTCAGCAATAAAAACAGGGGACTAAATCTCGAAGAAATTCGGTTAACCAATTTCGCTGAAGCTTGTTCAATGAACGGCGTTCAAAAAAGGAATACGCGAAATGGACCGGCTTTCGATCAAATGGCGCCTGGGCGGCGGATTTGGGCTGATCGCATTGATCATATTTGTGATGGCGGCGACCACCATCTGGATGCTGAACCGGCTCAATGTCGAATTTGGCGCGCTGGAACGCAGCTTCTCAGACTATAGCCGGATTGCAGCGATCCAGGAGGATTTGGGCGAAGCGCGGATGTACGCCTTCGCCTGGCGCGCCGCCGGCGGCGCGGATCGCGTAAGCTCGGTGCGCGACAATATTGATGAGGCGCTGCAGGAGATCGCGGCTGGGCGAGCCGAGGCTCGATCCGCGAGCGTTGAAGCGGATCGGCTATTCCGTCTTGTCGAAAGTTATGGCTTGGCGTTTGAGCGGTTGGCCGCTGGAGATCAGACGCAGGCCGCCATTCTCGACTCGATCGGGCCGGAAATGCTGGCGCTGATCGAAGCGCGCTATGACGCCATCAACGCCGAGGTCGACGCGTACCAGGCGAGCTATTCAGCCCTGTCGGGGCGTACGCTTGCGCTGGTGCTGATCCTGGCTGCAGCCGGCGTGTTGATCGCGCTGGTCGTCGGCGTGGCCATTGTGAGTTCGCTGACACGCCCGCTTGGCCATCTGGTGGACCGCATCATGGCGATGGCGGATGGTGATTATGACTCCGACATGCCGCACACCCGCTTGCGCGACGAGCTGGGCGGCCTCGCCACCGCTCAGGACAGCCTGCGCGAGCGATTGCAAGCCGCCCGAGAATTGGAGGCGGAAGCGCAACGCCGCAATGAGCAGCGCAACCGGCGCGCGGAAGCGCTCGACACGCTGATCGGCGAGTTTGAAGCTGAAGCGGAACATAGCGTCTTGCTGCTGTCCGAATCCGGCGAACGCCTGCGCGAAGCCTCGCGCTCGGTCTCCGACATCACCGGCTCGGTCAATGAGCGCGCCAGCTCGATCGCGGCCTCCTCGCAGCAATCGGCCGCCAATGTGCAAACCGTCGCCAGCTCGGCCGAGCAGCTCGCCGCGTCCATCAACGAGATCTTGCGGTCCGCAGAAGACACCGCGGCCAGCGTCGTGGCGGCGGCGGAACAATCCGGTCAGGCCCGCGACGAGCTCGAGGCCATGGTCGAGGCGGTCGACGGCATGCATGCCATGCTGGATTCCATCTCGGGCGTCGCGGAGCAGACCAACCTGCTCGCCCTGAACGCGACGATTGAAGCCGCGCGCGCCGGGGAGGCGGGCAAGGGCTTCGCCGTCGTGGCCGACGAGGTGAAAGCGCTGGCCAGTCAAACCCAGTCCCTGACCGAGAAGATCGGCCGGCAGATTGAAGGCTTGCGCACGCGCTCCAGCGCCGTCGCGGCGAGCGCCGGAGCGATCGGCGACGCGCTGGACGGCATCCGCGGCCAAGCAGCCGCCACCACCTCCACGGCTCAACAGCAAACGGCCGCGGTGCGCGAGATTTCGGCCAGCGCTCAGGAGGCCGCGACCGGCGCGGGTGACAGCAGCGCCGGGGTGGAGGCGATCTCCGGTTCCGTTGCCGGCGCCGTCACCGAGGCGAACGCGGTCGAAGAGGTCGCCGATCAGGTCGCCAGCTCCTCCCGGCAGCTGCAGAGCCGGATCAGCGCCTTCATCAGCGCCGTCAAAGCTGCTTAGACGCCGCAGCGCCAGCGGTCGGCGACGCAATGGCGGCGGGATGGCGGACGCGGCCGCCGCGAAGGGTCAGCGGCTCACGCTGACCCGCGCATACAGAACCCGCCCGCGCGCGTCATGCACCTTGGTGTCATAGCCCAGCGGGGTGGCGACAAAGGGCGCGTCTTCATCGGTGATGTTGAGCGCGCCGACGGTGACGCCGAGACCCTGTCCGAAGCGCTGCCCGCTCCAGCCCGCTTGCAGGTCGAAGGCTGTGAAGGCCTCGATCTGCGCGCCGGCGTTTTGATCATCGTCATAGGCGCTGACATGGCGGGCCTGCGCCCGCGCGGTCCAATCGCCGGCGGTCCAATCCAGATAGGCCGTGGCGCGCCAGTTCGGCAGGGACCGGGCGAAATTTGTGAAATTGCGATTCCCGACCGCATCGATCTCGGTGTTCAAAACCGGATCGATCAGGGTGAATTCGTCGATATAAACCGCGTCCACGCCGCCGCTGAAGGCGCCGAAGCGGTCGGTCCTAATGGGTGCGCGAACGATGGAGAGATCCGCGCCCTGCGCTTCCACGGACGGCGCGTTCACGAAGGCGGCGCGCACCAGCACGACATCGCCGGCCGGCGTCGTGTCCACGCGCGGGTCGTTGTAGATCCCGTCGTCGGCGAAGTCGGCGGCCAGGATGGCGTTGGCGCTTTCCTCCACGATCAGGTCTTCGACTTCCGTGCGCCACAGATCAGCGCGGACAGACCAGGCCTCGCCGCGCCAGTCGGCCGACAGGGTGAAGGTGTCGGCGGTCTCCGGATCGAGATCAAGCGAGCCCACCGTGCGCACCGGCCGGAACAGGCTCTGCGCGCCGATGGCGAGAGATTGCAGCGTGGTCGTGCCGCTGACCTGCTGGTGCAGGGACGGCGCCCGGAAAGAGCGCGACCAGCCGCCCGACAGGGTGAATTGATCGGTGACGTCAAAGGCGAGCGCCAGCTTGGGGTCGGTGGAGGAGAAGGCCTCCAGGTCTTCATGGCGCAGCGCAGCTTGCAGGCGCGCGCGGCTTGAGAGCGGAATCACCGTCTCGGCGAAGGCGGAGATCACGTCGCGCTCGCCGTCATAGTCGGGCCCGCCGACGATGAAGAGGAAGGCGTCCTGATTGAACAGCTCGCCATTGTCCACGTCCAGCGCTTCGCGCCGGATCTGGGCGCCCAGCACCAAAGACGCGTGTCCGCCCGGCGCGGCGAAGGCCTGCTCCGTGGCGATCACGCCTTCCAGGCTGGCGAGCGTGGCTTCGCTGTCGCGGACGTTTTCGCCGATCAGCCAGTCGAGCAGGGCGGGGTCGTTATAGCGCGGATCGGAGGGGTCGGTGACCAGCCCGCCCGAGCCGAAGGGGTTGAACCACTGGCAGCCGTTCGCCCCGGCGCTCAGTCCTGAGCAGCCCGCGCCGCCCAGGCCGTTGATCGCGGCGTCCAGCCGGGTCGCGACCGTGTCGGTGATGGTGGCCGTGAGATCATTCCGCGAATAATTCGCCGTCAGAACTCCGTCCCAGTCCCGGCCGGCGAATTCAAAACCGCGCTCAAGCGATGCGTCGATGCGCCAGGTGTCATGCTCGAAACTGCGCCGCGCCGCGCCCGCCGATACGCCTTGCGGGCGGCCCAGCCAGGTGACGTCGCGGCCGAAATAATTGCCCGGATTGGCGCTGGGAATGGTCGGAAAGCTTAAGGCCGGCAAGGATGGGGAATTGCCGCGGCTCAAGTCCTGGCTCGCCAGGGCCGCGCGCAGGGTGAAGGCGGTTTCGCCCATCTGGGCGGTCAGCGCGCCGAAGGCGTTGATCCGGGTTTCATCCGGGATCAGGGAGAAGAACTGGCCGAAGTCCAACCGGCAAAAGCCCGGCGTTCCAAACACGGTGTCCGCGCCGAGCACCAGCGGATCACCGCCGCCCGCCGCGCAATCGCGGTCGATGATCGCCTGGGGCCCGCCGCTGGGCGTGGTGACTTCAAACCCGCCGCCCGGCGCCTGGACGTAATAAGCGCCCGGCTGGCCGAGCGCCGACAGGCCGGTGCCGGGTGCGAAATCGGTTTCAAAGCCTTCCACGCCGTCGGTGTCGCGATAGCTGACCGCGCCGGTGACATGCACGGTGTCGCTGAGCGCGCCGCCGGCGATCAGGGAGGCGATCGAGGTGAAGCCGGCGCCGTTGAAACCGTCCGGGCCGCGCGCCTCGATCTCAGCTTCCAGTCCGTCAAAGCGGTCGCGCGTGATCACATTGACCACGCCGGACACCGCATCGGATCCAAAAAGCGGCGAGGCGCCGTCCTTGAGAATCTCCACGCGCTCAATGGCGTTGTCGGGCAGCAGGGCGTTGAGATCGACAAAGCTGGCGCCGTCGTCGGCGGCCACGCTTGAGGGGGTTTGACGCTGCCCGTTGATCAGCACCAGCGTGGCGCCCAGGCCCAGCCCGCGCAGATTGACGCTGGACGTGCCCGAAGTGTCGTTCTGGGTGCCGGGATCGTCGTTGAACTCCGAGCCCACGACCGCCGGATTGAACGCCAGCGCATCGCCCAGATCATCCAGGCCCGCCGCCCGCAAACCCGTGCGGGTCAGCACGCTGACCGGGCGGTCGCCGGCCTCGGCGCCCGCGGCGCGGCCCGCCGTGATCGTGATCACGTCCTCGGTCTCCTGCGCCAGGGCGGCGGGGCCTTCGCCCAGCGCGATCAACAGGGCCAGGGCGCTGACGGTGACGGCGCGCTTCATGGGCAATCCTCTTATTTTGTCTTTTTGTGAAACGAACGCGGCGGGTAGCAGGCGGACGCAGGCGGGGCAAGCGCCCGGGTGCGCTGAAGATGGAGCGACGCCTTTTCCGGCGCGCGCCGCTCCCGTCGCCGTTCCGCCGGAGCGGGGCCGGCTGTGGTCCCGGGCGGCCGGTTTCCAGCCGAGCCCCGCCTGAAGCGGAGACGCCGTATCAGGGCGGCGCCGTTAACGTATCGCCCCTATGCGAAGCGTATTCAGGAGGTTGGCGCGCGAAGGATCTTGTCCATGGCCTTGCCGCGGGCGAGCTCGTCGATCAGCTTGTCCAGATAGCGCACCTCGCGCATCAGCCGGTCCTCGACCTCTTCGACGCGCACGCCGCACACCACGCCCTTGATCAACGCGCGGTCGGGATTGAGGCGGGGCGCATCCTCGATGAAGTCCTCAATCGTTTTTTCCTGATCGATCACGGCGCTCAGCGCCGCCCCCTCATAACCGGTCAGCCAGGCGATGATTTCATCCACCTCCGCCCTGGTGCGGCCCTTGCGCTCGGCCTTGTCCACATACATCGGATAGACCTTGGCGAAACTCATGGCGAAGATGCGGTGCTTGGTCATGGCGGCGTCCCTGAAGCATTGGCCGGGCGGCACTCTAGCACGCCGCGCGCAGCTTGACGTTCAACCTGCGCAAAGGGCGTGGACAGGGCAAAAGCCGCGCCCTATAACCGCCGACCTCAAGAGCACCGGGCCGCGCCCCGGAACGCCTGAACGCCCAGGTAGCTCAGTTGGTAGAGCAGCGGATTGAAAATCCGCGTGTCGGTGGTTCGAATCCGCCCCTGGGCACCAGTTTTTCCGTCCTTGCTGACATCTGTTCGACCGGTCGCGATGCCGTCCCTTCGCCAGGGCGCAATGACTCGAGCCCGCGGGTAAGTGCGAGCGGCGCTGGAACGATTGCGCCATTCGTCGTTTGCGGAGGGGTAGGCGGCGACGAGGACGAGCGGACCGCAAGGTCCGTTGAACCGCTTGAGTAGGGATCAGAAACGCCCCGCTCTCCTGTACGAGTGAAGAGTAGATCTGCTTGTGAGTCCCTCGGGAGTGAAACACGGGCTCGTTCCACGAATCCGCTCCATTTCGATGCCGACGGCGCCAGGGAGGTGATTGGCCGGTGAAAACAGCGTTGCGCCTTAGTAGAGATCAAAAGTTGAATGGAATTGAATTGTCTTTTTCTTATGCGCGAAATCTGTTTTAATCTAAGGTATAGTGCTCGCTCATTTTCATGGTGAGGTGCAAAATGGATACGGAGAATTCGGAGGTCCAAGCCCAAATTCGCCGGGATATTCGAGGCGCGAGCTTCTGGGCAAACTTCATGCAGATTCTGAATTTGATCGTGCCGATCACGCTGGCTGGGCTCGGAGCGATTGTCACGATTTCTCAGCAGAGTGCTCAGGGTGCAGACCCGGGCCTATTCTCTGATCCAGCCCTTGTTGCGTTGGTGGGCGTAGCGATCACGGTGCTGACGGCCCTTAATCGAGCGCTGGACCCGACCGCAAGGCAGGAGCGAAATCGCTTGAGGAAACGCGCGCTTGAAATGCTTTTGGTCGAGGCAGGCCAAGCCGACGAAGAAAAGCTATACGAAGTCCGGCAGTTAGTGGTTCGCGCCAAGATTGATCCCGAACTTGTCATCGAACGAATTTCGGCGGATTGGGCGCCCGTTCGTCGCGGGCGTACAGGGCCCGAAGCCGATGCGAACGGGAGCCGCCAAGCATCGGCATCGGCGGCGGCCTAGGCTCACTGTCTAGCGCCAGGAGTTGGTGACCGGAGGGATTGTCTCCTGTCGTCCTCCGCTCAACTGACCCTTGCTCCTGGCAAGGCGAGCTTGGCTTCGGGGTGTGTGGTCGCCCATGCGGGCTTAACGTGCGGGACTCAATGCACCTGACACAACTCCCTCGCTTCATCGCGTAAGCTGGGATCGATGAGGAGCTACCGCTCGATCACGTCCGCGGCGTTCAGCTCGGACAGGCTTCGCCGTCCCATCAGCGCCATGGCGCGTTCGGTCTCGCACCTGAGGATTTCGATGGCGCGCGCCACGCCCGCTTCGCCGCCGGCGGCGAGGCCGTAAAGATAGGCGCGGCCGACGGCCACCGCGTCCGCGCCCAGGGCGTAGGCTTTGACGATGTCGGTGCCGCGGCGCACGCCGCCGTCAAGGATGATCTCGGCCTGGCCGTCCACCGCCTTGGCGATCGGCTCAAGCGTGTCGATGCTCGCCGGGCATGTGTCCAGCTGGCGGCCGCCATGATTGGAGATCCAGACGGCGTCGACGCCGGCGTCCAGCGCCCGGCGCGCGTCGTCGGGACGGGCCATGCCTTTGACCCCCAGCGGTCCGTCCCAGACCGAGCGCAGCCAAGCCAGATACTCCCAGGTGATCGACGGGTCGAAACGGCCATTCTCCCGGTCCAGGGCGTCTTTCTGACCCGCCGTGTTGAAATTGGCGGGCTCGGCCGGACCGCCGCGCACCAGGTCGATCAGATAAGCCGGCTTGGCCAGGGCCTGGGGAATGGTCTTGGCGTTGAGCTGGACCGGGACGGTGAATCCGTTGCGCGGATCGCGCTCGCGATTGCCCATCGCGGGCAGGTCCACGGTGAGCACCAGACCGGTATACCCCGCCGCCTTGGCGCGCTCGAGAATGCCTTCCAGCAAGGCGCGGTTCTTCCAGACATAGAGCTGGAAGATTTTCGGGCCGGGATGGGCCGCCGCGATGTCCTCCAGCGTCTGGGTCGCCACGGTGGAGACCGCATAAACCGCCTCGTGCGCAGCGGCCGCGCGCGCGGCGGCGAGTTCGCCCAGATGCGGATGAAACAGGCGCTGGGCGGCGGTCGGCGCGAGGATGAAGGGCAGGGGGCTTTTCACGCCCATCACCGAGATCGACAGATCAATATCGCTGACATCGACCAGCACATTCCACAGCAATTCCCGGTCGCGGAAACGCTGGGTGTTGGCCCTGAGCGTCTGCTCGTCGTCCGCCCCGCCATCAATATAGTCGAACACCATGCGCGGCAGCCGCCGCTTCGCCAGGGTCCGCAAATCTTCGATATTGATGGCGTTCGCCGCACGCATGCCTGTCCGTCCCGTCTGGCCCGGGCGGCAGTGTAGCCTGCGCAATCTCCGCCGCCAGCGCCCCTTGCGCCTGAGCGCCGGGCCGTTGAAAACAGGACAGGTTTCAGCGGCGGGGCGCCTTAATGCTCGATCTTCATCCGAAATACCTGATTTTCCTGGGCGGAGCGGAAAGCGCGGATTCCGCCAAGACGGGCCGCGGGATCGCCCACTGGCGCCCGGAATTATGTGTGGGCGAGCATCGGCTGAGCCCGGACGCCGCCACCGTCGGCTTGGCCTCGATGAGCGTCGACGCCGCCGTCGCCGCCGGCGCGAAGACCATGATCGTCGCGCTGACGGGCATCGGCGGCAAGCTGCATCCCAGCTGGACGCCGACGCTGGTCGCCGCGCTGGAGGCGGGGCTCGATTTGGCCGCAGGCCTGCACCACAAGCTGAAGGATCAGGCCGAGCTGGTCGCCGCCGCCGCGCGCGCCGGCCGTCATCTTATCGATGTGCGCGTGCCGCCGGAAGGCATCGAGGTCGGGTCCGGCCGCAAGCGGTCCGGCAAGCGTGTGCTGACCGTTGGCACGGATTGCGCGCTCGGGAAGAAATACACCGCGCTGGCCCTGCACAAGGCCATGACGGACAAAGGCGTCAACGCCAGCTTTCGCGCCACCGGCCAGACCGGGATCATGATCTCCGGCGCCGGCGTGCCCATGGATTCAGTGGTGGTGGATTTCGCCTCCGGCGCCGCTGAAATGCTGTCGCCGGACAATGATGCGGACCACTGGGATGTGATCGAAGGGCAGGGCTCGCTCTTCCATCCCGGATTCGCGGCGGTCTCGCTCGGGCTTTTGCACGGCTCTCAGCCTGACGTCATGGTGCTGTGCCATGAGGCGGGCCGCAAGACGATCAACCGCTATCCCGATCATCCGATCCCGGATCTGAAGACTTGCATCCGGCTGACCACCGACATGGCGCGCCTGACCAATCCGAACGCGCGCGTGGCGGCGATTTCGCTGCACACCGGCAAGTTGGACGAGGCGGCGGCGCGCGCGGCGTTGGCCGCAGCGTCGGCGGAGGCGGGCTTGCCGGCCTTTGATCCCATCCGCGACGGCGGGGCGGGCCTGGCCGATGCGGTTCTGGCGGCGGAGGCCCGGTCATGAAGTTGACGGTGACCCCGCAGACCTGGGCCTACGCCAAGCCGTTCAAGATCGCCTACGCCGTCCGCACGGAGCTGCCGCTGGTTCATGTGAGGCTGGAGGCCGGCGGCGTCGCCGGTCAGGGCGAAGGGATCGGGGTCAGTTATCGGGGCGAGACCCAGGACACGCTGCTGGCCGATCTTGAGCGGGTCCGCGCCGAAGTCGAAGCCGGGCTGGATCGCGCCGCGCTTCCGGCGCTTTTGCCGGCGGGCGGCGCGCGCAATGCGCTCGACTGCGCGCTGTGGGATCTGGACTGCAAGCGTGCGGGCCAGACGATCTGGGAGCGCTTGGGTCTGAGCCCGAAGCCGGTCCAGACGGTCTACACCGTCTCGCTCGACGCGCCGGAGGTGATGGCGGCGGAAGCGGCGACCGGTCCGTCGCCCGCCTTGAAGATCAAGCTCGACGCGGACATGCCGGTGGAACGCATCGCCGCTGTACGCGCCGCGCGCCCGGACGCCGCGCTGATCGTCGACGCCAACCAGTCCTGGACCATGGAGATCCTGACCGCCGCCGCGCCGGAGCTGGCGCGGCTGGGCGTCGCGATGATCGAACAGCCCTTGCCCGCCGGAAACGATGGCGCGCTGGAGGGCTATGACGGCCCGCTGCCCATCGGTGCGGATGAAAGCTGCCAGACGACGGCCGATCTGGACGCCCTGCCGTCGGCGTATTCGGTGATCAATATCAAGCTGGACAAGACGGGCGGCCTGACCGGCGCGCTGGCGCTGGCTGAGGCGGCGCAAGCGAAGGGCTATGAGCTGATGGTCGGCTGTATGGCGGGCACGTCATTGTCGATGGCGCCCGCCTTTGTCATCGCCCAGATGTGCCGCTTCGTGGACATTGACGGCCCGCTCTTGTTGGCGAAGGACCGCGCGCCGGGCTTGCGCTACGAGGCGGGGCGCGTGTCGCCGCCAGACCCGGCGCTGTGGGGATAGGGGCGTCAGGTCTTCGGCTCTGTCCCGCAAAACAGCGCGCGTGACCGTCTTGAACCGTCTTGGGAGGCACTCTGTGTGTTCGAAGGTGGTAAATAATTCAATGGTTTGGTCCGCAGGCACCTGTCTTCAGATCCAATGCGGGCGCCGGTTCAGGCGAAGACCTGCTGATAGAGAAAGATCAGGATGGCGCCTTGGATGAAGAGGCCGATCGCGACGCCCGCTGCGCCGACGCCGGAGGCGAAGACCAGAAGCGCCAGGCGGATCGGCATGGCGCTGCGGGCCCGCCAGCGCTCGCGCGCAGTGGCGTAAGGCGACCGGGAGACCTCCGTCAAATCGCGAAACCCGCCCTGCAAAAGCCTCACGAAAGCGAAAATCCAGCCGAAGGCGAAGACCCAGCTCATGATGGTCACCCAGATAGGCAGGCCCGGCGTATCGAGCACTTGGGCGAATAACTCGGGGTCCATGACGTCTTCCCTCAAGGCCGCATTCGCCATCCCGAAACGGCGTCACACGGGCCGGCCATCCCTCATTCCGGCAGCATGCCCGGCCACCCGGCCGGCGTCGAGGCGATCAGGGTTTTTCCAGTCCCTGGGTGAACAGGCCGGTGAGATCGGAGAAGAAGCGGCCCATATCCAGCGGGCGGGCTTCGGCGCCGCGCAGCAGACGTTGGTGCACGACGGCGATCAGGACGGACGCATAAAGATTGAGCGCGGCGTGGCGGACCCGCTCGGGCGTCTCGCCTTCTGGGTCGAGCGCCGGTGCGAGCCGGGCTTCGATCGCCTTCAGCGAGGGTTCGATAATGGTGTCCAGATAGGCGCGCGCCACCACCCGGTCATGGATGGATTCCACCAGGGCGAAGGCGTGGGCTTGAGCGAAAATGTCGGTGTCCGAGCCCTCCATGGCCAGGTCGGCATAGCCGGCCACCGCCTCGGCGATGGTTTTCGACGGTTCGGCGCTGCGGGCCAGCCAATCGCGCGCGCCGTCGGCGAAGAAGCCGATAATGGCGATCACCACGCCCTGGCGATCTTTGAAATAATGCCGCAGCGTCGGTTCGGAGACGCCGGCGCGGATCGCAAACTGGCGCAGGCTTACCGGCGCGGAGCGCTCGGCAATCGCGGTCCGCGCCAGAATGCCGAGGAGCTCGGTCTTGCGATCAATGGTCGGTCGATTTTCGGCGGCGGCTGAGGGCATGGGTCAGGTCTTTAAAACAGTCTCCGCGCCGCGAGACGGCGCTGGAATCAATGTGCTTACTCTACGCATGTTCGCACGCCCGGCCCAAACATCGCCGGTTCAGCATCGGTTTTGCGGGCTTCGCCCGTCGCTATAGCGCGAAGGCCGCGGGGCCGAGCCGGCCGCGCGGCGCACATCCCGGAATTCGGCGACCGCTGCGCCGTCCGGGTCGATGCCTGCCGCCCGAAGCGGCGGACCGAGCGCCGCCCCCATCAGATTCGAGCGGCGCGCTGGCTTGCGTCACTCCCCGCCCGCGCTAGGGTCTGGCCCGGATCTAGCCGGAGAGACTTCATGCGCGCGCTCGTTTGCCAGGACTTCGCCCCTTATGACCAGCTTCAGGTGGAAGACGTGCCCGAGCCGCCGGTCGGCGAAGGTTTCGTCATGGTCGATGTGAAAGCCGCCGGCGTGAACTTTCCCGACATCCTCCTGGTTGAAGGCAAGTATCAGATGAAGCCGGAAACGCCCTTCGTGCCGGGCATGGAGGCGGCCGGCGTCGTCAGCGCGCTGGGCGAGGGCGTCCAGGGCGTCAAGGCGGGCGACCGGGTCATTGTCGCGACGATGCTGGGCGCGTTCGCGGAGAAGGTGCCCGCCCATTTCAGCCAGCTCGTGCCCATGCCGGACGCCATGAGCTTTGAAGAGGGCGCCGCGCTCACCACGATTTACGGCACCAGCTATCACGGCCTGAAAGACCGCGCGCAGCTGAAAGAAGGCGAAACCGTTCTGGTGCTCGGCGCCGCCGGCGGGGTCGGCGTCGCCGCCGTCCAGCTCGCCAAGGCCATGGGCGCTAAAGTCATCGCCGCGGCGTCGAACCCGGAGAAGCTTGCGTTTGCAAAGGAAAACGGCGCGGATGAAATCGTCGATTATTCCAAAGAGGACCTGAAGGCCCGGGTGAAGGAGTTGACCGGCGGCAAGGGCGTCGACGTGGTCTATGATCCGGTCGGCGGTGATCTGTCCGAACCGGCGCTTCGCGCCTCGGGCTGGGATGCGCGCTATCTGGTGATCGGCTTCGCCTCCGGTCCGATCCCGAAAATCCCGCTCAACCTGGCGCTCTTGAACAGCCGCAATATCCAGGGCGTGTTCTGGGGCGCCTGGGTGGGGCGCAATCCGCGCGCCAACGCCCAGAACATCAAAGAGCTGTTCGACTTCTACGTCGCCGGCAAGATCAAGCCGCAGGTCAGCGCGGCCTACCCGCTGGAGGATTACGCCAAAGCCTTTGAAGATCTGTTGAACCGCCGGGTGAAGGGCAAGGTGGTTCTGACGCCCTGATCTCGGCCGGCGCTCCGGCGCTCAAATCGGTTTGGGCTTGGGCCGTTCGCCGCGGATGTGGACCGTCTCCGTATCGCCGAATTCAGCCGGCGCGATGAAATCCTTGCGGAACCAGGGATATTGCGCGGCGTCGAACAATTCGCGCAGCCAGTCGATCATCTTGCGCACGCGCGTCACGCGCCGGTGATCGGGGTGGTAGACCATCCAAAGCGTGATCGGCACGCTCAGCTCCATGTCCAGATGGACCAGATCGGGCTCGAGCTGCGCGGCATAGGTCGGCAGCATGGCGATCACCGAACCGGATTTGACCGACTCAGACAGCGTGGTTGAGCTGTCCGTGGTCAAAGTCGGCTTCATCATCTGCTTGATGGCGCTGGCCTCCTTGGGCCAGTGCGATTGCTGCTGGCGATAGCTGACCAGATCGCCGACGCGGTGATTGATCACATCGGCCAGCCCCTGGGGCGCGCCATAGGTCTCCAGATAGCGCTTGGCGGCGAAGGGCACGTAGTGCAGCGTCGCCAACTCGGTCGCCACATGGCTCATCCGCTTGGATTCATTCATCTGAAGGATGATGTCGGCCTGTTCATAGGCGGCTTCGCCCTCGACGCGTGTCGACAGCTCGACATTGATGCGGGGATTGGCCTCGACGAAGCTGGACAGGCTGCGCGCCATCCAGAAGCCCGCCACGCCCTCCGGCGCGGACACGCGGACGGTTCCTGAATCGGAACGGTCGGCCTGATGGGCGACTCGCTCTATGTCGCTTGCAGTGGACTGCATGATCTGAACCTGGGTCCAGATTCGTTCGCCGATATCGGTGAGCTCAACCCCGTCAGCGCCACGGGTCACCAAGCGCGCGCCGATGCGGCCTTCCAGCTGCTCCAGCCGACGGCTGACAGTCGGTTGGCCGATCCCGAGTTTGCGTGCAGCCGCGCTCATTGAACCGGTCGAGACCAGCGCATGGAATATTTTCAGATCGTCCCAGTCGAACATTTGGGTCTTGGCCGGCATCAGGGGTGCTCGTCGATCAGCTCAATGGGTCCACAGATTGGTTTTCAAACCTGAATAGGGGCCATTCCAACATCGAAGAGGCGCTCGACCGGCCCAAAACGTAAACAAAGTCTTACCGTTGCGTGAGGTGATTATGAACAAGAACGAACCCTACGGCGAGCCTGTTGGTCCGGATGCCCGACAGACGCTCACCTTGCGGTCGGTCTTTGCGCGCCGAAAGTTTTTCCCGGCTGATGGATTGGCGGACATAGCCGATGCGCTGACCTTTGGCGAGGACGCGCTCGGCGGAGGGTTGGTGAAAGCTGAAGTCGTACAGGCTTGCGAGCTGAAAACAAGGCGCTGCTTCTTCCTGCGCCGCGACGAATCAGGCGCCCCAGAAGGCTTCATCGCCCTGCTATATCTCAATGATGCGGGCTTCCGCGCCTTGATGTATGGGCGGTTCACGCCCGAAGATCCGGACCTTGAGCATCTGGCTGCTGAAACCGAGTCCGCGGCTGCGATTTATGTGTGGTGCCTGGCGGGCCGGGAGGCCGACACCAAGCGCGCCGTCGTGCGCGCCGTGACCGAGGCCAGGCGCAAAGCCTTTCCCGACATCGCCCTGTTCGCCCGCCCCGTCAGCCGGGAAGGACGAATGATGACCGCCGCCCTGGATGCGCCGGGCGCTGGAGCGGCCTGGTTGGGATGGGTGCCCGCCCAGCCGCGGACGATTAACGAGAATGCCTCCAAGGGGAATAGTGATGGATGGGACGAATTTGGAGGAATTCGAGCCGCCGGTTGAGGTTCGAGTTGCTCGCAGCCTGGACGATCTTCAGCGCATATCGGTGGTGCGCGCGCTTGTGTATATGAGCGAACAGGACTGTCCGTATGACGAGGAATTCGACGGCAATGACCTCGCAGGCGCCACGCATTTGATCGCAGAAGCCGACGGCGAACCGCTGGGCTGTTTGCGGTTGCGCTGGTTCAATGATTTCGCCAAAGTAGAGCGAGTTTGCGTGCGGAAGCATCACCGGTCCGGCCGAGCATCGCGTGCCTTGATGAAGACCGCGACCGAGATCATTCGCCGCAAAGGTTACACACGTTATATCGGTCAGGTGCAGGCGCACTTGGTCCCCTACTGGAAGCGCTATGGCTTCATTCATCGGGTCGATCGCGGCGAGTTCGTGTTTTCCGACCGGGCCTATGCGGAGATGGAGGCGCGATTTGAACCGCATCCTGATGCACTGACCGATGAGACGGATCCGCTCGTCCTCGACCGTCCCGAGGGGGACTGGGACCGGCCGGGACCATTGGATCGCTCCGTACGACGCGGGGCCTCTCCGACACAATTTGACGAACGCGAAGAGCCGGAGGTTGAGCCGGCCGACTGAACCTAGGGGACTGAGCCATGCTTTTAGATACACCGGTGCTGCTGTGCCTTGATCTTCAGATGGAATTTGTCGCGCCTGGCCGGCCCTTTGCTGACCCCGATGCAGAAGCGATCAGCGGGCTTTGCAGAGACCTGATCGAGGACGCGCGCCGGGCCGGATGGTCGGTGGTTCACGCCCAGCTTCACCAGGGCGGGCCGTTGATCGCCGGACATGGTCTCACTCAACCCATAAAGGGCTGCGAACCGCGGCCCGGCGAGGTTCTCTTGCGCCGCGCCGGCGTCTCCGCCTTCGCTCACCCCGATCTCGACGGCGTTCTTGAATCGGGAATGGACAGCGGCGCATTCGTTATTGGTTTCTCCGCTCCGTTATCCTTAACGGCGACCTTGTTCGACGCTGAGGATCGCGGTCACCGTCTCTCCATCGTCGAAGAAGCGATCGGCGGGGCTGATGTGAGCGAATGGAGCGCTGAAGAATCGCGCGCGCTCTGCGTCGACACCGCGCGCCGGCTCAAGCGCAGCGTGGCGGTCGCGGCGCTGCGTGAACGGATGCGCGCGACGATGCCGGTCGCCTCTGCGGCGATCGCCAATATCTGAGCCGCGCGCAGCGGCTGCCGGATTCGTCCGCGCTGCGGCCGGCCCAGTGATCTGGACATTTTCCAGCGTGGTGAAACGGCTTCGCTCTGACGGCGGTGGCGGGCGGCCGCGGCTATTTCGCCGCGCGGTATTTGCGGGCGTATACGCTTTCCACCGTGTGTTTTTCTTGCGTGTGAGCGCGCTCCGTCACGGTCTCCTCGGGCGTGGAGGCGCGCATCTGCGCAGGCAGGGCGAGCGCCTGCCGCGATAGCGGAACCACCTGGATGATCGGCAGGCCCCGGGGCAGGGTGAAGCGCCCGGCACCGCCGGTCCAGACAAATGGCGCATTCACTTTGGCCCCGAAACGGTCGGCGTCGACGATGCCTGTGAAGTTCAGGAATGGCAGCTGGAAATGATTGAGCGGCTGGCCGTACATCAAAGACACGCCGTCAGGGGCGGCGACCCGCCAGGGATTCATCCACTTTAAAGGCGTCACGCCGGCGCCGAACGGAGCAGCCGGCGCGCCGACCTGGCCGGGATGATGCGAGGTGATCTGCTTGAATCCGGCCGCGCCCTCATCGTGCACCTGGACCATGCCGTTGGGAAAAATCTCCAGCTCCAGATCGGCGGAGAGCGGGATGGTCCAGCCCGCCGCGAAGGCGTCGGTGACCGGCAGACAGGCTTTCACCGTCAATCCCGGCAGACCGTCCGCCATGGGCATGTCCATGCTCCGGGACATCTTGCGAAACCAGTCCGGCGTGAACCGGCCCGCAGGTTCAGGCTTTAAGATCCGCGCTTCAAGAAGCGGATCGCACAGGAAACGCACATTGGCGGACATTTGGATTCGTCGCTCCACACAGATGCTGCAAGCTTAGCGTGAACCGACACGCCTCCGCCATGCTTGCGCCCCGGGGGCGGCGCCTTGCACGCGGGGCCTTTGGATGCTCGACTTCGCGCCAAGCATTTCAGGGGAGAACCGATATGATGCGTATCGCCGCCGCCTTCGCCGCCTTGTCCGTCAGCGCCCCGGCGGTCGCCGACGATCACGCGGCCAGCTGGTCGATCGTCCTTCACGGGGGCGCAGGCGTCATTGAGCGCGGCGATATGGACGCCGAGACCGAGGCGGCCTATCGCGAGGCGCTGGACGCCGCGATCCGCGCCGGCGGCGACATCCTCGCCGATGGCGGCGAGGCGATTGATGCGGTCGAGGCCGTCATCCGCCTGCTGGAGGACGATCCGAAATTCAACGCCGGCCGCGGCGCGGTCTTCACCAGCGCCGGCGCCAACGAACTGGACGCCTCGATCATGCGCGGTTCCGACCTTCAGGCCGGCGCGGTGGCGGGCGTGACCACGGTGCGTCATCCCATCAGCCTGGCGCGGGCGGTCATGGAAGACAGCCCCCATGTCATGCTGCAGGGCGAGGGCGCGGAGATTTTCGCGGCGGATCAGGGCCTGGAGCAGGTCGACCCCGCCTTCTTTTTCACCGAGCGGCGCTGGGCCTCCATGGAGCGCCGGGTCCGCGGCCTGGGCCTTCCGGTCCCGCCGCGGCCCGAAGGCGCGCCGGAGCCCGAGCCGATCCGGGAGGGCGCCTTGAACCTGATGGAGCGCGAGCACGCCTTCGGCACGGTCGGGGTCGTGGCGCTGGACCAGGCCGGCGAGCTGGTCGCCGGCACGTCGACCGGCGGTACGACCGCCAAGCGCTGGGGCCGGGTGGGCGACAGCCCGATCATCGGCGCGGGCACCTACGCCACCCCGATTTGCGGCGTGTCGGCGACCGGCACGGGGGAGTATTTCATCCGCCTCAACGTCTCCGCCCGCATCTGCCATGAGCTCGAGATGCTCGACCGCGGCGCCGAAGATCAACCCGATCCCGGTCAGCAGGCGGCGGACAGCGTGATCCAGGAGGCCTTGACCGCGCTCGGCGGGGACGGCGGCGTCGTCATGCTCGCCCATGGTCAGCCGGTCTGGAGCTTCAACACCCCGGGCATGTATCGCGCCAGCTATGTCGCCGGCGGCGAGCCGGTGGTGGCGATTTTCGGGGATGAGGATTAGGGGCCGGACCGGTGGGGCGGGCCGTCCTCGCCGGCTTTGTCTATTTTGCGGCGGTCTTCGCCGTCGGCTTCGTTCTGGGCGCGGTGCGGGTGTTTGTCATCCTGCCCGCCTTGGGCGAGACCGCGGCCGTGTTCATCGAATTGCCGGTCATTCTCGCCGCCTGCTGGGCCGTGTCGTGGATCGTGACCGCTCGATGGCTCGCGCGCGGCGAGCAGGGCGCGGCGCTGGTGATGGGCGCGGCGGCCTTCGTATTGCTGATGGCCGCGGAACTGACGCTCGCCCAGCTGGCGTTCGGGCGAAGCCTGACGGACCAGCTGGCCCACTGGCTCACGCTCGCCGGCGCCGCCGGTCTCGGCGGCCAGATCGCCTATGCGCTGTTTCCCTGGATTCAGACACGCCTCCGGAAAGCGTGAGGGGCCCTGCAGCCTGTTCAGGACGCCGGGGCGCGCCGCGCCGCCGTCTGCACGATCAACGCGAATGCGATCCGCAGCGCGATATTGTCGAACACCTGCCAGCCCAGGACCAGACCGACCGCGGGAGCGGCGAGAAGTATGTCGGCATAGCCCATTGATTGCGCGGAGGTTTTTGGCCGCTTCGGATAGTGCGTCTTTCGATGTCTATTATCGCTTGACCGCCACCCTAGAGGCAGTTGACCCAGCGCAAGATGAGATCGGCGATCGCTTTGCGAGCCCGATGCCGAAGCTCGGCTCGCCACGAGCTCGCTGAAAATGGCGCCGCTGACGGATGGAATTGCAGGAACTGGGCGGGGGAATGCCTAACTGTCGATCGTCAGCTGGGAAAAAATCGGTTCCGCCGGCACAATCACGCCATGGGACCCGCCTGCGTGTGTATATATGCCGATAAACAATCCGATGAATTTATTGTGGGAATCGAAAGCTGCAGCCCCACTGTCGCCTTCGGCTCCAAAGGCGGTTTTCGTCAGGATCGTCGATGCAATCGATATGGTTCGACCTTGCCCTGCCGGCGCATTGATCGGCAGTTCGATCTCGATTTTTTGAAAGTCTGGATCGTGAACAGTGTCGGTGCAATGCCCGCTGAAGCCGCCGAGCATCTGAACCTTATGACCCAGCCCTGGGCGCCCGCCTTTCTCCAGGAATCTATTCTCGAACACGGCTAAAACGGAGGCTCTGTGCGCTTTCCATATCCGTGCAACCGCCGCGTCGACTTTTCGCGTTATGCGGTTGCCCGCGCCCGGGTCGGCGGGAACCCGGACCGCTTCGCGTCCGATCGCCTCGTCGCCGACGCCGCCCAATGACACAGTCTGCTTGGTCGCCGGCCAAGATATCACATGCGCCGCGGTCAGCAGATAGGGCTTGCCGTTTCGTTTGATCAGCCCGGCGGCGGTGCCGTAATTGTCACGGGCGTCGCCCTGCCAAATGCGGACCTTTTCCTTTGTTAGATGCGCATAGGCCATTGAATCACTCCCCGACGATCCGCGCGACGCATTCGCGATCCAGCGTGTTTTCGCGCGGCGCCTCTTCCTCTTCCTCTTCCTCTTCCTCCTCCTCCTCGGTCGGGCAGAACCTCTCGACAATCAGGTCGATGGAGGTTCGTGGCTGCGCGCTGCCCGGAACGGCTTCGCTCAGGCGCGTCACCGCCGGCGGATCTGTCGCGCTTGCCTCGGCCAGCAATTCTGCGATTTCGCTGTCAGCGCCTTGGTTGTTGGCCACGCGCGACTCCTGCCACCGGGTCAGAATTATGAACAGGTCCGTCGGGGCGAGGTGAACGCATTCATAGGAATTGGCCGCATGTTTGATATCGCAGGCCCATTCGGGCTTGCCGATCATCTCGCCATCGGCGGCGGCCACACCGATTGCGGCGGCTGCCCCCCAATGCCCGGCCGGACGCCGGTCGGCCCGCTCCGTCAGTTGATTCCAGTGATTGTCGGTGAGGAATTCACCTGTCGCATCGGACCCGATATTCAGCAACGTTCGGACCGCGGCATCGGTTCGTCGACCCCAGCACCCATCGATATTCGCGTCACCCTCCGAATTAACCGTCGCCTCGAAGGCCGCGATCTGCGCCACGACGACGCGCGGACCGCTGGTGTATTGCGTGCCGGGGCCGTCGCACGCTTCTGATGGAGAGTCCCTCTCATCTCGCGGCTCCGGCTCTGGCTCGGGAGCCGGCACAGTCACGTTGAGCCGGATGCCGACCCGATTGGTCGCATCGGTGATCGTCACCGTGTATTCGCCAGGTGCGGTTTCGTCGCTGGCGGTGAGGGTTAGAACGGGGGGCTGATCAAATCCGCTACGGCTATGCTCAAGCCCGGTTTCGCCGTCAGGGGCGAGGCTGATTGAATAGGGACGCAGGCCGCCGGCCAGATTGATGGCGCGGTCTTCGCCCTTGGCGAGGATGAATTGGGTTTCCGGCGGCGTGATCTGAATCGGCGGTATCGCCGGCGGGGTTTCCACATCATCCAGGCTGCAGTCGAACGGCGAGCCGGTGAGGGTGGCGAAACGCAGGCGTGGCGCCACCATGCCTTGGACGAGCGCGCCTGCACGCGCCAGGTCGGAAAGACTTGCGACCAAATTGTCCTGGACAGAAATCTCCCGTCGCGTCTCGTCTCCTCGGGTCGTCAATCGCATGCTCGCGCCTTCTGCGTCCGCCTCCGGATCCGGAATGGCTTCCGCCGGCGCAGGGCTGAGACCTTCGGCATAGCGTTGCAGCATTGAGGCGGCCTGCGGGATGGCGTTGACGCTGCGCCGCCGCGCCGACAGGCGCATCTGCACATCGGTTTGAACCCGGACCGTGTTTTGGGCGATCAGCCCGCGCGAGGATTGCGCCATGAATAGCAGATCGCGCGCGCTCACGATTAGGCTGTCGGCGGTGTTCAATGCCGCGCGGGCCCGGAAGATAACATAGGTTTGCTCAGCTGTACGTCCTTCGGCAGGGTATTGAAGTTCGAACGCCGTCAGCGCCATCGCCAGCCGCGCGCGCGCGTCGACGAGGGAGGCCGGCGGTGACGGCGGATCGCTCTTCATCCGTCGCTTCGACCCGTCGGCGTCGTCAATCAGCGGCGCTGGGCCGGATTCGGTCCTGAGATTTTCGGATGCGGCGGCGTCAGACCCCGCCGTGTCCGCGCTCCGCTCATCCTGCGCCTGCGATTCGGGCGCCGGCGCGGCGGGGGCATGGATGATGACCTGGGTCACGCGTGTGGCGTCGCCGCTATAGCGTCCGAACTGGTTGCTGGCGGGTTCGGGATCGGCGTTACCGGCCAAAACGGCCTGCGCTCTGCTCCCGGCCGCGGGCCGGAGCGTCGGTCCCAGACCGCGATAGCCCTGCAGCGCCGCTTCGCCCTCCAGGGCGATGACAAGGGCGCGGGCTTCATCCTTGGTCAGAAGATAAGGCGTGCTGCGATACGCAACGCAGCCCAAAGTTGCGTAACCGCGCCACAAGATGGCGGGCTGCTCGGTATCGTCGAAATAGCTCGACAGCGCCCAAGCCGTTGCAATGGCGGAGGTCAGCGCTTCAATCTTGTGGCCGCCGGTCTGCTCCGCGCTGGTCAGGAAGAGCAGCATGCCGGCGGCGGGAATCGTAGTTGCTGCGACCGCCGCGCTCATGCGCGCCTGCTGATTGCCCTGGTTGGCGTAACGATCCATCTGATCATACAGAACCGTCAGGGGCTGGCCGCCGCCGCCGAAATAAAGATCGTCTATATCCGGTCGGGTCTCGCCTTCGGCGAGCGGCGGGCTCCAGGGCGAGGCGATGGGCGCCCCCGGGTTGGAGAAGACTGACAAATCCGGGTTCGCGCACCCGGTTAAGCAAAGCGCCGTTCCAACCAGACTCGCCTTGATCAAGCGCCGCCGCCTTGGCCTGCCCACGGACCGCCCCCAAACTCATTCAATAAAAGAACCGATTGAAGAATCTACCTTAAGTGAAGTGAATTGTAAATATTTCGCCCTACAGCGTGCTTGCTTCCATTTAGTTACAAATGTAACTAAATTCCTCGCACAAGATTCAGCACGCAGGAGACGCTCATGGCCCGCAAATGGATTTATTCCTCTCGCGTTGAAGGCGACGCCTCGCGCCAGGCCCATGCCGACATGCCCGAGGGCACCTATGAGCGCGAGATGAGCAAGGAGGGGTTTTTCGGCCCCGCCGCCTTTCTGCACCACAAGCGCCCGCCCACCGGCTGGGTGGATTTTAGCGGTCCGCTGCAGCCGCGCGCCTTTGACCTGACCAGGCTGAACATCGCCGAGGCCTCGCCCTGGGGCTCGGCTTCCGTGCTCTACAACGCGGCTTGCGATGTGCGCTTCTGGAAGCTGGACAAGCCGATGGAGACGCTGGCGCGCAATGGCGACGGCGACCAGCTGCTCTTCATCCACACCGGCGCCGGTTCGCTGTTTTCCGATTTCGGCCATCTCGCTTATGCGGCGGGCGACTATATCGTTTTGCCGCGCGGCACGATGTGGCGCCTGTCGCCGACATCGGAGACCGCCGTGCTGATGGTGGAGGCCACCAACACCCATTACACCTTGCCGGACAAAGGCCTGGTCGGCCCGCACGCGGTCTTCGATCCCGCCATGCTGGACGTGCCGGAAATGGACGCGGCGTTCCGCGCTCAACAGGCCGATCAGGATCATGAATGGACGGTGGAGGTGAAAAAGCGCGGTCAGGTCTCCCGCATCACCTATCCCTTCAATCCGCTTGACGCGGTGGGCTGGCATGGCGAGCTGCACCCGGTGCGGATCAATGTGAAGCATATCCGGCCCTTGATGAGCCATCGCTATCACCTGCCGCCGAGCGCCCACACCACCTTCCTGTCGGACAGATTTGTCGTCTGCACGTTTGCGCCGCGCCCGTTCGAGACCGATCCGGGCGCGCTTAAGGTGCCGTTTTTCCACAATAATGACGACTACGACGAAGTGCTCTTCTACCATGCCGGCGATTTTTTCAGCCGGGACAATATCGATGCGGGCATGATGACCTTCCATCCCTCCGGCTTCACCCACGGCCCGCATCCCAAGGCCCTGGCGAACATGCTGGAGCAGAAAAAGCCGGCCACCGACGAATACGCTGTCATGATCGACACCCGCGATCCGCTGGAAGTGGGCGAGGGCGCGGCGTCGGTTGAAAACGCCGATTACGTGAACAGCTGGACGCCGAAGGCGGCGGAATAGGTGACCGGGCGCGCCGAGCCCTGGCCGGAAGAAGCGGCGCTGATCGACTTCTTCTCCGCTCTGCCTGAGCGGCCGGTGAAGTATGAGAGCACCCGCGACGAACCGTATTATTTCGAGATCGAGCGCGGCGCGCAGGGCCTGGCCATCACGATCGATCCGCTCGACGAAATCGTTGATCTCACCATCACTGAGACGGCGGGCGACGGTTTGGTCGTCGATATGAAATTGCGGGTCTCGAAGCTTCGGCTTCAGACGACCTCAAAAGGCGCGTTCTTGCTCGCCGATTGCGTGAACGTCGCGCGGATCGTGTTGCGTGTCGACCCTGACATCCATCTGGCGCTGACGGCGGACTACGCCGACTAAACGCCACCCCTTGCCACTCACCGCCTGCGCGCGTACCCGAATGACACGATCGAACGCCAGCGCTTGATGCGCCGGGCCCCCGCCGCCGCCGCGGCCACGAGAAGAAAAAAGGCTTAAGCCCCATGAAACTCGCCACCTTGAAGAACAACACGCGTGACGGCCGCCTGGTGGTGGTGTCCAGGGATTTGAACTGGTGCGCCGACGCGGCCCATATCGCCCCGACCCTGCAGGCGGCGCTGGATGACTGGGCCGAGGCCGAGCCCAAGCTGCGCACGCTGGCCGAAGAGCTGGAGCGCGAGACCATTCCGCGCGAGCGCTTCCATGAGCGCGACGCCCTGTCCCCTCTGCCGCGGGCGTTTCAGTGGGCGGACGGCTCGGCCTACGTCAATCACGTGGAGCTGGTGCGCCGCGCGAGGGGGGCGGAATTGCCCGACAGCTTCTGGACCGATCCGCTGATGTATCAGGGCGGCTCGGACAAATTCCTGGCGCCCCGCGACGACATTCCGCTGGGCGACGATCGCTGGGGCTGCGACTTTGAAGGCGAAGTCGCTGTGATCACCGGCGATGGACCCTCCGGCCTGTCGCCCGAGAGCGCGGCTCAGGAAATCCGCCTGATCATGCTGGTCAACGATGTCAGCCTGCGCGGTCTGATCCCGGGCGAGCTGGCCAAGGGCTTCGGCTTCTTCCAGTCCAAGCCGCCGACCGCGTTTTCCCCGGTCGCCGTGACGCCGGACGAGCTGGGCGAAGCGTGGAAGGACAATAAGGTTCACCTGCCGCTGCACTCCTGGCTGAATGGCGAGAAATTCGGCGAGCCGGAGTGCGCGGTCGACATGACCTTCGACTTCTCCGAGCTGGTCGCCCATTGCGCCAAGACCCGGCCTTTGTCGGCGGGGACGATCGTGGGATCGGGCACCATTTCCAACAAGCGGGACGGCGGGCCGGGCAAGCCGGTGGCGGAAGGCGGCAAGGGCTATTCCTGCATCGCCGAAATTCGGATGATCGAAACCATCTATGACGGCGCGCCGAAGACCCGTTTCATGACGCCCGGCGACGTCGTCCGCATCGAGATGCTGGACAGGGACGGCAAGTCCATCTTCGGCGCGATCGAGCAGACCGTGGTGCGCAATGAGGGATAGCCGGACCGTACTCGCCGGCGCCGCCCTTGCCTGTGCGATGCTGGCGGCGCCCGCCGCCGCGATCGGGGACGATGCGCCTTGGACCGCCGAGCAGCAGGCGGTGATTGATGCGGTCAGCAACGGACCGCTTGGTATCGAATCCGACTTCGACGCCTGGGCGGATGGATACCATGCTGACTGGTCTTACTGGCGCGCCGGCGCCGACGCCGTGCGCGCGCGCGCCGAGCATATGGGCCTGGTGCGCGACTACATCGAGAGCGGCGCGCGCGTCGAAAGCTTCGAAATGACGCCGATCGACGTGATCATCCGCAACGAGGTGGCGTTGCTGCGCTACGCCGCGACCGAGACCTTGCGCGAGGCTGACGGCGAGGTCCGCGTCGTGCGCTATGCGTCGGCGGACACGCTGGTTCGCGACGCGGGCGGCTGGCAGGTCTTGGCGACCAATATCGTTTATCTGCCCGACGCGGACGATTAAGGATCCCTCCCGATGGACGGCGCGGCCGCCGGAATCAACCTTTGACCATCCGCTGTTGCGGCCGGGAGCGTTTGCAATGCGCGAGATCACATTCGCCAGACTGACCTCCATCGATCCCGCTGAGATTCTCGCCCATATGAATGATCCGCGGGTCGCGGAGCACATGCCCTTGCTGAAATCACGCTGGGATGAAGCCGCCGCCGCCGCTTTCGTCGCCGCCAAGGAAGAATGCTGGCGGCGCGACGGGCTGGGGCATTGGGCGTTCAAGGTCGATGGGGCCTATGTCGGCTGGGGCGGCTTTCAGAAAGAGGGCGAGGAGTGGGATTTCGCCCTGGTGCTCAAACCCGACGCATTCGGCCTGGGCGCGGCGATCACGCGAAAGGCGATCAAGTTCGCCATCGCCGATCCGCGCATCGCTTCGATCATGTTTCTTCTGGCGCCCACCCGGCGGAGCCTTGGCGGTCTCGAACGCCTGGGCGCGCGGCCGGTGGGCGAAGTGGACTATGATGGCGAGACCTTCCTGAAATACCGCCTGGACACGGCCTGAGGTCCGGCCGCGGACCGGATCGCCGGCGCCGGTCTTCGGCGTGCGACCGCCTGCCTGGTTGCGCCGCCCCTCAATTCGCCGTCCAATGGGAAGGTGCGACGAGGAGAGGCCGTCATGCCGTCGTATTACGAGACATTTTGGACCCATGACCGCTACGCCCTGGTGGGTCATTCCGCAGACAAGCCGTTTCCCAAGCTCACCTATCGCTATCTGAAGGCGCGCGGCGCGACCGTGTATCCGGTTGATCCAAGCGCCGCCGAGATCGAAGGGGATCAGGCGTATGACAGTCTTGAGGCGCTGCCTGAAGGCGTTGAGGCCGTCATCATCGAGGTTCCCAAGGCCCAGTCGGCGGACTGGGTCGGCAAAGCCGCCGACGCGGGCGTCAAGGATGTCTGGATCCATCAAGGCGCGGCGACGCCTGAAGCGCTTGCGATCGCGGAAGAACGCGGGCTTGAGCTGCGCCACGGGACATGCGCCGTCATGTATGTGACCGAAGGCTTCGCCCAGGGCCACGGCTTGCACCGCGCCCTGTGGAAGGCGCTCGGCAAGTATTGATGCGCATGAATGCGCCGCCGCGTCAGGCGGTTCGCGCCTGACGCCGCTTTAACTTGCGTGGCCGCTGACCGCAGGCGAAGCTCCCAGCCGCTCGCCGAGCTGGCGGATCAACGCGCCCTGCAACGCGGCGCGACTGGGAGGATGGAATGAAACAGCTTCTTGGCGGCCTCGCGGCCGCAGGCCTGGTCATGGCCGGCGCCGCGGCTCAGGATGACCAGACGCTGCTGCTTCGCATGCCGGCCGTGAGCGGCGACACGCTGGTTTTCGTCTATGCCGGCGATCTCTGGCGGGCGGGGCTGGACGGTTCTGATCCGACCCGGCTGACCGCTCATCCCGCCGATGAACGTTTCCCGCATATCTCCCCGGATGGGCGCCTGGTCGCATTCACTGCGGATTATGAAGACAATCAGGATGTCTACATTCTCCCCATCGACGGCGGGCAGCCGCAACGCCTGACCTGGCATCCGGGCCTTGATCAGGTCACGGGGTGGACGGCGGACGGCCGCGTCCTCTTCGCCTCGCGGCGAGAGACCAATCACGGCCGCTCCGCCCAGCTTTGGTCCATCGCGCCGGGCGAAGGCTATCCGCGCAAGGAAATGGACGCGCGCTTCGTGATCGGCGACATGCATGCCGACGGCCGGTTGGCCTATCACCCGTCGCGCCAGGCCCATTCCTTCTTTTCCGATGGCGGAGCCGGCTGGCGAATGCATCGCGGCGGCTCGACAGGAACCATCCGCCTGCTGTCCGCAGACCGGCGAAGCTCGACGCTCTTGGAGAGCGACCGGATCAATGAATTCTATCCGATCTGGGTCGGGGAGATGGTCTATTTCCTGTCCGACGAGGACAATGAGGCTTTGGCGCTCCACCGCTACGACCCGGCGACGGGCGAGCGCACGCGCCTGCATTCTGAAGCGCCCTGGGACATAAGATGGATGGACGCCTATGGCGACACGGTGGTGTTCGAAGCCGGCGGCCGGCTCAAACGATATGACGTCGCCACGGGACAGGTCAGCGAGATCCGCATCGCCCTCAACGCCGATCTGCCTCAATTGGCGCCGCGCTGGGAGGACGCGTCGCGCACCATCCAGTCGGCGGCGCTGTCGCCCACCGGCCAGCGGGCGTTGATCACCGCGCGCGGCGACGTGTTTTCCGTCCCGCTTGATGAAGGCTCGACGCGCAATGTCTCCGACACGGCGGGCGTGCGCGAATACACCGCGATCTGGTCGCCGGACGGCGATCGCATCGCTTACATAAGCGATGGCGGCGGCGAACAGCAGCTCCATATCGTCGATCAACGCGGTTTCGAGGCGCCCCGCACGATCGCGCTGGCGGGTGAAGCCGGCGCGTTCCACTTTCTCCAGCTTTGGACGCCCGAAACCAATCGCATCGTCTACACCGACAATCATCTCAACCTGTATGTGGTGAATGTGGAGACCGGCCGTTCCGTCCGCATCGCTACGGAAACCCGCCGCTCAGGCTTCCAGACCGCAGTCAGCACGGACGGACGTTGGCTCGCCTATACGCTGGAACAGCCCAATTATCTGCGCGATCTGATCCTGCGCAATCTGGAAGACGGAACGCAGATCGTCGTGTCCGACGGCATGGCCGATATCGGCTCGCCGGTGTTCTCGCGCGACGGCGCTTATCTCTATTTTGCGGCCTCGACCAATGTGGGTCCGCAACAGGTCGGCCTGAACATGCAGACCCGCGAACGACCGTCGCGCTATGCGCTGTACGCCGCGGTGCTCGCCGCCGACGGCCGATCGCCTTTCCTGCCGGAGACCGGTGATGAAAACGGCGCCGGAGATGAAGACGGGGCTGGAGACGAAGAGGGCGAAGAGACCGGCGAAGAAACGCCGCGCACCCGCGTAGACCCGTCAGGGCTGTCCGACCGGATCGTCGCTTTGCCGATCGCCGAGCGCAATTACGGCAATCTCGGCGTCGATCAGGCCGGCGCGTTGCTCTACATCGAATTCACTCAGCCCGGGTCCCAGAACACGCCGCCGGGTGAAAGCGCCAACGCGCAAAACCGCCTGATGCGTTTCGACTTTGAAGAGGAGGAGGCCGCCGAGCTGTCGACCGGGGTCAATCAATTCATTCTAAGCCATGACGGCGGCACGATATTCCTGCGGCGCGGCCAGAGCGACTGGGCTCATTCTGAGACCGGAGACAGCCTGGAGCTGGAGGCCTTGGACACGGCAGGCATGCGGATCCGGATCGATCCGCGAACGGAGTGGGCGCACATCTTCGACGAAACCTGGCGTATGGAAGCGTCCTATTTCTACGATCCCAATCTTCACGGTCTGGACTGGGCCGGGGTGCGCGAGCGCTATGAGCCCCTGGTTGCGCATGTCGGCCGCCGCGAGGATTTGAGCTTTCTGCTCACCGAGATGATCGGTGAGTTTCAGGTCGGCCACAACCGGACGGGCGGCGGCGACACCCATAGTGAAACCGGCGTGCCGGCGGGCCTTCTGGGCGCGGATTTCACCGTCGAAAACGGCCGCTATCGGATCGCGCGCATCTATTCCGGGGAGCGCTGGAATCCATTCCTGCGCGGGCCGCTGGCTCAGCCGGGCCTGGGCGTGTCTCCGGGCGATTATATTCTGGCCGTCAATGGCCGGTCGCTGACCGCCGCAGACAATATTCACGCGGCGCTTCAGGGAACGGTCGGACAGCAGACCACATTGGTCGTGTCCTCCAACGCCCAGGGTCGCGCGCCCCGCGAAATCGTGGTGGAGCCGGTGGCCAGTGAGGGCGCGCTGCGTCTTTGGGGCTGGATTGAAGCCAATCGTGCGGCGGTCGATGCGGCGACGGACGGCCGCGTCGGCTATGTCTATCTGCCCAATACGGCGGGCGCGGGTTATGATTTCTTCAACCGCATGTATTACGCCCAGGCCAACAAGCAGGCGATCATCTTCGATGAGCGCTCAAACGGCGGCGGCCAGGCGGCGGACTACATCACGGATGTGCTCTCGCCCTTCCATCTCTCAGGCTGGCTCGGGCGTGACAATCAGCTGCCCTTCAACACGCCCTTCGCGGCCCATTACGGCCCGAAAGTCATGCTGATCGATCAGGACGCCGGCTCAGGCGGCGATTTTCTGCCCTATTCCTTCCGGCGCCGCGGCATCGGACCGCTGATCGGGACGCGCACCTGGGGCGGGTTGATCGGCATTTCGGCGAACCCGCCTCTGATCGACGGCGGCTTTTTGGTCGTGCCCTTCTTCCGCTTCTACACGCCGGAGGGCGAGTGGCGCGTCGAGAATGAAGGCGTCGCCCCCGATATCTTGTCCCAGCTGGACCCGGTCGCCGCAAACGCCGGGCGCGACACTCAGCTCGAGCGCGCCTTGGCGGAGCTGGAGGCGATGATGGCGGCTCAGACCGAACCGTCGGTTCCGCTCACCGCGCCCGCGCCGCCCGATGAGGTCGGCCAATAGGGCGGGGGTCCGGCTTTGAATGGGCAAAGGACGCCCGCCGGGGCGTCCTGTCTCAAATCGGGCCTGCCGGGCCGGACGGTCAGCCGGGCCTAATTCACGTCTCCGCGCGCCCTGGGCGCGTAACGCTCGCCGTCAAAGCCTTCAAACATCACGCCGGTGTCCGGGTGGGCGACCGCGCCGTTATGGGCGTCGGGCAGAAGATTTTGCTCGGATACATAGGCTTCGTAATAATTCTGCTCATTCTCCGCGAGCAGATGATAGAAGGGCTGATCCTTGCGCGGGCGGATCTCCTCGGGGATGGAGAGCCACCATTCTTCCGTATTCGCAAATTCGGGATCAACGTCGAACACCACGCCCCGAAACGGGAATAGGCGGTGGCGCACCACGTCTCCGATTGCGAATTTGGCCTGGCGCATCATGTCCATCATTCACTCCCTGATCACCCTTTAAAATAGGCGCTTTTCGAACACCATCCAGCCTTTGCGCTGCACCGGAAGCGCGCCTTGACCGGACAAATTCACCGCAAGCGGCTTTCGCGCAAGCAGCACCGTGCTATCGTGGTGAATGACACGAAACGAAGCCGTCCGGTTTCCGTGAGGCCGACGCGCATCTTGTTGCGCGCCCCCGGAATTCACTTGGCGGTGTGAGGACAGGGCCATGGCCAAGGACGTTGCCGGCGACGCGCCGGCGCGACCGCGCTCGAACAAGTCGCGCCGCCGGCGAGGCGGCGGAGACGCGGTGTTCGGGGCGATCGATCTGGGCACCAATAATTGCCGCATGCTGATGGCGCGGCGCGCGGGGCGCAGCTTTCGCGTCGTCGACGCCTATTCCCGCATCGTGCGATTGGGCGAAGGCCTGACTCATTCCGGCGCTCTGTCCGAGCCGGCCATGGATCGCGCCATCGAGGCGCTCAAGGTCTGCTCTGATCGATTGGCCAAGCGCCGGGCGTCGAAAATTCGCGCCATCGCGACCGAAGCCTGCCGGGCGGCGGCCAATGGCGAAGCGTTTCTGGAACGCGCCCGCGAAGCGACCGGTCTGCCGCTGGAATTGATCAGCGCGGAGGAAGAGGCGCGACTTGCGGTGCAGGGCAGCCTGGATCTTCTGGATGAAGGGCTGGACGCGGCGCTGGTGATCGATATCGGCGGCGGCTCCACAGAATTGTGCTGGGTCGATCTGGCCGAATGGCGCCGGCGCGGCGGATTTGAATCCGGCGGCCGGCCGCCCATGCGCGCCTGGTCCTCCATGCCTTTGGGCGTGGTGACCTTGTCGGAGCGCTTCGACGAACCTGACGGTGATGAGGCGCGCGCGGCCTGGTATGCGGAGATGAAGGCGTTCGCCGCGAAGGCTCTGAAACCGCCGCGCGGCGCCCGGCGCATGCGGCCGGTCTTTGACGAAGGCCGTGCACATCTTGTGGGCACGTCGGGCACGGTCACCTCGGTGGCGGGCGTACATCTAAATCTCAGCCGCTATGTCCGCGACAAGGTCGACGGGCTCTGGATGACGACGGCCGAGGCGCGCGCCGCCTGCGCGCGCCTGGCCGCCGCGGATGCGAAAGGACGCGCGAAGGAGGGCTGCATCGGCGAAGACCGGGCCGATCTGGTCCTCGCCGGGTGCGCGATCTATGAAGCGGTGATGGACGCTTGGCCGTCTGAGAAGGTGCGGATCGGCGACCGGGGCTTGCGTGAAGGCATGTTGCTGAATCTGATGCGCAAAAAGCGCCGCCGGGGGCGTCGCGGCGGCCGCGGCCCCCAGAAAGGTGAGGCATGAGCGAGGATGAAGAAGGCGGCGAACGCCGCCGCCGGCGCTCCGGGCCCGTGACCAAGGGCGGGGATGCGCGCTCGGCCAAGCAGTTTCACACCAAGGTCAAGACTGCGCGCGGGCGCAAATACTCTTCAAAGCTCTGGCTGGAGCGTCAGCTCAACGACCCATATGTGGCGCGGGCGAAGCAGGAGGGCTATCGCTCGCGCGCCGCCTATAAGCTGACCGAGCTGGACGACAAGTTCGGCCTGATCAAGCCGGGCATGAAAGTCGCCGATCTGGGGGCGGCGCCGGGCGGCTGGGCGCAGGTGGCGCTGAAGCGCGGCGCAAGCCATGTGGTCGGGATCGATCTGTTGGAGATCGAGCCCATCCCGGGCGCGACCTTGCTTGAGCTGGATTTCACCGAGGCGGGGGCCGACGAGACGCTCAAGGCGGCTCTGGGCGGCCGCGCCGATCTTGTGGTGTCCGATCTGGCGCCTTGGACGACGGGCCACAAGCAGACCGATCACTTGCGGATCGTGGCGCTGGCCGAGGCGGCGGCGCATTTCGCCATCGACGTCCTCAATCCCGGCGGCGCTTTCGTCGCGAAGGTGTTCCAGGGCGGCGCCACCGGCGAGCTGCTCGACCTTTTAAAGGCCCGCTTCAAGACCGTTCGCCACTACAAGCCGCCAGCCAGCCGCTCCGGCAGCGCGGAGACCTTCGTGATCGCCCAGGGCTTCAGGCCGCCATCGGATTCCGCGGCCGGTTAACCGCCGCTTGACCGCGCCCGTGCGAGAGTCTTGACCATGAAGTGAACAGTGTTCACTGTTGGTGCGAGCTTGCGGAGTCCTCATGGACCAGCCCTATCCATCCCGGCCGATCCAGCCCTTCAAGGCTTTGAAAGCCTTCTTCGATCTTGTCGGCGACCGGGACGACACACGCTATGTCTTCGCGTTCTTCGACGCGGTGAATGGGCGCTCCAATGAAGCCTATTATGACCGCTTTCAAGCCAGCGAGTATGGCCGCCGTTTTCTGGCCGATCCCGAGCGCTTGGGTGCGGTGCTGACGGACCGGCGGACGCTGGAGAGCCATGGGCCGGGCACCTTCGCGGCCGCCTATCTGGACTATCTCGACACCGAAGGCCTTCAGCCGCTCGGCGTTCATGAAGCGGCGCTGGCGCAGGCGCCGGAGCGGATGGACCGCCTCAAACGCAACTGGCCGACGCTGTACTGGCTGCAATATCACGGCTCGCTGACCCATGATCTTTATCACGTGCTGACCGGCTATGGCCGCGATCCGCTCGGTGAAGCTTTATTGCTGGTGTTTTCCGGCATTCAAACCGGCAGCCGCGGCGCTCGCTTTCTGGGCGGCATGGCCGGCCTGCGCATCCGGTCGGAAATCCCGTCCTGGCCGGTCGGGCGGATGATGACGGAGGCGGTGCGATTGGCGAGAAACGCCGAGCACTTCCCGACCGCGGATTTGACCTCGCTCCTGCCGCTTCCGCTGGACCAGGCCCGCGCCCGGGTCAGGATCGGCGCGCCCGAGCTTTATATCGCCACGCGCGAGGCCTGGACCGGTCCGGAACCGGTGACCGCGAAGCCTGCTTAAGAAGACCGCCGACCGGCGCTTAAGCGGCCTTGCCGGAATTCAGCGCCATGATCAGCTGATTGATGTCGATAGGCTTGCTGAAGCTCTTATCGATTCGCAGGTCGGCCAGCTGCCGGCGCGTGTCGTCGGTCACATCGGCGGTCAATACGAAGACCCGGGTGTTCGACAGGGGCTGGGGCAGGGCGCGCAGGCGCTTGATCGCCTCGATGCCGTTCATCTCCGGCATGTGGATGTCCATCAGGATGACATCCGGCCCGTGGCGCTCGGCCATGTCCAGCGCCGCCTGGCCGTCAGCGGCGCGCAGCACGTGATGGCCTTCGGATTTGAGCACCTCCTCGACCATCATCGCATTGACCGGATTGTCTTCGACCACCAGCACGGTCAGCGCGCCGGGCGCTGCGTGCGAGGCGGTTGACGACCGCGCCGGCGCGGCGTCGGACGCGATGACCGCGCCACAGGGCCAGGTGAACCAGAAGCGGGCGCCCCCCGAGGCGCTGTCTTCGACCCCGATCTCGCCGCCCGCCAGATGGATAAGCTCGCGCGAAATCGACAGGCCGAGCCCGGCCCCGTCCTTGGCGCGGGTCGACGAGGAATCCACCTGGGTGAAGCGTTCAAAGATCGCGTCTTTATGCTCCTCGGCGACCCCGGGTCCGGTGTCTTCGACTGTGAAGCGTATGTCGTCGTCAGGGCCGCATTCGGCGGCGAGGATCACCGCGCCTTGATCGGTGAATTTCACCGCATTGCCGAGCAGATTGATCAGCACCTGCTTGAGCCGGGCGCTGTCGCCCTGGATGAAGCGGGGCAGGGTCTTTGACAGCTGCAATGTCAGCATCAGACTCTTTTCCGCCGCCTGCGCCGCCACGGCGCTCCGGGCGGTGTGTATCTGCTCGAACAGGTCAAAGGGGCGGTCGGCCAGCTCCACCTCGCCGGACTCGATGCGCGCGATATCCAGGACGCCGTCGATCAGGCTCATCAAAGCCTGGCCGCTGTCGTGGAGCGTGCGCAGGTAGAAATCCTGCTGGTCGGACAACTCCGTCCGTTGCAGCAGCTGCGCCATGCCCAGAACGCCGTTGAGCGGCGTGCGGATCTCATGGCTCATATTGGCGAGAAATCGGGACTTCGCGGCGTTCGCGGATTCCGCCGCCGCGCGCCCGGCCTCGAGCATTTCGGCATATTCCTGCTGCTCGGTGACATCCTGGAACGTGCCGGTGAGCTTCACCGTCACGCCGTCGACGGCCACCGGGCGCCCGCTGGCGCGCACATAGATCCGATTGCCGGAATAGGTGCGCAGCGGCAGCACCAAATCCCAGTCGCGATTGTTTTCAACCGCGGTGCTCACCGCTTCTGCAATGGTGTCCGCCGCATCGCCTTCATAAAAGGCGACGGCGGTTTCAACGGTCGGGACGAAGTCTTCGGGCACCTCATGGATGCGCCGCGTGACCTCATCCCAGCTCAACGTGTTCGTCGCCAGATCAAGCTCCCAGCCGCCGATGCTGGCGATCTCCGCGACCTGGCGCAGTCTTTCATTTGAGGCTTCCAGCGACGACTGGAGCGCCGCGGAGTCGGTGATGTCTTCCGCCGTGAAATAAATCAGCCCGTCCGGCCCGCGGCGGGAGCGCCAGCTCAGCTCGCGATAGCCGCGATCGGTCGTCCGGTAGCGATTGACGAAGCCTTCGACAGATTTGTTCGCATCCATGCGCGCCATCTGCTCCCGGGTCGCGTCCTGGTCGTCCGGATGCACGAAGTCGAGAAAGCGGGCGCCTTCCAATTCCTCCAGGGGACGGCCCAGAAACGTCTCCCATGCATGGCTCAGCCTGACGAAATGCCCATCCACGCTGGCGGTTCCGATCAGCGCCGGCGTGGTTTTCAGCAAATGGTCGATCGAGAATGACATGCACGGACCTTCGGGCGGCATTAAAACTTAAAGTGTCAAATTCTGCACGCTTGAATTCAGCGCCGCAGCGGGACAGGCCACGGTGGAGGGTAAACGTTTCAAGAGTGTTTGAATAATGCAAACACCGCCGCCCTTGCCTCAGCCCTGAAACCTGTTAAGTCGGCCCCGCAAGAGATAAGGAGGCCTCCCCATGCAGATTCGCGAGGGGCTCACCTTTGACGACGTGCTCTTGCAGCCTGGATCGTCCGAGGTCTTGCCCGCCGACGCCGAGGTGAAGACGCGGCTTACGCCGTCGATTTCGCTCAACATTCCGATCCTGTCGGCCGCCATGGACACGGTGACCGAAGCCGAGCTCGCCATCGCCATGGCGCAGGCCGGCGGCGTGGGCGTCATTCATCGCAATCTGGATATCGAAGAGCAGGCCGAGGAAGTCCGGCGGGTGAAGCGCTATGAAAGCGGCATGGTGGTCAATCCGATCACCATCGCGCCGACCGCGACTCTGGCCGATCTTAAAGTCCTGATGGACCACCATAAGATCTCCGGCATCCCGGTGGTTGAAGGCGGCGACGGCCCCAACGGCAGGCTGGTGGGCATCATCACCAATCGCGATGTGCGCTTCGCGGATGATCCGACCCAGCCGGTCTCCAGCCTGATGACGCGCGAAGGCCTCGTCACGGTCAAGCCCGGCGTCGATCAGGCCGAAGCCCGCCGGCTCTTGCACCAGCATCGTATCGAGCGTCTGCTTGTCGTCGACGACACCGGTCACTGCGTCGGCTTGATGACCGTGAAGGACATGGTCAAGGCCGAAGCCTATCCCGACGCCGCCAAAGATGAGCATGGCCGCCTGCGCGTGGCCGCCGCGACCACGGTGGGCGATAAAGGCTATGCGCGCGCGGAGGCCTTGATGGATGCGGGCGTCGACGTCGTCGTCATCGACACCGCCCATGGCATGAGCGCCAGCGTCATCGCCCAAGTTCAGCGCATCAAGAAAGCCTCCAATCTGACCCAGGTCGTGGCGGGCAATGTCGCGACCTATGACGGCGCGCGGGCCTTATTCGACGCCGGGGCCGACACGGTGAAAGTCGGCATCGGCCCAGGGTCGATCTGCACCACCCGCATCGTGGCGGGCGTCGGCGTGCCGCAGCTCACCGCCATCATGGAGTGCGCACGCGCGCGCGACGGTTATGAGGGCGCGGTGATCGCCGATGGCGGCATCAAGTATTCCGGCGACATGGCCAAGGCGATCGCCGCCGGCGCGGACTGCGTGATGATGGGCTCGATGCTCGCGGGCACCGAGGAAAGCCCGGGCGAAACCTTCCTGTTCCAGGGCCGGTCCTATAAGGCCTATCGCGGCATGGGCAGCGTCGGCGCCATGGCGCGCGGCTCCGCCGACCGATATTTCCAGGCCGAAGTCAGCGACCGCATGAAGCTGGTGCCCGAAGGCATCGAAGGCCAGGTGCCCTATAAGGGACCGGTCGGCCCGATCCTGCATCAGATGGTCGGCGGACTTCGCGCGGCCATGGGATATACCGGCGCCAACACGGTCAAGGATTTCCAGGACAAGGCGGAATTCGTGCGGATCACCAATGCGGGCCTGAAAGAAAGCCACGTCCATGACGTGTCGATCACCCGCGAAGCGCCGAATTATCCGACCCCGAGCTAGCGCGCCGGATAGATCGCTTGCGCCATTTCGTTCAGACCAGCCGTCAGGGCCCGGTAAGGGCCGGGTCCTGAGCTGACCCGCGCCACGCCGGCCGCTGCGAAAGCCTCGATCTTCGAGGCGGGCGATCCGGCCATCACGTTCACCGGCGCCGGACAGGCTGCGCAGAAGCGGGCCAGCAGACCGAGATCGGCCAGCGCAGGAACGAATATGCCGTCCGCGCCTGCTTCAACGAACGCCCGCGCGCGCGCAATCGCCTCGTCCAGCAGGCTTTCGTGCGCAGCCGCGTCGGCGGCGAGAAAAGCGTCGAGGCGGGCATTGATGAAAATCGGCGCCGCTTTGCGGGCGGTCCGAATGCGGGCTGAGGCGAGTTCTGCTGGTAGCGGCTGTGCGTGGCCGGGGCGGCGGTCTTCCAGATTGATCCCGACGATTCCGGTCTTTGCGGCTTCCGCGACATGGTCCGCGACCGCCTCCGGCTCGGTGGCGTAGCCGCCCTCGAAGTCGAGACTCACCGGCAGATCGACCGCCGCGACGATACGCCGGGCGTTCGCCAACGCCAGCGCCATGGGCAAGCTTTCGTCATCGGCGAATCCGTGCGCCGCAGCGCAGGACCAGCTCGCGGTGGCGAGCGCCGGCGCGCCCGCATCGGCGACCGCTTTGGCCGTTCCAACATCCCAGATATTGATCAGAGCCAGCGGGTCTCCAGGTTTGTGCAGGGCTTTGAACGCGGCGATCTTCTCGGTCTGACTCATGGACTCTTCTCCGCAGCGTCGCGCTCAAGCGCGATCAGGGCGCGCTTGCGATGCAGGCCTCCGCCATAGCCGGTGAGCGAGCCGTCCGCGCCGATGACGCGATGGCACGGGATGACGATGGCGATCTGGTTCTGGCCGTTGGCGCGGGCGACGGCGCGGGCGGCCGTGGGACACCCCAATGCCTTCGCCAGCCCGCCATAGCTGCGCGTTTCACCTGAGGGTATTTGGCGCAGGGCGGTCCAGACCTTTCGTGCGAACGGGCCGCCATGCAGAGTCAGCGGCGTGCGAAACGTGACCGTGTCGCCTGAAAAATAGCGCGTCAGCTCGGCCTCGATCTGATCATGGGGCGTGAAGCGTCCGCAGCCCAAACCGCCCGGCGTGTCTGTGACGAGACGTTTCAGCTCTGACGGAAGCGCCTTGCGGTCGATAAACTCCAGCAGGTGCAGGCTATGAACGTCGCAAACCGCGACCATCGGGCCGAGCGGCGTGTTGATGGGCGCGGCCCGAAGCGGCGCGTCGTCGCTGAAACCGCCCGGCGCCAGGCCCAAGAGCTTGGCCATGGCTGAACGAAACCCGCTGGCGGACTGGTAGTTCGCGGTCAGTTGCGCTTCGATCACGCTCTCTCCGTGTTCCAGGGCGGTGAAGCCCTCCTGAAGACGGCGCAGTCGGGCGAGCTCCAGGAAGGTCACGCCCAGCTGGCGTTTAAAGGCCCGGCGCACCGTCGAAGGGTCGTGACCCAGCGCGGCGACATCGCTTTCGCTCCACCGCCGGCCCGGTTCGGCGTTGAGCCGGTCCACCAGATCGGAGACAAGTGGCTCCATGCCATGCTGCAACGGTCTGCAACGCTTGCACGGCCGGAAGCCCGCTTCTAAGCAGGCGGCGGCGGTCTCATGAAACCGGCAATTTTCAGGCTTCGGCTTGCGGGCGGGACAGGTGAGGCGGCAAAACACCCCGGTGGATGTCACGCCGACAAAGGCGCGCCCGTCATAGGACGCGTCCCGGTCAATCAGGGCCTGGTAAAGCGTATCGTCGGAAGGGCGTTGAAAGAGCATGATCCATGTCTAGCAGAATTGATCTTAGCCCATCGCCGCTTTTCGGGCGTTTATTCGGCCGGGAGCGCCGCCATGCGTGACGGAGGCCGTGTCGCTGCGGCGATCGAGGTGCTGGACGCCGTCCTGCATCGCCATCAACCCGTGAAAGACGCGCTGCGCGATTGGGGCAAGGCGCACCGTTTCGCCGGTTCCGGAGATCGCGCCTGGATCTCCGGCCTGGTGCTGGACGCGCTGCGGCGCCGCGGCTCGATCCGATTTGCGATGGGCGATGAGACGCCGCGGGCGCTGGCGCTCGGCGCCTTGGTGTTCGCCTGGGGCATGAGCGCCGAGGAGATCGCCGCGACGTTCGACAGCGACGAGCACGCGCCAGAGCCGTTGAGCGAGGCCGAGCGCGCCGGTCTGCGCGCGTCTTCCGGCGACAGGCCGCTGCACGTCGCCGCCGATATTCCCGACTGGCTCGCGGAAAGCTTCATGCGCGCCTATGGCGAGGATGCGGTCGCGGAAGGCGAAGCCATGGCGGGGCGCGCGCCCGTGGACTTGCGGGTCAATGGGCTTAAATCCGACCCGGAGCGGGCGTTCGGTGCGGTGGCGTCCAAGCTGAAGACGGTCGAGCGCAGCGATCTGACGCTCGACGGCCTGCGCATCCCGGAAACCGATCCGCGCGCCAAGGCGCCCGGCGCCGATGCGATTCCCGCCTATGGCAAGGGCTGGGTCGAGGTCCAGGATATCGGCTCGCAGCTCGCAGCGCTGGCGGCCGGCGAGATTGTCGCCGCTCAGGTGCTCGATTATTGCGCCGGGGCGGGCGGTAAGACGCTCGCCCTGTCCGCGCTTATGGAGAACACCGGCCAGCTCTATGCCTGGGACTATGACGGCCGGCGTCTGAAAGCCATCTGGCCGCGGCTCAAACGCGCCGGCGCCCGCAATGTGCAAGTCCGCGACGGCAAGGAGGCGGAAACGCTCGGCGACCTGGAAGGCAAGCTGGACTGCGTCTTCATCGATGCGCCGTGCTCCGGCTCGGGCACCTGGCGCCGGCGTCCGGACAGCAAATGGCGCCTCAAGCCAGAAGCCCTAAAGCGCCGGATGAGCGAGCAGGACGAGGTGCTCTCCAAAGCCTGGCGCTTCGTCAAACCCGGCGGCCGCCTGGTCTATGTGACCTGTTCTGTCCTGCCGGACGAAAACGAAGAGCGCATCGCAGCCTTCTTGGACGGGCGCGAGGACTTCACGCCGGCGCCCGCCAGCGAGGCGATGGCGGCGTCCGGCCGGCTGGCGGAGGGCGCCAAGGAGCGCCTCGCCCGGCTGGAAGGCCGCTTCGGCGCGATCCAGCTCACCCCGCGGCGCACCGGGACTGACGGGTTTTACGTCTGCGTGCTGGAGCGACGCCTCGAGGGCTCATAAGGCGGGCTGCGGGCCGGCCTTCACCTTGTCGGCGCCGACGCCCTTGAAGATCAGCCACAGCGCCAGCGCCATTTCATTAACGGCGATGGGGATCGACAGGACCGTGTCGATCGTCCCATGCGCATCGATCACTCCGAACATGATGAGTCCGAGCGAGGCCGTCAGCAGCACCCCGCCGGTCAATCCCCACAGCGACAGCCAGGCGGGTACGATCGCGAAGCGATAAAGCGTCGGGTAAAGAATGAAGGTGCTGAGGCTGAACACGATCAGCACCGCCAGAAACGTCCAGTGGTGCGCGTTCATCAGCTGCGGTGCTGAAGAGGCTGCGGCCGCCGGCTCCAAAGTGGTCAGGGAGATCAGGCTGACGGCGGCGATCATGCCCAGGCAGCCTTCAATCGCCCGTATGCTCACATAGCCGATGGCGGCGCCGGCGGCGTGCCGGGTCAGGATCGGAAAAAGAGCGATCGCGATGCCGGCGCTCGCCAGGGCGTTCAGCATTTCAAACACGGTGGCGAGCCGCAGATTTCCCGTCAGGCCGGGGTGAAGCTCGCCGCGGGCTTCAAGGATCGGATCCAGCAAGGCTTGCGCCGCCACGGTCGCGGCCGTCGCAGTGATGAACAGGACGCCGGCGGCCACGGCCGCCGATCTTTGCGGATTCGACATCCTCCATCACCCCGGTTTCGCGGCGGCGCCGCTGTGCAGGATCGGGCTTAAAGCAACGTATTGAGTTCTTTCAAAATAAACGGCGAGTCCGTTTGGATCAAGGCGCCACCCTGCCGCCAATCTCAATTTATGGTCTGGCGAATTCTATATAACTGTTTATATTGATACGCGCTCTTCACTTATTGAATTGTCCGTCGCCGACGCCGACAATTGAGTTTTGCGACCCGATGAATCCATCCGACGTGGCAAACGAACGAAGAATCGCCGTGATCGTCGGTGCTCTGTTCATCATCGCCACAGCCTTCCTGTTTCTCGGCGAAGCGTTTTACAGACGATTTCTGGATGCGGCCGACGTTCTGGAAATCGCCGCTCAGAACAAGCCGACAATCATGCTGGGGCTGTCGATTGAGCTGGTCTGCATCCTGGCGATGCCGCTCATAGGCGCGTTCATCTATCCGATCCTGGCGCGGGTCAGCGTCGCCGCGGCCGGCAGTTATTTATTCTTCCGCTCGCTGGAGGCCGTCATTCTGGTCTCCGTGGCGCTGTCGAACAAGCTCGCCATTCTCAGCCTGAGCGAGGCCTATGCCGCCGGCGCCGAGCGCGCCAGCCTTGAACCGGCCCTTGCGCTCGCCCGCGCGCAGAACATCTGGGCCGCGACGGACGGGGCGCTCTACAACATCGTTTTCGTGTGCGGTGCGCTGTGCCTGTACGCCGTGCTGTTTCGCAGCCGGCTGACGCCGCGCTGGATCTCGCTCTGGGGCTTGCTCTCGGCAGGCTTGTTGGGCGCGCTGGCCGCCTCTGCGGTCTTCGTGGCGCCGCCTGCGGCCTGGGAGGTCGCCCTGATCGCACCGCTCGCCGTGCAGGAAATGGTCATGGCGCTGTGGTTCATTTTTCGCGGCTTCGACACGCGCCGGCTTGAGCGCCCCGATCGGAAGACGCCGACGGACGCGACATGAGCGGCGCCGGACCGGCGCCCGTCTCGCATCGCATCATCGTGCGCCGGAGAGGCGGTCCGGACGTATTGGAATTCCGCCCCGGCGATAGGCCGGAGCCCGCCGAGGGCGAGGCCCTCGTGCGGGTCGAGGCGGCCGGCGTCTCAGCCTATGACGTCATGCTGCGCGCTCACCGCTTTCCGGGATTTCCGAGCCTGCCTTACACGCCCGGCGAAGATGTCGTCGGGATCGTCGAAGCCACAGGGGCGAACGTCACGGAAGTGAGCGTCGGCCAGCGGGTCGCCGCATGGACCTTCGGCGAAGCTGGCGGCTACGCGGAACATATCTGCCGTCCGGCGGCGCAGCTTGCGCCGACGCCGGACGGGCTGGACCCGGCGATCGCGGCCGCGCTGATCGTGAACGGGTTGACCGCCCATCTCGCATTGCACGCAGCGGTCGGCATTGAAGAGGGAGAAAAGCTGCTCGTCCAAGGCGCGGGAGGCGGCCTCGGCAGCATGCTGCTGCAGCTGGCGCGGCGCGCCGGCGCCGAGACGTTCGGATGTGACGCAAAGATGAAGCATGATCAGATCATGACGGACGGCGCGGCGCCGATCGACTTCCGGGATCGGCAGATCGTCGACACGATCCGAAAACGCTCCCATGGCGGGGTGGACGCAGTTGTCGACGTGGTGGGCGGCGCCGGACAGCTGCTGCAGTCCTACCGGGTCCTGCGCCCCGGCGGGAGGCTGTTGATGCTTGGCATGGCCGGCACGGCCAGCCATGGCGTCGGGATCATCCTGCCCAGCCTGTTGATGACCGCGCTCCTCGCCCTCTGGCCCGATCGCCGCCGAATCGCGACCGGCCCGGGGATGGAGAGCTACCCGCAACAGCATCTGGCCTGGTATCGCGGCACGCTCAAGGAGATTTTCGATCTGGCCGTGCGGGACGAGCTTGATCCGCACATCGCCGCCCGCATTCCGTTAAGGGACGCAGCGCGGGCTCACCGCATGCTGAAAGCCGGCCAGGCGGCGGGCAAGGTCGTGCTGGTCGCCGGCGGATCAGAGGCCCTGTGAATGGACGGCGCGGCTTGAACCGCGCCGGACAGCGCCAGCCCTCTGGCGAGGCGGCGTGATCCGCGCTAAAGCGCGTCCATGACAGACCTCGCCCCCCATCATGAACGCGTTCTGGTGATCGACTTCGGCAGTCAGGTCACTCAGCTCATCGCCCGCCGCCTGCGCGAAAGCGGGGTGTATTGCGAAATCCATCCCTTCAACCAGGTCGATGACGCCTTTCTGGACAGATTCGGTCCCCGGGCCGTGATCCTGTCCGGCGGACCGGCCAGCGTTCACGGGGAGGGCACGCCGCGCGCCCCTCAGCGCGTGTTCGAGATGGATATCCCGGTGCTGGGCATCTGCTATGGCGAGCAGACCATGTGCGCCCAGCTGGGCGGCGGCGTGGAGGCCGCGGAGGAGCGCGAGTTCGGCCGCGCCGATATCGAGATCACGGCGGAAAGCCCGCTTTTCGATGGGATCGGCGGGGTCGGCCATCAAGAGCGCGTCTGGATGAGCCATGGCGACCGGGTCGACGCCATCCCGACCGGCTTTCATCCCATCGCGGCCAGCGAGAACGCGCCCTTCGCCGCGATCGCCGACGAGGCCCGGCGCTTTTACGGCGTGCAATTCCACCCGGAAGTCGTCAACACGCCGCGCGGCGCCCAGATGCTGCGCAATTTCACCCATAAAATCGCGGGCTTGTCCGGCGACTGGACGATGGCGGCGTTTAAGGACGAGGCGATCGCCAAGATCCGCGAGCAAGTCGGCGCTGGTCGGGTGATTTGCGGCCTGTCCGGCGGCGTGGATTCCTCCGTCGCCGCGGTGCTGATCCACGAAGCCATCGGCGATCAGCTGGTCTGCGTTTTCGTGGACACCGGCCTGATGCGCGCGGGCGAGGCCGATCAGGTCGTCTCGCTGTTTCGCGAGCATTACAACATCCCGCTGGTCGCCGCCGACGAGGAAGACCGCTTCCTCACGGCGCTCGCCGGCCAGAGCGATCCGGAGAAGAAGCGCAAGACCATCGGCAAGCTTTTCATCGACGTGTTCGAAGAAAAGGCCAAAGCCGCCGGCGGCGCGGATTTCCTGGCCCAAGGCACGCTGTATCCGGACGTCATCGAAAGCGTCAGCTTTGACGGCGGGCCCTCGGTGACGATCAAATCCCACCATAATGTCGGCGGCCTGCCGGAGCGCATGAATATGAAGCTCGTCGAGCCGCTGCGCGAACTGTTCAAGGACGAAGTGAGGGCGCTGGGTCGCGAATTGGGCCTGCCGGACAGCTTCATCGGCCGCCACCCCTTTCCAGGGCCGGGCCTGGCGATCCGGATCCCGGGCGAGGTCACCAAGGACAAGGCCGACATCCTGCGCAAGGCGGACGCCATTTATATCGAGGAGATCCGCAAGGCGGGGCTCTACGACTCGATCTGGCAAGCCTTCGCCGTGCTGTTGCCGGTCCAGACCGTCGGCGTGATGGGCGATGCGCGCACTTATGACAATGTGCTGGCTCTGCGCGCCGTGACCTCGACCGACGGCATGACGGCGGACTATTTCCCCTTCGACCATGATTTTCTCGGCCGCGTCGCCACCCGCATCATCAACGAAGTGCGCGGCGTCAATCGGGTGGTCTACGATGTGACCAGCAAGCCGCCGGGCACGATTGAGTGGGAGTAGGCGGCGGGAAGCCTGCGCTGAGCCGGCCGCGTTCGAGCGGCAAAGCGCGCGTGTGCACAGCAATCACATGCGGGCGCGGCGACTGAAGAACCGCGATGCTGGGGCCGGCCGGTCTCGCCGACGGCGCGGGCGCTGCTTGATCTGCAGACCCGCCGGTAACGCGCACCACGTGACGGCTCCAATGCGCTTGACCTGACCGCGCCGCCTGCCTAAGTCGGAGTGTTACAACATAGCATTCGGCGCCGCGCCACGCCGGCCTCCCAGCAGTATGAGTGATGCATGACCACACAGGCTTCCGCGCTCGCGCGCGTCGACATTGCGGGTCTTGGATTTTCAGCCCTTTGCATCGCCCATTGTCTGGCGTTGCCGCTGGCCGCTGCGGTATTGCCGCTGCTCGGCTCGCTGGCGGAGAATGAAGCGGTCCACAAAGCGCTTGTCATCTTCGCCGCTCTTGCGGCCGGGATCGGGATCGCGCAGAGCCGGGCGGCGCTCCGCTGGAGGTTCGCGGCGGCGGCCGGCGCCGGCGTGCTCCTGCTGGGCGCCGGGGCGTTCGTGGAAGCCTTGGAAGACCTTGAAACGCCGCTGACCGTGCTGGGCGCCCTGGTGTTGGCGGGCGCGCATGTCTATCGCTGGCGCGCGACCCGGCTCGGCGCTGCGCGCACGATGGTTTAAGCCGGTCCGAGCCGGCGGACGCAGTCATCGCGGTGTGCGCCGGCAGGACTAATCGCCTGCCGAGCCGATCTCGCGTCGACCTGGGATCAGGAAATCATGGGCCGACCCTCAACGATGTTTCTGCCTGCCGTCCTGCTCTGTCTTGCATGGAGCTTCGGCGCGGGGCCGGCCGCCGAGGCCCGGGCGCGCGACGCCGACCGTTTGAGCGATCAGATAGAGCGATACCTCAGCGATCAGCGCATGGAATATGGCATCGTGGGCTATTCGATCGTCGTGCTGCGCAACGGCCGGATCATTCACGAGAGCACTGCCGGTCACGCCAATCTGGAGCATGACGTGCCGGTCGAGCCTGAGACCGTGTTTCAGGTCTTTTCGGTCGCCAAGCTTTTTTTGAACGTCACGATGATGCAGCTGGTCGAGGAGGGGCGGGTCGTGCTGGACGCGCCCATTGGCTGGTATCTGGACGATCCGCCGGTCGCGTGGCGGTCCGTTTCAGTGCGGGCGCTGATGTCCCACACCTCTGGTTTGCCCGAATATTATCAATGGCCTGCGCCAACACCGGCCACGGCGGAGGCGGCGCTTGAGGCCGTGCGCGACCAGGCATTCGTGTTCGAAACGGGAACTGCGGCGCGGTATAATCAGACCAATTATCTCCTGCTCAAAGCGCTCATCGAGGCGGTGACGGGCGAGGACTATGTCTCCGTCATTCAATCGCGCATGTTCGAACCGGCGCAGTTGGAGCAAACTCAATATGCCGGCGAGTTCGCGGTCGTGCCGCGGCGCGCCACGATGTATCGCCCGACCCCGGACGGCGTTCGAAGGAATGCCTTCATCGATCAGCCCGACTACATGTTCGCAAGCACGGGCTTGAACAGCACGGCCCAGGATCTCGCGCGCTGGTTCCAGCGCCTGCTTGAGGGGCGTTTCATCTCGCAGACGGGGATTGACGAGATGTGGTCGCCGGCGCCGCTGCGCGACGGCGGCGCCGCGAATTTCGCCCTGGGCTGGGAGCATGCGGTTCTCGACGGACTGATCGTGGTCGGCCATGGCGGCGGGAACCGCGCGGACCTGCGCCACTTCATCAGCGGTGAGGAGCGCGTCACCGTCGTGTTCTTGTCGAACGGAAGCGCCGATCACTACTGGCCCGGCTCG
>LYSW01000088.1 GCA_001657295.1 Oceanicaulis sp. BBD 1991-10 | reverse complement strand
CCGCGTCGACCCAACGGCCACCGGATTTCAAGACGTGAACAAGGCCTGAGATCGCGGCGATCATCGACACGAGCCACGCCACGGACCTCATCTGGTCAAAGCGGCTTCAAGCGCGCGGCCTGCTCCGTTCTGAGCCAGAACACGTGATCGGACATGACAAGCTCCTTTCAGGAGCCATGGATCACCGATTGCGCGGCCGCCCAAGGACCGGGATTGGCCCAAACCAGACAATGGCGCTGGCGAACGGCCTTGTGCTTAGCGTGTTGATCGACCGCCAAACGCCGCATCAATCTCGCCGCGCGCTTCAGGGGCCAAGGCAGCGCGAACCGTTTCATCAAAAATGCCGAGACGGTTCCAAATCTCCGCGATTGACGTTCCGCAAGAAGCCAGGACGATTGGATTATCCTCAGGGTCTGACGCGGCTGCTATCAGGACATCAAGGGCGTCATCAAAGGCGGCCAAGTCCATAGCAGCGTCATCACGTTCCGCGATCGAGGCTGCTCGGTCATGCAGGATATCGATCAACTGCTCCAACCTACCGTCCCTGGAACCTGCAGCGCCTCTTTCCTGAAGAGGATAGCTTTGTGGGCTTTCAACTCAACTGGCTGAAGGTGTCCGCGCGTGCGGCCAAAGCGGCCATGCACCCTAATTAGAATTGTGCCTGGTCATCAGAGAATTTTCCCCGCTCCAGGAAGAGCTTCAGGCCGGCTTGCGCCTCTTCAACATATTTGACCCATTTCGGGTCCGTCCGCAGTTGGTGTTCATCGAATATATCCTCCTGAGTCGCTTCCGCAGTTTCGTCCCAAAGAGCGCAGAATGACCTGATGAATTTCTGCTCGGCGCCGCTAAAGAGAAAACAGATCGGGGTCCCAGCCGTTTCTGGCGACATCCTCCCATCTATTGATGGTTTCAAATGCGCCGAACTCACTCACGACCTCATAGGTCAGATCTAAATACTCGATCATCCGGTTGCGCATGCGCTGCTGAATAAGTCTCCAGGGAACTGACGCCATCAGGTGCCCCCATGATTTCCGGCGGCAATGACAGCTTCTGCGCCCGAAGCAGTCCTCGGTGAACTCCGCTGCGCGGTCTGTTTTCGGCGAGACGTCGCCATTCTTGTCGAGTCTTAGTCAAGCCATGTTAATGGGTCCGGACCCTAGCTGGGTTTGGCGATCATCAGCCAGGTTGCGCCGACGAGCGGACCAGTGCTGATCAGGCCCCAGATAATCCAGCGGCGCGAGAGCTTGCGATAGGTTGCGCCGACATCATCGCCGGAGAAGGCGAGCGCCAGCTTCGCCTGCCGGATCTGGATCGGGACCAGCACGATCAGCCAGATCAGCCCGGCCGAAACGAACAGGACCTGGCTCCATAGCAGCCAGCCGTCAAGCAGCGGGATATGGGCGTAGATCGCCATGAAATAGCCGCTGCCCATGATCAGGACGACGCCCCAAAACGTCATCGACCAGTCGGTGTAGGTGACAAGTTTCTGGGCGAAGCCGAGCACTTCCGGCCGGCCGTCCCGGTCTGCGAAGAATTTCCAGATGGCCGTCACGGTGATATTGCCCATCAACATGGCGATGCCGGTGATGTGCAGGAATTTGGCGATGTCGTAATACGGCACGGACGACGGACCCCGAATACAGGCGGAAAGCCTATCTCTTTACGTCGTCGACAAAACGCGGGCTTTGGTCGCAGCGCGTCTCGCCGCGCTCCAATTCCCGGTCCCCTCCGGCCTCTGCTCCCCGGATCAGCAAAAAAGAAAAACGCGCCCGCCTTTCAAGCGGGCGCGTCTGCAGGTTTGGGCCAGATCAGCGTCAGAGCGCCGGCGCGATGCCGTTCTCAGCGGCCCACAGGAACCAGTTATCGACCACGGTGCCGGTGATCAGGATGCCGATGCCGCCCGTGAAGGTGGTCAGCACCGCGAACCACCAGGCCCAGCGGTGGATGCTCTCCATGGTGGCGTTGAAGCCCATGGTCCAGCGCCAGAACAGAGCGGCGCGCTCCGTTGCGGTTCCGCGGTCGGTGATTTGCTCGATCTCCCGGTCGCCGCCGAAACGGCCCACCGCCAGGATGGTTGCGCCGTGCATGGCGAACAGCAGGGCTGAGCCATACAGGAAGGTGATCGAGAGCATGTGGAAGGGGTTGTAGAACAAATTCCCGTAAATCAACGAGAAATTATTGGTCCACTCCAGGTGCGAGAAGATGCCGTAAGGCACCGCTTCGGCCCAGCTGCCCATCAGCATGGGGCGGATGAAGCCGAGCACCAGGAAGAGCCAGATCGCCGAAGCGAAGGCCCAGGCCACATGGGTGCCCATGCCCAGATCCAGCGCCCGCTTATAGCTGCGCACCCACCACAAAAGGACCGAGGCCGTTAAGAAGAAGCCGGTGATGATGTACCAGCCGCCTTCATTGAGCGGGACGAAGGGCGAGAAGCCGTATTCCGGGCCCGGCGGGTCCAGCGTCAGCCAGAAGAATTCCCGCATGAAGGCGATCGGGCTGTAATCCACCGAGGCGGCCATATTCATCCCGATGATGAACAGCGCGATGAAGCCGAAAATCAGGGACAACAGGCCGGTCGCGCCCAGATAGATCGGACCGAGCTGGGCGTTGCCGATCTTGCCGGCGAGCCAGCTGAAGGACACCCACTTATAGCGCGGCTCGTCGCCGGCCTCGGTGGGCACGCCCATTTCGGCGGGACCGCGAACCTGAACCTGGGTGAAGATGTTTTGATAATACGCCATGTCTTTATCTCCTC
>LYSW01000014.1 GCA_001657295.1 Oceanicaulis sp. BBD 1991-10 | reverse complement strand
GTCGACATCCTGGTCAGGCGGGCCCAAAGCCGCCCGATGGTCTTTGGCCCAAGGGCTTTCAGACTGAGGGCGGGTGAAGCCGGCCGTATCGGCCAGGCTGGTTCATAGCCCTAAGGAGTCGGTCCCCTTTGTAAAGCACCGGGCGCGGGCGGTCAGTCCGGCGTTGTAATATTTGCAATTGCGTTCGGCTGGATCAGCCGCCCGCGCCGTCCGTCATCGCCGCTGGCCGAAAGGCCGAGCGGGGTTTGGCGTGTTTGTTTCTCCCCCCTCTTTCCCAGCGGCGGCCGGGATTGAGGATGACCGCTTGCCTGCCATCCGGGATCGCGCATGCTGACGCTTAAGGGGGGCTTTCATGCGACATGTCTCAGCCTTATGCCTCATGGCCGCCGCCAGCGTTCTGGCGGCGTGCGCGACGGGTTCGCCGGCGTCGGAGGCGGCGCCGCGCTTTACTGCGGCCGGCTTCCCGATTGAGGACGGCGAGATTTATGACGCCCATGGCTATCCGGTCGATGATCGGATGTGCGGCATGTGGGACGGCGTTGTGGAGTGTCGGCCCACCACGCGCCGCCAGCAGCTGGCGGTCTTCCCCGACCACCCCGAACGCTTTCTGGACGGCGGGCCGGTCAGCGTAGGCCCGTTGACGGTGACGCCCCCCAGTGGCGCGCGTGTGGTCAACGCCTGCATCGGCGCCCTGACGGACGAGATGTGGGCGACATCGCAAGAGCTGGATCAGCCTGCGGAATGTTTCTGGGTTGCTGCACCCGCGCTGGAGGCGGTCATCATCGATTTCAGCGCGCAGATCGAAGCGGCGGGCTTTACAGCCGACCCCTCCGAAACGCCCAACCTGCAGGCGATCAACCCGCGACAGAGCTTCAGCCGGGGCTGTGAGCGCGCCTGGGTGAGCCTTCTCTTCGCCGATCAGCTCTTCAACAGGCCCCGGGAGCCGCATGTCCACGTGGTGATCGCCTTTGACCGGCTGCTCTGCGCTATGACGCCTCCCGGCGCCGGTCACAGTCCAACGCCCGGCTAGTCGTCCTGGCCCGCCAGCTGGCTGAAGGCGTATGTCGCCAGCAATCCCGCGCCCACGAGTGCGATGAAGGGCAGAAGCTCCGGATCCCAACCGGCGAAGGCTTGCATCAGCGCGAGCCAGCTCATCACCCCCAGATAAACCGCGCCCCCGATCAGGAGCCGCTTCCAGGTCCGGGTGAGAAGGGGTTGGGTGTCTTGTGTCGTAGGCGTGTCGTCGGCGGCCATATGTGTCTCCTGCGGCGCTTGCATGATGTCGCGCAATTGAGCTGGAGAAAGATCAAAGCAAGCCGCCAGCGCGCTCAGCGTATCGACGCTGGGGGCATCCCCGCGCTCGACGCGCTGAATGGTGCGCTCGCTCAGCCCGCTCAAGGTCGCCAGTTGTTCCTGCGACCAGCCTTTGTCTTGGCGGAGTGATCGCAGCCCCTGATGCTGGCTCATGAAGGCTTGTCCTGTTTCTTTCGTCTCAATCGCCCGATCACCCCTAGCGATCAAAGCCGCTGTCGCCCACGACACGAGGGCGACAGCAAGGTGACAGAGCGGGCGATGCAAAGGCAAGGGCGGGATTTTGCGGCGTCCTGGCCGCGGCTTCAAACGCCCCGACGCCCCAAGGCGTCGCAAGGGCGACCGCCCGCCCGCAGCGTGAGCGCGCGTGCGCGCGGCAAGCAAGGACCCGACGGCCCGGACGGGCCGGAGGACAAAGAACGAATCCGGCGCGGACGCGAAGGAGGGCGGGAGAATCTGGGTCCCGGATCAAGTCCGGGATGACGGGCGGAGGCGTTGCAGAACTGAGAGCCCCGACGCCCCAAGGCGTCGCAAGGGCGACCGCCCGCCCGCAGCGTGAGCGCGCGTGCGCGCGGCAAGCGAGGACCCGACGGCGCGGACGGGCCGGAGGACAAGGAAAGAATCCGGCGCGTCCGCGCCGGAGGACGGGAAATCAGTGAAAATCCCGGCTCGCCGGGATGATCTCGGCCCCTGAGGTCATCAGCCCCGGCCCGCGCGCGGGCTTCTGGCGTCCGTCCGCCTGGGGCCGGACCACTTCGTCGGCGTGGGCGAGACTGGGGTCGAAGCCGCCTTCGGTGAGCGTGCTTAAAGCCGGCGTCCAGTCGGCGAGCTGGTCGGCGACCAGGTGGATGACCTCGCCCTCGCGCTGCAGCCGGCCGGTCACGCCTAACAGCTTTGAGCCGATGACCGTCTTTCGATAGCGCTGAAACCGATCCGGCCAGATGATCACATTGGCGACGCCGGTTTCATCCTCCAGCGTGGCGAAGATCACGCCTTTGGCCGAGCCGGGCCGCTGGCGCACCAGCACCAGACCGGCGAGGCCGAAGCGCGCGCCGTTCTTGGCGGTCAGCAGCTCCGCGCAGGGCCGGTAGCCGAGCCGGTGAAAGCGGTCGCGCAAAAAGCTCATGGGATGGGCTTTAAGCGAGAGGTTGAGGTGCACATAATCGCGCGCCACCTCTTCGCTGAGCGCCATTTGCGGCAGGCGGGCGCCGGACAGATCGGTCGGGCGCGCTAGCCCGCTCCCCGCCCGCCGCGTCAAACAAGGGCAGGTCCGGACCCGACAGCGCCAGGGCGCGCCAGCCGGCCTCCCGTCTTGGCGTCTTCAGCGAGGAAAACGCGTCGCCGGCGGCGAGCCGGTCGACCTCGCTCCTCTGCAGCCGGGCCCGGCGGGCGAGCGCTTCGACGCCGTCAAACGGCCCGCCGAACTGGCGCGCGGCCATCACGCGGGCGGCGGTGATTTCGGCCAGGCCCTTGATCTGCCTGAGGCCCAGCCGCACCGCGAAGCGGCCGCCGCCTTCCGGGGTGCGGGCGGCGCGTTCGCCGGGATCCAGCGACTCCAGCGTGCAGTCCCAGTCGGAATGATTGATGTCCGGCGGGCGCACGATCACCCCATGCTCGCGCGCATCGCGCACCAGCTGGGCCGGGGCGTAAAACCCCAATGGCTGGGAGTTGAGCATGGCGGCCAGAAAGGCGTCGGGATAATGCCGCTTGATCCAGCAGGAGACATAAACGATCAGCGCGAAGCTGGCGGCATGGCTTTCCGGAAAGCCGTATTCGCCAAAGCCCTCCAGCTGTTTGAAGCAGCGCTCGGCGAAGTCGGGCGTATAGCCGTTGGCGATCATGCCCCTGACCAGTTTTTCGCCCATCTCCTGGATCGTGCCCGCCCGCCGAAACGCCGCCATGGAGCGGCGCAGCCGGTCCGCTTCCGAGGGGGTGAAGCCGGCGGCGACGATGGCGATCTTCATCGCCTGTTCCTGAAACAAAGGCACGCCCAGCGTCTTGCCGAGCACCTGGCGGAGGTCTTCGGATGGGAATTCGACCTTTTCCTTGCCCTCGCGGCGGCGCAGATAGGGGTGGACCATATCGCCCTGGATCGGCCCGGGACGCACGATGGCGACCTCGATCACCAGATCATAAAAGCAGCGCGGCTTTAAACGCGGCAGCATGGTCATCTGCGCGCGGCTTTCAATCTGGAACACGCCCAGCGTATCGGCCTTGCAGATCATGTCGTAAACGACCGGATCTTCCGGCGGGATATCCGCGACGGGCAGATTGCGATCATAGGCGTGTTTGATCAGGCTCAGCGCCTTTTGAACGGCGGTGAGCATGCCCAGGCCGAGCACGTCGACCTTCATCAGGCCCAGCGCCTCGATATCCTCCTTGTCCCATTCAATGGCGGTGCGTTCCGGCATCGCCGCCTTGCGCACCGGCACGATTTCATCAAGCCGGTCCAGAGTGATGACGAAGCCGCCAGGATGCTGGGACAAATGCCGGGGAAAGCCCTGCAGCGCCTTGGCCGCGCCCAGCGCGCGGGCGAGCGCGGGGCTGTCGGGATCCAGGCCCAGCTCGTCGCGGATCACTTGAGGCGTGACGCCTTCGCGCCAGCCCCAGACCGCTTTGGAGAGGGCCGCGATCACATCGCCGGACAGGCCGAAGACCTTGCCCGCCTCCCGGATCGCGCCGCGCGGCCGATAGCAATGGACCACCGCCGTCATGCCCGCCCGGCGCCGGCCGTATTTCTGATAGACGTATTGGATCACCTCTTCGCGGCGCTCATGCTCGAAATCCACGTCGATATCGGGCGGCTCGCCGCGCTCGGCCGAGATGAAGCGCTCGAAGAGAAGATCGACCTTCACCGGGTCCACTTCGGTCACGCCGATCGCATAGCAGACCGCCGAATTGGCCGCCGAGCCGCGCCCCTGGCACAGAATGGACTGGCTGCGCGCAAAGCGGACGAGATCGTAGACGGTGAGGAAATAGCTGGCGTAATCCAGCTCCTCGATGAGCTGAAGCTCATGGTCGAGCACGGCCTGGGTCTGGTCCGGAACCCCGTCCGGCCAGCGCCGGGCCGAGCCTTCCGCGACCAGGCGGTGCAGGGTCTGCAAGGGCGTTTCGCCCGCGCCGATCACTTCATCGGGATATTGATAGACCAGCTGATCGAGCTGGAAGCTCACCGTATCCGCCAGCGCCGCGCTGCGCGCCACGGCGTCTTCATAGCCGCTAAACAGGCGCGCCATCTCCGCGGGCGGTTTAAGATGCCGTTCGGCGTTGGCGGCCAGCAAGCGCCCGGCTTCATCGATGCGCACATGCTCGCGGATACAGGTGACCACATCCTGCAACAGGCGGCGTTCAGGCGCATGATAGAGCGCATCCGTGCTGGCGATCGTCGCAAGGCCGAGCCGCGCCGCCAGCCGGGCCTGCCGCATCAGGCGCGCGCCGTCCTGGCCGTCAAAGCGGCGCACCAGCGCCAGATGGACCGGGCTTTGCGCCTTCATGAGGAAGGCCTCGACCGCGGCGCGCCAGTTATGCGTCTCATCGGCGGGCGGGATCAGGATCAGAATCTGGTCTTCGCCCAGCGCTTCACCCGCCAGCGCCAGGCGCACCACCGGCGCATTGGGCTCGCCGGCGAATTGCGCATCGCTGAGATAGCGCGCCAGGCGGCCATAGGCCTTGCGGGTTTGCGGCACGCAGACCAGGTCCACGCCCTCCTCGGTCGCCAAACGGGCGCCCACCAGAGCGCGCACGCCCTGGTCCTTGGCCGCCAGAAAGGTGCGCACCGCGCCGGCCAGCGTGTTGCGGTCCGCGACCACCAGCGCGTCCAGCCCCAGGGCGGCGGCCGCCTCCACCATCTCATGGGGATGGCTCGCCCCGCGCAGGAAGGAGAAATTGGACTGCGCGCACAGCTCGGCGAAACGGGTCATGGGCGCGCTCCGCCTCTGCCGCCCCCTCCGCCCGCTGCGCGGACACCTCCCCCGCGGGCGGGGGAGGATATCGGGCGGCGGCATGATGTCTCCCCCCGCCTGCGGGGGGAGTGGCCCGAAGGGCCGAGGGGGGCGAGCGCCGCGGCGATCCCCCGAACGACGCCGTCTAAATCTTCGTAGATATCAAGATTGGCAACCCGCAGAACGGCGAAACCTTGAGCGTTCAAAATCTGTGTACGCCGCGCATCCCTTTCCGCCGCCGCGTCGCTGGCATGCGTGGCGCCATCCACCTCGACGGCCAACCCGGCTTCGATGCAGACGAAATCGACGATGTAGCGCCCGACCGGATGTTGGCGGCGAAACTTCCAACCCTGAAGCTGTCGCGCCTTCAAAACGGTCCAAAGCACGGCTTCAGCCTTCGTCATATTGCGGCGCAGACGTTTGGCTTGGGACGCGGCGCGGCGGTTACGCATGCATGCCCCCTCCGCCCGCTGCGCGGACACCTCCCCCGCGGGCGGGGGAGGATATCGGGCGGCGCTGAGATGAAATATCCATCACCCCGCCCCGTGCACGAACCAGGCGGGGCGCCGGGTCTCGGCGCCGTACAGCCCGTCGCGATAGAGCCAGAAGCGGCGGCCCTGGGCGGTTTCGACCCGGAAATAATCCCGGGTCAGGCCCGGCCCGGCGGCCATCGGCGCGCGCCACCATTCCGGCGCCAGGCGTTCAGGGCCCTCCGCCCGGGTCACATCATGGCGCACGCGCCGCCAGGTGAAGCGCCGGGGCGGGCCGTCGGGAATTTCCGCCACCGCTTCCGCCGGTTCAGGATGATCCAGAATCAGCAAGGGCCGGCGCTCAGCCCGTGTCGGCCAAGATGTGGCGGCGCGATCGAAACCCGACCAGCGCGCGGCGCGTTCGGGGATATGGCTGTCCGCCGGCGACGGCCGGCGCACGGCGCGGCCGCCCAGACGCGCATTGAGCCGATCAGCCAGGCGCGCAGCCTCCAAACCAGAGCCGGCCTGACCGGTCATGTCGGCCTGGGCTTCGTCCAGGCGCCGGACCAGCGCGGCGCCCGCCTCCACCAGATCGACGCCGAAGCCGATATCGATGCTCGCCCGCGCCAGGCGCTCACGCATCAGGCGGCTTAAATGGCCCGCCTCCCGGCTGGGCGCGGCGGTTCCGATGAGCAGGTCGCGGGCGCGGCCGTCGACGCGATAAAGCGTCAACCTCAAGCGGGTCAGGCCGAGCCCTTCCCGCTCCAGGGCGCCGCACAGGCTGGCGACGGCGTTTTCGGACGCCGCCGTGATCGCCTCAAGCGTCTGCAAAGGCTCGGCAAAACGCAGCCGGGCACGCAAATCGGCCTGCGGGTTTAAAGGCGTTAAGCTTTCGCGCTCCATGCCCGTGAGCTGGTCGAGCCGGCGCACCAGGTCCGGCCCAAAGCGTTTGGCGAGGGAGGCCCGCGGCAAGCTCAGAAGATCGCCGATCCGGCTTAGCCCGAAGCGGCGCAGCTTCGCCGCCGTGTCCGCCAGGCGCAGCGCCTCCACCGGCAAGCCGGCGAACTCGTCGCGCGCACCTTCGCTGCAGACCCAGCCTTTCGGCGCTTGCGGCGCGGAAAAGCGCGCCAGCGCCCAGGCCAGACCCAGCGTCGGCGCCGCAGCGGCGCAGGCTGTCAAACCCAGGGCGCGGGTTTCACCGACCAGCTTGCTCAGCAAGCCTGTTTCGCCGCCGAACAGATGGCCGCAGCCGCTGATGTCCAGCAGCACCCCGTCCAGGCCCGGCGCGCCGGCATCCGCCGCCGTCCAGGGCGAAACCCGCCCGCACCAGCGCGCCAGGCGCGTCAGCGCGGCCCGGTCGCCGTCCGGATCGGCGGTGCACGCCTGCAGCGCCGGCGCCAGAGCGCGCGCATCGGCGACGCCCATGTCCGGCTTCAGACCCGCCGCCTCCGCAGCCGGGGTGAGCGCGTAAAGCCGCTCCCCGCCTGCGCCGGTCCGGATCAGAACGAAGGGACGCTCAACACTGTCAGCCGGCGGCGGCCTGAGCCGTTCGCTCGGCCAGCGCGGCAGGCTCAAGGCGGCGTAGCGCATCCTCCTCCCACTCCAATTCAAAAGCTGCAGGCGCGCCGCCCCGCCGGCGCTCAAGAATGGCGGACAGGCGCTGGCTGCCCAGGCCCGGCAAGCCGCCCGCCCCGCGCCAGGGCGCGGCCCGGCCCTGCAAGGCGGAAATCCGCCAGCGGGTCAGCGCCGCGCTGCTCCCGTCCGCGTCATGGGCGCGGAGGATCAGCGCCTGACCACCGGCTTCGCGCGCGGCGCGGTGCAAACGCCGCGAAGCGGTCAGGTCATAGGCGCGCGCCGCCCCGGCTTCACCCAGCACGAAGGCCCCGGCGCTTAAGGCCTCCTCCATCGCCCAGAGCGCATCCGTCCCGGCGCGGGCGTCCACCCGGATCAACCGGTCCGGATCCAGCCCGGCGCCGGCCAGACCGTCCGGGCAAGGCGCCCCGAAATCCAGCCGCGCATCTCCGCAGGCGCGCACCCAGACCAGCAGGCGGTCTGCAGGCAGGCCCGCCAGCCAGCGCGCCGCAAAGGCGTAAGCCGCCGGCGCATCGAGATAATCGGCCGGGCGCATGTCATGCAGACCGGCTTCAGCGCGAAACGGCGCCAGCTCATCCGCGCCTGAGGGCGGCGGAACATCCTGGGGCGGGACATCCTGGGGCGGGACCAGACGGGCGCGCACGCGGACTTGTCCGGCCGCCTGACGCTCCAGCGTGACGATATGGGCGCGCAAACGGTCCAGATCGGCCCGCCTTTGATGCGGGCCGCAAGAGACCTGTGACGCGCAGCGAGAGGCGGCGCGCGGCATGCAATACTCCTGTCCTGATCGTTCAACAGGGCGGTTCAGGCCCATTTGTTCTATTTTTGTTCTACGCCCCTCCAGAGTCAAGCACGCCTTGCCAGGCCCGATGATCCGGCCTTTCATCACCCTGACTCCTCGAAGGAATTCGTCATGCTCGAGATCGCGCTCACCGCTCTCACCCTCGCCATGGTTCAGGAAACGGCGGACGACCCCTGGGTCGAAGTCGACGGCGAGCGGCGCCGCCGCTTCACCTGCACCGTGGACACCGCCCGGGAATTCCGGATGCGCGGGCGCGAGCGCGAGCCCGCCTTTCGAATGAGTGAAGGCGACAGATTCCACCTCACGCTCCACGATCAGGATGACGGATTTCACGGCATCACCGTGTCCCCGCCCGAGGGCGTGGACGGCCGCCCGGAACGCAGCGAAAACTGCGTCCTGGAAGACGACGGCCCCATGTTCCGGTGCAATCTGTCGCTCCGCTCCGGCCTGGTGCTGGACTATTACGGCGGCCTTGAGGCGCATCGCTTCACGGTGATGTGGATCGATGACGCCATCGGCCTGGCCAGCCGTTACGGCAGTGACCCGAGCCGATTGGATATTCAGGCCGTCAGCGGCGTATGTCTGGACTAAAGCCACGCTCCAAGCGCCGGAAGCCGGCGATCAGGCCGCGCATCGCCGCCTCGCCGTCACGGCCGAAACGGCCCGCATAGACCCCGGCGCTGAAAGCGCGCCGGGTCCGGTCAACGCGGAGCGGCGCGGATCAATCCAGCACCCGCCTCGGGCCAGGCCCGGCCGCGCCCTGTCGGTCGCCGGGATTGTAAATGGCGCAGACGTCCAGCGAGAGGCAGCCGCAGCCGATACAGCCGTCGAGGCGGTCGCGCATGCGCTCCAGAGCGGCGATCTGTTCCTCGATACGGGCGCGAATGCCCGTGGAGATGCGCGCCCAGTCCGCCGCCGACGGCGTGCGCGCGCCCGGCAAGTCTTTCAAGGCTCCGGCGATCTCATCAAGGCGCAGGCCCAGCTTCTGGGCGATCAGGATGAAGGACAGACGGCGGATCACCGCCCGCGCGAAGCGCCGCTGACCGCCCGCGCTGCGCTCCGAGCTGATCAGGCCCTGGGCCTCATAATAGCGGATCGCCGACACCGACAGGCCGGTGCGCGCCGCCACCGCTCCGATGGGCAAGGTCGACTCTATCCGCCTGGCCATAACGCAACCCTCTGGAATTGCTCGAAACAAACACCTTGACCTTAAGTGAACTTGAGCTTTCATCATGCGTGGCGTCAAGACCCAGCGCGGCCGAGCCGACCGGAGCTCGCAAGGCCGCCGCCAGAAACCAGGACGCCGCCATGAGCCTTCACGACCGCCAAAGCGTCGATGTATCCGATACCGATGAGACCGGACCCGCGGACAGCCCGCTGGAAAAGGCCCTGGTCCGGATGGCCGGAAACGGACCAATTCTGGAGCACGGCTATTTCGATCACGGTCCCATGGCCGCCGAAGCGCTGGAGGCCATGAATTTGCCGGGCCGCATCGCGCCCTTCGTCCAGCGCCATGTCGAGGCCGGCGGGGTCCGCGCCGCGCCCGGACCCGCAGCGCCCATTCGGCCGCGGAGCTGGAGCGGCGCGCTGGGCCGTCCGGCGCGCTATGCGGACTGGGTCGCGCTGATCGATGCGGAGATGGCGAACCTGGAGTGGCGCGCGCTGGCGCGGCGCTGGATCGTGCGGCTGACGCCGGGCGCGGCGACGGCCGCCGTGCACGGCCTGATCCGCACCGCCCATGCCGTGCGAGCGCTGGAGCGATGCGACAGCCCGGCGCGGCGGGCCGAACTCGTCCGCGCCCTGGCCAGCTGGGCCAGCCTTTACACGCCGCCGCCCTGGGCGCCGATCACAGCGCGGGGCCGCCTGTCCGCGCAGGCCGCCTTCGACGCGCTCGCCCCGGCCCCCATCGACCTCCAGGCGCGCGAAGGCTCCATCAGCGCGGGCCTCGCCAAGGCGTTGAACGCCCCCGGTTTCGCAGACCAGGTCGCCGCGGTGGATACAGGCGGAGCGGTCGACGCGCGCGCCGATGACGTGCTGCAGGTCTTCACCAGCGCCTTCCTGGACCATGCCCGGTCGCCCTATACCGCCATAGTCTGGTGCCACGCGATCACGGGGGCGATGTCGTTGCGGCGGCTGCTGGGCGTGATGTCCGAAGACGAAGCCCGCGCCCTCCTAACCCGCCTGTTTGAAATCGGCTGCGCCATGAAGGCCGCGTTCGACGGCTTGCACGCGACCCTCGATCCCGGAGCCGACATGTTGGATACGCCCGGCCGGTTGGCGCAGCGCGCGGCGGACAGCGGCGATGATCATGCGATCAAACTGACGGACGCGCTGCTTCAGGCCCATCACAGCTCGAGATGCGACGACGCCTTGCGGGCCGCCGACCGGGGCATCCGGCTGCTGGGCGCCTAGCGCTCCGGCGATCTGAGAGCCAGCGCCAGATTGGCGTGGTTGAACACGGCTTCGGCGAGCGCCTCGGCGTTCAAGGCGAGGCGGCCGGTGACCCAGCTGTCCAGCGCGGCGATCATCCCGTGGGATTTAAAGGCGATATCGGCGCGAAGGCTCGCCACGTCCGGATCGCCGCCGCGCGCGCGCACGCCGTCATCGGCGAGATCGATGAAAGTCTGAACCGCGATGGCGCGGCTATGCTCGCGAAACAGGATGCGCGCCAGCGACCGGCGCTGCCAGAGATGGTCCAGCGCCATGTGCACGCGGGCGGCGGGGACCTCGTCGAAAAACAGGTCCGCAAGGGGCGAAAAGGGAAAGCGCAGGCTGAGGCGCAGCACGGCGTCCTTGTCGCGATAATGCTCGTAAAAGGTCGAACGGCCGATCCCGGCTTCGGCGACGATGTCGCCAACCGAGATTTCGTCATAGCGCCGACGCTGAACCAGGTCGGCGAACGCCTCAAATATCTGGCGCTGCGTACGGGTGACGCGCGCATCGGCGGAACGGGACGCGAAGGTCATGACTTTACAAGCTTTGGAGCCTTAGGGCGGCTGACGCAAGCCGGCGCCGGACAATCGCCGCGGACCGTCCGGAAACGCGGAAATCCGCCTCGCCTCGCCCGGGCTTCGCGCCTAGGCCTGACCGCCGGGACGCAACCAAACACTCCACACAGGCAGGCTGACATGATGGATTCAAAGGAAAGCACGACACCGCATCGCATGCTGGGCGGGGCGCTCATCGGCGCCGGCATGCTCACCGTTCTGGCGATGCTCCACCACCCGGTGATCAACGCCGACACGGCTCAGGGCGCCATAGACGAGATCGTGCGCGAAGCGCCGCTGAACCGGTTGATCCATGGCGCCGCGATCGCCCTGATCCTCATTCAGCTCTACGGCTTCATGGTGTTCCGTCACCTGGTCGAACCCGGGCGCGCCGCGCCGCATCTCTCGGTTCTGCTCTTCGCCGCCGGCGCCGCGGCGATGGTCGGCGCGGCCCTGATCAGCGGATTCGTGACGCCGGCCCTCGCCTTCGGCTTCAGCAATGGCGGGGATGCCGAGCAGTTCCGCCAGCTGGCCCGCCTCGCCTTCTCCGGCAATCAGGCGCTCGCCGGCTTCGGCGCCTTGGCTCTGGGCGGGGCTGGCCTCGTCAGCGCCTGGCCGCTATGGCGGCGACGCGGCCTGGTGCTGCGCACGACCGGCGCCCTGGGCGCTCTGCTGGGCGCGATGGCGGTGCTGACCTGGGTCTCTCAAGGCGGGATCGACGTGCTCGCCATGACCGTCATCGCCCTTGCGCTGTGCCTGTGGTGCGCGGCGATGGGCGTTTATCTGATCGGCTGGAGACCGGCGGCGCGTTAAGCGCCGCCGCCATTCCAGGCGTTCCAGACGAGCCAGAGGCCGAAGGGGACCATCACAACGCCGGAAAGCACCAGATAGCTGTGGGACTTGAAGGCGAAGGCGAACACGTGCCGGCCAAATTGCGGGAACAGGATGCGCGCCGCGCCTTTGAACAGCGCGGCCCATCCGATCACCGTGATGATCACCCGCCAGTCGGCGACCCAGAGATTATGGGTCGTGATGATCGCCAGGCCGATGACGAGGGAGCCCACCCCGGAGAAGAAATAATCCTGCGGATCGTTGAAGAAGCGCTCCACCATGTCGCGGTAGTATTCACGCTGGATCAGGATGGCGAGGCCGACGATGACGAGCGTGGGTCCGATCAACCAGGCCAGTATCACAGAACTATTCATGAGTTCCTCCTGCAACTGCGTTGTCGGATTCCATCATACGCTCAATCCCTGCCCGTCTGAAGCGAAACGCAAACGGCCAGTCGCGTCATCGCCGTTCGAACCGGTTCCCGTCCCAGACGAAAGCTGTGATCGCGCCCGACGCGTCCCGCTCGAACTCGAAGGCGGACGGCGGGTCCAGCGGATGCTTCGCGGCGCCGAAGACATCTTCGGCGGCCGGCTCGAGCGTGAAGGTCAGATCTCCCCACCCGCCATGCAGGCCCGCCGGGCCGGTCTCGATCCAGACGGGCGCGTATTGCCCGGCGTTCTCAAAAACCCCGACATAGTCGGACAGACGCTCCGCCGCCGGCTCCCAGCTCCAATCCGCATAAACGGCTTCGCCGCGGGCCTCCGCCACCCGCTCACCCCGAATGGCGAGCATGCGCGCGATGCGTTGCGGATAAATCTCCTGGCGGCGGGCGACCCAGCGCTCGGCATCTTCATGGTCGATGACGAATTGCAGGAACATGATCGCCGTGCGGCTGGTCAGCCAGCCGGTCATATTGTCGGAATTGGAGAACACCCCGATCCCCACGCCCAGATCTGGCGAGAACGCCATCATGGTGCGCGCGCCGGTATAGCCGCCGCCGTGGAAATACACCTCGCGGCCTTCGAAATCACACACATTCCAGCCCAGGGCATAGCCATAGCAGGGCAGTTCGTAGGCGTTGCGCGCCTCGCGGTCGATTGGCGCCGCGATGGTCTGGGCGTCCTGGACGATCGATGCGGTCAGGCCGCTGCCGTCCGGGCCCTCTCCGCGCAGATTCATCTGCAGCCAGGCGCCCATATCGGCCGGCGACATGGTCATCCCGCCAGCCGATTGCATCTGGGCGTCGGTCTTGGGCCGAACCTCGAACCAGCCGGTCTCTTCGCCCGTCCAGATATGGCTCCAGGCCTGATCGGAGAGATCGAAATCTGTGGTGCGCGCGGAGGTCCGGTCCAGACCAAGCGGATCCAACACGCCTTCATCCAGCCAGTCCTGCCAGGTCTTGCCGGTGACCGTCTCCAGGATCGCGCCGTAAATATTATAGCCCAGATTGTCGTAGCTGTAGCCGGGCTCGCGCGCTTCGGCCACGGCGGCGATGAGCGCTGGATAATCGGCCGGATCGATGCGGGTGACATAAGCGTCCAGGATCACGATCAGGTCCGCTTCGATCGGGACCTGGTGGGTGATCAGGTCGCGCAGGGTGAAGGCGGCGGGGTCGACGCCTTCGGGAAATTCGATATCCGGCCAGTGATCGGTGATCGTGCTCTCAAGGCTCAGCACGCCCTCGGCGTCCAGACGGGCGGCGAGCAGACCCATGAAGGCCTTGGTTTGAGAGGCGATATAGACCGGCGTATCGGCCGTCAGCGGAGCGCCGGTGGCCGCGCGGCGCTCACCCTGGACATGGGTCAGCAGCACATCGTCGGCCGTGACGGCGACGACCGCGTAGCCTGGACCGAGATCGGGAAATCCGCTCAGGAACGCCTCCAGCCGCTCGGCGGCGGCGTCCGGGGATTGAGCGAACGTGACGGGCGAAAGCGCCAGCGCGGCGGTCGCCGCAGTGATAAGCGTGCGCATGGGGAGAACTCCAAATTCAGTCAGGACCAACCAAGCCTTAAGCCCGGTTTGCCGCGACTTCGCCTCATCGGTCTTGAAGGAATGTAACCTGGGCGTCAGGCCAGCGCCGCCGCCAGGCGCGCCGGAGTCACGCCGGTCTCCGCTTTCAGCGCCCGGGTGAAATGGGCCTGGTCCGCAAACCCGGCCTCCGCCGCCGCGGCCCCGGCGCCGTCGCGGTCATGGAGCAAGGACCGCACCGCCTTCGCCGTCATGGCCCGGCGCCGATAGAGGCTGAAGGGCGTTCCAAACACGTCCGCAAACCGGCGGCTGAGGTGCACGCGGTGAACGCCGGCCGCATCCGCCAGCGTGTCGACGCGGGCGGCGGCCGGGTCATCATCGACCGCCTCCTGCACGCAGGCCAGCCAGGGCGGCGCGTCGCCCGACGCGGCTGTGATCTCGACAGGCTCGACCAGGGCTTCCAGGTCATTCGCCGCATCCAGCGTCGGCACGTCGCCGCCCAGCGCCGCGCCCAGCACGCGCCGGATTGCGTCAAGGCCCGCGCCGCCGCGCCAGAGCCAGTCGCCTTGCCCGCGTACGCGCCGCGGCGCCGGTCCGTCGACCGCCAGGATCAGCGCGCCGTCGCGGCCGTACAGATTGGCGTGATCCACGCCCGCCGCCTTGAAACCCGCCGCGCCGGCCCGCGGCGAGATGGTTCGCGATCCCGCACGCTCCTCCAATGCGCCGGCCAGCAGCACCGATCGCTGGTCGCGGCCGTGGGCGTGCGCCGCCATGGCGTGACCGGGCGGATACCAGGTCAGCGCGATGCGGCGCTCAGCCGTGTCACACAGCAAGCGTCGGCGGGGGGCGGGCGAGTTCATGGCGCTATTTGCGCGCGGAGCGGGCGCCATGGCGAGTTACGATGCGGTTAGGCGACGAGCGTCCTGTGCTACCCGCCGAGAGGCGTGAGCGCGAAATCTGGAAACAGGAGCGCGGCGCCCAATCCCAATGCGACCAGCGCGAAGAAGACCATTAACCCCCGCTGGAGCGATAGCGGCCGTGTGAACGCCAACATCGCAGCGGCTCCGGCATTGGAAACGATGCCCGCGGACAGGATCTCAACGAGCAAACGCCCGGCTTCCGCCGCAAGAATTCCGCCCGCATTTCCGGTCAACAGCGCCAGCAAGGCGATCCCATAAAGCCGATAGAGTTGCCGGGAGTCGGCGTTCCGATCGGGTCCGTCTATCGGTTCTTCCCGACCCGGACCGCGCTCATCGCACGGCTGTTCGCCGAAGAAATGGTGGAGATCGACAACCGGCTCGCCGACGCCTTAGCTGAAACCGAGCGCCTTGAAACCGTCGGCGCCAGCATCACCGCGCTGTTAAATGACGCCTTGGCTCTGGTCCTGGATCGGCCATGGTTGAAGAGCGTGCTGAACGCGCCGGCGATCGATGAGCCCATCGCGCTGGCGGACCGTGAAAACACCAAGACCAACGCCGATCGGCTCGCGCGCGCCCTGGTCTTGCTGAAGCCGGACGCGCACCTGGATGAGATCTCGGCGACCGCGCTGCTCGTCTGCCATCTGTGGGCGCCGACGGTGCAGCTCTGTCTTGCCGAGCCTGAAAAAGCCGACCAAATCGCGGCGAGCTACGGGGCCATGATCACCGCCCACTTACGGGCGCTGGGTTAGGTCTGGGCCATAGCGGCCGCCGCATGCGGCCGGCCTCACCCCCTGAACGGATCCTGCATCAGCACGACGTCGTCGCGTTCCGGGCTGGTGGACAAGAGCGCCACGGGCGTTTCGATCAGCTCTTCGATGCGGCGGACATATTTGACCGCCTCCGCCGGCAGGTCGGCCCAGCTGCGCGCGCCTGCGGTGGAGCCGGACCAGCCTTCCAGCGTTTCATAGACCGGTTCGACGGCGGCCTGAGCCGCGGCCCCGGCGGGCAGGCGGTCATACATTTCGCCGTTGAGCTTGTAGCCCACGCAGACCTTGAGCGCGTCAAAGCCGTCAAGCACGTCCAGCTTGGTCAGCGCGATGCCGCGGATGCCGTTGATCTTGGCGCTCTGGCGCACCAGCACGGCGTCGAACCACCCGCAGCGGCGCTGGCGGCTGGTGACGGTGCCGAACTCGTGACCGCGCTCGCCGATCTTCTGACCGGTTTCGTCGGTGAGCTCGGTCGGGAACGGGCCCTCGCCCACGCGGGTGGTGTAGGCCTTCACGATACCCAGCACATAGCCCACCTCGCCCGGGCCCACGCCGGACCCGGCGGCGGCCTGGCCGGCCACGGTGTTGGAGCTGGTCACGAAGGGATAGGTGCCGTGATCGACGTCCAGGAAGGCGCCCTGCGCGCCTTCAAACAGCACGCGCTTGCCGTCGGCGATCTTGGCGTTGAGCGTCTTCCAGACCGGATCGGCGAAGGGCAGGATTTTCGGCGCCAGCTCCAAGAGCTCGGCGACCAGCGCATCGGCGTCGGCTTCCTGCACGCCCATTCCGCGCCGCAAGGCGTTGTGGTGGTGGAGAAGCTCGGCGACGCGCGAGCGCAGCTGCGCTTCGTCGGCCAGATCGATGACGCGGACCGAGCGGCGGCCGACCTTGTCCTCATAGGCCGGGCCGATGCCGCGGCGGGTCGTGCCGATCTTCATGCCGTCGTCGCGGTTCTCGCGCAGGGCGTCGAGCTCGCGATGAACCGGCAGGATCAGCGTCGCCGTCTCGGCGATGCGCACCAGCTTGGCGTTGATGTCCACGCCCTGCTCGCGGATGGTCTCGACCTCCTTGATGAAGGCCCAGGGGTCGACCACGACGCCGTTGCCGATCAGGGACAGCTTTTGCTGCACCACGCCGGACGGCATCAGCGAGAGCTTATAGGTGACCCCGTCCACCACCAGGGTGTGACCGGCGTTATGCCCGCCCTGGAAGCGCACGACCAGGTCGGCGCGGTGGGACAACCAGTCCACGATTTTGCCTTTGCCTTCGTCACCCCACTGGGCGCCGACGACCACCACGTTCGACATGTCAGAATGCTCCGTCCGGCGGACAATAACCGGGCGAGAGGCTTACGCCGTTAAGCGACCTGCGGCAAGCGCGCCGCGTCGCGGCGATCACGGACGGGCCGCAGCATTGCCAATTCCTAATGCCGCGGTTCCGGCGAACGCGGCTAACCTGTCAAGCGGCCGGAAATCGGCCGAATGGGGAGAATGATGTCATGAAGGCCATATGTCTGAGCGCGGCCGCGCTATTGCTGTCGAGCGCGTCCGCGCTTGCTCAACCGGCGCCGCCGCCCAACCCGTGTGAGACCGGGGCCGAGTTCAGCCAGTTCGATTTCTGGCTGGGGGACTGGAATGTCTATCAGACCAACGGCGCCCTCGCCGGGATCAACCGCATCACCAAGACCGACGCCGGCTGCCTGATCCGTGAGCACTGGCGCTCCGCGACGGGCGGGACCGGGTTTTCGATGAATTTCTACGATGTCGGCGCGGCGGCCTGGCGCCAGGTTTGGGTCAGCCGCGGCGCTCAGATCGACTATGTCGGCGGGCTCGACGAGGCGGGCGCCATGCGTCTGGAGGGCACGATCCACTACCCCGCGAATGGCGCGAGCGCGCCCTTCCGCGGCGCCTGGAGCCAGCAAGAGGACGGCTCCGTGCTGCAGGAATTCCACCAGCAGGACGCCGAGACCGGCGACTGGTCGGTCTGGTTCATCGGCCGCTATGTGCCGGCCGAGACGGAGGCGGATAATGCGGCCGCCGCCGCGCTGTGGGCGCAGATGGACTAACCGTCCATGCAGCGCCGCACGCCGGTCAGCGGCCGCACCGTGCGCGTGCCGTCGAGCTGCCGGGCGGTGAGGATGACATCTTCGATGCGCCGGCCCGCAGCGGTGTTTTCACCCACCCTGCCGCTGAGCAGGAAGGTCAGATTCTCTTCACGCGCCTCAAACGCGCGGCGGTAGTCTTCGCCGGGAAGAAAGGCGCCGGGCTGATCGGAGAAGCGGATCTCATAGACTTGTCCGGCATGGACGATTTTCATGATGCGCGCGGCTTCATCCTCGAACACTGCGAAATGATTGGGCGGGCGGGCTTCAAATAGAAAGACGCCGCACGCGCCTGGCGCCAGCTGCTGGGCGGGCAGGCTGGCGACATGATCAGGCGCGGCCGGATTCGCCGCCGTCTCCGCGACATTGCGCTGCGGCGCCGCGCCGTCAGACGCGCAAGCCGAAGCGATCAATCCGACAAGGGCTGCAAGCGCGAGCCGCATGATTCAGCCCTCCTCTTCGGCCGGCAGGGACAGCGCATAGACGCCCTGGCCGACCTGATCAAATCCGGCGAACGACAACGCCGCCACGATGGCGGACTCCGTGGCGCGCGCTTCGATGCGGCCTTCCGGCCCGCCGACGCCGAAGCGTATTCGCCCGTCTATCGACAGGCCTTCGGACGCACCGCTGAGTTGAAGTCCGACGCTCTCGCCGGCGCACAGCAATTCCCCGCCCAGGGCCGGCATCGCCGCGCCATAGCGCTCGCCCAGCGCGATCAGAGCGGTGCTGGACACGCGGCCCTCCGCAGACAGGCAGCGGCCCTGATCATCCAGAGCCAGCCGTGCGATCTCAAAGCGCGCGCTCTCCTCCGGCGCGAACGCCGCCAGGGCGGGAAGCACGCGGCTAAGCCGCACCACGCCGCTGGCGTCTTCAATGCGCACGCCCCCCGGATGCAGCACCGCGAAACCGTCCGCGCGCAATTCCGGATCCGACAATGTGACGTCGAAGCGTGCATTAAGCGCCGCCAGGCTGAGCGGATCGAGCTCCGCGCGGGCGGAGGCGATCGTCTGATTTCCCGCACGGACGCGCGCCAGCCGGGCGTCCCAGACCAATCCCTGGACCAGGCCCGCCTCGACGCCGGCGGGCCGGAGCGCGAGATCAAAGGCGAGACGCGCCGGCGCCGAGGCGATCACAAATCCTGAAAAGCAAATCAGGCCGAGGAGGATGAGGCTTAGCCGGGTCATGCGCCGGCGCCCCGCACCAGCACCAATTGCGCGCGGACCTGCCGGTCGCCTTCCCGATCAATGCTGATCTGGTCCACACGCACGCCCTCTTCACGCGCCAGCGCGATCAACCAGGCCATCAGCGCGTCATCGGACACTCCCTCCATCCACACGCCGAGCCGTCCGTCCTCCAAAGGCTGGACCCGGCTGATCGCCAGGCCGCGCTCTGCGGCGCTGGCGCCGACGACCGTGCGAAGCGCCGCTCCGGCTTGCGGGCGCGCTGCGGCTGCGGCTTCGGCCTGGTAGCGCTCCACGCCGGCGACCATTGTTTCGAAACTCGTCACCGCCCGCTCATGAGACGCGCGCGCCTGATCGCGCCACGCCCAGGCCGGGGTGAGGATCAAATACCAGACGACGACGCCGACCAGCAGCAGCGCCATGACGCCGAGCAGGGATTGCTCGCGCACGCTTCGCTCCGCCCAGGCGGCGCGGGCCGGCGCCAGACGCTCGGACCAGCTCATGGCAGCCTCACGGTGAATTCCGCCTCGACGCCAGAGGTCGACTGGCGCGCGCCGCCGTCATCGAGCACGACGCCGCGCGCCTCGGCCGCGAGGCGGAGCGATTCAAAATCATCAAAGCCGCGATAAAGCGCGCTCACCGACAGCACGCCGCGGTCGGCGTCATAGCGCAGCGCGTCGATGCGAACCGCCTCATTGCCGGCCATGATATCCGCCAGCGCCGCGCTCAAATCGAGGAATCCAGCCCGGTCCTCCACCGCGCCGACCGACGCCAACGCCTGTCGAAGCTGAGCCTGGATGTTTGCGGGCCGAGTGTCGGGAAAAGCAGCCTGGAAGGTCTCCAGCTCGGCTTGCGCATAGGCCGCCGCGCGGCGCTCCAGATAGGCCGCCTCACCGGCCGCGAAGAGCGCGCTGGCCGCGATGGTGATCAGCGCGAGCACGGCCGCGACACGCCAGGGCGCTAGCAATCCGGTCCAGTCAAGCGCGCTGGCGAAGCTCGCGCCAAGCAGCGGCGGAAAGCCGTCGAGCGCCTCCTGGGGCGCTTGCGCCGCCAGCATGCGCAGGTCCGGCGCATCCATGCGCTTCAGGGCGATCGGTGCGCCGTCAGGCGCGGTCAGATTGGGGTCCAGCTGTTCGCTGATCAGCACGCGGCGCGGCTGCAGCTTTTCGGCCAGAGCCGGCAGCAGGGTCTGCCCAAGCTGCGCGTCGATCGAAAAGACCAGCGGTTCGCCGAGCGCGACATCAACGTCGCGGTCCTCCCCCCGCTCCGCCCCGTCCGCAGCGCTCAGCCGCACCAGCACCCGGTCGCCATAAGCGAAAGCGACGAGGTCCGCGCCGTTCGAAGTCAGCAGCAGCGCATCGGGAACCAGAAAGACGGGCTTGACGCCCAACCCGGCCACCCAGCGGCGCCAGGCGGCCAGCAGGTCGCCATCGACGGCTGCGATCAACCGGTCGCCGGTTTCCTGCAGCGGCCCGACCTCCACGGCGACCGCGTCGAGGGGTTGCGCCAGGCATTCCTCGATCAAGAAGGGGGCGGCGCGGCGGGCGTCCCGGTCATTCGAGCCCGGGACAGGGGCGCGGCGAAGGAACATCGTTTCGGCCGGCGCCAGGGCGACGGCCCGCACCGGCTTCGCGTCATCGGGCAGGCCCGGGTGTTCACCCGGCGCGATCACGCCGCCGGCGATCACTGCGCCATTATCGACCAGCGCCCAGTCCGCCTGCGCCGCGCTTGTGGAGGCCGGCAGGGTGAGGACCAGAACGCTCATTGAATAGGTCCGAAATGCTGCCGGTGGCGAACGACCCGCTCGTTTTGCTCCAACTCCACCAGCTGGGTCAGATTAAAACGCGCCTCCTCAAACCGCACCTGCACCTCCATTTCGAACCAGCGGCTTCGCAAGGTGAACGCCGCGCGGTCCTGGGCGTCCAGCTCGAGATTCGCCAGGAGCGGATCGCCCCAGAATTGTTCCAGGGCGTCATAGCCTTGAGGCGGGCGGCGGAAAAGCAATGCCTCGGCCTGAGCTGCATCAATCTTGCCCTGAAGCGCCGCCGCCAGCAGCGGCGCCTGGTCCAGGCGCAACGTATTGAGGTTGATCTCCGGCTGCAGGCTCGCCGGAAGCGCGCACAGCCAGGGTTGAAGCGAGGCGTAAAAGCCGGGCGTCATCTCCGGCAGCGCCATCAGCTCATCGAGCTGCGCCATGGCGGTGTTCGCGGTTCGGTAGGGCGGATCAAACACTTGATAGGTCAGGTCTTCAGCGCCGCCTGGCTCCGGCCGTGTGTCGGCGTCGATCCAATCGCCGATTTGAACGCGCAACGTGCGGGCGGAGCCGGGCGGAATGCTGATCTCGTCCATCAACACGTCGAACATGCGATGCGCGCGCGTGACCTGCTGCGCCGGGTCGCCGTCGCCGTCTTCGGACCGCGTCTGGGCGAGCGCATTTACATTGAAACAGTTATTCTGATCCTTGATCATTCCCGTGATCACCCCGGTCTCGGTGGGAAAGACCTGCGGTTCCGACAACCAGGCCAGATCGCTGCGCATCACTTCGCCATCGACCCCGCGCTGCAAGACGCTTTCCGCGAATTCGCGCGCCCCCAACGCCTGCCAGTAGGCGCCCGCGCGCGTGTCGAGATGGCCGGTGCGAAAGACGGCGAAGCGGGTGAGGTCGACCAGCTGGACGCTCAGGGCCGCCATCAGGGCCACCAGCAATAGCGCGGCGATCAGCGCCGCGCCCTGATCCTTGGGGGCGGGCGGCGTCATGTCTCGGGCTCCGCTGCGGGAGTGAGGACGACATGTTCGATCCAGCCGAGCCCGGCCGTTTGATACCGCAGACGCACTGCGTCAGGCAGGGTGGCCGCCCCTTCGGCGCCTGCGGTGACCCGCGCGACATCGACCCAGACGCCGTCGCGCAAAAGCTGCAGCTCGATCTCATCGACGCCGTCAATGAGCAGCTGACGGCGCGGCGCGGTTCCGGCCGCCGCGTCCGGATACGCCCAAGCGGCGCGATAGAGGCGGTCCGCCTCCACCTGCCAGGCGACCCGTTGCAAGCTGGAACGGGGCTGCACCCGCCCGGGGTTGGACCAGCCCGACCGGGTCAGAACGAGGATTTCGCGCGCGCCGCCCGTGCTTGCGCGAACCAGCTCCGCACCATTGATATCGGCCGCGAAAACGCGCGCATCCGGCACGCCGTCCGGTCCGCGCACCGGGCGGAATGCGATTTGACCCATGTCTTGGCGGAGCAGTGCGGCGACGCGCTGAACCGAAGCCAGATCGGCCAACGCCGCCTCGCTTTGCGCCTGGGTGCGCAGCGCGCCCATCAGGAGGCCGACCGATAATGCGCTGACCAGGGCGAAAATCGCGGCGGCCGCCAGCACCTCGACGAGCGAGAACCCACCCTCCCTCGTCATGGCCGGCTCCTGACAAAGGTGGTGCGGCGGGTCTGTTCTTGCTGGTTCTGTTCGACGACAAGCGTGATGCGGGTCAGCTGCGGGTCCGCCGTCTCCCCCACCTCAAGGCGCCAGTCATAGCTGCGGCCCGCAATCTCATAAACGCCGGTGCGATCACGCAGCGACCGCCCGCCTTCGCCGGCCAGGTTGAGCGCGAGCAGATTATCGGCCGCCAGGCCCGCCAGGCTGACCTGCTGGCTGAAGCCGGCGGCGCGGATGCTGGAGGTCATCGCGCTGGTCAGCGCCATTCCGGCGATCGCCAGCACCGCAAGCGCGGCCAGCATTTCGATGAGTGAGAAGCCGGAGGTCCGGGCCATCATGCCGCTCGCCCGGGCGGTGTTTCAGCCATATCGACGATCAGGCGGCCCGCATCGGTGCGGCGCACGACAACCGGGCCGGTCCGGTCGCGGACTTCATAGGCGAACGGCGAGTCGAAACCGCCCGGGTCGAACAGGACTTGCGGAGCGGTGACGGCGGCGTCCTCGCCGCGCCGCGGCGGCGCCCCCTCGCGAAGGCTCAGGCGCACCTCCGCGCCCAAACGCTCGGGCCGAAGCGCCGGATGATCCTGGACCACCCGCCATGCGCCGTCCCGAAACCGGAAGAAACGCCATCCCGAGCCGTCAAGATCGCCGGCGAACCCGAGAGTCTCCCCGGTCACGAGCACATGTTCGCGCGCCGCGTTCAGCCGCAATGTCAATCGGTCCGCCGCTTCGCGGGCGGGGCTCGCGCCGGCGTTCCAATACACCACCACCGCGCTCGTCAGCACGGCGAGGATCGCCACCGCCGCGATCACCTCGACGAGGGAGAGCCCGGCGTCGCGTGCGTTGGCGGCGGCGGCGCGCATCACTCCTGCGGCGTCCAATTGCCGATATCGGCGTTCTCGCCCTCTCCGCCCGGGCGGCCATCCGCGCCCCAGGACCAGATATCGTAGCGCCCGTGTTCGCCGGGTATCATGTATTGATACGGATTGCCCCAGGGGTCCGGCGGCAGATTATTGATGAAGCCGCCGTCAGGAAACCGCGCCGCCTCACGCGGATCCGCGGGCGGGGTGACCAGGGCCTCCAGGCCTTCTTCGGTGGTGGGATAGCGCCCGATGATGAGATTATACGTCTCCACCCCCTGCTCCAGCTGGCTGACCTGCGCGCTGGCGGCGGTGGTGTTGGCGTTGCCCAGAAGCGGAAACACGTTGATCATGATGATCGTGCCGACAATGCCGATGATCACGACCACGACCATCACCTCGATCAGCGACAGTCCGGCTTCCCGGTCTTTGATGCGGTCTTCTTCATAGTCTTGAACCGCCATGACGCGCCTCCTTTCCCTGGGTCAGGCTCACAACATAGCCGCCGTGCTGAGCTGAAGCATCGGCAGCAGGATAGATAGAACGATCGTCACCACGATCCCCGCCATCACGATGATGATGCCGGGCTCCAACAGGCTGAGCCCGGTGGTCACCGCGCCGTCCACATCAGCCTCCAGATGGTCGGCGGCGCGCTCGAACATGTCGGACAGACGGCCTGACCGCTCGCCGGCCGCGACCATGTAGACCAGGATGGGCGGAAACACCCGCGCGCCGCGCAAGGCGTCGGCCAGGCCGCGCCCGGTCTCGACCTGCTCGATCACGGCGCCGATCCGGTCCTGAAAGGCGAGATTGCCGGCCGCGCGCCGGGCGGCGCGCAAGGCGTCGGGCAGAACTGCGCCCGCTTCGATCAGGATGCCCATCGTGCGTGCGAAACGGGCCGCCTCCACTTTTGCGGCGAACGCGCCGATCACCGGCGCGCCCAGGGCCGCCTGGTCCACGGATCGGCGCACCACGTCGCGCCGCAGCGCCAGGGCTGCGAGGATTGCGATCGTCACCGCGCCGCCCAGGATGACCGCCCAGAAGGCCGACACGAAGTCGGACACTCCGATCATCACCCGCGTGAGCACCGGCAGCTCCAGCCCCATGGAGGTGAGCTGCTCGGATATGCGTGGAACGACCAGGGCCAGCAGCGCGATGACCACCGCAATGGCCGTCGCCGCGAGGAAGCCCGGATAGATCAGCGCCGAACCCACTTTGCGCCGAAACTGGTCGGCCTGCTCCAGATAGTCCGCCAAGCGCTCAAGGACCTGCCCGAGTCCGCCGGCGCCCTCTCCGGCGGCCACCATGGCCCGGTAGACCGGCGGAAAACTCCGCGCGTGGGCGGCCATGGCGTCGGACAGGCGCTCGCCCTCGGTGACCTTCGCGCGCACGCCCATTAAGACGCGAGACGTGGCCGAGCTGGTGTCCTGACCGCCGACGACGCCGACCGCTTCCTCCACCGGCATGCCGGCGCCGATCAGCGTCGCGAGCTGGCGGGTCGCGCCCATCAGCTCGCGCTGAGCCATCGGCTTGGGGCCGGTCAGAGCCTGCAGCCATCCCGCCGACGCCCCGCGTTCGCCGGCGCGCGCCACGGACAGGGGCGCCAGGCGCCGCCGTCTTAGCTCGCGGCGGGCGGCGGCTTCAGAATCCGCCGACAGCAGGCCGCGCGTGCGCTTGCCTGCAGCATCAAGGGCTTCGTATTCAAACGCCGCCATCGCGCTCGGCGTCCTCCCGGCATACGCGCATGACTTCGGCCAGGCTGGTCTCGCCCGCCATGGCCAGATTCACGCCGGAGCGCCAAAGCGTGTCGCGGGCTTTGAACGCCGCCTCGGCCAGGGCGCTTTCGCGCGCGTCGTCATGGATCAAGGTGCGTAGAGTATCGTCAACGACGGCGACCTCATAGACCCCGCGCCGGCCGGCATAACCGGTCCCGCCGCAGGACGGGCAGCCCATGGGCCGATAAAGCGTGGCGGTTTCGCCCTGGGAAAGATCCAGCATGCGGCGCTCAGCCTCATCGGCTTCATAAGCCTGCTTGCAGTCAGGGCAGAGCCGGCGGACGAGACGCTGGGCCAGCACCGCGGTCAAGGTCGAGGCGAGCAGATAGCTCTCCACGCCCATATCGCGCAGGCGCGTGATCGCGGCGACCGCGGAATTGGTGTGCACGGTGGAGAGCACCAGGTGACCGGTGAGCGACGCCTGAACCGCGATTTCCGCGGTCTCATGATCGCGTATCTCGCCGACCATGACGACGTCGGGATCCTGGCGCAATATGGCGCGCAGGCCGGCCGCGAAAGTCATGCCGACCTTGGTGTTCACCTGGGTCTGGCCGATGCCCTCGACCGCATACTCGACCGGGTCTTCGACCGTGAGGATGTTGCGGGTCTGGTCGTTGAGCAAGTTGAGCCCGGCATAAAGCGTCGTCGTCTTGCCCGCCCCGGTCGGGCCGGTGACCAGCACGATGCCGTTGGGCTGGGCCAGGGCGCGCTGCAGATCGGCGAGCTGATCCGCGCTCATGCCCAGGTCCTCCATGGAGAAGCGGGCGCTCTCCTTATCCAGAAGCCGCAGCACGACTCGCTCGCCATAGCGCGACGGCAGGGTGGAGACGCGCACATCCACCGCCTTGCCGCCCAAGGTCAGGGTCAGGCGGCCGTCCTGGGGCACGCGCTTCTCCGCGATATCGAGGCGGGCCATCACCTTGATGCGGCTGATCAAGGGCGGCGCCAGCTTGGCGGACAGGCTGACCGTTTCGCGCAACACGCCATCGACCCGGAGCCGGACCGAGACGCGCTCCTCGAACGGTTCGACATGAACATCCGACGCGCCGGCGCGCACCGCTTCGGCGATCAGGCCGTTGATCAGGCGGATGATCGGCGCGTCGGAGGCGCTGTCGAGCAGGTCTTCCGTCTTGGGAATGTCGTTGATCAGCTCTGTGAGGCTGGCCATCTCGGCGTCTTCAGCGTCCTCGCCGGCGGACGCGTCGAGCCCGTCAAAGGCGTAGATATCCGACAGCGCCTGGTCGTACGCGCGCGCATCCAGCGTGCGCACCGCAAGCGGACCGCCCGCTGCGCGCCGCGCCTCGATCAGATGGACCGGATCGGCGCCTTCGCGCATCAGCAGCTCCGGCGCGTCGCCGGATTGAAGGGCGACGCCATGTTCCCTCGCGAAAGCGTAGGCGAGCGGCTTCACGACCCTTAGCCCTCCCCGCCGCCTGACGGCAAAGGCCGGTCAAACGGGTCCTGGCCGTCCATCATGAGATCGACGATGTCTTCAAGGCTGGACCGGCCTTCATTGGCCTGACGCTGGGCGGCGATGGTGTTGTCATAGGCGCTGCGGGTCACGGCGCGCATGTCTTCGGGCCCGCGCACGATCACCGGACGGATGAAGACCATGAGATTTCTCCGGCTGACCGACCGCGCCTCGCTTTGAAACAGACGTCCCGCGACCGGCAGGCGCGACAGGCCGGGCACCGCGTCGTTGGCGACCTGCGCATCGGACTCGATCAGGCCGCCCAGCACGATGATCTCGCCATTGTCGGCGAGCACGGTTGTCGAGATCTCGCGATTATTGGTGATCAATTCCTGGAAATCCGCACTCACCGGACCGGCGACCGAGGACACGACCTGGGTGATGTTCAAGCGTATCGTATCGCCGTCATTGATTTGCGGCGTCACCGTCAGCTGGACGCCGACATCCTGGCGCTGGATCTGCCGGAACGGATTGGTGTTGTTCGAGCCCAGGGCCTCGCCCGTCGTGACCGGGATTTCCTGGCCGACGATGAGCTGGGCCTCCTCATTATCGAGCACCATCAGCTGAGGCTTGGACAGGACATTGCTGTCGCTGTCCGCTTCCAGCGCATTCAACACGACGCCGAACAGCGCGCCGTCGTCGCCGATCTGACCGCCGACCCCGAAACTGCCGCCGCGCGCGCCAAGCAGCGAGCCAAGCGCCAGATTGCGCAAGTCGACCGTTCCGGCGGCCGCGCCGTCCCCGTCGGAAGCGAAGCCGTCGGTGATCAACGCCCCGGCCAGGGCGAGCAGGTCCGGCGAGCTGGAGGAGCCGTACCGGGTATAGCCGAACGGCGTCGCATCAGAACCATCCCCGGCGAGCAGGAATTGAACGCCCAGATCCCGGGCGGCGCGGTCCGATATCTCAACCACGATGGCTTCCACCTGGACCTGCGGGCGGCGAATATCCAGACGGCCGATCACCTGCTCCAGCTCACGCAGCAGATCTGGGTCGGCGTTGATGATGATGGCGTTGGTCGGCACATGGTGCGCGATCGACACCGGGCGGCCCGGCGAGCCGGTTTCGCCCGGCGTGAGCGCCTCGGCGAATTGTTCAAGAATCGGCAATAACTCCTCGCCCTCGGCATGGTCGAGATAGATGACGCGGAAGGACTGGTTCGACGCGCTGACCGCGTCGACCCGGCGAACAAGGGCGATCATCTCACGCACCGCGCCCGGCTCGCCGCGCAGCAAGAGCGCGTTGGAGGCGGGCACGGCGGCGACGGTGACCGCGAACGCGCGATCGTCCTCGCCCTGGGCCGTGCGGGTGCGCAGGCGTTCGACGATGCTCACCATGTCTTCGGCGGGGATGTTCTCAAGGACCAGCATCTCCACGGAGGACCGGTCCACATCCATGGCGCGGAGCGCCTGCTCGATGGCGTCGACATTGGTGGCGAAGTCGACCACCACGATCAGATTGCCGCCTTCCACCGCATTGGCGGAGCCGACTTCGCTGATCATCGGGCCGATCGCCCGCACCGCATCGCGCGCCGATGTGTTGCGGAGCCGGATGACCGAGGTGAGGAAGACCTCCCCGTCGCGGCCGGCGATGACCGGCGCGCCGGCGCGCGCGCCCTCGGCCACCGGGACGATCTGAAACACGCCGGGGGCGTTTCGGACTGCGGTGTAGCCATTCACCCTCAAGGTCGACAGGAACACCTGGAAGACTTCTTCAGCGGTCAATGATGATTGGGACGTGATGGTGACCCGGCCGCGCACGTCGGGGTCGACGATGAAGGTGTAGCCGGTGAGCCGGGAGACATCGTCGATCACCGCCGCGATCTCCGCCTCGCGGAAATTCAAGGTCTGGCGATCATCGGCCTGCGCCCAGGCCGCGGCGTGGTCGAGCGACGCCAGGGCGGCCAAGGCCAGGCCGGCGAGCAGGCCCTTGAGAGCAAAAGCGAAACGTCCAAGGCGCATTATCGTCTCCCCACCGCGGGCGATCAGTTCAGCGGTATGTCGAGCCGCACCGTCCGGCCGTCGCGCTGGACGGTCAAGACGATGCGATCGGTTGATTCAAACAGGGCCATCGCCCGGCTCACGGCCTCCGGGCCGGTCAGGCGTTCGCCGTTGAGCACGGTCACGACGTCACCCGGCCGCAATCCCGCCGCGCGCAAGACCTCAAGATGTGACGTCTCGCGGATACGGAAGCCGACAAGGTCGCCGCCATCAAGCTCCGGCGCCAGGCGCAAGCCTTCAATCCAGTCCTCGGCGTCCAATTCCCGGGCCAGCGCGATGATCGGCTCGCCGCTTAAGGGGCTGGCCTGCGCCGCGGTGTTTCGCGCCTGGACCTGAAGGGTCCGCGCGGCGGGGTTCGCCCCGCGGGACCGCGCGCGCCTGGCCGCTTCTTCGCTGAGATAGAGGCTTTCACGCACGCCGCGCCGATTGATGATCACGCGGTCCTCGTAGATTTCTTCGAGCGTGACCTGGTCGGTGATCTCGTCGCCGGCGCTCAGGGAGCGCTGACCTTCGCCCGGCACTTCGATAAAGGCGGCGCCGGCCCGGGGGTCTACGGCGCGGCGCACGCCGCGAAGAATCAGATTCAAGCGGGTTTCGGGCGCGACCCGTGGAGCCTCCGCCTCCGCCCCGCCCCGGGCCGCGAACAGGCCGGCGTCCGCCAGGCTGGACAAATCGCTGATCTGTGCCGCTTCAGCGCCGCCCGCGCCAGAGGGCGCATTCAATTCCAGCGCACGCACGGAATCGCCGTAAACGACGAACCACAGCGCCTGCGCGGCGATGAAGGCCAGGATCACCACCAGCGCGGCTTCCGTCGCGCGCGCGCCCCATCGCATGGCGGTCACGGGCCAGGATGCGCTGCGGCTCGCATTCTTGGTGGAAAAAGCCATAGCCATGGGTTGAAGTTCAATCATGTCCGGGCGCGGATGAAAAGCCATTCGGCAGGCCGGGCCCAGACCTGCCGAAACGTGAGCGCTTGACGGCGAAGGGCGGATCCCCCGTTTTCAAGGAGGACCCGCCCGAATGTCACGCCGCAGTGTCGGCGAGGCCGACCCTAGAAGGTCCGCTTCACCGACAACGAGAAGGTCGTGCCGACTTCATAGCTGTCCACGACCAGATTGGTGCCGCCGGCCGACTGGGTGGCGACATAGTCCTCACCCAGAAGGTTGCGCACTGCGAAACGAATGTCGAGGAAGCCCCGGTCCATTTCGAAGCTGCGGCTGTGAACCAGGTCCACCATGAAGGGCGGTTCCTCGACCACTTCAGGCAGGCCGCGGGCCACATTGGCCAGCGCGCGGGTGCGTTCGCCGGTATAGTTGAACAACAGCGCCGTGCGCGAGCTGTCATCTTCCCAGCCGATCTGAAGATTGGCGAGATTTTCCGACTGCCCCTGAAGCGTCTGGCCGTCATTGATGTATCCGGCCGCCGATTCAACCGCGGCGACGGGCTGGCCCGCCGACGGGTTGGCGACGATCACCGTGTCATTGGCGCCGGCCGTCATCTCGCTTTCCGTGTAGGTGTAGTTCGCCTTCACGAAGAGCTCGGCGTCGGACCAGAATTCGCCGTCGAACAGATCACCAAGATCGAAGGTCTGCTCATATTCGACTTCAAAGCCGGTGAGCGTGGCTTCAGGACCATTGATGAACGAGGTCGCCAGCGTTTCGCCTTCCGGCAGGATGTATTCGACGATCGGGTTTTCGAGCTCTTTGTGGAACACGCCGGCCGTGAGGAACTGATTGCGGCCGAAATACCATTCGAACCGGGCGTCCCAGTTGGTGATTTCGGTGTTCACCAGGAAGGGATTGCCGCGGAAGCGTTCGTCGGTCTCGGTGTTGAAGAATTCCGCAAAGCCCAGCTCGCGGAATTGCGGACGCGTGATGGTTTCGGAGTAACCAAAGCGCATCTGCATATTGTCCGCGAAGGTCCAGGTCAGCGTCGCCGCCGGCAGGACATAGTCTTCTTCGATCAAGGTCTCCACCAGACCGCTATCGGTGGGCTCGATCGGAAAGCCGAACGTGTCCACGGTCTGCGCGCCGTCTTCGAACCGGGCGCCGAACGCGGCCCGCAGGAAGGGTCCCAGCTCCACATCGGCGCCCAGATGCCAAGCGTCGACGTCAAGATCGCCGCGATAGGCTTCCGGCGTCAGCACGCCGCCCACTTCACGCAGGCGGAAGCGGGTGTCCAGAATGTTCTGGTCGGCGAAGATGAAATCGATCCGGCTATCGGCGAGATCGGCCGGAATGGAGCCTTCAAATCCGAACTCACGGTTAAAGGCGGTCCGTTCCTTGGTCATGTTGGAATAGCCGAAGCGCCATTCCCAATCGAAACCGAACAGCGCCACCGGCAGCTCGAAATCGATGCCGATATCATTGGTGACGTCGTCAACGCGGCTGAACGTGATCGAGTTGCCGTCGATCGAGTTCAAGAGGCGGTAATCGACGCCCGGTCCGGAATCCTCGTCTTCATAGATGGCTTCGCGGCCGTTCGGCGCTTCACGCGACGCGTCCGAGGTTGACGCGCGCCATTCGACATTGAGACCCTGACCGAGGTCGAAATTATGGTCGCCGGACAGCTGATAGGTATAGACCTGACGCTCATACCACGCCGTGGAGTCGATGCGGATGTCCGCGTCACGGTCGTCGTCCCGGCCGGCGAGGATCTGGGTGTCCTTGTCGGTGGACCGCAGAACGAAGGCCAGCGCCCGCACTTCATGCTCGCCGGCCTCAACGCCGACGCCCGCCATGGCGTTGGTTTCAATCGTGTTGGTCGTCTGCAGGCGGTCAAACTGGGTGCGCGGGGACAGCGTGCCGCCGGCGATGCGCGCCTTGCCGCGCTGACCCTCGCGGGTCTCCCAGCTATTGTCATAACCGGCCGCCGCAATCACGCCGATGGAGAAGGTGTCGAAATCAAAGCGGTCGCCGGCGTCCAGCGAAAAGCCGACATTGCCCGGAATATCGCCTTCCTGAACGACCCACAGGCGGGCGTTCTCGAGTTGTCGGCCAATGGTCGCGAGCGTGATCGGATCCTGCTCGGCCGGCCCGATATTCTGCCCTTGGAAGACATCGACGAAATCAACCGGCCATTCGCGCGTATCGTCGCCGAAGCCGGTCCAGTCATTATTGCCGCCATCGTGCAGCAGGCCGTCGTCGAAGCTGGACGCGGTGTCCGCGGACACGCCGATCGAATACTCGAAGAAGCCTTCGCTGGGCAGCGTCGTGGTTTCGATTTCAATCAGACCGCCGCCGAACTCACCGGGAAATTGCGGCGAGAAAGTCTTCTGAACCAGCACATTGCTGATCAGCGAGGTCGGGAACAGGTCCAGCGGCACGGCGCGGCGGAACGGTTCCGGGCTCGCCAGCGGCGAACCGTTGATCAGCGTGTTGGAATAGCGCTCGTTCAGACCGCGGACGATGACGAAGCGGCCGTCCTGAACGGACAGGCCGGTCACCCGGCCCAGGGCCGACGCGATGTCGGCGTCGCCGGTCACGGCGATGTCTTCGACCGACAGGAAGCTGGAGACTTCGGACGTGACCCGCTTGTCGTCGGGCACGAATTGATACCGGACGACGATGACGTCGTCGGTCTGGGCCGTCTCTGCGGCGGCCTCGGTTTCTTGCGCTAAGGCGGCGCTGACCGGGACGAGTCCGGTCGTCGCCAGCAGGGCCGCCGAAAGCGCGATGCGGTTGCCGTTCATTGTGATCCCCAATTCAATTGCATCGCTGACGCGAAAAGGCGGGGCCCGGCGTCCAGCCGGGCCCCGCCGGCCCTTATTGCTGCGCGATGGTCCAACCCTGGTACCAGGTGTCGTTCTCATCACGGACCGCGCCGATATAGTCGACGGCGTCGAAGAAGCTCGCGTCCAGCGTGGTCGGGTCGAAGACCGTCACCAGGCTTTCCGGACCGCCAGCCGTCGGCACCACGCCGGTGGCGTTGTTCGGCGTGAAGCCGGAACCCAGCGCGGAGAAGTCGGTCACGAAGGAGAAGCCGGCCAGAGAGGTCGTGCCTTCCACATTATTCGTGTTCGAGGTGAACGGCGCGACGCCGTTGGCGAAGTCTTCTTCCGAGAAGCTGTCGTCATCGGTGGAGAAGTTCGGCGTGCAGTCGAAGAAAGTCGACGCGACGACGAGATCGCCCGCGGTCGCCTGAGCGTGAGACGCGCTCTGGTCGACGTCCAGGCAATCGCCTTCAAAGTCCACGACGATGCCGTTGACCAGCGTGCCCGCCGTGCCTTCGCGCAGCAGCATGCCGGTGTCGGAGCTTTCCGAACCGCGAACACCGATCAGCGTGAAGTTGGAGATCGTCGGGTTGGAGCGCGGCAGGGCGTCGTTCTCGTCGCCGTTATTGTCGAACTCAAAGCCCTGGTCGCCATCGTCGGCGGCGTGCTGGACGATCACAAACTGGACATTGCCGGTCCAGCCGTCCGTGTAGTCCAGGCTGTCGTCGGCGATGCCGGTCAGCACCAGATATTTGGCGTTGGTCGTGCCGCCGAAGAACTCAATGCCGTCGTCTTCGTTATTGTGGACCTGGACGTGGCTGACATTCGTGCCCGACCCGGTCGCCTGGAAGGCGATGCCGTTCAGCTCGTCTTCGGCGTTCACCCGGAAGCCGGCGTATTGCACGCGGGTGAAGGTGAGCGAGCCCGAGCTGTCGTCAGCGGTCGCGCCGCCGAACAGGCCCGAGGAGCCTTCACCGGCCTTTTCACAATCCACAGTGCCGCCGGCGGCCGCGCCGTCGATACAGGCGTTGATCGGCGCCCGGCCATTGATCACCAGGCCGCCCCACTGGCCGCGATCATCGTTCGGCGACTGGTTGGCGCCGGCGAAATCCGCGCGCGAAGTCATGATCACCGGCGCGTTGGCGGTGCCGTTGGAGCGGATTTCAGAGCCGCGGGAGACGACGATGTAATCGGCGCCCGAGGACCCGATAAGGGTCACGCCCGCATCGATCGTCAGCACGGCGGGATCGCCGCCGTCGGCTTCGGCGCCGACGTCTTCGCCGATGAAGACCGGGCCGACCAGCTCATAGACCAGGGCCGAACCGCCGGACAGACGCAGATCGGAGGTGACCGTGCCGGTCAGGCGGCAGACACGGCGCTGATTGATCACTTCGCCGGTCGCAGACGTGCCCGCCGGGCATTCCGGTTCCGGGAACAGGCCGAAGGTCCAGCCCAGCGCCCAGTTGGAGGCTTCGTTCTCGCTGTAGGAGAAGGCGCCGACATAGTCGACATCGTCGAAGAAGCCGTCATTGGGCACCGCGGTCGGCACGACCGCCTGTTCGGCGCTGCCGGCGAACAGGCCGGACATGGAGTTGGCGCCCTCGACATTGTTCACATTGCCCGGAAATCCCGTGCCGGCGATGAAGGCGGCTTCATCAAAACCGTCATCGTCGGTCGACGCGTTCGGCGTGCAGTCGAAGAAGGTGGACGAGACGGTCAGATCACCCGCCGTCGCCTGATCGAAGGTGGCCTGCTGGTCAACGTCCAGACAGTCGCCTTCAAAGTCGAACACGATGCCGTTCATCAGCATGCCGGCGGTGCCTTCACGCAGCAGCATTCCGGTGTCCGACGAGGTCGAGGTGCGAACGCCGGCCAGGGTGAAGTTCGAGATGGTCGGGTTCGAACGCGGCAGCGCGTCGTTCTCGTCGCCGTTATTGTCGAACTCAAAGCCCTGGTCGCCGTCATCGTCGGCGTGCTGAACAACCACATACTGGACGCGGCCGACCCAGCCGTCGGTGTAGTCCAGGCTGTCGTCGGCGATGCCGGTGAGGACGAGGTATTTCGCGTCCGCCGTGCCGCCGAAGAATTCGATACCGTCATCTTCGTTATTGTGGACCTGGATATGGTTCAGCGTGGTGTCGGAGCCGACGGCCTGGAAGGCGATGCCGTTCAGCTCGTCGTCGGCGTTGACGCGGAAGCCGGCGTATTTCACCTGGATGTATTCCAGCCAGCCCGAATTGTCGTCGACGGTCGCGCCGCCGAACAGGCCGGAGGACCCTTCGCCGGACTTCTGGCAATCGACGGTGCCGCCGGCGGCCGAACCGTCGATGCAGGCGTTGATCGGCGCGCGGCCGTTGATGATCAGCCCGCCCCACTCTCCGCGGTCGGTGGTGTTGCCGGCGCGCGGCGTGCCGATGCGGCTGGCCAGCTCGTCGGCGGCCGAGGTGAAGACGATCGGATTGGTCTGGGTGCCGCGCGCGTCGATCGAAGCGCCGCGGGAGACGACGATGTAATCGCCGCCCGACGCGCCCACGATGGTGGCGCCGGCCGGAATGGTCAGGCGCGGCGTTCCCGGTGCGCCCTGGGTGGTCGTGCCGCCGGTCGAGGTCGAGCTGGCGCCGCCGTCCTGGCCGATGAAGACCGGGCCGTCGAGGAAGTAAACGCCGTCAGAGGTCAAGGTGAGGTCGGACAGGATGCTGCCGGTGACGCGGCAGGCCGTGACGTCGACGGTGTTGCCCCCGACATTATAGGTGTTGGTGTCCACCGCGGTGCCAGACGGGCAGCCGCCCGCCGGCAGCAGCGAAAGCGACTGCGTCCCGCCGCCGCCGCCGCCCGGAGGAGGCGGGGGCACCTGGTTTTGTTCGCCAGGCGACGAGATGGATGCGTTGGAGCAGGCCGCGATCACGGCGCAGGACGCACCCGCCAGCAGCAGCTTCAGCTTGGACATTTCGGACTTCATTGAGGAACCCCCCGCGAGGATGTGTGGCGCAAACTCGAACACGCCGCCGACGCCGAAGGATTCGGCGGGCGGTCGTTGGGTCGCGAAAAGACCCCAGGAGTGTTACGCGCAGATAGCAATTCGGTGACGGAACCGTGACGGCCGCAAATTCCCGGAAATCCGCCGCCCGCCAGCCGCGCCAGACGACAGCCATCGCCCGCTGAGAAGCTTGTCACGCAAGGTGATCCCAGGGGTGTGTCCTGGATGCACGCCCGAATGACGCGGTTTGTGAAATTTCAATGACGCGGACCGGATTGCGCCGGAGTCCAGCTCGGCCCGCCGGCTATTGCGCGGCGTTCGACGCGCTGCGGGCGGCATGCGCCCGGTCGAGAATCTCCGGCGCGAGGTCCGCGATCGCCGCATACTGGCTGAGATAGATCTCGCCGCTCAAAGCCTCCAGGAATTTGGTGCGCATCAGCCCGTCCATAACCGGGCCCTTCACCTCCGACAGGTGCAGGCTTACGCCGGAATCGGCCAGGCGCTGATTGATCGCCTCCAGGCTCTCCAGCGCCGACAAGTCGATCGCGTTCACGGCCGGACACATCAAGATGAAATGCTCCAACTCGGGATGATCCGCCACCAGGGCGTAGACCCGGTCCTCCAGATAGCGCGCATTGGCGAAGAACAGGCTGCGATCCACCCTCAGCGTCATCACGCGCGGCGAGGTCAAAACGTCGTGGCGCTCGATATTGCGGAAATGCTCGGTCCCCGCGACCAGTCCGACCACGGCGGAATGGGGCCGGCTGGTCTGATAGAGGAAAAGCGCCAACGACAGGATCACGCCGGCCATCACGCCTGTCTCCACGCCAAAGCCGAGCGTGAGAAGAATCGTCGTCGCCATCGCCGCGAAGTCGCCGCGCGAATAGATCCAGGCCCTGCGAAGCGCGCCGAAATCGACCAGGCTGAGCACGGCGACCATGATCGTCGCCGCCAGCACCGCGACGGGCAGATGAAACAAGAGCGGCGTCAGGAACAATGTCGCCAGCGCAATGCCGCCCGCGGTAAAAGCGCCGGCCGCCGGCGTGCGCGCGCCGGCGTCGAAATTCACGACGGACCGGGCGAACCCGCCGGTCACTGGAAATCCGCCGGAGACCGAGGCGGCGACATTGGAGGCGCCAAGCCCCACCAGCTCCTGATCGGGATCAATGCGCTGCCGCTTCTTCGCGGCCAGCGTCTGGGCGATCGAGACGCTCTCCACAAAGCCGATCACGGAGATCAGCAACGCCGAAGCGGCCAGCGCGTTAAGCAGATCAAAGGACATGTCCGGCAGCGCGAACGGCGGCAGCCCGCGCGGCACGTCGCCGACGACGCGCACCCCCGCCGCCTCCAGATCCAGGGTCACGACCGCCAGGATTGACCCGGCGACCGCCAGGACCGGTCCGGCCTTCACCAAGATGTCGGCCGCGCGCGCGGGAAGTCCGATCCTGGTCAGCAGCGATTTCATTCCGACCCGGACCCAGATCAGGAAGGCCGCGGTCGCTGCTCCGATCATCAGCGTCGGCGCATGGGTGTCGCGGGCGACGTCAAGAAGGCTGATCACCAGCTCCGCGACCGTATGCCCGTTCGCCTGCACGCCAAGGACATGCTTGAGCTGGCTCAGGGCGATCAGAATGCCCGACGCTGTGATGAAGCCGGAGATGACCGGGTGGGACAGGAAGTTCGCGAGAAAGCCCAGCCGCAAGGCGCCCATGACAATCAAAAAGACGCCGGACAGGAACGCCAGGCTCGCGGCCGCGGTCGCGTAACCCATGGACCCCGCCTCCGCCACCTGCCCGACGGCGACGGCGGTCATCAGCGACACCACGGCGACCGGCCCCACCGCGAGCGTTCGACTGGTGCCGAACAGCGCGTAAGCCACCAGCGGAAGAATTGACGCATAAAGCCCCGCCTGAGGCGGCAATCCGGCCAGAAGCGCATAGGCCAGAGATTGCGGAATCAGCATGATCGTGACGATCACGGCGGCCAGAAGATCATTGGACAGCGTCTCGCCGTCATAGCGGCGGCCCCAATCCAGGATCGGCAGATATTTCGCGAAGCGCACAGCGGGACCGGTCGTCAGCGGAACAACATGGATCAGGCCGTCTTGTCCGCGAGCGCGGCAGGCGCGTCATGTCGCGACGGATCATGCTCCAGACGTTCGATCTTCATCATCCATTCCTTGCCGCGCAACATGGCGTCGAAATAAATTCCGGGCAGCATCTTCTCCTTCAGCAGCCAGGCGAGCCGGGTCGGCTTGAGCCCGTTGACGACCCAGGTCGGGAATGTCGGGAGCAGCTTGCCGCCATAGCCGAACTCCGCCAGCACGATCTTGCCGCGCTCCACGGTCAGCGGGCAGGAGCCGTAACCGTTATAGATCGCACGCGGCGTCTTGCCGTCGAGAACCGACAAGGCGTTCTCCGCGGCCACGGGCGCCTGGGCGCGCACGGCGGCGGCGGTCTTGGCGTTGGGCGCCGAGCTGGCGTCGCCCACCGCGAAGACATTGCCGTAGCGAACATGCTGCAGGGTCTCGGGACTGACCTCGATCCACCCGGCCTCATCGGCGAGCGGGCTGGAACGCACGAAGTCCGGCGCGGTCTGCGGCGGGCAGACATGAATCATGTCGAAGCGCTTCTCGATCTGGCGCGCGCCGCCCGCCTCGCCCGCCTCCTCAAAGACCGCCGTGCGGCTGTCGGCGTCCACGGCGACGAGCCTTGACCCGAACTGCAGGTCGATGCCGTAGCGTTTCACATACTCCATCAGCGCCGGCACATAATCGGCGACGCCGAACAGGACCGGTCCGGCGTTGTGGAAGGCAACATCGATATCGCCGAGCACGCCCGAACGGCGCCAGGCGTCACAGGAAAGATACATCGCCTTTTGCGGCGCTCCGGCGCATTTGATCGGCATGGGCGGCTGGGTGAACAGCGCGACGCCCCGCTTGGTCGCCTGAACCAGGTCCCAGGTATAGGGCGCGAGATCGAACAGATAATTCGAAGTGACACCGTTGCGGCCCAGCGACGCGCGCAAGCCATCGACCTGATCGATATCCAGCTTGATGCCCGGCGCTGCGACCAGCACGTCATAGGACAGGCGCGAGCCGTCCTCGAGGACGACCGCGCGCTTGTCCGGCTCGAAGCTCGAGACCGCCGCGCGGATCCAGTGCGCTTTCGCCGGCATCAGATCGGCCATGGACCGGCGCGTGTCCTTGCGGTCGAAAACGCCGCCGCCGACGAGCGTCCAGCCGGGCTGGTAATAATGCTCGTCGCGAGGTTCGACGATCGCCAGATTCAGGTCCGGGCGCCGCTTCAGGAGGCTGGCCGCGGTCGCGATGCCGCCGGCGCCGCCGCCGACGACGACCACGTCGAATGCGCGGGCGGCGGCCTCCGGCGTCGGCGCGCCGGGCGCGGCGCGGGCTTCAAGGCGCGCCTGCAACCGGTCTTGCAGCCCCGTGATGTCGTAACCCGCGGCCTTTGCGGTCTCCAGCAAGGCCGGGCTCACCATGTGTTCCGCCTCCAGAAGAGACCAAAGCGAGATCGAGCGCTGACCTGTGCGGCAGAAGGCCAGGACCGGGCCGGTCATGTCCGCCATCGCGGCGCGGAAGGCTTCGATGTCGGCGTCCGAGATCTGGCCGCCCCGTACCGGAACATGGCGATAATCCAGCCCTTGCGCCGCCGCTGCGCGCTCGATGTCGGCGCCGGCGGGCTGATCGTCGCTCTCCCCGTCAGGCCGGTTATTGATGATCGCCTTGAAGCCCAGGCTCGCCGCCACCCCGACATCCGCCACGCTGATCTGCGGACTGACCGAGTAGAATGGTGAGATGCGTTTGACGTCCATGGCGAAATCTCCCCGGCCGGCTGAACGGCCTGCTGTGCGCGCGCCCTAGAGCGCGTTGACTGGAATTTTCAGATAGCTGAGCCCGTTATCCTCCGGCGGCGGCATTTCGCCGGCGCGCATATTCACCTGGACGCTGGGCAGGATCAGGACCGGCATGTCCAGGGTGGCGTCTCGCTCGGTGCGCATCTTGACGAACGCGCCTTCGCTGGCGCCGCCGCCGACATGGATGTTGCGCGCCTTTTCTTCGCCCACCGTGGTTTCCCAGGCGTATTCGTCCCGGCCGGGCGCCTTGTAGTCATGGCACATGAAGAGGCGGGTCTCGTCGGGCAGGGCGAAGATTTTCTGGATCGACTGATAGAGCGTCTCCGCGCTGCCGCCGGGAAAGTCGCATCGGGCGGTTCCGAAATCCGGCATGAAGATCGTGTCGCCGACAAAGCCGGCGTCACCGATCAGGAAGGTCATGCAGGCGGGGGTGTGACCCGGGGTGTGCATGGCTTTGGCCTGGATCGCGCCGACGGCGAATTGCTCGCCATCCTCGAAGAGGTGATCGAATTGCGAGCCGTCGCGCTGAAACTCCGTGCCGGCGTTGAACACCTTGCCGAAGACGTCCTGAACGACGGTGATGTTGCGCCCGATGGCCATGGCGCCGCCGAGCTGCTCTTTCAGATAGGGCGCCGCCGACAAATGGTCGGCGTGGACATGGGTCTCCAGAATCCAGTCGACATCGAGAGCGTTGGCCCGCACATGGGCGATCACCTGGTCCGCGCTCGTCGTGGTCGTGCGGCCGGATTTGGGATCATAATCCAGGACCGAGTCCACAATGGCCGCTTTGCCGGTTTCCGGATCGGAGACGACGTAGCTGATGGTGAATGTGGCTTCATCGAAGAACGCTTTCACGTCCGGTGTCTGCGTCATGGTCAGCTCCCTGATTGCGCTAGAATTTCGTCTGCGCCGGGTTGGGGTTTGAGATCGGCGCCGAAGGCCGCGCAAAGCGCTGTGACCAGCTTTTCAATGCGTGCATCGGCGAGGCTGTAGAAAATCTGCTTGGCTTCACGCCGGGTCCGAACCAGCCCTTCGGCTCTGAGCCGGGCGAGATCGCGGGACAGGTTGGGTTGGCGCACGCCGGTCGCCGCCTCGATCTGGGAGACCGACAATTCGCCTTCCATCAGCTCGCACGCGACCAGAAGCCGGTTGGGATGGGCCAGAAGCTTTAAAAGCCCCGACACCTCCCCGGCGCGATCGCGCAATCGTTCAAGGTCCAGACCGTCCCTCATGCGTCTTCACTGCTCCCGCGTCCGGTTCCGCCGCCGCACCCGCGATCCGTTCGCTGTCGGTGCGGAGCCTTCATCCAATCATTTATCATTTTCGATAATTGACAAATGATCTGCCGCTTGGCAAGAACTTGACGAGAAAAGAAGCGCAGAAAACCCACATTTTAAATGAGACAAATTGCGCATGCGGCGAGGCCAAAGGCGCTGGCGCAACGGAGCGAAAATGGACTACAGCACTGAATTCACACCAATATCAGCGCTAATAGGCGGCGGCCTTATCGGACTGGCCGCGGTCTGGCTGATGGCGGCGAACGGGCGGATTGCGGGGATATCGGGGATCGCCGGGTCTTTGATCGGGCCGGAGGGCGGCGACCGGCTCTGGCGGTTGGCCTTCATCGCGGGACTGCTGATCGCGCCCATGCTCTACATGGCCAGCGGCCGAACGATCGAGGCGACCATCCCGGCATCCACGCCGATGCTGATCGTCGCCGGCCTGCTCGTCGGCGTCGGCACGCAGCTGGGTTCCGGCTGCACGTCAGGCCATGGCGTGTGCGGAATCTCCCGATTCTCCGCGCGCGGCATGGTGGCGACCGCCGTCTTCATGGCGGCGGGCGCCGCGGCGGTCTTCGCCATACGGCATGTTTTCTAAGGGAGCTGCACGATGATGCGAATTGTCTCCAGCCTGCTCGCCGGCCTGATTTTCGGTCTGGGCCTGGTGATCTCCGGCATGATCAATCCGGCCAAGGTTCAGAATTTTCTCGATATCACGGGCAGCTGGGATCCCAGCCTGGCGTTGGTGATGGGCGCGGCCCTTGCGGTCACCGGCCTGGGCTTCGCAGGTCTCAGGCAGCGCGGCAAACCCCTGTTCTCCGACGGCTTCCAGTGGCCGACGCGGAGCGATATCGACCCGCGCCTGGTTTCCGGTTCCGCAATGTTTGGAACCGGCTGGGGTCTGGCCGGATTCTGTCCGGGTCCCGCGATCAGCGCGGCCGCGCTGGGTCTTGGTCCGGTTTACATCTTCCTGGCCGCCATGCTCGCCGGCATCGGGCTGTGGCGTTGGCTGATCGCCGGCTGGCTCGCCCCGCGGCCCGCCGCCGGGTGACGCCCCTTGGCGCAGACAGGGCGGCGCGCCTGCGCTAAACCCTTCAGGCGGCGCAGGATCAGCGCGCCGCCTCTGGAGCCCGCCATGGACGCCCTCGCCCTGATCGCCGCCAATCTGGTTCTGGCCCTGACCCTGTTCGCCGGGCTGTGGGGCCTGGCGCAGGTGACGCGCGATCCCAGCTTTGTCGACGCATTCTGGGCCTTCGGCATCACCCTGGTCGCGCTGTCCAGCTTCCTGCTGGCCGATGGCTGGGAGCTCCGCCAGCAGATCATAACCGGGCTGGTCATGGTCTGGGGTCTGAGGCTGGGCGGCCATCTCTTCCTGCGCTGGCGCGCTGAAGGCGTCGATCGGCGCTATCAGGCTTTGCTGGCGAGCGTGCGTGAAAAGCGCGGCTGGTCCTATGCCCGCACGACCGCGCTCTTCGTTTTCCTGCCCCAGGCCTGCCTGCTCTGGATCACCGGGTTGCCTGCTCAGCTCGGCCAGGTTTCAGCGGAGCCGGGGCTTGGCCTGCTGGCCTTCGCCGGCATCGCGCTGGCCGTGTTCGGGATCGGGTTTGAGGCGGTGGCCGACTGGCAGCTGGCGCGTTTCAAACGCGATGCGGCGAATGACGGCCAGGTGATGGATCGGGGTTTGTGGGCCTGGTCGCGCCACCCGAATTATTTCGGCGAGGCGGCGACCTGGTGGGGCATCTGGCTGATCGCCGCTGAGACCCAGCCCGGCCTGTTGGCGATCGCCGGGCCGATTTTCCTGACCTTCACCCTGACCCGCTGGTCCGGCGCGCCGATGCTGGAGCGCACGGTCAGGCAAACGCGCCCGGGCTACGCCGATTACGTTAAGCGCGTTTCCGCTTTCATTCCCTGGCCGCCCAAGCGCGGCTGACCGCCTAGACCGGCGGAGTTTCCGGCTGGATATCGCCCGGCCCCTTGAACAGGCCCATGAAGACCTCAAGGCCGTCTTCGACCTCGGCCAGCACTTGTTCACTCGGCATTACGGCCTGATTGACATCTTCGCGAACCGCGTCCGGGCAAATCGCGTAAGCGCCGATGATGATCGCCACAGCGGCGACTCCAAAAACAACACGCATCTCAGCCTCCCCAAGCCGTCGAGCGGGCGCAGGCTAACATTACGTCTTTGTCATGAACAAGGGTTAATCTTCATCCGCGGCCGGACGACCCGGGCGGCGCCGGACTCGGTCAGCCGCCGGCCCCGGCGGCGTCGCCAAGCGGCGCGCCAGCCATGGCTCTCACCGCCGCATTGAGCGCGCCCAAAGCGTCTTCCACACCCTTCTCCATGCGCTCGGCGCTCGCTTCCGCGCGGGCCGCAGCGTCATTCAGCCGCGCGCCGTCGAGCTGTTCGCCCGCCACGGCGATCCGGTCCGCGGCCGACTCGATTCGCTGCGCGGCGCCGTCAACGCGCTGGCCCATGGATCCGGCGATGGCGTCCAGCTCGGCGCGAAAGGCCGTCAATGTCTCCGCGCCATGGCCGACCGGAATGCCGGAGGCGATCTCGCGCATTTCAGCGCGGAACGCGGCCAGTTCCGACGCGATGTCGCGGTCCGCCGGGCGCGGCGGCGTCTCGGTCAGCGTCTCCGGCGCGGCCGACGGGTCGATCGCCAGAGCGTCGACATCAAGCATGTCGGTGACCTCGGAGGTCTCGCCATCGACGATCTCGATATCCAGCCCGTCGACCTCGAAGACGTCGGAGTCATCATCAAAGGCCGCCCGGCGCGCGGCGGTGGCGCCGGCGATCTCCCAGTCAGAATCGTCCTCCGCGGGCAGATCCGGGGCGCGCGCGGCCGGTTCGAACGCGTCGGTTTCAATATCGAAACTCTCCACCGGACTCGGCGCCTCCTCGGCGTCGATGACGAAGACTTCCTGGCCTGCGAATCCGGCGGCCTCCGCCTCTTCGGGGGCCGGGGCCGCGTCCGCTTCGATCCAGAGGTCCGCCTCATCGTTGATCGCCGCCGCATCGTCCGGGGCGGTCATCCCAGGGTCGGCCGCCGCCTCCGCCTCGTCAGACGCGCCTGCGTCAGCGCGCTCGGGAATGTCGAGCCCCGGCGCCTCGAGTTGAACTCGCTCGCCGTCGTCATCGCCGAACAAGGTCGTCGCCAGGTCGGCCCGGACCGCGTCCAGCGCCCGCCAGGCCTCTTCCGGCGCTGCGATCATCCAGTTGAGCGCACCCATCTGCGCATGGCGCGCCTCGTCCGGCTGCGCCGCGGACAGATAAAGCCCGACGAAGCGGCTGATCTTGTCCACCAGCGCGCCGCCGGCGTCGCCCGGCGTTTCAGGCACGCGTATCTGCAGCAGGAAGCAAGCTTCGCCCGATTCTGCATTGGCGAGGTCGACGGAGACTTCCTGCATGCCTTGCGCGCCGAATCACCGGCGCTCCCTGCTGATCTGCTCAAACCTCAGAGTTCGCAGGCGCCCCTTGCAAAAGGGTTAACCACTCAGAAAGAAAGGTTTACGGCAAAGCCCGGTCCAAAGCCGCGAGGCTGGCGGCCTCCGGCGCGACCGCCTCCCCGTCGGCGTGGACGATGGCGACATCCTCCCGGCCGAATCGCGCGCCGGCCAGAGAGGGCGCGTCATCGATCGCATGCACCATCAGGCCGGGCGCAAAGCGCGCCTGCGCCGTGGGCGCCTCGGGATTAAGGCGGGCGTAGGCGACCTGGACCAACGCGAGATCCGACAGCGCGCGCACGTCCGCATCACGGCCGGCCCGGCTGTCCATCACCAGGCGGTCCGCATAGACCCGAAGCGGCGCGCCCACATTCACAGGCTGGGTGTTCACCGCCAGGAAGGGCGCGGTGACCGGGGCGGTCTCGCCGCTTTCAGCGGGTGCGAAATCAAACGCGATCGGCGCGTCGGCGGGCACGAAGGCGGCCAGCGCCTCCGCCGTCACTCGTGCGGCGACCAGGCGTTCGCCGCTCATCATCAAGTCGGGCAGGCGCACCACGACTCCCTGGGCGTAGGTCTGCGGCAGGGCCGTGAAGCCCGCCGCTCCTGCGCCGCGCGAAAAGATCAGGCCGCTCTCTTCGGTCAGCTGGACCGGGTAGCGCTGTTGACTGATTTCACAACCGCCGTCGTCGCGGTGTCTTTGCAGCACCACCGCGACCTCGTTCGACAGGGTCTGAAGCCGAGGCGGCAAGGCGACCGCGTAGCGATTGTCCGTCCCGGCCGACAGGCGGCGGGAGTCGATGAATTCACCGTTCAGCTCGACATGGGCGATATTGGTGAAGCCGTCCGGGCCTTCCGGCAGGCGCAGATCCACCGCCAGGGCTTCCGGCAAGAGCCCGCCTGGCAATTCCGCGAGCGCGAAGTCGAAGCGCCAGTCGCGATTATCCGCGATACGCTGGATCGACGTGTCGACGTCGAATTGCGCCACCGAGCTTAGAGCCGCATCGGCGTTGCGCGCATCGAACACGACCGGATCGATGGTGTCGCTGCGCGCGATCGCGCTTAATTCGCTGGTTAAAAAGCGGATGGTTTCAAAGCGGTCCGGATCGGTGAGCGCGACCATGGTCATGCCCGCGCGCCGCCACAGGCCGGCGCCGGCGGGCGCGCTGCGTTCGGCGACCGGGTTGAAGCCGGCGTGCTGCAAGGCTTGTGCAGGCGCCGCCAGAAACAGGCCGCGCAGGCCCGGCTCCGCCATGCCGGCGGCGTCTTCAAGGCTCACCATCTCCACGGCGTAGCCGTCACGCGAAAGGCGCGCCCCCAAACGGGCGGCCATTTCAAACCAGTCAGCGCCCTCGCCGACCGCAATCGTCACGTCGCGCGGGGTCAGGGCGAGCACATCGCGCACGGAGGAGACCGGATCGTTCAGCTCGATCTCCAGCCCCGATCTCGGGGCGAAGGCGATCACGGCGCCGACCGAACGGTCATTGTGGCAAAGATGCTCGGGCAGGTCGCCGAGCAGCTGGAAGGCCACGCGCGCGCCGGCCTCTTCGGCCAACTCCTCGGTCAGATCGAACACCCAGTTGAATTCACGCCGGCCCGGGCTGAGCACGCGCTCCATCACGCGGCGGCCATTGACCGTGACACGCAGCGCGGTCACGGAGTCGCTGGAAATGTCCTGCTCGCCGGCCAGCACCAGGCGCACCGCCCGCGGGCGCTGGTCGCGCACCAGCGCGAGATCGGTCGAAGCGTAGGAGGGAAAACCGGACACCACGAGGCCGTCCGCTTCACCGGCATCGGCGAAGCTCACCACATGGCGGCCTTCGCTGGACAGGTCGGCATGGGCGGTGGTGACCCGCTCGATCATGCGTGTGACGAAGAGGCCGAAATCGCCCTGCCCGGCATTGAGCTGGCCGGACACGAACAAGGTCGCCACGCTGGCCACCGCGATCACGCCCAGCGACGCGGAAAACCACGGAAAGCGCCGCTTGTATTCGCGATTGGTCTTCATCTGATCAATCCCCCGCCTGTCCCTTTGCGCCTTGGTGTCCTGGCGCGCCCAGAAGCCGTTAACGACTCCTTCACCGTGTCACTACTGGCCGGTTATTGGGGCCGCGCGATGATTGGCATGTGGCCGAAATGGGGCGTTTCGCCCCTAAAAATCGATCCGCACGCCGATCTTGAAGGTCTCCCCGCCATAATCGCGCAGCGCGACATTCGAGTCGTTGTCCAGATGCCCGGCGGCGGCGAAGCCGGTGATGCGTTCGGAGAATTCTCGCTCGACCCGCAGCTCGGCGATGAATCGCTGATCGGCGCGCGGACTGGCGATCAACGGCGCGAACGGCGCGTCATAGTCGCGGTCGCGCACGTCCAGGCCCGCCACAACGAGCGTCTTGTCGTCGGGCCGCCAAGCCACCTCGGCGCCGGCGCGCACCTCGTCAAAGCTATAGCGGTCATCATCGGCCTCGGCGTCTTCAAAGAAGACTGAGAGTCGCAGCTGCAGCGCGCCGTCCTCGCTGCGGAAGAATTGCTCCAGGCCGTATCGCACGCGTGTCGAGTCCAGGCCCTGAAGCCCGGCGTCCTCGAAATCGTAGGCGTTGACCCTCACCCGGGCGACGGTCTCGAGCTGGCGCCGGCCGCCGTGCCGATACCGCAGCTGAGCTTCCGCTTCGGGCCGGCTCCACTGCGCATCGCCGTCGCGATTTAAGAATGAATAGGCGCCGGACAGGCGGAACTGGAAGCGATCATCCTGCGTCGTGCTCCAATACTGCACCCGAGGGGTGAGCAGCACAGAGTTCAGCTCGTCGCGATCGAAATAGGTGCGCACCCGCACTTGCTGCTCAAAGCGAAGGACCTGCCGTCCCTCCAAAGGCTGCACCCAGCGCGCCCAATTATTGGAATCCAGCCCGGTCTCCAGATCGAACGGCGCGCCCAATCCGGCGATCAGCTCGTCATCCGGCGCGAAGGGGTCGGAGCGCGCGATCATGGTTTCCGAGCGAAGCTCGAACCGCCCCTCATTCGCCAGCGCGGCGCCCGAACCGGCCGCGGCGAGCGCCGCTATGGTGAATGTGAATGCTGTCCTGGCCATGTCGGTCCCCCTTTGGCGCCGGACGGTCGCAATTTCGACCATATGAGCGCCCCATTCGCCGGTTTATAGGTCCTTAACGCGAAGCTTAGCCCGGTTTTTGGGCCTTCAAGGGCCAGGATCGGGCGATTTTCGGGCGGGGACAGAGACGATGCTGGATGAAACCGACGCGCCGCCGGCGCCGCCGCGGCCCCATAGCCTGGAGCCGAAGACCAAACCGGCGCCCGCCAAGCTGGACAGCCAGGGCCGCAGCCAGGATTTCTTCCGCTCGGTGGATTCCGCGCCTACGGGCGTGTCGGTGGCGCGCCCCCGCGTGGTCCAGGACACCGCCCTGGTGGGCTTCGCCTTCCTGGCGGTCATCCTGCTCGCCCTGCCGGAAATCGCCCGGTCCAGCCTCGATCTCGCCATCCCGCGCGACTTCATCGGGTTCAGCGCCGACCGGCTCAACGCCGTCCTGCCGGTGCGCACCTTCCTTGTCAGTTTCTTTCTGACCTACGCCGTCTTCGCCTACGGCTCCGCCGGCCTTCGCTTCAAGCTGGCGGGACTGTTTCTCATCAAATTCGCCATCGTGTGCGCTGTCGTGGACGGGGCGAGCTGGGCGAGCTGGCGTTTCGCCAACGTCGTCTGGCCGATCCATTTCCAGCAATTCCTGGTCGGAATCGCAGGCCTGGCCATCTTTCCGCACACCCTGATCTCCAACGCCCGCCTGCCGGTCGATTCCGGCGTCCCCAATCTGCGCACCGGCAAGAGCTACGAGTATTTCGTGCTCCTGATCACCGCCGCGATCGCCGGTCTGGTCGCGATCATCGTCGCCACGACTTTCGCGCCGGAAGCGGATTATCTGCGCTCCATCGCCATTCTGGGCGGCATGGGTCCGGGCGTGTTCCTGGCGCAGCAAGTGATGGGAGGTCAGCTCGCCCTGATCGGCTGGCTGCGCAACATGGCTTCGCGACGGCGCGCCTTCGCCCCGCCGGTGGCGGTGCTGGTCCCGGCCCATAATGAAGCCCACCAGATCGCCGCCACGCTGAAAGCCGTCGACGCCGCGGCGAAGCGCTATAGCGGCCCGGTCCGCGTGGTGGTGATGGAGAATTGTTCCGAAGACGGCACAGCCCGGCTGGCCGACGCCACGCTTGCGGCGTGTGAACACCTCTCCGGCTTCACGGTCGACGCCAGCACCATTCCAGGCAAGGCCCGGGCGCTCAATCGCGGGCTCGATTTGATCGAGGAAGACTTCGTGATCCGGATCGATGCGGACACCGAGATTTGCGAGCGCGCCATCCATATCGCCATGCGCCATTTCGCCAATGACCAGGTCGGCGCGGTGGGCGGGCTTCCGATGCCGCACGAGGACGAAGGTCTGCTTTCGAAAATCCGCGCCATCGAAGTCCTGCTGCGCCACGGCTTCGTGCAGGTCGGCTTCGGCGCCTTTGGGGGCATTTTCGGCCTGCCGGGCATGTTCGTCATCTACCGCAAGGGCGCGCTGGATGCGGCGGGCGGATTTACCGAAGGCATGAATGGGGAAGACACCGACATCACGCTGGCCATGGCCAGCATCGGCTATCGCAACGTGTCGGAGCCGCGGGCGAAATTCTTCACCGAAACGCCGGACACCCTCGCCTTTCTAAGGGAGCAGCGCACCCGTTGGTTCCGCTCGCTCTACCATGTCACCGCCCATAACCGGTCCGCGCTGTTCGCCGACGGCTCGGTGATCGGGAATGTCTCGCTGCCCTTCACGCTCTTAAACGGCGCGCGGCGGGCGATGATGACGCCGCTTCTGATCTACGGCCTGATCGTCTTCTTCATTTTCGGCGGCGTGTACGGCCACCCCCATTTCGCCACGGTGGTGGCGGTGGTGCTGGGCATGCCCTTTGTGTTGGCGACGACCGTGCTGGCGATCTGGCGGCGCCTGGATCTGTTGTGGGTCCTGCCGCTCTATATGGGATTTCGCTTCCTGCGCTCCTATTACACGCTGGGAAGCACGCTTTCGCTGATCTATCCGGACAGCAAGGCCGAGCGGGCGTTTGAGGCGACGAAGCCGCGGCGCGACCCGCCGACGGCGCGCCAGCTTTGACGTCCGCCCCCGCGTAGGAGGCAGGACATCAACGCCTCACCTCGCCTTCACCCGGAAGAACAGCGCGTAGAAGACCGGCGTCGCGATCAGGGTCAGCACGGTCGCAAAGGCCAGGCCCGATATGATCGTGACGGCCATGCCCTGGAAGAAGGCGTCGAAGATCAGCGGCGTCATGCCCAATATCGTCGTGCCCGCCGCCAGCAAGACCGGCCGCATCCGGCTGACCGAGCCGTCGACGACGGCCGCTAGTTTTTCATGACCCGCCGCGATGCGCTGATCGAGCTCGTCGACCAGCACGATGGCGTTCTTGATCAGCATGCCCGACAGCGACAGCAAGCCTAAAAGCGCGGTGAAGGAGAACGCCACCTGGGTGGTCAGCAATCCGACCGTCACGCCGATCACGCTCATGGGCACGATCAGCCAGATGATCAACGGCTGACGCACGGTCTGGAACAGGAGGATGGAGGTCACCACCATCACCAGGAGCGAGAAGGGCAGCACTCCGCCCAGACTCTCATTGGCCTGCTGGCTGGCTTCATGCTCGCCGCCCCATTCCAGCCGGTAGCCGCGCGGCAATTCGATCGCCTCGGCGATGGCGGAAAAGCGCACGAAGGCGCTGGCGGCCGTCTCGCCTTCGGGCGGATTGGCCTGCACCGTCAGGGTCCGAACCCGGTCCTGACGCTGAATCAGCGTGTCGCGGGCCTCCAGCTCGAACCCGTCCACGGCCTGGCTTAAGGGCACGTAGGCGTTTTGCGCCGGGCTCCAGATCAACCGGTCGGTGAGATTGTCGGCGATGGCGCGCTCGGCCTCCGGCGCGCGCGCGATGATCGGGATAAGCGTGTCGCCCTCGCGGTAAACGCCCACCGTCACGCCCTCGGTCGCGAATCGCAGGGCTTCGCCGATATCCGCGCGCGTCAAACCGATGGTGCGCGCGCGCTCTTCAACCACTTGCGGCCGCAACACCAGCTCGCGATTGCGCCAATCGGTGCGCAGATCGCGAACATCGCCCGTTTCACGCAGCGCGGCGATCAGCTGGTCGCCCAGCGTGCGCAACATGTCGGCGTCCGGCCCGGACAGGCGCGCCTCCAGCTGGGCGCCGGCGGGCGGGCCGAAGACGATGCGCTCGACCCGCGCCTCCACGTCCGGGTGGGTCTCCGCGATATAGTCCAGAATGGTTTCGCCAAGCGCTGGAATCTCCTCCAGGCCTTCGGTGCGCACCAGGAGCTGGCCATAGGCCGGATTGGGTTGCTCGGAGGTGTAGGTGAGCATGAAGCGCGTGGCGCCGCGGCCCACAAAGGCGTCGACCGAAACCGCGTCGGGCTGCGCCCCGGCATAGGCGGCGATATCGCGAATCGTGGCGTCCGTCGTCAGGATGTCCGCGCCCTGCGGCTCGGTGATGTTGACGTAGAAGAGCGGCGTATTGGAGTTCGGGAAGAAGGACTGGCGCACCTGCCCGAAGCCGGCATAGCTCGCCACCGTGATCGCCAGCAAGGCGACGACCGTGACGATGCGGCGCCTTAAAGCGGCGGTCAGGAAGGCCTTGTAGGCGCCATAGACAGGCCCGCCATAGGGGTCGGCGTCTGCGGCGCCTTTTTCACCTTTGAAGAGATGGTAGGCGATCATCGGCGCGACCGTGATCGCCAGAAGCCAGCTTAAAAGCAGGGAGATTCCGATCACGGCAAAGAGCGAGAAGAGAAACTCGCCGGTGGAATCCGGCGACAGGCCGATCCCTGAAAACGCCATTATGCCGATCACCGTCGCGCCCAGCAGCGGCCATTGGGTGTTGGCGACCGCGTCCTGGGCGGCCTTCATGCGTTTTTCGCCGCGCTGAACCGCCACCTGCATGCCTTCGGTCACCACGATGGCGTTATCCACCAGCATGCCCATGGCGATGATCAGCGCGCCCAGCGAAATGCGCTGCATGGTGATGTCGAATCCGGCCATGAACGCCAGCGTGCCGAATACGGTCAAAAGCAGGACCGAGCCCACCGTGAAGCCGGCGCGCCAGCCCATGAAGACGCACAACACCCCGATCACGATGGCCACCGACATGGCCAGATTGATCAGGAAGCCGTTGATGGATTCATCGACGACGACGTGTTGCTCGTAAATCGGCTGCAGCTCGACACCGACCGGCAGATTGACCATCAGTTCCGCCAGCCGGGCCTCAACGCCCGCGCCGACATCGACGATATTGGCGTCCGCCAGGCCGGATATGCCCAGCGTGAAGGCGCGCTCGCCATTGTGGTAGATATACTGGTCCGCCCGCTCCACCGGGGCGCGGCGGATCGTGGCGATGTCGGACAGGCGCAATGTCCCGCCCGCATCGCCGGGATTGATCAGCAGGTTCTCGATCGAGGCGACGCCGCCGATCGTCTGCGGCAACGCAATGGACAGCAATCGCCCGCCGGTCGGCGTTTCGCCGGCGTCGACCACGGCGTTTTCATTGGACAGGGTCTCCAACACCGAGCCGAAGGGCAGACCCAGGCGCGCCAGATATTCTCCTGCGGTAATTCGATATAGATGCGCTCTTCCGGAACGCCGGCGACTTCGACTTTGGACACCCCGTCCACGGTCAGCAATTCGCGGCGCAGATAATCGGAGATCTCGCGCACTTCGGCGTCGGAATAGCCGGGAGTCGCAACGGCGTAGAGGATGCCGTAAACATCGGCGAAATCATCGAAGACCCGGGACGGCCCGGCGCCCGGCGGCAATCCGCCCTGCGCGTCGCTGACACGTTTTCTTAGTTCATCCCAGATCTGGGGCAGCTCCGCGCCGTCGAACTCGTCGCGCACCAGGACATGAATTTCGCTCATGCCGGGGCTGCTTTCCGAGCTGACCTCGTCAAGCTGGCTCATCTGCTGGATGGCGGTTTCCAGATACTCGGACACCTCCGCCTCCACCTCTTCCGCGCTGGCGCCGGGATAGGGGGTGAAGACGATGGCTTCCTTGATCGTGAAGGCGGGGTCTTCCAGACGGCCGACCGTGTCGAAGCCCCAGAATCCGCCGAACAGGCAGGCCAGAACGATGAGCCAGGTGAGGACCGGCTTTTCAATGGACAGGCGCGCCAGATTGCCCCGCACGCCATCCGCGTTGGTGTCGGTCTCGCTCATCGGACCTGCTCCGTGCTGTCGCGATTAGAAGAGGCCAGGCGCGGAGCCGGCGCGGACCGCACGCTCCAGCGGGCGCACCGCCATGCCTTCATGAAGGGCGGTCACGCCCGCGGTCACGATCTGATCGCCGGCGACAAGGCCCTCCTCCACCAGCACGGTTTCACCGGTGACCGGACCGATCGCGACGCGGCGCGACCTGACCGAGCCGGCGGCCGGATCAAAGATCCAGACCTGGAAGCCGCCGTCCGGCCGGGCCGCAAGCGCGGTGACCGGAATGCGCACGCCGACGGTCTGGCGTTCGTCCGTGGGTTCGATCACCACCCGCACATTGGCGGTCATGCCCGGCAGGATGTTGGCGGGAATGTCGCCTGGCAGAGCGAAGAGCACCGTGTAGGTCTGGCTGGCCTGATCGGGTTCGGCGACCAGCTCACGGAATTCCAGCGGAAAGCTCTGGTCCGGCAGGAAGGGAAAGCGCGCGCTCATCTCCACCGGCTCGGTCTCATCGACCAGCGCCAAGACGCTCTCGGGCACCTGGATGGCGACGCGCAATTCACTGACATCCTGCAGGCGGACCACCGGCTGACCGGGCGCGACGGTGGTGTAATTATCCACCAGCCGCCGGCTCACCAAGCCATCGAACGGCGCGGTGATCTCCGCGTATTGGCGATTCTGGCGCGCATTATCCAGCGACACGGCGCGCAGATCGTAAGCGGTTTGCGCCTGCTCCAGCGCGGCGTCCGACGCGATGCCGCGCTCATTGAGGGTTTGCTGGCGCTCCAGGTCCTGACTGGCCTGTTGCAGCTGAACGCGCGTTTCGCGCAGCGCCCGGTCGAAGTCCTGGGTTTCAAGACCGGCGACCGGCGCGCCGGCGAGAATGAGCTCGCCCTCGCTGACCGGGAAGTCGGCGAGGCGGCCGCCGACCTGGAAGGACAGATCGACGGTCAGCCGGGCTTCGACCCGCCCGACGAAATCGCGGACCGCAGCCGATTGCGCGGGCTGGACCTGTTCGATCCGGGCCGCGCGCACCGGGCTTTCTTCGGAGATCGCAGGCGGGCTGCAGGCGGTGACGGCCAGGGCGGTCGCCACCAGGGCGATGGGGAGGAGACGTGTCATTGGGGGGGCTCCGAGACCAGGGCGATGAGGCGGGCTTCTACGGCCTCACGCTCATCTTCAGTAAGAATGTCCAAACCGAGAATGTCCGAGAAATGCAGACCGTCGGCGGCCAGCAGCATGATGCTGGCCATCTGCGGGTCCGCGGCATGGGCGAGGATGTCGCCGCGCATGCGTGCAACGGCGTCGCGAATGGGATCGATCAGCTCGGGATTCTCCGCGGCCGCGGCCAGCAACCCCATGGAGACCTGCCGATCCAGCTCGCGTTCCTTCTTGCAGACCAGCACCCGCGCCATGGCTTCCAGGGGCGAGCGGCCCTCCGCCTCCGCCTCGGCGAGCGCGGCTTCATGGCGCTGCGTATGGCTGTCGACCATGCGCTGGACCATGCCTTTGATCAGCTCCAGCTTGGACGGGAAGTTATACAGCACGCCGCCCTTGGAATAACCGCTCTCCTTGACCACCGCATCAATGGTCAGGCGCCGCGCGCCGTCGCGCGCCACGACGCGCTCGGCCGCATCAAGGATCAGGTCCCGCGTGCTGGCGCGGTCGTCGCCGGATGAGATCTGTTCGGCCATCATTCTCGTTCTGCCTGCTTGTTCTACCTGTTTCGCTTCAGCGACCGCGCATTGACGCGCGCCCGCCGTGTTGCAGTGCATCTAGACCGTCTGGACGGTTTGCAATACATAAACCGTCCAGACGGTACAGACAAGGGCTGAAGCGCGCATCTTTCGCAATCGCGATGCATTCCCATATGTCAGTTTCATGAAATGCAGCCGGTCCCGGCTGGTTTCCCTTGACCCCCGCACCCGGCTTGCTAACCGTCCCGGCGAATTGCGCCAGAGCGCGCTTGAGGGCACACCCACCTGGAGGCTTCGATGACCGAACTTACGCTCTTCGGCATCCCGCTGCTCGCGATCATCGGCTTTATGTTTGCGTCCTACGCGATCGTCGCGAACGACGTGATCCAGACGCTCGGCACCTTCCTGTCGTCGAATTCCAAACGCCCCTGGCTGGTGTTGTGGGCGTTCGCCGCCTCGATCATCGTGGCGGTCATGCTGTATGGCTATTTCGCCTATGACGGCGACATCGCCTTCGACCGCCTCAATCGCATTCCCTATCCGGAAACCGGCATCCAATGGTGGCATGTGCTGCCGCCGCTGGTGCTCTTGGCGCTGACCTATTTCGGCATTCCGGTCTCCACCACCTTCCTGGTGCTCACCATCTTCACCCTCACCGGCGGGGCGGCGACGGCCGGCGTTCTCGGTGAAATGCTGGTCAAAAGCCTTCTGGGCTATGTCGTCGCCTTCGGCGCGGGGGCGGTGATCTTCCTGATCATCGCGCGCATGTTCGAGACCTGGGTGGCGAACTCCCATGTGGATGACGATCACTCCCCGCCCTGGGCGATCCCGGCCGTGGCGGGTCTGATCTGCGTCCTCGTTTATCTTCTGCACTCCGGCCCCGCCCTGCCCGACCTCGCCAACGCCAACTGGCTGTGGGTCGGCGTCACGGTGCTGTTCGGCCTGGGCGTCGCGGTCATCACCCGCAAGATCAACACCTGGTACGTGCTGCAATGGCTGTCGACGGGCTTTTTGTGGTCGCAATGGCTGATGCAGGATCTGGCGAATATCTTCGTCTACCTGCCACGCGAAACGGTGACCGATCCGATCACGGGCGATGTCACGGTGACCTTCTCCATCGGCCTGTTGATCTTCGCGACGCTGTTGATGGTCGGCCTTCACGCCATCATTTTCGCGATCCGCGGCGGTGAGATTCAGAAAATCGTTCTGTCCAAAACCAACACCGTGGACGTGCGGGCCGCGACCATCGTCGATTTCACCTTCGGAATCATCCTGATGTATTTCAAGGAGATCAACGATATCCCGATGAGCACGACCTGGGTGTTCCTCGGCTTGCTCGCCGGCCGCGAGATCGGCATCGGCATCATCACCAAGCTGCGCACCCCGGGCGATGCGGTCTTCGACGTCGTCACCGACGCGGTGCGCGCCGGAATCGGCCTGGCGGTGTCCGTGGCGATGGCGCTGAGCCTGCCCTTCCTGGCGACCGGACGATGGCCGGATGTGGGCGCCGCGCTGTTCGGGTGACAGGCGTTTTCGCGCTGAATTAAATCCACTCGACGGCCAACGTCGTATGGGTCATGGACTGAACACTGTTTACCGCAGCGCGCGACCGGCACTAGGCTGGGCGCGACTCTGAGTGGATTCAATCAGACATGACGACCGAGCCCGAAACCGACCAGGACCCCAATCTCACCCAAGGCGCCTGGATCGGCTGGCTGCAGATCGCCGCCATCGCGGGCGTGATCGTGATCGCGGCCCTGATCACCTGGCGGCTTTCGGCGGGCGGAGGCGCCTCCGAAGGCAATGGCGCGCAGCGCCCGCCCACGCCGGTTCACGTCATTCAACCGGAAGCGGCCGAACACCAGGTGACGGTGTCGATCACAGGCACGGTCGCCGCGACGGCGCTGGTCGATCTCACGCCGCAGGTGGGCGGCCGGATCGTGGAGGTGGCGGCGAACGCCCGCGCCGGCGCGGCGTTCGACGCCGGCGACGTGCTGTTCCGGATCGATCCGCGCGATTATGAGGTGGCGGTGACCCGCGCCCGCGCCGCCCTGGCCGACGCCGACGCCGCGCTGGAGCAGGCCGAGGCCGACGCAGAGATCGCGCGGCGCGAATGGGAAGCGGTCTATCCTGGCCGGGACATCACGCCGCTGGCGGCCCGCGAGCCTCAGCTCGCCGCCGCGCGCGCCCGGCGTTTGGCCGCCGAAGCCGATCTGGCCCAGGCGCGCCTCAATCTGGAACGCACCGAAGTGGCCTTCCCCTTCCCCGGGCGGATCGTGGACAGCCGGCTGGAAGCCGGGCTCCTCGCCGGCGCCGGCCAGCCCTATGGGTCGGTTTATGATTTCAACACCCTGGAGATCGTGGCGCCCATCGCGCCTTCGGACCTGGCGCGGCTGGGCGACACCACGCAGCTGACGGCGCAGGTCCGCCTGGAAGGCGCGTCGCGCCGCTTCTCCGCCTCGATCGCACGGGAAGGCGCGCAGCTCGACGCGCGCACTCGCTTCATCGATCTCTTCCTGGACCCCGGCCCTGCGCGCACCGCGCTGCGTCCCGGACAGTTCGCGGAAATCTCGATCAGCGGCCCGGTGCTGGAGAATGTCTTCATTTTGCCGGCCGAAGCCGTCGCCGGGCTCAACCAGGTGCGGATCGTTGAGGGCGGCGTGATCGCGGAGCGCCGCGTCGAGGTGCTTGATCGATCGCGCGGCGCGGTGATCGCCGCGCCTTTTGACGCCGGGTCCGGCGTCATCATCTCTCCCGTGCCCGAGGGCGGCGTCGGACGCGAGGCCGAAATCCTCGCGGCGGCAGGGGGAGCGGCGCGCTGATGAGCGAAAAGGCGTCGATCCCGCCGAGCATTCACTCCAATTGGCCGGCCAAGGGATTGGTCAGCTGGTTCGTCCGCAATCCGGTGGCGGCGAATCTTTTGATGGTGCTGTTCCTGCTTGGCGGCGCGCTGACGGCGGCGACCATCCCGACCGAAGTCTTCCCGACGCTCTCCGCGCGTTCGATCCAGGTCTCCGTCACCTATCCCGGCGCGACGCCCGGCGAGGTGGAGGAAAGCATCACGCGCCGGGTGGAGGAGGCGGTGCTCGGGCTTGAAGGGGTTGAACGGGTCCGCTCGGTCGCCTCGGAGAACCGAGGCACGGTGACGGTGGAGCTGCGCGACTTCGTCGATGCGCAAATCGTCAAGGATGACGTCGAAACGGCGGTGGATTCGCTCTCCGACTTTCCGCCGGAGGACGCCGAACAGGTCCAGATCCGCATCCCGCAGCCGGTCACCACGGTGATCACCTTCGCGATTACAGGCGCGGTCGACGAGCGCACGCTGCGCCAAACCGGCGAGACCGCCGAGCGCGACCTGCTGGCCCGCGGGGAGATCTCGACGGTCAATCTGCGCGGCGTGCGCGCCTATGAGATCTCGATCGCGGTCGACGAGGATGCGCTGCGCCGCTACGGGCTGAGCTTTGCGGAGGTCAGCCGCACGGTGCGCGATTCCTCCCTGGATCTGTCCGGCGGCGAATTGCGCACCCGCGGCGGCGAGATCCTGCTGCGCACCGATGCGCGGGCGGAGACCGGCGCGGCGTTCGAGGACATTATTCTAAGATCGTCGCAATCCGGCGCCCGGGTGCGGCTGGGCGATGTCGCCACGGTCACCGACGGATTTCAGGAAGAGCCGCTGATCGCCACCTATGACGGCCTGCCGGCGGTGTTTGTCGACGTGCAGGTTCGCGACGGCGAAGACCTGCTCAATGTGCGCGACAGCGCGGTGGCCTGGGTGGAGGAGACCGCGCTCCCGCCCGGCGTCGACATCATCGTGGCGACGGACCAGAGCCAGGTCTTCAGCGACCGGATCTCGCTGCTGGCGCGCAACGCCGTCATCGGCTTCACCCTGGTGTTTCTGCTGCTGGTCTTGATGCTGGATCTGCGCCTGGCCTTCTGGGTGGCGATGGGCGTGCCGATCTCCTTCCTGGGCGGTTTCGCGCTGTTCGGCGCTGCGGGCGTGACGCTGAATTTCATCACCACTTTCGGGCTGATCGTCGTGCTCGGCATCGTGGTCGATGACGCCATCGTGGTCGGGGAGAACACCGACCGCGAGCGCGCCAAGGGGCGAAGCGGCGAGGACGCCGCCATCGCCGGGGTGACCGGCGTGGCCGCCCCGGTCCTGGTCGGCGTGCTCACCACCATGGCGGCCTTTGGTCCGCTGATCTTTTCCGGCGGCGGTTTCGGCGAGATCACCCGGCCGATCCCCATCGTGGTGATCTGCATTCTCGCGATTTCTCTGATCGAAGCCTTCTTCATCCTGCCCGCGCACCTGGCGCACGGAAACGCCTGGTCGCGCGGCCCGCTGGCGCAGATTCAGGGCGTGGTGGCGCGCAATCTCTTCGCGTTTTCCGACGGGCCGGTTTCGCGCTGGGCGCATTTCGCGGCGCGCAAGCGCTTCATGGTCGCCGCCGCCGGCCTGGCCATCCTGACGATGACCATTTCGCTCGCCACCAGCGGGGTCGTGCGCTTCGTCTTCTTCCCCTCCATCGAGGCGGAGCAGATCACTGCGGACCTCGCCCTTCCGGAGGGCGCCCCCTTTGAAGCCACACGCGATGCGGCCGAGCAGATGATCGCCGCCGCCCGGGCGATGCAGGCGGACTACGCCCAGGCTGGAGAGCCTGCGATCCGCGGCGTGCTCGCCACGATCGGAGGGCGCACCAGCCTGTTCGGCGGCCCCGGCTCGACGACCACGACGACGGTCGCCTCCAATCTCGCCCAGATCGAGCTCCAGCTCACGCCCGCCTCCCAGCGCAGCGTCGGCTCGGCGCAGCTGGAGGCGGAATGGCGCGAACGCATCGGGCAGATCGCCGGCGCGGAGCGCCTGACGATTATCTCCAGCGCCGGCCCGCAGGACTCCGATATCGCCTATGAGCTGTCCCACCCCGACAACGCGACGCTGGAAGCGGCGGTGAGCGAATTCGCCGAACGTCTCGCCGCCTTTGAGGGCGTGACGGAGATTGATGACGGCTTCGATCTGGGCAAGCGCCAGCTCAATTTCGCGCTCACGCCCGCCGGCGAAGCGGCGGGTCTCACCCCATCCGACGTCGCGCGCCAGGTCCGTCAGGCCTTTTTCGGCGAAGAGGTCCAGCGCATCCAGCGCGGCCGTGACGAAGTGCGGGTCTTCGTGCGCTATCCTCAAGATCTGCGCGACGACCTGTCCGCCTTGTCGGATCTGCGCATCCGCACGCCTGACGGCGCGGCCTTGCCGCTGTCGGTGGCGGCGACCATCACGGAATCACGCAGCTTCACCCAGATCGAGCGCATTGACGGCCGGCGCATCATCGAGCTGACCGCCGATGTCGACGAAGGCCTGATCACGCCCGGGGAAGCCCGCGCCCGCGCTGAAGCGGAGATTCTCGATGATCTTTTGGCGCGCAATCCCGAGCTGCGCGCGACGCTGGCCGGCGCAGGCCGGGAGCAGGCCGAGGACTTCGCCAGCCTGACCCGTGGCCTGATGATCGCGGTGATCATCATGTATGCGCTTCTGGCCACCCAGCTGCGCAGCTATATCCAGCCGCTGATCATCCTCATCGCCATTCCCTTCGGCGTCGGCGGCGCGATCCTGGGCCATCTCGCGCTCGGCTTCGACCTGTCCTTCCCCTCCATCTTCGGCATCGTCGCCTTGTCCGGGGTGGTGGTGAACGCCTCCATCGTCATGATCGACCGCTATAATATCAATCTCAATGAGCGGGGCATGAATCCCGAGGACGCCATCGCAGAGGCGGCCGGCCGGCGCTTCCGCCCGGTCTTGATCACGACTCTGACGACGGCGCTGGGGCTGCTGCCGATCATCTCAGAGCAAAGCCCCCAAGCTCAGTTTCTGGTGCCCATGGCGGTCTCGCTGGGCGCCGGCCTGGTCTTCGCCTCGGTCTCCATCCTGATGCTGCTGCCCGCCTTCGTGATGATCATCGAACTGATCCGGAAATATCCCTTCCGGTCCGTCCTGATCCTGCTCGCCGTCCTGATCGCGGCGTTTCTCGCCGTCATAGCCATGACGGTGCTGGCCTTGATCGGCCAGAGCGGCGGCGCGGGCTAGTAGCCCGGATCGCCCTTATAGGGCGCGGCGTAAGCTCTCAGCTCCTCCGGCAGGATCGGATCGTAGGGGGCGTCAAAATCGAAGGGCGCGTCGCCTTCGCTCCAGACATTCTCATGCCGGCCGCCGACAAAGCGGATCAGCATGACGCAGCCCCAGCGCGTACCGAAGGGGCCGTGAGCAATGCCCGGCGGGCGCCAGAAATATGCGCCGGGCCCCATCGTGCCGTGCGGACCGGTCAGGGAGCCGTTGATGACATAGGCTTCCTCGACGACCGGATGGTGCTCAGTGGGACCTTTGCGCCCGGGCGGCTCTGAGTGCGGCAGCACCATGGACAAGAAAGTGCGCTCGCCGGTCTCCGGATCCAGGCGCAGATCTTTCCGGCTGATGCCCAGATGGGCCAGCTTGGGATCATTGAGCGTCATGTCCCAAGGCGTATGCAACACATCGACGGCCGTAAGCGGCGCCGGCGCGCCGGAGCCCGGCCTCAAGACAGGCTCGCGGTCCAGAAAGGTCAGCGCGACCGCGCCGTTCGGAGCGGACATGCTGGTCCGCGTCGCACCGGCGGGCAGGTAGCCGTAGTGATCCGGCTGGAAGCGGCGATCGTTGATCTCGAGCATTCCGTCGAGCACGTAAAACTCTTCGGCGGCCTCGATATGTTCGGGCCCTTCGCGCCGCCAGCCGGGCGGATAGCGAATCAGGATGGAGCACGCCCCGGTCTCCGGGTCCCGGCTTAGGAATTTGAACTCGGCGTCCGGCCGCGCCAGCCCCGGCGCGATCCGCCGCCACGGCAGCATCTGAGCCTGAATGAATTCGATATGCGGCCGCTTCAGCATGGTCCGGACCCTATCCGGACGCGTTCTTGCCGGCTGCGCGACCGAAGCGCGCAGCGCCTAGCGCGCGGCGAAGGCCAAGGCGGCGGCGAGCGCCGGGTCTTCGCCGGCCATCCAGCTGTCATAGCTGTCGGCGGCTTCGATGTCGGGAGCATAGCCGACGCCGAATTCCGGATCGGGAACGCTGGAGCGCTGAAAGAGCCAGGGGATGCGCACCACGGCGCCGGAATTGGGCAATTCCAGAAACCAGATCTGGCCCGCCGTCGGGCCTTCCTGCGATCCGCCGGTGGCGTCTCCGATCAGGGTGACATGATCCTGCCCGTTCAACGCGCCGATCAGCTGCGTGGCGCCAGAGGCGTTGCGGCGGCTGGTCAGGATGACGACATCGCCATTGAATGCATGCTCCGCGCGGGGGAACGGGTTGAGCAGATCATCGACGCCCCGCAGCGCATCAAAACGCCCGTCCTCGCGCTCGCGAAACCAGCTTGGATCAGGATTAAGGGCGCTGGGATCCCAGGTTCGGATATGATCGCGCAAACCGCTGAAGTCGTAGGTGGTCAGCCAGACCTCGCTATTGATCCGCGTCGCATTCGCCCGGGTGAGGTGGGACAACAGCCCGATCATCGCATTGGTCGACCCGCCGCCATTGCGGCGCATGTCGACGATCAGGGTGTCCACCCCGTCCGCGTTCAATCGCTCGAAAATCGGGGAAAAGACCGCCTGCGGCGAGACCGGCGTGCGGTAATTGACGAAGGTTTCGATCGTCAACACCGCGACGCCCCGCGCCGGCCGCTCGACGGTGACGGCGTCCGCGTCGGAGAAATTGCGCCGCCGCGCTTCGCCGCGAAGGGCGCGGAATTCGGCGAATCCAATGCGGTCCGCCGCCACATCGCGCATCTCGCCGCCCCTGGGATCGCCGACCGTCAGCCGCACCCGATCGCTGACGGCGTTGAGCAAGGGATCGAAATGATCAAAGCCCGAGCCCAAAAACTCACCTGAAGTCTCAATCTGCGTGTCGCGGACATGGTCCGTGAAGCCGTCCACCGGCATGAATCGGCGCACCGCCGCGAGGCGGTCCTCCACCGGATCCATGTCGATGGACAGGATTTCCTCGCCCCGCCTCAGCCCGCTTTCCTCAGTCGCGACATCGACGAACATGCGGCCGTCGAACAGCACGAAGCGGAAGGGCAGATAGACCGGATCCGTCTCGCGGGCCGCTTCGGTCTCGCGCGGCAACTCGGCCTTGGTGTGATCGCAGCGAATTTCGGTGAGCAGGCCGGACAGACCCAGATACAGCTCCGCCAGACCGGCGCCGTCCTGCGCCCCGGCTTCCAATTCAGCCCAGCGCCGGTCGAGATCGGCCCGGTCGGCATAGCGCTCATAGCCGGGATGGATGCGCTCGAGCGCGTCGCGCGCCAAGCTTAGATCCGCCAGCGCCTCTTCGGCGGTCAAATCGGCGGGTTGTGCGGCGAGCGCGAGCGCGGCGGCGAAAACGAGCATGGCGGGCGGCCTTGAGAAATCAGCCGTCCGGTGCGCGGCCATGATCCAGTACGGCGCGAGACCGTCTGCAGATCATGGAATATTCATGAATTGTCGGCGCGGCGCCGCCGGTTCCGCCCTAGGCTTTGCCCATCCTGACAAGACCCTCAGCGCTCGCGAGCAGCGCGTCTTCAGCTGTGATGAAGTCCATTCCGAGAACCAGCTCGGCGTGCCCTGTATGATAGACGCGCTGGCGGTCGAGATTGGGCAGGATGAAACGCAGCGACGGGTTGAACACGCCAAGCAACCGCGCCAGCCAGCTGGGCATGTCCCGGGTCGGGATCTTGCGGTCCGGATAGGCGCTGGCCAGGATCCGCCCGATCTCGCTCATCCAGAGCGACCGCTCGCACACGATGAAACGCTCGCCGGCCGCCTCAGGGCGCTCCATGGCCTCGATATGGGCGCGCGCCACGTCGCGCACGTCCACGACGCCCTGATGGATGCGCGGGAAGGCGGGAATCTTGCCCGACAGTCCCTGCACGAGCAGTCCGACCGAGGTGGAGACGTCCGATGTGATCAGCGGCCCGAAGACGCCCACCGGATTGATGACGGCGAGCTCCAGACCATCGCCGGCTCCGGCGACATAGTCCCAGGCCGCCCGCTCGGCCCAGTATTTGGACTGAGCGTAAAAGGAGACCGGATTGCCGCCATCCAGCTTTGTCCAGCAGGTCTCGTCGAACGCGGCCGGGCCTTGATCGCCCCAGCCATTGTCCACCGCGGCGACAGAGGAGGTGAGGACCACGCGTTTCACACCCGCCGCCTTTGCGGATTTCAAGGCGCGCAACGCCCCGTCGCGGGCCGGGACGATCAGATCATCCGCGGTTCGAGGCACATCCGGCGGGAAGGGTGAAGCGATGTGCTGGACATAGTCGACGCCGCCCATGGCTTCGGCCCAGCCGTCGTCGGATGTCAGGTCGAGACGGACCAGTTCAATCTCGATCGGCTTGCCCGCATAGTCCGACAGCGCCTGGTTTAATCGCTTCGCCTTGTCGGCCGAGCGCGCCGTTCCGCGCACCTGATAGCCCCGCTCGAGCAGCTGCAGGATCACATGGCTGGCGATAAAGCCGGTGGCGCCGGTGACAAGAACCCTGGTCATCACTTACACTCCCGAAACCGAATTTGGTTTCGGTTTTGACACCGTCAGCGGCGTCTGTCAATGAAAGCGGGCGCGGCAGGATTGCGGAGCGGAATGGCGAAACCACGATCTCAAAGCCCTCAGGGCCGGCGGGAAAGCAGTCAGGCTCGGGGCGCGCGCACTCAGACGGCGCTGCTGGACGCGGCCGAAGCCCTGATCCTGGCGGACGGTCTGGACGCCGCCTCAATCGGGGCGATCGCGTCCCGCGCGGGCTGCTCGGTGGGCACGCTCTACCATCATTTCAAGGACAAGCAGGCGCTGCTATACGCCCTGTTTGAGCGCATCATCGACACCTATGCCGACGCCTTTCGAGCAGCGGCGGCGCCGGATATGTGGACCGGCGCGAGCGTGCGCGATCTGGTCGCCGGCTATATCGATTTCATTCTGGCGATGAGCGCACGCAAGGCCAATTCGCCCTCGGTCGTGGCGTTGATCCTGGCCGAGCACCCGGACTGGCGCGGACGCCTGACCGCGATGCAGGCCGAAAGCCGCGGCCGGGTGGTCGAATTGATTCTGGCGCGCCGCGACGAGATCGGACGCCTTGATGCGGACGGCGCAACACGGTTCGTCGTCGATCAGCTCGCCGCGATGCTGGCGGCGCGCTCCGACCCGGCGCAGCAGGATTCCGCCGTCTCAGACCTCGGCGATGACGGGTTCCGGGCCGAGGCCGTTCGGCTCGCCGAAGCCTATCTTCAGCTGAAACCGGCCCCTACCGGCCCCGCTTCTCCATGAGATAGCCCAGGCAGTCGGCGCGGATCGCCGCTTCGCTCATGGTCAGCATGGCGGGCGTGGCGGCGCGCGCCATCAACACCCGGTCGCCTTCCACCTTGAAAAACCGGTCGGTGACGTCGTTGCGGTCATCGTCATAGACCATCATCACCTGACGGCCGGTCAGACGGCGGGCGAAGGTCGAGCCTTCAGGCCGCTCGAAGAAATTCCAGCTTTCCAGCTTGGGCGGCAATTCCAGATCCGCCTTCACACCATGGGCGAAGCCGAAGCTGGCGTCCTCGGCGATCTCGATCCGGCCTGTGACGTCATAGACGGTCAGGTC
>LYSW01000013.1 GCA_001657295.1 Oceanicaulis sp. BBD 1991-10 | reverse complement strand
CCTGGACGCAGCGCAGCGTAGAGCCGGGATCGGGTTTAAGGATTGTCTCATGGCCCGGCCTGTCCGGGCCACCCATTCCGGTTGGTCTGGCGTCAGGGCATGGATCCCCCGGACAAGCCGGGGATGACAGCTGCGGGATCAGGTCTCCAACCCCAGCTCGTCCCACATCGCATCCACGCGATCGATGACGTCCTGCTCCATGAAGAGTTTTTCGCCCCACTCTCTATTCGTCTCGCCGCCGATCTTATTGGTGGCGTCCAGGCCGATTTTCGAGCCGAGGCCGGAGACCGGCGAGGCGAAGTCGAGATAGTCGATCGGGGTGTTTTCGATCACCGTGATGTCGCGGCCCGGATCCATACGCGTGGAGATCGCCCACATCACGTCCTTCCAGTCGCGCGCATTGATGTCGTCGTCCACGACGATGACCCATTTCGTGTACATGAATTGGCGCAGATAAGACCAGGCGCCCATCATCACGCGCTTGGCGTGACCGGCATAGGCCTTCTTCATGGAGATGACGGCGATGCGATAGCTGCAGCCTTCCGGCGGCAGCCAGAAATCGACGATTTCGGGATATTGCTGGCGCACCAGCGGAATGAAGACCTCGTTGAGGGCTTCGCCCAGCACGGACGGTTCGTCCGGCGGCCGGCCGGTGAAGGTGGTCAGATAAATCGGGTCTTTGCGCATGGTGATCGCGCTGACCTTGAAGACCGGGAATTGCTCGACGGAATTATAATAGCCGGTGTGGTCCCCATAGGGGCCTTCATCGGCGTATTCATCGAGCATGACATGGCCCTCGATGACGATCTCGGCCTGGGCCGGGACTTTCAGGGGCACGGTCTTGCAGTCCACCAGCTCGGCCTTCTGGCCGCGCAGCAGCCCGGCGAATTGATACTCCGACAGCGTGTCCGGCACCGGCGTGACGGCGGCCAAAATGGTGCCGGGGTCGGCGCCGAGCACGCAGGCGGCGGGCAGGGGGTCCGGGCGCTCGTTTTTCCAGCGCTGGTGGTGCTGGGCGCCGCCGCGATGCTTCAGCCAGCGCATGATGGCCTTGTCCTTGCCCAGCTTCTGCATCCGGTAGATGCCCAGATTGAAATCGTCCTGCTTGTCTTCGGACGGACCTTTCGTCACGACCAGAGGCCAGGTGATCAGCGGCGCGGGTTCGCCCGGCCAGCAGCCCTGGATGGGCAGACGGTCGAGATCGATATCCTCGCCCTGTAAAACCACTTCCTGGCAGGGCGCCTTGCGGACGCTGGTCGGGCGCATCGCCATGACGGTCTTGGCCAGCGGCAGCATCTCCAGCGCGTCCTTCAGGCCGCGAGGCGGTTCGGGCTGACGCAGGAAGGCGAGCAGTTCGCCCACCTCGCGCAGATCGGCCGCGCTCTTGCGCGGCTCGCCGCCCAGCGTCACGGCTTTCGCGACTCGCTCCACCGTGCCGAACAGATTGACCAGGGCCGGCATCTCCGCCGGCCGGCCGTCCTCATGAACCGGGTTTTCAAACAGCACCGCCGGGCCGCCGGTGTTCAGCAGGCGGGTCTGAATCTCGGTCATCTCCAGATGGGTGGAGACCGGCCGCGTGACGCGCTTGAGATCACCGTCCGCTTCCAGAAGTTCGAGGAATTCACGCAGGGATTTATAGGCCATGTCCACGCTCCGTCGCTGGCGCGCAAACTAGGTTGCGCCGGGTCCAGCGCCAAGGCGTGAACGCTGCGGCTCGCATTCCCGGCCAAAATCCCTTATGATTGTAAGGTTTTTAGCGTGCTGGGGGTAGGGCGATGCCGTCGGCGATTGATATTGTGGCGACGCCGGCGGACGGCTGGCACGGAACCGAGCGCGCCGACAATGAGCGCCGGGCCAATGATGCGGCGGGACGCCGCGCCGATCTCGCGGCGGTGACCGGATATCGCGGGGTCGCCGATCTGGTCGCCAAAATACAGGCGGTGCTGCAGGCGACACCGGGCGATCCCTGCCTGCGTACGCTTGAGATCGACGCCCACGGCAATCCGGTCGTGATCAATGATTATCAGATCGGCCAGACGGCGGCCTGGGCGCAAGCGTTGAAGGCCCTGCCCTGGTGCGATCAGGCGGTGATCTATCTGGGCGGCTGCAATACCGGGGTGAAGATCGGGACCGGCGCGTCCGCGCGCGGCTCGATCGCGGAAAGTCTGGCGCACGCCATGCCGTTTACGGCCGGCGGATTCGAAGTGCGCCTGACGGTTTACGGCTCCTGCGGATTTCTCTCGGGCAATTGGGCGACGAGCTCCAACCTGCGCACCAGCCTTGTCTATCGGGGCAAGCATAACGGCAAGAAAGTGACCTGGGGGCCGTATACGGGCGCCCGAGAAGCGACCGGCGCGGATGTGTGGAACGCCTTTAGAAACTGGTGAGTCATCATGGCGACGATCACTGTTGAATACCCCGCCATCGGCCAATCCATCACGCTGGATCCGCTTCAGACCGATCTGTTTATGGAGGAGTTTCGCCGGACCGGCCGCGTCAGCTTCTGGGCATGGCTGTCGAGCCTGTTCGCCCGCCCTGCGCCCCGCCCGTCGCCATCGCCGCACATCGCCCCTGAATTGGTCGTCACCGTCGAGGACGGCGGGCGGCGCGAGCGATATGAAGTGAGCGGGCGTTATGTGCTCAGCAAGCCGGGGCTGCGCGAGCCCCGCCAGTTCTACTTCGCCCTCTTGCTGTTTGAATGGCTCGATCAGGCGTCCGCCCCGCCGCCCTAGCGCGGGCTTCGCCGCGCCGCCGGTGCGGCGTTCTTGCGCCTTGATGCCGTCATGTTGAAGCGATATCTGCCGCGCTCATGGGCTTTATCTACCAGATTATCGGCGGCTTGCTGATATTGGCCGGATTGAGCGTCGTCTGGACGCCGATTCCGCTTGGCGTCATCCTGATCGCCTTCGGCGTGGCGGTGATCCTGGCGAATTCCGCGGCTGCGCGCGACTGGTCACGGCGCGCCGCGCCCGGCATCCGAACTTCCACAGCTTCCTGATCCGGGCGGAACGCTTTCTACCCGGCCCCATGCGCCGGATTCTGGAAGCGACCCGGCCGATCGGCGCGAATCTGTAACGGCCGGACCAAGTTCGACTCTAGGGTGAACCAGTTCACTTACCATGTATAAACTTCTTACGTGGCACGCTCCGCCTGCAAGCAGTCCCCTGTGAGCAGGACTTAAGGGCCGGCGTCCCCACGACCGGCCCAATTTTTTTGGGCCTCACGCCGGGCAGCCATGGTCCGGACCCGCCCGGGGATGACAGCGTGAGGCGATCTCAGCCATCGTCCGCGCGCGCGCGCCGCGCGGCGACCACCGCAGCCGCAAATTCGAAGGCGCCCGATTGCTGGTAATTCGTCGCGCCCAGGCGCACCACGACCAGCTCTTCGCTGGGGATGATGAAGCCCCATTGTCCCTGGAAGCCGTTCATCATGAAGCTGTCGTCCGGCAGGTCGCCGTCATACATCCAATAGCCGGAGCCATAATCGCCGTCAGAGCCTGATGTTTCTGCGGTGACATAGCCGATCCAGTCTTCCGGAATGATCTGCGTGCCGTCCGGCGCGCGGCCGCCGTCAAGATAAAGCTGGCCCAGGCGGGCCCAGTCGCGGGCGCTGGCGTACATGTAGGAGGACCATTGAAGCGTGCCCGCCTCGTCGGCTTCCAGAATGGAATGCGCCATGCCCAGCGGGCCGAACAGCCATTCCCGGATCGCTGAGACCTCCTCCTCCGGCGTGTCGCCGAGATGCGCTTCCAGCGCGGAGCCGGCGAGCACCGTGTTGCCGGATTGATAATCAAAGCGTTCGCCCGGCGCGGCGACCCGCTCGCGGGTCGCGGCGAAGACCGCCATGTCGCTTTCGGTGAACAGCATGTCGGAATTGGGATCGGTGCCGTTATTGAGCTCATAGCCGGCCAGCCCGCCGGTCATGCGCAGCAGATGATCGACCGTGATCTCGGGACGCCCGGCCGCGGCGAGGGCGGGGATCTCGCCTTCCGCTGAGATGTCGATCAGTCCGCGTTGAACCAGGACCCCGGCCATGGTGGCGGCGAGCGATTTGGTCATCGACCAGCCATGCAGCGGCGTGGTTTCGTCCACACCGTCGGCATAGCGCTCCGCGATCAGCCGGCCCTGATGCAGCACCGCGACGCCCAGCGTGTTGCGCCCGTCCTCCAGAAAAGCGCCCTCAAGCGCCGCCTCCAGCGCGGCGGCGTCGAAATTCGCGTCCCGATGGGCGGCGTCCAGCGCCATGGGCGCAGCGGCGAGCGGCTCGACGCTCAGATCCGGATCGAAAGCCCCGGAGCCATGAACCAGCGTGCAGCCCAGCCCATCGCGATACACGGCGCGCTGGGAGTAGAAGAACCCCAGCGCGCGGGTCCGCACCTCGCGGTCTGCTTCATCGATCTCGATCGACACCAGCCGGTCCGCATCCCCCAGCAAGGGGGAGATATAGAGCGCCTTCGCGCGCTCGGGTTCAAGGCCGGACACGAATGTGAGCGAGCAGACCTGCTTGGCCGTGATGCCGGTGCCGCTGGGCAGATAGATGCGCCCGATATCGGACGTGTTCAGCCAGGCTGCGACGCCGATGATCGCTGCGGCGAAGACGCCGCCGATGGCCAGCAGGATGCGCATGAAATCGACCCCCTCGAAATCCTCGTGCGCAGCATTCGACGCACGGGAGAGGGGGTCAAGCTCTTCAGCCTATCTGGCGCTGCCGCCCACCACGTCCTGCCATTCGGGATTCTTGGCGATCTGGGCCTTGGCGAAGGGGCAAAGCGGAATGATGCGCACGCCGCGTTCGCGCGCGTCGAGCACGCCGCGCTCCACCAAGGCCCTGCCCACGCCCATGCCGCGCCATTCGTCCGGCACGCCGGTATGATCGATGATGATCGTCTTCTCATTCATGATGGAGAAGGTCATTTCCGCGTCCGGCTTGCCGGGCGCCCGCGCGACATAGCGGCCCTTGGTGTCGCCGCGTTCTTCGGTGATTTCAAACTCGCTCATGGAATCATCTCCAGCTTAGCCGCGCCAGGCGGGATCGAGCACGTCCCGCCAAGCCGGCGTGCGGTCGATCTTGATTTTCACGTAAGGACAGACGGGAACGACGCTCCAGCCGCGCGTCCGCGCATCGGCCACCGCCCGCTCCACCAGCCGTCCGGCGGTCCCCCGGCCGCGCTGGGCCGGCGGGGTGAAGGTATGGTCGATCACCATGCGTTCACCGCTTAGGCGATAAGTCAGCTCGCTGTCTCCGGCCGGATCGGCGAAGACATAGCGGCCCCTGTCGCCATTGCGGATTTCTGTGATCGGGTCGGTCATGGCGTCCGTCCTTTCCTGGCGATGAATATAGGGGGCGGGATACGCAGCGCTTTCGCCCCTGTGGAAAGACAGGATTGCCTAGTTGGCGTCGACGGCATGGGCGGCCAGCGCCGCCAGAGCGACGATGTCCAGCGTTTTGGCGTGGCAGGCGTTCAGGACGACGCCCGGCGCCTGCCCCGCCTCATACGCCTCAAGCCAGCGCGCGGCGCACAGACACCATTTGTCGCCCGGCTTCAGGCCCGGGAAATCGTATTCGGGGCGCGGGGTGGACAAATCATTGCCGCGGCTCTGGGTGAAGGCGAGGAAGTCCTCGGTCATCACCGCGCAGACGGTGTGCACGCCGTGATCGCCCGGCATGGTGCGGCAGCACCCATCGCGGAAAAAACCGGTCTTGGGATCATGGCCGCAATCGGCCAGCGGCCCGCCCAGGACATTCTTCTCGCCGCCGCCGCCGCCGGGTCTGTGATCGAAAGGCATGTCGGCCTCCAAAAAAGGTTAGAGCGGCGCAAGCTTGCGCGCCCGCAGCGCCAGATAGGCGGGGCGGCAGGCTTCGACCACCGGAATCAGTGTCTCGGGCAGATCATGGGGGCTGGGCTGCGGCGGTGCGAATCCGGTGGAGGCTTCCACCCGCGCATACCAATGCGGCGCCCAGGGGCCGTCCGTCTCGCGCCGTCCGGCCGGCCAGGAGAGCATCGCGGGCTTGTAGGCGACGCCCAGCTCCGCGCAGAGCGCGCGCATCATGCCCTCTGGATCGGCCAACACATCCGCGCCTTCGATGATCGGCCAATTGATCCGCCCGGTGATCGCGCTGATCTCCTCAAACAGCCAGTGTTGCCGCTCGGCGCCCAGATCGCCGGCGCTGACGCGGCCCATGGCGGCGTTGAAGCTGGCGGCGACTTCGGCCGGGTCGCGGATCAGGAAGATGTGGCGGCAGGCGGCGGTCCAGCTCAGATCCAGCTGGGGCAGCATGTGCTGGCACATATGCTTCTGGAAAAACTCCGCTTCGCCCTTCGGCGCCGGCCCGGCGCAGCGGCGCGCGATGGCGTCGGGGTCGGTGGGCCATTGCGCCAGCGTTTCGTCGCGTCCGGGATGATCGATGCCGGTGGTTTTAAGATAATAGCCGTAGAACGGCTCGTCCCAGACCGCGCAATCGCCGCGCGCTTCAAAGCTGCGCATGGTGGCGGTGGAGATATTGCGCGGGCCGGACCACAGGCAGATGCGGACGGTCACGATGCGGTCTCGCGATGGATGCGGGCGAGATAAAGCTGCTGCAGGCGCTCCACCATCGGACCGCGGCCGTCGCTGATCTTCCGCCCGTCGATGGTTGCGACCGGCGCCAGGCCCGCAAATGTGCCGGTCACGAAGGCTTCCTCCGCGCCGTAGGCCTCGGTGAGGGAGAAATTCTTCTCGAACACCGCAATGCCGGCCTCCTTGCATAATTCGATCACGATCCCGCGGGTGATGCCGCCCAGGCAGTAATCGCCGCTGGAGGTCCACACCTCGCCCTTGCGCACGATGAAGAAATGGGTCGAGTTGCACGTGGCCACAAAGCCGTGCGGGTCCAGCATCAGGGCTTCGTCCGCGCCCGCCTTGGCGGCCTGGATGCAGGCGGTGATGCAGTTCAGCTTGGAGTGGGAATTCAGCTTGGGATCCTGCACGTCGGGATAGCCGCGGCGGACATGGACGGTGAAGAGGTTGAGCCCCTTGGTCGCGGTCTCCGGCTTGGGCGTCTTCCATTCCGGAATGATCACCACGGTGGCCGGCGAGAGGGTCACGCGCGGGTCCTGGTAAGGCGTCGTCTTGATCCCCCGGGTCACCATCAGGCGGATATGCACGCCGTCGCCTGCCGTCATCTCGTTGGCCCGAAGCGTGGCGTAGAGCGCCTCGGTCAACGCCTCCGGCGTCAGACCGACATCCATGTCGATGGCTTTCGCGCCCTCGTAAAGCCGGTCCAGATGCCGGTCGAGAAAGGCGATCTCGCCGTCATGGACGCGCAGGCCCTCCCAGACGCCGTCGCCCAGGATGAAGCCGGAATCAAAAACGGAGACCACCGCTTCGTCGCGCGCAAACAGCGTCCCGTTGATCCAGATCCGGATCGACGCGTTGCGCGGGTCGTCAAGATATTCGTGGCTGCCCTTGGCCATCTGATCAGCCGAACCTGGAAAAGTCCGGCGCCCGGCGCTCCATGAAGGCGGTGGCCGCTTCCTTGAACTCCTGCGAGCGGAGCTGGCCGGCGAAGATGCCGCCCTCGCGCACGATGCGGGCGTGCAGGTCCTCTTCCGGCGTGGTGATCAGCGCTTTGGCGGCTTTCACCGCGGCGGGCGCCTTGGCGGCGAGGTCTTCTGCGATGGCGTGAACGGCGGCGTCAAAGCCCGCTTCGGGCAGAACCGCGTTGATCAGGCTTTTCGCCTCCGCCCGCGCCGCGTCCCATTTCGCGCCCAGGAGCAAGAGCTCGCTCGCGACCGCGCGGCCGACAATGCCCGGCAGGACCTGGCTGGACCCGAATTCCGGAGCGAGCGCCAGGTTCACGAAGGGCGTTGTGAACATGGAGCGCGGCGTGGCGTAAGCGAGATCGCAGTGAAGCAGCAGCGTCGTTCCAATACCGACCGCCAGCCCGTCGACCGCGCCGATGACCGGCTTTTCGCACGCCAGCAGCGCGCGCATGAAATCCTCCACCGGCGGGGTGTCCTCGCCGCCGATATGGGGCGGGGCCTCCATGAAATCGACCAGGTCATTGCCCGCGCTGAAGGCGCCGGGCGCCCCGGCGATGATCACCACGCGCACATCATCGCCGTTGGCCGCGGACAAGGCGTCGGCCATGGCGGCGTACATGGGCCGGGTTATGGCGTTCTTCTTGTCCGGGCGGTTCATCCGGATGGTGCGCACGCGATTGGCGTCGGCGACGGAGACGAGGTCGGTCATGGCAGTCGTCCTGTGAAATTTCAGTCCGCCCGCGGGCAGATCAAGACATGGGAATCGAACACCGCGCCCAGAATCATCTGATCGCCGACCGGCGCGATAACGGACGCAGAATCAATCTCTTCGCCGCCAGAATAAAACACGCCGCCCCAGGCGCCAGTCGCCGCGTCAAAACGCACCGCCTTGGACGGCGCGCGCATGGCGGGGTCTTCCTGATGGTCCAGAAAGGCGAAGGTTTCGGTATTGCCCGCGACCCAGACATCGCCGGCCTCGTCGATCTCGATATTGTCGAGACCGAAAGGCGCGCGCCAGGTGTCGATCCTGGTCAGGGCGTTGCTCTCCGGATCGCGGTCATAAACATAGAGCTTCTGACCGATGAAATTCGCCACATAGAGGCGCGTTCCATCCGCGCTGACCTGCACGCCATTGCCGTAGACCAGCCCATTGGCGGCTTCGCGGGCGACCGCTCCGTCGAAGAAGACGAGATTGGTGATCGGCAGGCCCAAAAGCGCTTCAAGCACGCCCAGCGGGTTGTCGCCGAAATAGGTCGAATTGGAGACGTAAAATTGCTCCGGCCCGACCGCGGCGAGATCATTGGGCCAATACATCGCCGGATCGGACACCGTGCGCACATGGGCGAGGCTTCCATCCTCGCCGATGTCGAAGATCAGCACATGGTGATCGTCGTCGGGATGGGAGATCACGAAAAGGCGGGCATGATCCGCGTCGCGATAAAGACTGATCCCGTGCGGTCTGAAATTCGCCGGCGCGTCCGCGCTGACCAGACGCAGCGTGCCGTCCGGATCGCCCGGGTCGAACGCCCAGACGCCATTGCCCGCAGACATGCCGGGCGCGCGCCGGTCGTCGGTGGACACAAACACCAGTCCGGTCACGGCGTCATAGGTAAGATCCTCCGTGCCCGGCGCGATCTCCAGCGGGGTGCAGTTCGCGGTGTTGAGGGGGGCGAAGCTCGTCGTCCAGCCGGCCGCGGCGGGCACGACGAAGGCGGCGCGGATGAACGCCGAAGCGATGAGCGCGCCCAGCGCAAGCAAGATGATCCGGATCATGGCGCGCCTCCCCACGCAGCCTCAGGCGATCACCTTGGCCCGCTTAAGGTCGAGCGTCCAGCATTCAACGGCGATCCTTTGGCCGCCCTGCCTGACCTGGAAAATCGACGCGCCACGGAAGGCAGGTCCGATGCGTCGGCTCCGCTTCATCCGGGGGCCGACGCCGTGAGGTCGGCCCAGCCGAAACGGCCGGCCCGGCCAAACCGGGCCATGACATGCCTCATCGTTCCGCCAGCTTCGCCTTCAAGCTCAACAAATCCGCCCAGGCTTTCGCCTTTTCCTGCGGACGGCGCAGCAGGAAGGCGGGATGAAACATGGGAAGCGCGGGGATTTTGCTCCCGTCCGCCAACGCATACTCCATCCAGCGGCCGCGCTGGCTCATGATGCCGGACTTGGTGCGCAGCATCGTCTGGGTGGAGATGCCGCCGGCGAAAACCAGCACGTCCGGCTTCACCAATGCGATATGGCGCTCAGCGAAGGGGCGGCAGGCTTCAATCTCCTGATCCGTCGGCTTGCGGTTTCCCGGCGGACGCCAGAAGACGACATTGGTGATGTAGGCGCTGGTCTCGTCCAGCCCGATCGCGGCGAGCATCTTGTCCAGCAATTGACCCGCCCGCCCCACGAAGGGCGCGCCCTGGGCGTCTTCATCGCGGCCGGGCGCCTCGCCGACGATCATCACCCGGGCCTGCGGATCGCCGCGGGCGAAGACCAGATTGCCGGCCGTGGCCTTCAACGCACAGCCTTCAAACGCTTCCAGCGCCGCTTTCAATGCGGGCAAGTCCGCCGCCGCGTCCGCGATCGCGCGGCCGTCCTGGTCCGGCGCCGGGCCGAAACCGGCCGCGCGCGCCGCTTGCGGCGTGGCGATGGGGCGCGCCGGCGCCGGCTGGGCCGGAGCGTTCGGCGCAGCGCGTCTGCGCGCGGTCTCCTCCGGCGAAGGCGGCAGGGTCTCCACCCCGGCGCCGGCCCACCAGTCGACCACGCTTTCCAGCACGGCGATGTCTTCAGGAGTGAGAGCGGCGGACATGGGATGCGGCTTGAACCTATCTGACCTGCAATACATTTCGCCGGAGCCGGGCGGATGCTCTAGCTCCGTAATCAGAGCTAGGCTAAGACGGGCGCAAAGGGCGCGCTAGGGGCCAGGGGGCCTTAAGCGGCAGTTGCAAGGATCGGGAGTGAGCATGGCCGACGGGGCGATTGAGCGGGATTCCATGGAATATGACGTCGTGATCGCGGGCGCCGGGCCTGCGGGGCTGGCGGCGGCGATCCGCATCAAGCAGATGAACCAGGACGTGTCCGTCGCGGTCATCGAGAAAGGCTCCGAGGTCGGCGCCCATATCCTGTCCGGCGTGGTGTTCGACCCCAAGGCGCTCGACGAGCTCATCCCCGACTGGCGCGACGATCCCAACCCGCCCTTCGATACTGAAGTCACCGACGACAAATTCATCGCCCTTGGCGAATCCGGCTCGGCCGAGCTGCCCGGCTTCGCGATGCCGAAATTCATGCATAACCACCACTGCTATGTGGGCTCGCTGGCCAATCTGTGCCGCTGGCTGGGCGAGAAGGCCGAAGCGCTGGGCGTGGAGATTTATCCTGGCTTTCCGGCGGCGGAATACATCTATGAAGACGGCGCCGTTCGCGGCGTGATCACCGGCGATATGGGCGTGGCGCGCGACGGCGCCCAGAAGGACATGTACCAGCCGGGCATGGAATTGCGCGCCAAATACACCCTGATCGGCGAAGGCGCGCGTGGCTCCCTGTCGAAACAGCTGATTGACCAGTTCGGCCTGGAGGAGGGGCGCGAGCCGCAAAAATTCGGCATCGGCATGAAAGAGCTCTGGCGCGTCAAGCCGGAGAATTTCAAGAAGGGCCGGGTGCAGCACACCATGGGCTGGCCGCTCGATCTTGAGACCGGCGGGGGCTCCTTCCTCTATCATTTCGGCGACAATCTGGTCTCCGTCGGTTTTGTGGTTCACCTCAACTATAAAAACCCGAACCTCTTTCCCTTCGGCGAATTCCAGAAGTTCAAGACCCATCCCGACATCGCGCCGATTTTCGAGGGCGCGGAGCGTCTGTCCTATGGCGCGCGCGCGATCACCGAGGGCGGCTATCAGTCCGTCCCCAAGCTGGCCTTTCCGGGCGGCGCGCTGATCGGCTGTGCGGCCGGCTTCGTGAACGTGCCGCGCATCAAGGGCAGTCATAACGCCATGAAGACCGGCATGATGGCGGCGGAAGCCATCGTCGACGCGCTGGGCGAAGGCCGCGCCAATGACGCGCTTGACGCCTATGAGGCCGCCTATGACTCCAGCTGGGTGAAGCAGGAGCTGAAGCTGGTCCGCAATGTGAAGCCGCTCTGGACGCGTTTCGGCACGCTGTTCGGCGTCGCGCTGGGCGGGCTGGATATGTGGACGAATTTCCTGTTCGGCTTCTCGCTGTTCGGCACGCTGGGCCATAAGGGCCGCGACCATGAGGCGACCAAGCCCGCCAAGGACTGCAAGCCAAAGCATTATCCCAAGCCGGACGGCGTATTGACCTTCGACCGATTGTCTTCGGTTTTCATCTCCAACACCAATCATGAAGAAGACCAGCCGATTCACCTGAAACTGGCCGACGCCGGACTGCAGAAGTCGAGCGAGTATGACGTGTTCGGCGGTCCGTCCGCGCGTTATTGCCCGGCGGCGGTCTATGAATGGGTGGAGCCGGAAGAGGGCGGCGAACCCCAATTCGTGATCAACGCGCAAAATTGCGTGCACTGCAAAACCTGCGACATCAAAGATCCCAACCAGAATATCAACTGGACGACGCCGGAGGGCGCGGGCGGTCCCAACTATCCGAATATGTAAGGAGGCCCCCATCGGCCAGATCACGGCCCTGCGCGCCCTTATCATCGCTCTGCTCGGCGCGACCATCTCGGCCTGCGCCAGCGGGCCGCTGTTTCTGCCGCCCGATGACAGCCCCCAGACCGCCTACGGCGCCGTGCTTTCGGCGCGCTACGCCAACCGGGTCCGGGATCTGGACGCTTCGGCGCGGCTTTACAGCGAAGCGCTTGAGTTCGAGCCTCAATCCGCGCTGGTCTCCGAGCGCGCCTTTCTGAGCGCTTTGACCGCCGGCGATTTCGACCGCGCAGACCGGGCGGTCACGCGCGCCGCCCAGGCGCCCGAAGCCTCCCAGCTGGTTCATCGTTATGTCGACGCGGCCCGGCTGGCCGGCGCGCGCCTGCCCCTGGCGCAGGCTGACGAAGCGCGTCCCGACCCCTTCAACGCCCTGGTCGCCGGCGTCCTCACCGATTGGCGCGGTGTCGGCCGGGGCCGGCAGGCGCGGGAACAAGCCGTTGAACGCGCGCTGTCGGGGCGCCGCGAGTCCGTGGCGTATCTACTGGTCCACCAGGCGCTTCTTCTTGAGACCGCGGGGCGTTTCAACGAGGCTGAAGCGGCCTATCGCGCCGCGGCGGCCACATTGGACCTTCGTGACTTCACGGTGGTTTTGCTGGGCGCCTTTCTGGAGCGCCGCGGCCGGACCGGCGACGCCGCCGCGCTGTATCAAAGTCTGATCGACCAACAGGCCGGCGCGCCCGATCCCGAAGTCGCCGCCGCGCTCGCCCGTGTCGAGGCGGGCGCGCGCGCCCCGCGCTTGCCGCGCCCGAACGAGGCCGCAGCGCGCGCGCTGTTCGCGCCGGCCGCTTTCCTGGTCGTGCAGGCGCCGCCGGAATACGCCGTCCTCTATCTGCGGATGATCGAGCGGCTCGATCCGGGATTCGTCCGCGGCCGCATGGCGCTGGCCGAGCTGCTCGAGCAGACCTCGCTGACCGACCAGGCCATCGCCAGTTTCGAGCAGCTGGACGGCAGTGCGTTCGGATATGACGCCGGCGTGCGCGCGGCCTGGCTGCGCTTCCGCGAGGGCGATGTGGATCGAGCCATCTCCACCGCCGAAGGATTGCAGAAAGGCCGGCCCTACACGGCGGAACTCGCCCGCGCCGACATGTTGAGATTGACCGGGCGGTGCGATGACGCGCTGGCGCTATACCAGCTGGTGATCGCAGGCCGGGAGGCGGCCGGCGAGTCAGCCGACTGGCGCAATCTTTTCTACGGCGGCATCTGCACGGAATTCACGCAGGGATTTCCGGCCGCCGAAGTCTTGTATGAACGCGCCCTGGCCTTGGCGCCTGACGAGCCGCTGGTGCTCAATCATCTGGGCTATTCCTGGATCATCGGGGGCGTGCGGGTGGATGAAGGCGTCGCCTTGACGGAACGGGCGACGGCGCTGGCGCCGGAGAATGGTTCGGTGCTCGATTCCTATGGCTGGGGCCTGTTCAAGCTCGGCCGCATGGACGAGGCGGTGCGCTGGCTGGAGCAGGCCGCGGCGCAATCGCCGGCCAACCCGACCATCCAATGGCATCTGGGCGACGCCTACGCCGCCGTCGGGCGCGGGCTCGAGGCGCAGTTTCAATGGCGCCGGGCGCTGGAGCTGGATCCCGAGCCCGCCGAGATCACCCTCCTGGAACGGCGTCTGGAGCTGGGACTTCACGCCGGTCCCGTCGATCTTCCATGAGCGAGTTGACCGAGTTCGCCCCGGCCAAGGTCAATCTGACCCTGGCGGTCGGGGCTGCGCGCGCCGACGGCTATCACCCGTTGGAATCCATAGTGGCGTTCACCGACTGGGGCGACGAAGTGGCCGCGACGCCCGCCGGCGAGTTGACGCTGAAGCTGGAAGGCGCGGGCGCGGCGCCCTTGCGGGGCGATCCGCAAAACCTGGTGCTGAAGGCCGCCTTCGCGCTGCGCGCCGCTGCGGAGCGCCCGGAGCTGGGCGCTGCGCTCACCTTGACCAAGACACTGCCTGTCGCCGCCGGGCTGGGCGGCGGCTCGGCGGACGCAGCGGCCGCGCTGCGCCTTCTCAACCGGCTCTGGGACATCGGTTTTTCGACCCGGCAGCTCGCCGAGATCGGAACGGTGGTGGGGGCCGATGTGCCCGCCTGCGTTCACGCCCGGCCGCTTTTGATGACCGGCATTGGTGACAAGATCACGCCGCTTGTCGCCTGGCCGGCGCTGCATGCGGTGATCCTCAATCCCGGCGTCCCTGTCTCCACCGCTGAGGTGTTCAAGGCGTTCGACGACGGCGCGCCCGCGCCTTTGCCCGATGCGAAACCGCCCGTGGCCGGCGAGTTCGAGACTGCGCTCGCGCGGCTGTCGGCGGGGCGCAATGATCTGGAGGCGCCGGCCCGATCCATCGCGCCGGCCATCCTCGCGGCGATGGACGCGCTTGCTGCGGCGCCGGGCGCACGCCTGACCCGCATGTCCGGGTCCGGCGCCAGCTGCTTCGCGCTGTTTGAAGACGCGGGCGCCGCCGGCGCCGCGGCGGCCGGCCTCGCGGCGCGCCATCCCAGCTGGTCGGTGCGGGCGGTGTTGCTGCAGGGCGCGGCATGAGCGCCGCCTTCGCGCTCACGGCGGTCGCCGGCTTTGTCGTCAGCCTGATCGTGTCCTGGCTGGCGCTGCGCGCCGCGGTCCTGGATCATCCCAATGCACGATCCGCCCATGAGCGGCCGACGCCGCGCGCGGCGGGGCTGGGCATTCTCGCCGGGCTGGGCGCCGGGCTGCTGGCCGCCGCGACGACGCCGCTGGGCTCCGGCGAACTCGCCGGCCTGCTCGCCGTCACCGGCCTTTTTGCGGCCCTGGGCCTCGCCGACGATTTGTTCGACCTGTCCGAGGGGCTGAAATTCATCGTGTTTGCGGCGCTGTGTCTGGCGATCACGCTGGCCGCCGGACCCGTGACGCGCCTGCCGCTGACCCTGGAGATCGGCCTTGATCTGCCTTTATGGCTCGGCGTCATCGGATCCGCGCTCTTCATCTTCACGGTCGTGAATGCGGTGAACTTCATGGACGGATCGGACGGCATGCTGGCCGCCGTCATGGCGCCGGCGGGCGTGGGGCTGGCGGTCGCGGGGCTGGTCGCGGGCGTGACCTCGGCCAGCCTGATCGGCGCGGCGCTGGCCGCGGCGCTTGCCGGGTTTTGGGTGTTCAACCGCCCACCCGCCCGCGCCTTCGCCGGCGATGTCGGCGCTTTGGCGGCCGGCGCCGCCTATGCCGGCGCCGCCCTTGCGATGGCGGGAAACGGGTTTTCCGGCTCGCTCTGGCTGGCGCCGCTCTTCGTCCTGGTCTTCCTCGCGGACGTCCTGCTGACGCTGCTGCGCCGCGCGCGCCATGGCCGGCTAAGGCTCTCCGCCCACAGCGAGCACGCTTATCAGCGCCTGATCCGGCAGGGCTGGAGCCATGGGCGATTGGCGCAGATCTATGGCGGTCTGACCGCATTGATCGTGATCACGGGCCTTTCGGCGGCGCAGGGACCGGACGGCCTGGTCGCCGTCGGCTTCGCGGTCTGGGTGGTGATCCTGACCGCGCTCTACTGGCTGGCCGGGCGGATCGCGCCGGGCGGGAATTAGAGCTGATCCAGCACGGCGCGGATGGCGTCCAGCTGGCTGGCGCCCATCTTCATGGAGCGCTCCGGCGACCAGCCTTCCTCCTCGTCCGGGGTGATCGCGCTGTCTTTGAACGGCATCTCAAGGGTCATCGCCAGGCATCCGAAATGATGACGCATCCAGTTGGTGGCGATGGACAGATCCGCTTTGCCCGGGGCGTTGACCGGATAGCCGCGCGCGACCTGGAAATCGGGATTGATCGCCATCAGCGCGGATTTATAGGCGTCCAGCCTGGCCTGGTCGTCCGCCGTCCAGCCCGGCACGCCTTCCGCGCCGGCGATGAAATTATAGGGCAGGGCTTCATCGCCATGCATGTCCAGGAAGAGGTCGACGCCGGTTTTCGCCATTTCGTGAAGGACGCAATGCACTTCCGGGCTGTTCTCGGTTGAGGCCTTGTCCCATTCCCGATTGAGATTGACGCCTTTGGCGTTGGTGCGCAGATGGCCCCGGAAAGACCCGTCCGGATTCATGTTCGGCACGATGTGAAACACCGCCCGGTCCAGCAGGTCGCGCGGCACCGGATCGGCGTCGTCAAGCAGGCGGTGGATCAGGCCCTCCGCCGCCCATTCCGCCATGGTTTCGCCGGGATGCTGACGGGCAGTGATCCACAGCGTCTTCTTGCCCGCTCCGGGTTCGCCGATGATCAGGCGGTCCATGTCCCGGCCGTCCAGGGTTTCGCCGATCACGTCGAGACGCGCGCGCGGCGAAAACTGGCTGACGGCGATCAGCGTGGCGTGACGCTCCATGGAGTAGGGCGCGAAATAGGCGAACCAGACCGCGTCGTCCGAGATCAGAGTTTCGAACACCAGCCGGCCGTCTTCAAACCGGGTTTCGACGCGCGACCAGGTCTCGCGATCTGAGGACATGCAGACCTCATAGCCGTCCCAGCCGCCGACATAGGCGGCCCCGCCGGCGTTCTCGATCACGAAGCGGCGGAGCTGACCCGCCGCGCCGGACAGGCGGAAGTAGAACCATTGATAAAAGGCCGAGCCCGCGTCCTTGCGGATCTTCAGGCGGATATCGCCGGACTCATCGGCGGAGACGACGCGGATATTGCCGCCGTCGAACTGGCTGGAGATGCGCATGGATTAGGCTCCCTGGATGGGGTTCGGGCCGAAGATGTCTGCGGCCCAGCATGACTATGGGCTGGGATAATAGAAGGCTCGCAGCTGATTCGCTGTCTTCGCGATCATTGACTCAGCGCCGCGCGCAAAGCTGCCCGAACAAGCGTTTAAAGCCATGGGATTTAACACTCTGAGGCGGGTTGTTCGGACGGCCTAGTAGGCGCGTTCCACGACAAACTCGGCGAGCGCGGCCAGGGAATCCGACCAGACATTTTTCGGTGCGGCGTTGAGCGCTTCGACCGCGTTGGCGGCGTGCGCCCGGGCGGCGGCGAGCGTGGCGTCCAGCGCGCCGCGGCGCTTAAGGATGGCGACGGCCGCTTCCAGGTCTTCGTCCTGCTGGCCGTTGGGCTCGGTGATGACCCGGGTCCAGAACGCCCGCTCCTCATCATCGGCTTCGCCGACGGCGAGCACCAGCGGCAACGTCATTTTGCCTTCGCGGAAATCATCGCCGACATTCTTGCCCAGGTCGGCGGCGAGGCCGCCATAATCGAGCGCATCGTCGACCAGCTGAAAGGCCAGCCCCAATTCGCGCCCATAGGTCTCCAGCGCGTGCTCCATCTCCGGACCGGCGCCGGACAGGATCGGGCTGACCTGGGCGGCGGCGGCGAACAATGCGGCGGTCTTGGCTTCAATAATGCCCAGATAAGCCTCGCGCGACAGATCGATATCGCGCACCGCTTCGAGCTGGCGCACCTCGCCTTCCGCGATCACGGCGGCGGCCCGGCTTAAGACATGCAGCGCCTGCATGGAGCCCGCGTCGACCATCAGGATGAAGGAGCGGGCGAATAAAAAATCGCCGACCAGCACGGAGTGGGCGTTGCCGTAGACCTGGTTGGCCGGGGCTTTTCCGCGCCGAAGCTGGCTGTCGTCGACGACATCGTCATGCAGAAGGGTTGCAGAGTGGATAAACTCCACCGCCGCGGCCAAGGCGTGGTGTCCGCTGCCGTCATAACCGAGCATGCGCGCGGCTGCGACGGTGATCAGAGGACGGATCCGCTTGCCGCCGGCATTGACCAGGTGTTGCGCGACCGAAGGGATCAGAGGCGAGCGCTGCGAGTCCATGCGTTCGGTGATCAATGTCTCGACCGCGCCCATATCCTCAGACGCCAACGCCGCCAGACGCACGACCGGGTTGATCGCGTCTTCAGGCTGGAAATTGGTTTGCGGCAGGCCGTTCACCCCGAGCCCTCTTGAAACGCTTCACAACGCGGCTGCACAATAGGAACCCGCCCTGCTTGCGGCAAGCGCGCGACGCTGTGGGGCAACGCCGCACCGGCGGCCGGGCTAGGGTCCTTTGAAAGAGGAAGATAGGCGTGATCGAAGTGTTGACGACCAATGACCCGGTGCGACTCAACTTCGCAGAAACGGTGCTCCGCGACGCCGGCCTGCACGCGGTCACCCTGGATACCGAAACTTCGGCCGTTTTCGGCGGTGCTTTGCCGTGGGTGAAGCGCCGCATCCTGGTGCCGGAGGACGAGGCGGCGCAGGCGCGCCGCTTGCTGGCGGAATTCCTGCCCAAGGACGAAGACGAGTGATCGCGGCGCCGGGCGCGCCGGTCCGGTCCGGTTTTCTCGGCGGCAAGCTCTCCCTGCTCCAGCCCGCCAAAGGCTATCGCGCGGCGATCGATCCGGCTCTGCTGGCGGCGTCCTTGAGGCTCAAGCCCGGCGCGCGGGCGGCCGAATTCGGCTGCGGGGCCGGAGCGGCCCTGCTGAGCGCCGCCACGCTATGCCCTGAAACGCGCTTCATTGGTGTGGAGCAGGACGCCGCGGCTGCTGATCTCGCCAGGCGCAATGCGATCGAAAACCGGCTGGCGGACCGGGTCGAGATCGTGACCGGCGACGCGCTGGCCTGGCGCGGCGACGCGCCGGTCGATGCGGTCTTTTTCAATCCGCCCTTCTTTGATGATCCCGCCAAGCTGCGCCGCCCCGCCCCGGAGCGCGAGGCGGCGTGGATCAATCAGGCCGCGTTGGCGGACTGGATCGCGGCGGGCTTGAAACGATTAAGGGACGGGGGGCGGCTGACCCTCATTCAACGTGCGGACCGGCTCGGCGATATTCTCGCCGCGGTGACGCGGAAGGCGGGCGAGGCGCGCATCCTGCCCATCCATCCCCACGCCGGGGCGCCGGCCAAGCGCGTCATCGTCTCCGCTGTAAAATCCTCAAAGGCGCCCATGCAAATACTCCCCGGCCTGGTGCTTCACGACGGGCCGGGCGGCCCCTACATGGCCCATGTCGACGCAATCTTGCGCGGGCAAGCGCGCACCGCACTTGCTGAAAGCTGATCAGGAGCCGCCATGTCGGTCATCGAAACCCTTCGCAAACAGGCCGCGGCCGGATTTGAAGCCGTGAAAAAGCTGTTGGGCGATGACGCCGCCGTCATCCCGCTGGTCCGCCTGGAAGGCATGATTGCGGCGGGCGGGCGCCAGGGCGCGCTCAATCTGGTGCGGGTGGAGAAGCTTCTGGATAAAGCCTTCACCTTTGAACGCGCGCCGGTGATCGCGATCGCGGTCAACTCGCCCGGCGGCAGCCCGGTGCAGTCGCGCCTGATCCATGACCGGATCCGCGCGCTGGCGGCGGAGAAGGAGAAGCCGGTCCTGGTGTTTTGCGAGGATGTCGCGGCGTCCGGCGGCTATATGATCGCCTGCGCCGGGGACGAAATCTTTGCTGATCCCAGCAGCATCGTCGGTTCGGTCGGCGTGATCAGCGCCAGCTTCGGCTTCACCGAGGTGATGAGCAAGCTGGGGGTCGAGCGCCGGGTGAAAACCGCCGGCAAATCCAAAGTTCTCACCGACCCCTTCGCCGCGGAGACGGATGAGCAGAAGGCGCGCATGGAGCGCCTTTTGGACAGCCTGCATGCTCAATTCATCGCCCTGGTCAAAGCGCGCCGCGGCGAGAAGCTGGATTCCGAACAGGAGCTGTTCGACGGCTCGATCTTCACCGGCGAAGAAGGCGTCGCGGCTGGTCTTATCGACGGTCTCGCCGAAGCGCGCAGCGAATTGCGCAAGCGCTTTGGCGAAAAGACCCGCATCCGCATTCTCGCGCCGGCCAAAGGCGGCCTGCTCGCGCGTGTCGCCGGCGCGACGGCGGACGTCCTGGAAAGCCGCCTCGCCTGGGCGCGTTTCGGGCTTTAAAGCGCGGCGTTCAATTCCGGACCTCGGCGGCGTGTTCGCCCGGCCCGGCCGGCCGGCGGCGGATCCGGAATCGGCCTGCCTTGCCCCCGTGATCAGACCAAGGCGGTTTGGGCCGGTCCCGGCGCGTCGCCTCGCCGTGGCTGGGATGGAGAAACGCCGCTCAAATCAAAACGGCCACAGCAGGTTATACAATTCCTGGCCCACCGGCGGGCGCTGCATCTCGGAAATATGGCCGCGGCCGCCGTATGAGATGCGCGCCTCGGCGATCTGCTGGTGATCGATGGTGTTGTCCGCCGCAATGTCTTCAGGGCGCACGATGCCGCTGATCAGAAGCTCGCGCACCTCGTTATTGATGCGCACTTCCTGGCGGCCATGGATCACCAGATTGCCGTTCCACAACACGTTCACGACGATGGCGGCGGCGGTCAGCTCGATGGTTTCCGACCGGTTGACGCTGCCCGCGCCCTGGGTGGAGGAGGTGGTGCCGAAGCTCGCCACGCTGGAGGGCGAAATGGCGTCGTTGAAGAATTGGCTGAGCGCGGCCTCCCCGCCGAAGAAATTGGTCAGGTCGGAATCTTCCGCCGAGGTCCGTGATCGGGCGGTCTGATTGGAGATCTGAGCCCGGTCGGTGATGTTGATCGCGACGGTCAGGATATCGCCGATCTCGGCCGCTCGGGGGTCGCCGAAGAAGGTCGCCGAGTTCGAGCGCCACAGCGAATTCGGATTGGTCTGGCGCGCCTGGGCCTCCGCAATCGCCGCCGCGCGCGCAAGGCGGGCGGCCTCGGCGTGGCGAGCGGAGGGATCTTGCGTGCTCGGCATGCCGGTCAGCGCGGCCTGATTGTCGATTTCATTCATCGGCGGGGTTTGACCCACATAGGAGAGCCGGTCCGTCGCCGCGCAAGCGGTCAGGCTGGCACCGGCGAGCAGTATGGCGAGCGTGGAGCGAACGGTGCGCATGGGCGTCAGCCCTCCTTAATGGGTGTAAGCCGAGCGCGTGACGCGCGCGCGTCCCGGCCCGTCCGCGACGGCTTCCACCGTGCGGTTGGATTGAAGGTTCACAAAGCGGATCGTCTCGCCCGCCGCCGCGTCATCAAGCGCGCGCGCTCTCGCGGCGAGGGTGAGGGGGCCGGACTGGAAGACCAGCGAGACGATGTCGCCGCGCCGGATCACCGAAGGCGCTTCCACGTCAAACGCGCGAAGCGGCGTGTCGGCACGCAGCGGCCGGCGGGCGGCTTGTCCGATCAAGGCGCCGGCGTCGGTGAGAATCTGGGCGTTGACCCGGCTCGTGGGCAGCTGGAGCCAGCTGATGTCACCGGCGCGGATCACCTCGCCGACGCTGAGCGCGCGCGCCAGCACGGGCACATCCGCGACGGTTTCCGCGCGCCCTGAGACCTGCACGGCGTCACCGCCCGGCCAGGCCGCGACTTCGGCGCGGAACAGGCCGGAGCCGGCATTATGGTCCAGCCGGATCAATTCCGGCCCGCCCAAGGCCTCCATCGGGGCGAACAGGCCCTGGCGCTGATTGGACAGGCGCACGGCGTGGACCTGGCCGGTCTCTACGAACAGCGCGTCCTGCAACAATCCCGCAATCTCCTGAGCGGTCACTTCGCGCGCGGCGCGCTCGACGGTGATGCGCAGCACATTGCCGGCATTGGCCCAGGCCAGGCCTTCACGGGCCGCGGCCTCGCGCACGAAGCCGGGATCCAGCGACAGGCGCTGGCCCGGCGCCGGGGCGCGGGCGAGCACCACGTCCGACGCCTCGCCGGCGTCTTCGAACACATCGCCCAGCGTGATGACCGGACCGTCTGCGACCAGGCGTTCGGCGAGGATGGCCGTACGGGTCTCTTCGGCGAGAGCCGGAGCGGCGGTGAGGAGTAGGGCGGCGAGGGCGGTGCGGATCATGGCTTACCCGTCAGCGAAGATTGGAGGAGGCGGCGAGCATTTCATCGGCGGCGGTGATCACCCGGGCGTTCATCTCATAGGCCCGCTGGGCCTGGATCAGCGCGGTGATCTCGGTCACGGCGTCGACATTGGAGGTCTCGACAAAGCCCTGACGCACCACGCCGAAGCCCGCCTGACCGGGCAGGCCGGCGTTCGGCGCGCCTGAGGCGGCGCTCTCCAGAAGGAGATTGTCGCCGACCTGCTCAAGGCCCGCCTCATTGGGGAAGGTGACCAGCTCGAGCTGGCCGACGACCTGCGGCGCCGGCTGGCCGTCGAGCAGGATTTGAACCTGGCCTTGCTGGTTGATCACCATCTGGCGCGCTTCGGCGGGCACGACGATGCCCGGCATGACGGTGTAGCCGTCGGCGGTGACGATCTGGCCGTCGGGCGACAACGAGAAATTGCCGGCGCGGGTATAGGCGTCATTGCCGTTGGGCAGCTGGATGCGGAAATAGCCCGCGCCCGTAATCCCCAGATCATAGGGATTGTCGGTCTGGTTCATGCTGCCCTGTTCGGTGATGCGATAGACCGAGCCGGCGTTGACGCCCAGGCCGATCTGGACGCCCGTGGGCACGATGGTTCCGGCGTCCGAGCTGTTGGCCCCGGGCTGGCTTAAGGTTTGATACAACAGGTCCTGAAACTCCGCGCGCTGTCGCTTGAACGCGGTCGTGTTCATGTTCGCGAGATTATGGGAGATGACCTCGACGGCCAGTTGTTGGGCTTCCATGCCGGTGGCGGCGGTGGATAAGGCGCGCATGGCGTCCTCCTTGTTACGCGTTAGGGCCGGCCAAGGCGTTCGATCGCCTTGCGGCTCAATTCGTCGGCGTCGCGGATCATGCGGGTGACCGAGGCGTAGGCCCGGCTCACTTCCATCATCCGGGTGATTTCGGTCATGGCGCGCACATTCGAGCTTTCGCTATGCCCCTGGCGCACCAGCGGGATCGCGTCGGCCATGCGCTCGGCGTCTTCCGGCGCGCTGAAGCGATTATCGCCGGTCTTCTGCAGCAGCGCGGCGTCCTCAAAGACGGCCAGTCCCAGGCGCTGGCCCTGAACGCCGCCCTGGCTGACCATGCCGGTCTGATCAATGGAGATCTCGCCGCCCTGAGGGTCGAGCACGATGGGCTGGCCGTTCTCGTCGAGCACCTGCGCGCCGTCCGAAGCGGTCAGCTCGCCCAGCGCGTTCAGGGTGAAGCGCCCGTCGCGGGTGAAGCGCTCGCCAGCCTCGGTCTGCAAGGTGAAAAAGCCCTCACCCTCGAGCGCCATGTCCAGCGGGCGGCCGGTATGGCTGAGCACGCCCTGGGTGAAATCCCGGCCCAGCGCCCACTCGTCCACGAAGGCGACCCGGTCAGGGCCGTCGATATGGCGGGCGCGGCTGTCGGTGTTTTCCGACAACATGACGCGCTCGGCTTTAAAGCCGGATGTCTGGGCGTTGGCGATATTGTTCGCGGCCACGTCCATGGCGCGGCGCAAGGTCAGCTGACGCGTCAGCCCGATCAACATCGTGTTGTCCATGGCGCAGAAAGCCTCCTTCTGGCGGTGCGCGAAGGCTGCGGCTTCTCCCGCGGCCCGACGCTCTTTGCGTGCGCAAGCGGCGTGCCATGGTTAACGCATTGTTTTTGTTGAGTTTGAGTCGCGGTGGGTCGCGCTTGCCCGGCGCGCTTTTGCCCGCCTGGCGGGCTTGGCGGCAATTTCTGCCCACTTGGGGCCGTTTCCAAACGGATCGTTAACCGCACCACGGGTTAATGGGTCTCGACACAGGCGGATTGCGCCGTGAAATCAGGAGAATCGGGCCATGGCCGACGAGGCTGAGGACGAGCTGGACGAGACCGAAGAAGGCGAAGAAGGCGGCGAGGACGCCAAAAAGGGCGGGATGAAAAAACTCATCCTGTTCATCGGCCTGCCCGCGGTCATCGTGATCCTCGCCGGCGTCGCCGGCGCGCTGATGTTTCTGGGCGGCGGCGGAGACGAGGCCGTTGCGGAGGCGGAGGGCGAACAGTCCGAGCTGCTCAGCGAGGCCGAAGCCGAGGCCGAGCAGGCGGTCGCCTATTTCGAAATGGAAGAGACCCCGCCCATGGAGGTGGTGGTCGATATCGACAGCGGCGGGCGCAATGCGGCGCTCTTGAAGCTGCAAATCGTGCTGGTCCATGCCGACCCGTCTGTCGGCGATCTGATCCAGCGCGAGGACGTGCAGCAGCATCTGAGCGACACCTATGTGGAATTCCTGCGCACCTTGCGGGTGGAGGACGTCAACGGCTCCATGGGCACGTTCCGCCTGCGCGCGGAATTGCTGCGCCGGACGAATCTGGTGATCGCTCCGGCGCGGGTGGAGCGCGTGCTCCTGCCCGAAACCTTGATCCAGCAGTAAGTGAGGCCCCGGCGTGAGCGACGTTGATCAGGAAGCCATGGCCGCCGAATGGGAGGCGGCCGCCGCCAGCGAGCAGCCGGATTTTGATTCCATCGGAGAAGACGGCGACGGCGATGCGGGCGATGAGCTGGCGTCTGAATGGGAGGCCATGGTCGGCGGGGAGGGCGAGACCTTCGTGCCCAGCCAGGCCGGCTCCAGCGGCCCTGAACGCATTCTCAACCAGGAAGAAATCGACAGCCTTCTGGGCTTTTCGGTTTCCGACGACGAAGCCAATGAGCGCTCCGGCATCCGCGCGATCATCAACTCTGCGCTGGTCTCCTATGAGCGCCTGCCGATGCTGGAGATCGTCTTCGACCGCCTGGTGCGGCTGATGACGACGAGCCTGCGCAATTTCACCTCCGACAATGTCGAAGTGAGCCTGGACAATATCTCCTCCATCCGGTTCGGAGATTATCTCAATTCGATCCCCTTGCCGGCCATTCTGGCGGTGTTCCGGGCCAGGCAGCTGGACAATTACGGCCTGCTGACCGTTGATTCCAACCTGATTTATTCCATCGTGGACGTGCTGCTGGGCGGCCGCCGCGGCACCTCGGCGATGCGCGTTGAAGGCCGGCCTTACACGACGATCGAGCGCACCCTGGTGCAGCGCATGATCGAGGTGGTGCTCGAAGACGCGAAATCCGCGTTCGCGCCTCTCACCGAGGTCGAGTTCGATCTGGACCGGGTCGAGACCAATCCCCGCTTCGCGGCCATCGCCCGGCCGGCCAATGCGGCGATCCTGGTCAAGCTGCGCATCGATATGGAGGATCGCGGCGGGCGCATCGAATTGCTGCTGCCCTACGCCACGCTCGAACCGATCCGGAAAATGCTGCTCCAGCAGTTCATGGGCGAGAAATTCGGCCGCGACAATATCTGGGAAAGCCACCTGGCGACCGAGTTGTGGTCGACCAAAATGGAAGTCTCCGCAGTGCTTGACGAAATGCGCAAGCCTTTGGGCGACGTGATGAATTTGAAGGTCGGCGACACGCTGATGCTGGATGCGGGCCCGGACGGCGCGGTGGAGCTGCGCTGCGGCGCGATCCAGCTCACCCACGGCAAGATGGGTCGAATCGGGCACAACATCGGGGTTCGTCTGGACAAGCCCTTGTCCAAGACCGCACGGAAATCGCTGATGGGGTTTGCATGAGTATTGCCGCGCTCGCCTATGAGGCTCTCGTTTGCGTCCTGCTCGCCGCTGCGGCGGTGATGTGCTGGCGCGTGGACCGCCGGCTGCGCGCCCTGCGCTCGGGTCAGGACGGATTAAAGGCCACGATCACCGATCTGAATGACGCCGTCGACCGCGCCCGCGCCAGCCTGGCGGCGTTGGACCGGGCCTCGAAGGAGCAGGGCGCGGCGTTGAAGGCCGAGGTCGAGGCCGCGCGCCGCCTGTCCGACGAGCTGCGCTTTCTCACCGATCGCGGCGAAGATCAGGCCCAGGCCGTGCTGGCCCGGCGCGAACGCTCAGCGCCGTCGCCTGCGCCGTCGTCCGCGACCCGCGAAACGTCCGGCCGTAGGGCGGATCCCGAGCTTGAGGGCCGGCTGCTTGATGCGTTGAAGGCGCTGCGCTGACATGGGCGCGCGTCCGCTTCTTCTTCTGGCGGTGCTCCTGGGCGGCTTGCTCGGCTTGAAATCCCTGTCGCTGGCGGATGACGCCTTCGCGTTTTTCGAAGCGCGCGCCTATGCCTCTGCGACCGCCGCCGCCGCGCCCGACGAAGAGCCGGTCGAAGACGAAGACCCGGAAGAAGCGGACGATTTGCCGCCGCCGCCGCCTTTGCGCGACGCCGCGCGCCGCGAATTGCCGTCCGCCTCGCGTCTGGGGCTGGAGCGCAATCTGGCCGAGCGCCGGCGCGAGCTCGATCAGCGCGAGGCCGCGCTCGACACGCGCGAGCAATTGATCATCGTGGCCGAGCAGCGCGTCGATGAACGCATCGCGGCGCTGGAAACGCTGCGCGATGAAGTTCAGGGCTTGCTGGGCCAGCTCGATGACCGCCGGGAGGCGCAGATCAGCGAAATCGTCGCGGCCTATCTGATCATGGAGCCCGGCGACGTCTCCGAGGTGTTTTCAGCGCTCCGGCAAAGCGATCCGGAAACGCTGCTGCTGGTCGCCGAACGGATGCAGAGCCAAAATCCGCGGCGCTTCGCCGGCGTCATGGCGGAGCTCGAACCGATCATCGCCGCGGAACTCACCACCAATCTTCGCGCCCGCGCCGAAGCGCTGGAAGCGACCGCCGAGGCGGAGGCCCGCCGTGTGGTCGGCGAGGGTTAGGCGCAGCCTGCTGGTTGCCGGCGCGGCCGCGCTCGCCTTGAGCGCGGGCGCCCTGGCGCAGGCGCCGGCGAGCTTTGAAGTCGATCAGCGCGGCGACACGCTGCGCATTCGCGTCATCCTGCCTGAGGCCGAGGGCGGAGATTTGACCGCCGACGCGGAAATCGCCGCCGGCGCCGTTCTGATCGCGCGCCTGTCTGAAGCCATCGAAGCGGACGTCACCCGCCTGATCGAAGGCGCGTCGGGCTATGTCGCCATGGCGCGGCTGGACGGCGATGGCCGCACCCTGCGCCTGGCGCTGAATCAGGAATTGGAATCGCGGGTTTCAATCTCCCACAACGTCATCGCCATTGATCTCGCGCCGCCCGGCAGCGCGCCGCTTCCCGATATCGTCAGCCCTTTCGAGCAGGCCCGCCGCGCCGAGGCTGAAGCCCGCGCCGCGGCCGCGGCTGCGGCGGCGGCGGCGGTCGAGCCGGAATTGCCGCCCTTGCCGGTAACCGTTCGGGTCGGCGAAGCCACCGAATACACCCGCATCGCGTTCCAGTGGCCCGAAGCGGTCACCTATGCGCTGGAGCAGGAGGGCGGCCGCGCGGTGCTGCGGTTTTCCCGCGAAGCCGAGATCGATCTGACCTCGCTGCGCGCCGATCCGCCGCGTTTCGTCGAGGTCGTGACCCCGATCGAGGAGGAGGACGGCCTCGCGCTGGCCTTCGCCCTGTCCGGCGAGGCGCAGGCGCGCATCTGGTCGGACGAGCCGGGCCGGGTCGTGCTCGATGTCGCGCCGGCCGGCGGGGCGGGCGCGGAGGCGCTGATCGCGGCGCTGGGCGAGTACGCCGCCGCCCAGTCTGAGACCGCGGTCGCCGAAACGCAGCCGGACGCGCCGGCAGAGGCGGAAGCGCCTGCGGACGCTGACATCACCGAGCCTGAAATCGATCCGGTTCCTGAAAGCGGCGTCGTGCCGGTGCAGGTGCGCGTCGACGGGTCGGACATGGCGCTGACCTTTCCCTGGGCCAGCCTTCCCGGCGCAGCGGTTTACCGGCGCGGCGATGCGATCTGGATCGTGTTCGACGCCGGCGCCCAGCTGAACGCCGATGAGATCGCCGCCGCCGGCAGCCGCCATGTGCGCGGCTATCGCGTCGTCACCGGTCCAGATTTCGCCGCGCTGCGCATCGATGCGCCGGGCTCCACCCAAGCCGATGTGCGCGCCGCGGGCGCCAGCTGGACGGTGATCCTGGCGGAGACCCTGGACGAGCCGCCGCGCGCCGTGCGCCTCGCCCGTGAAACCAGCTTCCGCCGCCCGGCTTTGCTCCGCTTCGGCTTGAATGGCGCGCGCAGCGCGGTCCGCGTTCCCGATCCGGTGGTCGGCGACAGCTATCTGGTCTTGACCGCGGATGGGGAGAAGCGCGGCGTGATCACGCCGCGGCGCTTCGCCGAGGCGGCGCTTTTGACCTCCTCTCACGGGGTCGCCTTGCTGCCGTTCGTCGATGATCTGGACATGACCGTCATTCCCGGCGGAGCGGAATTGAGCCGTCCCGGCGGCATGGCCTTGTCGCGCGCGGCGGATCCGGCTCTGGCGGCCAGCCTGGACCGTCCGGTCACCGCCGGTTTCCTTGATCTTGAACGCTGGCGCGGGGATGCGGATTTTCGCGAGGGGCGCGACCGGCTGGAGCAGACCGCCGCCAGTCTCGAGCCCGAGGCCATTCTGGCCTATGCCCGCTTCCTGTTGTCCTGGGAATTGGCCCATGAAGCCCTCGCCATGAGCGCCCTGGCCGCCTCTGAGAGGCCGGCCCTGGAGAACACGCCGGAAGTCGCCGCCCTGCGCGGCGCCGCGAATTATATGGCCGGCCGCTTCGAGGAAGCTGAGGAGGCGCTGGCGCATCCCGCCTTGCTGGATGATCCCGCGGCCCAGCCCTGGCGCGGCCTGATCGCCGCGCAGATGGGCGATTTTCCCAATGCGCGCCGCTATTTCGACGCGGGCGCGGACACCATCTTCTTCTTCGAGCCGGTCTGGCGGGCGCGCATCGCGGCCTGGCAGGCGCTGACGGCGCTCAACACCAATGATATCGGCGCCGTGGACGCGCTTCTCGAAGCCGCCGTGACCGATCCGGCCGATCCGGAGGCCGCCGCCGTCTCCACCTTCGCCGCCGCCGGCCTGGCGGCGGCGCGCGGCGATGTCGACGGCGCGCTGGCCCGGTATGACGCGCTCGGGTCGGATCCCTGGACGCCGATCCAGGCGCGCGCGCTATTGGAGAAGCTGCGCCTTGAAGTGGCCGAAAGCCGGATCGATCCGGACGCCGCCGTCGACGCCCTGGAGGGCCTGCGCTATCGCTGGCGAGGCGATGATGTCGAGGTCAGCGCCGCCGCCATGCTCGGCACGGTCTACGCCGACGCCGGACGCTTCGCCCAGGCGCTGGACACCATGTCCCAAACCCGCACGCGTTTTCCCGACAGCCCGGTCTCGCGCCAGGTGGGGGTGGATATGGGCGCCCTGTTCCGCGAGCTCTTCCTGGACGGGCGTGCGGACCGCATGGATCCGCTGGACGCCCTGTCGCTCTGGTATGAGCATCAGGACCTTACGCCCATGGGGCCGGACGGTCTGCGCATGGCGCGCCGGATCGCGGGCCGGCTGATCGAGATCGATCTTCTCGAACCGGCGGCGGAGCTGTTGTCCCACCAGGTCTTTGAGCGCCGGGTCACGATGAGCAATCTCGCGCGCGCTGAGATCGCCGCCGATCTGGCGCGCGTCCAGCTCCTGGACGACCGTCCCGAGGAGGCGTTGCGCGCCATTGAATCAACGCGCGTCGCGCGCCTGCCTCAGGCCCTGGTCGATGAGCGCCGCCTGCTTCAGGCGCGCGCCCTGTCCGATCTGGGCCGCACGGAACACGCATTGGAGCTGATCGCCAATGATCGCGGGCCGGATGTGGACCGCCTGCGCGCCCGCATCGCCTGGGACGCCCGGTCCTGGGCCGACGCCGGCCGGCGGACCGAAGCGCTGTTGGGCGATCGCTGGCGTGACAGCGAGGCGTATTCCGATCAGGAAGCCCATGACGTCTTGCGCGCCCTGATCGCTTATGCGCTGGCCGGCGACGACACCAGCATGGGCCGGATCGAGGCGCGCTACGGTCCCGCCATGGCGCGCACCCGCCACGCCGCCGCCTTCTCCATGGTCGCCGGGCGCACGGCCGGCCTGGGCGATGCGCGCCTGTCCGCGCTGGTCGCCGAGCTGGGCGCTCTGGACCGCGCCGATACGCTGATGGCGGGCTTCAGGGACGAAGACGCCGAGGCGAGCTGAGGCCTCATTCCGGCGCTGGCAGATCCAGCGCGCGGCTCAACCCGTCCAGCGTCCGCCGCACATGCCCGTCACGAACCCCGGCGCTGAGCGACAGCGTGTCGAGCGCCGGCGACCGCGCGAGGCTGGCCGCGCCGTGCAGGCTGGACCAGATGAACAAGGCTTCTGATTCGATGCGCGCGCGATCCGCGCCGGCGCGTTCGGGCAGGGCGGAGAGCGCCTCCACCAGCATTTCAAAGGCGTTGCGCGCCTTCGCCAGCATGTCCGGATGGTCTTGCGGCGAGGGCAAGGCCGTTTCGAACATCAGCCGGTAGGGCAGCGGGTTTTGCGCGGCGTAATCGAGATAGGCGATCCCCATCGCGGTGAGCCGAGCGTGGGGCGCGAGGCCCTTCGACGCCTCTGACAACGCCTGGGAGAACGCGCCGTAGGCGCGGGCGGTCAGCGCCGCGACGATGTGATCGCGGCTCGCGAAATGCTTGTACGGCGCCTGGTGGGAGACGCCGAGATCGCGCGCGACGGCGCGCAGGCTCAACTGCTCGACGCCGGAGCGTTCGATGATCTTCAGCGATTGCTCAAGGACGCGCTCGCGAAGCGGCGGCGGCGCCGGGTCAGCCTGGTTCATCCTGATGGCGGGTCATGTCGGTCATGGCGCCGGAAAGGATGCGCGATCGCGCGCCCCGAGGCAAAGCCGCCAGGCTGTAGCTGAGCAGCTTGGTGAACAGGCCTGGCCGCGCCGTGGTGCGCCCGCCGAGCGCGCGCAGGCTCGGGCGCGGCACGCGGCGGGCGGGAACCGCCGCGCCCATCTGCATATCGGCCCGGTCTGCAAATCCGGATCTGACCGGGCCCGGCGCGCAGGCGAGCACATCGACGCCCTGCGGTCCCAGCTCGATGCGCAGGCCTTCGGCGAGGACCTGGACAAAGGCTTTGGTCGCAGCGTAATTCGCCGCGCGTCCCACGCCCTGAAAGCCTAAGAGCGAGCCCATCAGGATCATCCCGCCGCGGCCGCGCGCGACCAGGTGCCGTCCGATCAGATGCGCCTGCTCGGTCACGGCGCGGCAATTCAGGTCGATCATCGCCAGCTCCGAGTCCACATCAGCATTCAGAAACGGCCCCGAGGTCCCAAATCCGGCGCAGGCGACGAACAGGCCGGCATCCTGCGCCGTCGCGGCGTCCAGCAGCGCCCGCGAGGCTCCTGTTTCCGTCAGGTCCAGCGCCAGGGGCGTGATCGTCACGCCGTGATCGGCGCGCAACGCGCCTGCGAGCGCCTCCAGCCGGTCGGCGCGGCGGGCGCTGATCACCAGATCAAACCCGGCTTTGGCCAGTTCGCGCGCGAAGGCTTCGCCGATGCCGTCGCTGGCGCCGGTGACCAGGGCGGCCGGTCCATACGTCTTAAGCAGCTGGCGGGCGTTCATCGCGATCTCCAAAGTTGACGCTGTCAACCACATAGATCGGCATGTAGACGGTGTCTACCTTTAAGGGCGATGTTTTTTATGAAGGAGGCGGCAAGCCGGTCTGGAAGCTTTCCACCAGAGAGCCCGCGACGAGCCGCCAACCATCGACCAGAACAAAGAAAATCAACTTGAACGGCAGCGAAATCACGATCGGCGGCAGCATCATCATGCCCATGGACATCAAGATGCTGGCGACCACCAGATCGATGATCAGAAACGGAATGAAGAGCAAAAAGCCGATCTCGAAGGCGCGCCTTAACTCCGAGATCATGAAGGCCGGCGCCACCACATGGACCGGCGTGGCCTCCGGCGTTTCCGGCTCCACGCCGGCTATGCCGAGGAAAAGCGCCAGGTCGTCCTCGCGCGTATGGGACAGCATGAAGCGTTTGACCGGCTCAGACGTGGCGCCGAAGGCTTCTTCGGTGGTGATCTCTCCATTGATCAGCGGCTCGATCCCCTCCTGATAGGACTGGGTGAAAACCGGCGCCATGATGAACGCCGTCAGGAATAACGCCAGGGAGATCAGGACTGCGTTCGGCGGGCTTTGCTGCAGGCCGATGGCGGTTCTGAGGAGCGACAGGACCACGATGATGCGCACGAAGCTGGTGGTCATGATCAGGATGGAGGGCGCCAGGCTGAGGACCGTCAACAGCGCGATCAATTGCAGGACACGTTCGGTCAGCGCGCCGTCATTATCCCCCAGATTGATCGTCACGCCGGGCGCGGCGGCGGCCGCCAGCGCCGGGCCGGCGAACATCACCGCCGCGACAGCGCTGATAACGGTCATGACCAGTAAAATAACTGCGCGCGTCACGCCGACGCCTCGCGGCGCTCCGGCAGGGCGGTCAGCGGCGGCCGGCCGCTCGCCTCGCCGTCGCTTCTCCCGTCCCCGCCCTCATCGGGCAGCTCCGGCGCGAACACCGGATCGGCGTGCGCGGGGCGGGTCTCCAGCACCGTTTCGCGCTCAGGACCGAGCAGCAGGACATGTTCTTGATCATCCGCCTTCACGATCACCACGCGCCGGCGCGGATCCAGGATCAGGCTTTCTTTCACCGTCAGGCGCCGCTTAGGGCGCGGGGCGGACAAGTTGGCGATGGCGGGAAATCCGCCGGGCAACCAGCCGCGCCGGACAATGACCGCGAATCCCCCCAAAAGCCCCAAAACGATCAGGAGCCCGGCGAAATAACGAGAGAAGTCAACGACATCCACGGTGGTCTCGGCCCATACCAGCTGGCGGGCCCGTTCTGGGCGCCGCGCGTCAGACAACAGGGCTAGCGGGAGTCGCGCCCCGCGTTAAGCACAGTTAAGCGATGCTTAACCGGACCAGCTCAGGGTGAAAGATCAAGCTTGCCCTTACAGGGCCGAAGAAGGATCAGCGCCATGAATCCGGCGGACCTCAACGTGCTCGATACGCTGCGCCAGGTGCTCGGCTTTCACAATGCCCGTCAGCGCGTGATTGCGGAAAACGTCGCCAACGCCAACACGCCCGGCTTCACCCCGTCGGACATTTCGCAAAGCCAGTTCGAGCGCGTGCTCGCCGGGGGGTCCCAGACCGGCGAGGGTCTTCGCACGTCAGACCCGCGTCATTTCGGCGCCGCCCGCTCGGGCATAAGCGCCAATTTCGAGGCCGAACGCACCCCGGACAGCGAAACCACCGCCAACGGCAATTCGGTGGTGATCGAAGAACAGATGGTTCGGGCGAACGAGAACCGCCTGCGCTTTGAAACCGCGCTGAGCCTTTATCAGAAAAGCCTCAACCTGATCCGCATGGCCTCGCGGCCGCCCGGACAATAACGGACGTCAGCAAGGCAGGACCCTGATCGATGGATAAGGCCTCAGAAACGCTCCAGATCGCCGCCGCGGGCCTGCGCGCCCAGTCGGCGCGGATGCGCATCATCGCAGAAAACGTCGCCAATGCGGACTCGACCGGTCAGACACCGGGCGCCGATCCCTATCAGCGCCAGATTCCGGTGTTTGAATCCGAACTGAATCGTGAAATCGACGCGCGGGTGGTGCGGATGAATGACGTGCGCCTGGACGATAGTGATTTCCGCATGGTCTATGAGCCCGGCCATCCAGCCGCCGACGGCGAGGGCTATGTGAAATATCCCAACGTGTCTTCGCTGATCGAGCTGATGGACATGCGCGACGCCCAGCGCTCCTATGAAGCGAATCTGACCATGGTGGAGGGTACGCGCCGCATGCTTGAGCGGACCCTCGACCTGTTGCGCCGCTAAGGGGGCTGAAGGATGGATCTTGCAGCATTGCGCGCTTACGCCGCCGCCTCCCAGGGCGCAGCGCCGCAAGCCGGCCAGGCTCAACCGACCGAGGCTGCGGGCTTTGCGGACATGGTCAAGGACGCCGTCGGCAATGTGGAGGCCACGGTGCGCAACGCCGAAGAGATGACGGTCGCCGCCGCCACCGGTCAGGCTGAAATGGTCGACGTGGTCACCGCCGTCGCGGCCGCGGAAGTGCAGCTGGAGACCGTCGTCGCGGTGCGCGATCAGGTCATCCGCGCCTATCAGGACATATTGCGCATGCCGATCTAGGTGTGATGTCCGGCCTCGTCTAGAGAAGGTCCCCACAGCTGCGCTTTCGCATCGCCCTGAGGCGGGCCCCAGCTCCGATTCATCGGTGGGCGGCGCCACCTCAGAGCGGGCTGGATTAAATTTTTATGACCGTCTAGACATCCATAGATTGCAAGTTGCAATGTGGTGGGCGAATGGGCTTGCTGCTGGAGGGGCTGATGCGCGCCACGACACTCATTGCCTGCGCCCTGATCGCCCTGGGCGCCGGGGCATGTGATGAGAACGCGGTCAGCCCCAGCCTCGATGCGCCGGCTCCGCCGCCGCCTCCTCCGCCACCGCCTCCTCCGCCACCGCCTCCTCCGCCACCGCCTCCTCCGCCACCGCCTCCTCCGCCACCGCCGCTTCCCGCAAGCGTGAACGACACGACGGTTCAGGGAACGGACGCCGACGATGACGGCATTCGCGACGATATCGAAACGCTGATCGCGGACACCTATGCCGACGAGACCGTTCGCCGATATGCGCGAGGTTATGCTCGCGGCATGCAGGCTGCGCTTTTGTCCGGGGAGGACGAGCAGGGCCCTCCTAGCGACCTTGCGCTGGAGATCAGCAACGGCATGGGAGCAATGATCGTATGCCTGAACGGCCAGGGTTTGGACGGCCAGGCTGCCGGCAGGCTGCTGTTTTTTGAAACCATGAATAATGAGCTGCGCTTGGCGGCCTACTCACGCTTCGACAGCGCGCTGGATGGCACAGTCAGCCGTGTCCCGGCGGCTCAGGACATCCTTCCGAACTGTGATCAATTGGCCGGAGACTCGTAATGCCGCATCGTTGCATGATCCCGGCGCTTGCCGTGCTGGCCGGCGGGGCGTTGGCGGCGGCGCCAGCCGCCGCCCAGTCGGGCGAGCCACCTGCTTATTGCGAACCGTCCACCCTCGTCGCTTACCATAACGGCATGCGCACGCAGCGTGCGGCGGCCTGGGCGAATCTGGCCGAGCTGGAGAGCCGCGTCGTGCGCGCGCAGCTGACCGGGGAGGAGCTCGAACGTGTCGACTTCGACCTGTTTTACAACTCCACCGCCGGCACCTGGAGCGATTTGCGCGAGGCGATGGCGCAGCTCGAAGTCCTGGAGGCATGGCGCGACTTCCTCGCCGTCCAAGCAGGTGATGCGGAAGGCCAGGTCAACTACGCCGAGGTGTTCGGGCGGCGGCTGGTGGCGCAGCTGGATTCGAACATCGACGCTGCAACGGTGATCAATCACGCCGAGCGATATCGCACGGCGCTGGGGCGCGGCGACACGATTATCGCTTTCGCCCATTCCCAGGGCAATATCTACTTCAACCTCACCGTCAATCAGCTCACGGGCGAAGAGCGTTCCTCGGTCGGTGTCGTCGCGATCGCCTCGCCGGCCGAGGAACGCGGGGCCCAGGGCGGCCATGTCACGCTTTCAGGAGAGCACGGCGACGAGATCATCGGCTGGATCAGGACGTTCGGTCGCACCACCCTGGCGCCGAACATCGACAATAGTTCTCCGGGCGGCGATTCCGAAAATCACGGCCTGGTGGAAAGCTATCTGCGCGCGGGGACGGGTTCGCTCGCCGAGATTCGACGGATTTTTCAGAATCTTTTCAATTCGCTCTCGAACGACAGCGAATTCGGCGCCGGCGCCATCAGCGTCACTTTGCGCTGGGATGAGCAGCCGGACGTGGATCTTCACGTATTCGAACCAAACGGCACGCAGGTGTTTTATGCGAACCGCCAGGGACAAAGCGGCCAGCTTGATCGCGACGACGTCGATGGTGTCGGGCCGGAAAACTATTTCGTGCCCTGCGAGACGCTTGAGTTCGGAACCTATCGCGTGGGCCTGAATTATTTTCGCGGAGACGCGCCGACCCGAACGGTCGTGGATATCGAGGCCGGCGAGCAATTCGTCCAGCGGTCGCAGACTTTGAACGAGGACCGGGGATCGGCTGGAAACAGCACTCCAATCCCCATCGCCGACATTATTGTCGAGCAGGGCGCGCAGGAAAACGATCCTCCGGTGTTCACAATACAGCCGCGCTAGTAACTCGCTGCAAGGGTGCGAGGTGGGTTGTCCGGCCCCCCGGCCGCGGCGTGTGATTTACCGGTCCGCCTGCGGCCAAACGTCCGCACCCCTTCATATTCCCGCCGCTTTTAGGGATAGTCTGGCCTTGAGGGAGTGGAGATTAGGGCTGGGCGCGCCATGGGCGAGTTGATCCTTCTCGGACTCCTTCTGTTTTTCATTCCACCTGTCTTATCGATCATCGCCATGGTTCGGGCCGGCTCGCTCGCCGGGCGCGTGACGCTTTTAGAGCGCGAACTCGCGCAATTGCGCGGCGCCTCCCCCGCGGCGCAATCCGCCAATGCCCCGGCAGACGGGCTCGCGCCAGCGCAAGCGGAGGCGTCGCCGGAGCCCCTCCTGGACGCCGCGGGGCCACCCGATGCGGATCCGATCACGGGCGGCGGCGCCGCCGAGGACGCGGCGGATCCGGCGCCCGAGACCGCTAAAGTCAAGCGCCCGCGCATTGATTGGGAGCGGCGCATCGCCGCCAACTGGCTGGTCTGGACCGGGGCGATCGTCCTGGCGCTGGGCGGGCTCTTCCTGGTGCGCGTCGCGATTGATGCGGGCCTGTTCGGGCCGACGGCGCGAACCGGGCTGGCTGCGATTCTGGGCGTCGGGCTGATCGCCGCGTCTTTTCACGCCAAGCGCCTCAATGCTGTGAGGGCGGCGGACACCGCCGTGCGCCACGTGCCGACCCTTTTGGCCGGGGCCGGCGTGGTGACCCTGTTCGGCGCGACTCTCGCCGCCGGCGTGCTCTACGCCCTGCTGCCCCCGATCGCCATCTTCATTCTATTCGCCGCCGTGGCGGCGGCGGCGGTCGCGCTCGCCTGGATCTATGGGCCGGCGCTGGCGGCGTTGGGGCTGGCGGGCGCTTATTTCGGGCCGTTCTTCACCGGCGCGGAGGGCGGTTCGCCCCTGATGCTCATGCCTTACGCGTTTGCGGTGTCGGCGGGGGCGCTGGCGATCATCCGGCTGCGCGGCTGGCCCTTCGTGTCCTGGCTGGCGCTGGGCGGCGCGATGATGTGGGGGCTGCTGGGATTGACCGATCCGTCAGCGCACGCCGCCTGGGCGGCGCCGGCTTACGCGTTGGGACTGGCCGCCGCCGCCGCCCTGTTCGGAAACTGCGCGGCCGCCGCGCCGATTGACTGGGAGAAGAATAATCGAGCGGCCCGGTTGCGCGATCATGGCGAAGCGCTGTTCGTGGCGCATCTGTTCTGGCTGGGCGCCGCCGGTCTTTTAGTCTTCAGCGCCGTCGACCGTCAGGTCGGCGCAGTGGCCGGCCTGGCGCTCAGCCTGTTCGCCGGCATGGGCCTGCTCGCCAGCTGGCGGCGGGAAGGCTATGCGCTCTTCACCCTGATCAGCGCCGGCGCGGTGTTGTCCGCGCTCGCCTTGTGGCCCAGCTGGATCGGCGCCGAGCCGGCCTTCGCGGCGATCATGGCGGCGCTGTTCGGGCTCGCCGGCTGGCGGATCCTGCCGAGTCTGAAGGTTCAGGCGCCGGTGGCGGCGGTGTCCGCCTTGTTCGCCCCCGCCGCCATGATGATCGCCGCCTGGCGCCTCGAGCGCTTCGATCCGGGCGCGATCTGGGGCGTCGCCGCACTGGCGCTGGCGGCGCTTTACCTGCTGGTCCTGGACCGCCTGGGGCGGCGCGAGGGCGGGTTCGACGCTCATCCGGGAACCGGCGCGAGCTATGCCGCGGGCGCCTCGGTCTTCCTGTCCCTGGGCGCGGTGTTTGGTTTGTCCGGGCTGTGGCTTGGGACCGGATTCAGCCTGGTCTGCCTGGCGTCGGCCCTGATCTATCGCCGCTTCGGCCTCGACCTGGTGCGGCGGATCGCCGTGCTGGCGGCCGTAGCTTCGGTCTTCCTGCTGTTGCGGCCGGACCTCCTGCTCGGCGCCGCGGTCTCCGCAACACCCGTCTTCAATGAGATCAGCCTGAGCATCGTCCCAGCGATCGGGGCGATCGCCGGCGCCGCCTGGATATTGCGGCGAGAGGCGGGCGCGGCGCAGGCGCTGCGCGGCGCGTCAGCCTTTCTCGGCTTCGCATTGGCCGGATTGTTGATCCGGCACTGGTCCGGCGGCGGACGCCTGGACGGGCCCAGCGGCGGCCTCGGCGAGGCCTCGGGCTACGCCATCACCTATCTGGGCGCCTCCGCCAGCCTGTTTTTGCGCCAACGGGTCGGACGCGTTCAATCGATCGCGCGCTGGGCGGCCTTGGCCGCGGGCCTGTTCGGCGTCGGGCTGGCCCTGTCCGCGCTCGGCTGGGACTCCGCGGCCGGCTGGCCGATCCTGAATCTCCTGTTGACCAGCCTGGCCATGCCGGCCGTTCTGCTCGCGGTCCTCGGCGTCGGATTGCGCCGCTGCGGCCGTCCCGCCTGGGGGCGCATGGCCGACGTCGCCGCAATGGGGCTGGGACTGGTCTGGGCCCTGCTTGAGACCCGCCGCGCCTTCACCGGTCCGGCGCTTTACGCCGGCGGCTTTCCGGGCGATGCGGAGATGTGGATGTATTCAGCCGCCCTGGTCGTCTACGCCCTGTCGCTGTTGGCCTTCGGCGCCTGGCGTGGCGCCCGGCTTTCCCGCTTCACCTCCCTGGCGGTGCTGGCCTGCGCCTTGATCAAAGTCTTCCTGTTTGATCTCAGCGCATTGGAAGGCGCGCTGCGGGCGGCGAGCTTCATCGGCCTGGGGCTGACCTTGCTGGGCACGGCGCTGTTCTACCAGCGTTTCGTGTTTCCAGATCGCGGCGACGGCGCCGGCCGGCGCGACCGGGAGCGGGATGCGCCGCCGCTTCGGGAGTGAGCGACCAGCGTTAACCGCGCTTCAATCTTCGTTAACCGCATCGCGCCAGCCTTGATGCAGCAACGCGAATCTCCGACTGCTCTGCAGAAGGCCGGGCTTTGGAAGGAAACCCCATGACGGCAGGCGAAGTGCTCGATATCGGCGCTGAAGCGATCTGGGTCATGCTCGCCATGGCCGCCCCGGTCATGCTGATCGGGCTCGCCGTCGGCGTCATCATCGCCCTGTTGCAGGCTTTGACCCAAGTTCAGGAGATGACGCTGGTCTTCGTGCCCAAGATCATCGCCATTTTCCTGGCGCTCCTGGTGTTTCTGCCCCTGATGGGCGCGCTCCTGTCCGCTTTCATGCAAACGGTGGCCGACCGAATCGTCGCAGGCTGAGCCGATGGTGTTCGGTTTCGACCCCTCCCTTGCGGTGTTCGCCGCAGCGATGGTGTTTGCGCGCCTGGGCGCCATTCTCATGCTGTTGCCGGGCATTGGGGAAAGCTCCATTCCGCCGCGCATCCGCCTGGCGTTCGCGCTGGGCTTCGCCCTGGTGGTCGGCCCGGTCATCGCACCGCAATTGCCGCCCGCGCCGGACACCATGCTGGCGATCTCCGGTCTGATCATCGTGGAGGTGGTGATCGGGCTGATGATCGGCGGGGCGGCGCGTTTCATGCTGATGGCGGGCGCGGTCGCCGGTCAGGTGATCGGTTATCAGACCGGGCTTGCGATGGCGCAATCCTTCGACCCGACCCAGGGCCAGTCCGGCGCGTTGCCCGCCCAGTTTCTCAACCTGCTCTTCATGGTGCTGATATTCGCCACCAATCTGCACCACCTGCTCCTGCAGGCGGCGGCCGGGTCCTATGAGCTGATGCCGGCCGGCGAGACGCCCATGTGGGGCGACGCCGCATTGTGGGCGCTCGGCCTGTTCGCCGACGCCTTCGTGCTGGCGGTGCAGATCGCAGCGCCGCTGATCGCCTTCGGGCTGATTTTCTATCTGGGGCTGGGCGTGCTGTCGCGCCTGATGCCGCAGGCGCAGATCTTCTTCATCGCCATGCCGCTGAATATTCTGATCGGCTTTGCGATCCTGGCCATCACGCTGGGAACGGCCTCGCTGGTCTGGCTCAACCGCGTCGAACAATTCGCCGCCACGCTGAGCTAGTCCTATGGCCGAAGGCGAAGACAAGTCACAAAAAACAGAACAGCCGACCGACCGAAAACTTCAGAAGGCGCGGGAGGAGGGCGACGCCCCCAAATCCCAGGAAATCTCCGGCTGGTTCACTCTGGCGGCCGGCCTGGCGGTGTTCGCTTTCATGGCGCCGAGCGTGTCCAGCGATCTCGCGCGCATTTTGAGCCTGTTTCTCGCCCGGCCCCATGAGATGAGCCTGGATGTCGGCTCCGCCCTGGATCTGGCTGCGTCCACGGGCCTGAGGCTGGTGGCGATCTTGGGTCTGGCCTTTCTGGCGCTGATGGCGGCCGCGATCGCGGGCAATCTGGTTCAGACCGGATTGATGTTCACGCCCAAAAAGCTCGCGCCCAAGCTGGACAAGCTGAATCCGGTCGAGGGCGTCAAGCGCATGTTCGGCCCCCAGGGCTGGATGAATTTCTTCAAGGGCGTCGGCAAGATGGCGTTGGTGGCCGGCGCGATCTTCATCGTGCTCTGGCCGCGCCGGGACGATTTGCTGGCCTTGCCGGCCGCGGCGCCGGTCGGCGTGCTGATGGAAGTCTACGAGGCGGCCATCCAGCTGCTGATCGCGGCGCTGATCGTCTACGCCGTCATCGCGGCGGCCGACTACGCCTTCCAGAAGCGCGAATTCATCGAGCGCAACAAGATGTCGTTGAAAGAGATCCGCGACGAGTTCAAGGAGACCGAAGGCGATCCGCAGGTGCGCGCCAAGCTGCGCCAGATCCGTCAGGAGCGGGCTCAGCGGCGGATGATGGCGCGGGTGCCTGATGCGGCCGTGGTGATCACCAACCCGACCCACTACGCGGTGGCGCTGGAGTATGAGCAGGGCCGCACCCCGGCGCCGATCTGCGTGGCCAAGGGTGTTGAAGAGGTCGCGCTGCGAATCCGCGAACTCGCCGAAGAACATGATATTCCGATCGTGGAAGACCCTCCGCTGGCGCGCGGTCTGCATGCGACCGTGGAGCTGGAAGAGCCGATACCGCCCGAGCATTACGCGGCGGTCGCCAAGGTGATCGGCTATGTCCTCTCGCTCGCCGGAAAGGGTCCGCAAACGCATTAAGGCGCGCTGTTTAGCGCCGTGCTGAAAACATGGTTAACCTTAAGCCGCGATTCTGACCCGCAAGGAATCAACCGGCCTTTGGAGGCTGACATGACTGACCCCGCGTCCATTGCGCCCAAGCTTGACACCGGCCAGGCCGGCCGATTTGTGAGGCCGCTGGCGCGCGCCGTGTTCTGGGCGGCCAGCCTGGCGGCCTTGTCCGCGGCGGCCGTGGCGCTGTTCGCCGGCGCCGGGGCGGGGTGGCATGGCGTAGTTCTATTGTCCGGCATCGCGTGCGCCGCGCTGTTGCTGATGTATGCGCTGGCCGCCGGCGACGCCGCCGGCCGGGCCATGGGCGGGGAGGCCGAGGCGCCGGGCGCCGGCGGGATCGCGGCGGCCGCCTTGAACACCCTGCCTGATCCGGTACTGGTCACGGGCCCCAACGGCGCCGTGCGCTGGGCGAACGCCGCCTATCGCCGCCTCTCCGACCAAAGCCCGGGCGAGCCCGGCGCCGTGCCGGCCGCGCCCGAGCGGCTTTTCGCCGGCGCAGCGTCCGGCGCCGTGTATCGTCTCTCCCGGGCCGCGGCCAAGGGCGAGCGCGCCCAGGAAGTGCTCGGCCGCATTGACTTTTCCGATGAAGACGCGACGGTTTACGTCGCCGATATCGAGCCCATGGGCGAGGGCGGCGCGCTCTGGCGCTTGCGGCAGGCCCATGAAGGCGATGTCGCGGAATCCGGCGCCGCGCCGGATTGGGCGCAGCAAGCGCCGGTCGGCCTCTTCCTCGCTGACGGCGAAGGCCGCATCCTGGTCGCCAACGACACGCTTCGCGGTTGGATCGGCGCCGGCGAAGATCAGGCGCTCAAGCTCACCGATTTGCTGGCGGGCGACGGCGCCCGGCTGGTCGGCCGCTCCCAGGGTGAAAGCTCTCCGGTTCGCATTGATTGCCGTCTGCTCTCCGCTGAAGGCGGTGAAACGCCCGCCGTCCTGGTGCTGGACTGGACGCAGGACCGGCCCGCCCTGGTGCGCGGGGTGGTCTACGGCCTGAGCGCCACGGGCGCGCCGCCTGGCCGCGCGCAGCTCGCCGCAACCACGCCGGACGCCGAGATCGGCGCGGGCATGGACGACATGTTCGCGGCCGCCCCGTTCGGCGTTGCGCGCCTGGACGGTTCTGATCCGATGGCCGCCGTGCTGCTCGACGCGAACCCGGCTTTGCTTCTGCTGACGGGCGGCGCGGCGGTGCCCGGCGCGCGCTTTTCCGATCTGTTCGACGCCGAAGACGGCGGTCAGCTCGCGGCGGCCTTTGACACCGCGCTCTCCGGCAGCGGCGAGCCGGGCGAAGCGGCGCTCAGGCATGGCGACGAGGTAAAACCTGTCCATGTCTTCCTGGGGCCGGCCAGCGACGGCAAGCGCGCCGCCTACATTGTCGACATCGCCGCCTGGAAGGCGCTGGAGGGCCAAGTCGCCCAGGCGGGCAAGATGCAGGCGGTCGGCCAGCTCGCCAGCGGCGTCGCGCATGATTTCAACAATATGCTCACCGCGATCCGGCTTAATGTCGGCGAGTTGTTGAGCCGCCATCCGGTGGGCGATCCCTCCTATCAGGATCTTCAGCAGATCAACGCCACCGTCACCCGTCAGGCGGGCCTGGTGCGCAAGCTATTGGCGTTTTCGCGCAAACAAACCTTCCGCAACACGGTCTTTGACCTGGCGGACGTGCTGTCAGATTGCTCGGTCATGCTGGGACAGATTCTGGAAGAAACGGTGCGGCTTGAAATCCGCCATGGCCGCGACTTGCCGATGGTGCGCGCGGACCGGCACCAGATCGACAATATCCTGGTCAACCTGGCCACCAACGCCCGCGACGCCATGAAATCGAGCGGCGGCGGCCAGCTCACGATCCGGACCGAAGGCCTCGACGCTGACGCGGTGCGGCGGGCCGGCGGGATCAGCGCCACGGACGGCCGCTGGGCCGCGATCCATGTCACCGACACCGGGTGCGGCATGGATGCTGAGACCCGCAAGAAAATCTTCGAGCCCTTCTTCACCACCAAAGCGTCCGGCGAAGGCACCGGACTCGGTCTCGCCACGGTGTATGGCGTGGTCAAGCAATCGGGCGGCTATCTCTTCGTGGAGTCCGAGCCGGGGAAAGGCACCACTTTCTCAATCTATCTGCCGGGCCATGTGCCCAATGCGGAAGAGGAAGCGGAGATTGTCGCGGAGGCCGAGGCGAAGGCGGAAGAGGTCAAGCCGGCCGATCTCGCCGGCCATGGCCGCATTCTCTTTGTCGAAGACGAAGACGCCGTCCGCGGCATCGCCGCCAAAACTCTGGTCAAGCGCGGTTATGAGGTGGTCGAAGCCTGTGACGGGGAGGAGGCGCTGGAGATTCTTGAGGAAAACCCGGAAAGCTTTGACCTCTTGATCTCCGACGTGGTCATGCCCGGGCTTGACGGGCCATCCCTGTTGAAGGAAGCGCGGCCTTATCTGGGCAAGGCGCGGATCATCTTCATCTCCGGCTACGCCAAGGAAGAATTCTCCGACACGCTGTCTTCTGATCTGGAGATTTCATTCCTGCCCAAGCCCTTCGACATCCAGCAGCTGGCCGAACGGGTGAAGCAGGAATTGGGACGGGTGCACGCGTAGATCTTCCTGGTCCTGCGTCCCATCCATCAGGTCCTCAGCGTCTCGCATTCGGCGGGACATCCTCGCGTTCGCTGCGCGCGCTAAGCACCTGGCGACCCAGACCCCGGCTTGGCCCGGACAAACCTTGCGATGACGACGCGAAGCGCCGATTCAAGGGCTTAGCGACGGTCTCCAGCGGTTGGCGGGCTTGAGGCCGCCGCCGGCGCGCCCGGCTGAGCGGCGGCGAAGGAGAATGGGGATCGATGTTCTACTTGTGTTCTGAGAACAAATCCGGTACACACTCCTTCAATTGCCCGACTCAAGCGAGCGTGAAATAAGGGGAGCGACCCGATATGCCTTCTGCAAAACTGCGCGTTGTGGACGATCAAAACATGGACAAGCAAAAAGCGCTTGATGCAGCGCTCTCCCAAATTGACCGCGCCTTCGGCAAGGGCTCGGTGATGAAGCTCGGCGCCAAGCCCAACCAGAATATTGAAGCGGTCTCCACCGGTTCGCTGGGCCTGGACATCGCGCTGGGCGTGGGCGGTCTGCCCAAAGGCCGCATCATCGAGATCTACGGTCCGGAAAGCTCGGGCAAGACGACGCTGGCGCTGCACACGGTCGCCGAATGTCAAAAGTCCGGCGGGACCGCCGCCTTCGTCGACGCTGAGCACGCCTTGGACCCCATTTACGCCCGCAAGCTGGGCGTTGATGTGGGAGAGCTTCTGGTCTCCCAGCCCGACGCCGGCGAACAGGCGCTGGAGATCGCCGATACGCTGGTGCGATCCGGCGCCATCGACGTGCTGGTGATCGACTCGGTCGCCGCCCTGACGCCGCGCGCCGAATTGGAAGGGGAGATGGGCGATTCCCTGCCGGGCCTTCAGGCGCGCCTGATGAGCCAGGCGCTGCGCAAGCTGACCGCCTCGATCTCCAAGTCGAATTGCCTGGTGATCTTCATCAATCAGATCCGCATGAAGATCGGCGTGATGTTCGGCTCGCCCGAAACCACCACCGGCGGCAATGCGCTGAAATTCTATTCCTCGGTCCGTCTCGATATCCGCCGCATCGGCGCCTTGAAGGACCGCGACGAAGTGATCGGCAATCAGACCCGGGTCAAGGTGGTCAAGAACAAGGTCGCCCCGCCCTTCCGCGAAGTCGAATTCGACATTCTTTACGGCGAAGGCATCTCCAAGACCGGCGAATTGCTCGATCTCGGGGTCAAGGGCGGGATTATTGAAAAGTCCGGCTCCTGGTATTCCCATGACAGCCAGCGCATCGGCCAGGGCCGCGAGAACGCCCGGCGCTTCCTGGCGGAGAACACGGATATCGCTGCGGGCATTGAAGCGCAGATTCGCAAGAATGCCGGTCTCATCGCTGACGAAATGCTGGTCGGTCCCGAAGGCGAAGACGAAGACGGCGACGCGGAAGCGGCGAGCTAATCGGCCTGGCGCCGCGCCGGCCGGGGCGGATTTCCTTCATCAATCTACAGCGGGCGCTTGGCGAAGCCGGGCGCCCGTTCGTATATGAGCCTTGCGCACCGGTTTTGCGGCGCGCAACCGCGCCGTCGCGCGACATGCTTTGGAGCCGCCCATGACCGCCTTGCGGGACATTCGACGTCAGTTTCTGGACTATTTCAAATCCCGCGGCCATGAGGTCGTCCCCTCCGCGCCGCTGGTGCCCCAGGACGATCCCACCTTGCTGTTCGTCAACGCCGGCATGGTGCCGTTCAAAAATGTCTTCACCGGCGCGGAAACCCGGGCCAATCCGCGCGCCGCAAGCTCCCAGAAATGCGTGAGGGCGGGCGGCAAGCACAATGATCTGGACAATGTCGGTTACACCGCACGCCATCACACCTTCTTTGAAATGCTGGGGAATTTCTCCTTCGGCGACTATTTCAAGGCAGACGCCATCGAATTCGCCTGGACGCTGGTCACCCAAGAGTTCGAGCTCAATACCGACAAGCTGTTGGTGACGGTCTACGCTGAAGACGAGGAGGCGGCCGAGCTCTGGCGCAAGATCGCCGGATTGACCGATGAGAAGATCATTCCCATCGCGACTTCGGACAATTTCTGGTCCATGGGCGATACCGGGCCCTGCGGTCCGTGCTCGGAAATCTTCTACGATCATGGCGAGCACATTCCCGGCGGCCCGCCCGGCAGCCCGGATGAGGATGGCGACCGCTTCATCGAAATCTGGAATCTCGTCTTCATGCAGTTCGAGCAGCAGCAGGGCGGCGGCCGTCTTGCGCTGCCCAAGCCGTCCATCGATACAGGCATGGGGCTTGAGCGGATCGCCGCCGTGCTTCAGGGCGTGCATGACAATTACGATATCGACCTGTTTAAGACGCTGATCGCGGCGTCTGAAGACGTGCTTAAGGTCAAGGCTGAAGGCGAGAACCGGGCGAGTCACCGGGTCATAGCGGACCATCTGCGCTCCACCAGCTTTTTGATCGCGGACGGCGTTACGCCGTCAAATGAAGGCCGGGGCTATGTCCTGCGCCGCATCATGCGCCGCGCCATGCGCCATGCGCATCTGCTCGGCGCCGGCGAGCCGGTCCTGTTCCGTCTGGCCAAGGTGCTCGCCGATGAAATGGGCGAGGCGTTTCAGGAATTGAACCGGGCTTTGCCGGTCATTGAAGAGACGCTGCGGGGCGAGGAGGAGCGCTTCCAGCGCACGCTGGGCCGTGGCCTCGCGCTGCTGGAAGGCGCGACTGAAGGGCTCGAGGACGGCGCCGCGCTGCCGGGTGAAACCGCCTTCAAGCTTTACGACACCTACGGCTTTCCCCTCGACCTCACCCAGGACGCGCTTCGGGAGAAGGGGCTGAGCGTTGATCTGGACGGGTTTGACGCGGCCATGGAGCGCCAGCGCGCCGAGGCCCGCGCCCACTGGGCCGGGTCGGGCGATGCGGCGACCGATGCGGTGTGGTTCGCCGTCAAGGACGGGCTCGAAGACACCCGCTTCACCGGGTATTCAACCGGCGACGGCGAGGGCGTTCTGTCCGCGATCGTCTCTGACGGCGCCGCGGTGACCGCCCTGGGGGCCGGCGCGTCCGCCGCGCTCGTCTTTGACGAAACGCCCTTCTACGCCGAGGGCGGCGGCCAGATCGGCGACAGCGGCGACGTTCAATTCGCCAGCGGCGCGGTCTTTCGGGTCGATGACGTGCAAAAACGCGCCGGGTCGCTCTACGCCCATATCGGCGAGCTGGTTTCCGGCGACATAAGGCCGGGTGACGGCGCGCATCTGCGGGTCGATCTCGAGCGGCGGTCCAAAACCCGGTCGAACCACTCTGCGACCCACTTATTGCACGCCGCTTTGCGCGATGTGCTGGGCCCGCACGTCACTCAGAAAGGCAGCTATGTCGGCCCTGACCGGCTGCGCTTTGACTTCTCGCACGCCAAGGCCCTGACGCCACAGGAGACCGCCGCGATTGAAGCGCAGGTCAATGCGGTGATCCGCCAGAACGCTGCGGCCAAAACTGCGGAGATGACGCCGGAGGCGGCGATCGAGGCCGGGGCGCTGGCGCTGTTCGGTGAGAAATATGGCGAGACCGTCAGGGTCCTGGCGATGGGCGATGCGCTCGGCGGCGGCGACAAAGCTTATTCGGTCGAGCTGTGCGGCGGCATCCATGTCGACCGCACCGGCGACATCGCGCTGTTTAAAATTGTCGCCGAGAGTGCGGTCAGCGCCGGTGTACGGCGGGTCGAGGCCCTCACCGGGGAAGCGGCGCGCGACTATCTGGAGACCGAAGCGGCCCGCGCGCGGCGAGCCGCGGCGGCTTTGAAAGTCCCCACCGCGGAACTGGCTGACCGGATCGCTTCGCTTCAGGCGGAACGCAAGGCTCTGGAGCGCCAGCTGGCGGAGGCCAAAAAACAGCTCGCCATGGGCGGCGGCGCAGGCGCGGCGCCGGCGGGTCCGGAGGATATCGCCGGGCTCAAGCTGATCGCGCGCGTCGTTGAAGGCGTCGGCGGCAAGGACCTGCGGGGCCTGGTCGACGATGCGCGCCAGCAGATGGGCTCCGGCGTGGCGGTCTTCATCGGCGTCAATGACGGCAAGGCGGCGCTGGCGGTCGGGCTGACCGATGACTTGAAAGACCGGCTCAGCGCCGTCGATCTCGTCCGTGCGGGATCGGCTGCGGTCGGCGGCAAGGGCGGCGGAGGACGTCCGGACTTCGCGCAGGCCGGCGGCCCCGACGGCGCCAGGGCGGACGACGCCCTCGCTGCAATCCGCGATCATCTTCGCAGCACGCAGGCGGCCGCTGAATAAGCCGCACTGCAGACCGCTGGCGCGGGCGCCGCACCTCAGTATCCTGAGGATGAAACGCGAATCGTCTGGCGAGAGGGGCATGGTGCGTGGCGGTTGAAGGCCATGAAGTCTGGTTGAAGGATGCTGCGGTCTTCCTGGTCGCGGCCGGCGTCATCGTGCCGGCGCTCAAGCTGCTGCGCGTCAGCGCCGTTCTGGGCTTTCTACTTGCGGGACTGGCGCTTGGGCCTTTCCTGCTCGGCGGGCTGGTCGACCGATATCCCATACTGTCCTGGGTGACGATATCCGATCCCGAAGCGGCGGCCCCCTTCGCCGAGTTGGGGGTGCTCTTCCTGCTCTTTCTTCTCGGGCTCGAGTTGTCCTTCCAGCGTTTATGGGCGCTGCGCCGGGCGGTCTTCGGGGCCGGCGGTTTTCAAGCCGCGCTGAGCGCCGCGGCGGTCGGCGGCGCCTGCTTCTTCATCGGGCTGACCGGGCCTGCGGCGCTCGTCATCGGCCTGGCGCTGGCGCTATCCTCCACCGCCATCGTGATGCAGATCCTTTCAGAGGAGCACCGGGTCGCAACGCCCACAGGGCGCACAGCGCTCGCCGTCCTGCTGATGCAGGACATCCTGGTCGCCCCAATCCTGATCCTTGTGGGGTTTCTGGCGCGGGACGCCGACGGCGGCGTCGGCGCGGCGCTGCTGGAGGCGCTGATCCAGGGAACGATCGCCATCGTCGTGATCGTCGTGCTGGGGCGTGTCGTTCTGCAGCCGGCCTTTCGTCTGGTGGCGCGCGTGGGCGGACGCGATCTGATGATGGCGATCATTCTCGCCACCGTCGTGGCCGCCTCCCTGCTCACCGCAGAGGCCGGCCTGTCGCTGGCCCTGGGCGCCTTCCTGGCCGGATTGCTGCTTGGCGAAACCGAATTCAAGCATCAGGCCGAGGTCGACCTCGAGCCGTTTAAAGGACTGTTGCTCGGGGTCTTCTTCACGACGGTGGGGATCAGCCTGGATCTCGGCGCGGTCTGGCAGAATGCGGCGGTCGTGCTCGGCGGGCTTGTGGCCATGCTGATCGTGAAATTCATCATCGTCTATCTCGCCGCGCGGGTTTTCGCCGGCGGCAACGCCGTGGCGCTGGAGGCGGCCTTCCTGCTGGCGCCGGCCGGCGAATTCGCCTTCGTGATCCTGGCTGCGGCCACGGCCGGCGCCGTGGTCGATGCGCAAACGGCGACCATCGTCACCGCGATCGCCGGCCTGTCCATGCTGCTCACCCCGGTTATGGCGGGCGTCGGGCGCCGCGTCGGCGACGCGCTGGAAAGGCGCAAGACGCCCGACGCCGGCCAGCCGGACACGCTTGAAGAGCTGGTTGATCTGGACGGTCATGTGGTGATCGCCGGCATGGGGCGGGTCGGCCGGGCCATCGCCCGCGTCCTGGAGACCGAAGGCGTTGAGATCGTCGCCCTCGATCGAAACGCCGAACGGGTCAAGCACGTGCGAAAAGAGGGCTGGGCGATTTATTTCGGTGATGCGTCGCACCCAGACATATTGATCCGGGCAGGGGCGGAAAAGGCGGCCCTGTTCGCGGTCACCGCCGATGATCCGGACAAGGCGTGCGCCATGGTGCACGCCATCCGTCAGCTCCGCGAAGACGTGCCGATCCTGGCGCGCGCCCGTGATGTGGAGCACGGCGTTCAGCTGCGCGCGGCGGGCGCCAGCCATGTCACGCCCGAAGCGATCGAGGCCGCCCTTCAGATGGCGGGCAATGCGCTGAAAAGCTTCGGATTGCCGCCTGAAGCGGTGCGCGACCGGCTCGCCCAGGAACGCGACGACGAATACGCCCGGATCGAGCGGGAATAAGCCTGATGGACCCCCTGGTCCTTCATACGCCCGCCAGTGAGTTTCACGCGCCGCCATCCGGCCACCCCGAGCGCGTTGAGCGCCAGCACGCCGTTATGGCGGGCGCCCGGGCCGCCGGCG
>LYSW01000012.1:2571-90380 GCA_001657295.1 Oceanicaulis sp. BBD 1991-10 | reverse complement strand
CTTGTTGATGTATCATCCTGCGGGCTAGGGGTGTAGGGGCGCCCCTTAGAAGGGTTTGAGCGTCGTGAAGGATCACGGGCCGGGACCTGGTGCGGCGCCTGTCATGGCGAAGAGCCCTTTTCGCCAACGCCTGATCGCGCGGTTGAGGATTTCAGCGCACTCAGCTTGATGGCGGCGGCGAAGATCCAGATCAGCACGAAGATCAGGCCCAGACGCTGGATCAAGCCTTCAACGGCCTCCAGGCGATTGCCGGTCGCAAACGTGACCCAGAATATGATCCCGGGCAGGTTCGCGAGAAGGCCCGCCATGAAGGTCGGCGCCGCGAATGCCCGCCAGCGCTCGTCGCGCCTCATCGCCGCCCAGAAGAAGAATGGGGCGAAGCTGGAGCACATCCCGCCGGCGAGTGCGGTCACGATATGCAATCGGCCCACGGCGGTCGGCGATTCAAGAACGTTCACGCAACTGGGATCACAGTGAAAAACCGCCGCGCCGATCAGGCCGGCGCCGCCGAGCATAAGCAGCAGGGCGCCGGTGTTCGTCGTCCAGCCTCGCGGCAGCATCCGGCGCAGGCCTAACGCGAAAACGATGACCAGCAGGCCCGTGGCGGCGACGCCCAGATTAAACGCCAGGCCGCGCGCTCCCGGCACGCCGCCAAGAATGCTCATGGTCAGTTCGAGATGGCTGTAGCCAGGCTCCAAAGCGCCGAGGATGAGAAGCAGGCCCGCATATAACGGAAGCGCAAGCAGCCCGGCCGCCGGCGCGCTCCGATCGAGGGCGGCGCTAAGCATGGCCGGCCCCGATCGCAGGCTTGAATGGGTCGAATGCTCTGGCGCCAAAGACGCGCGCGCGCTGGATCAGGCGCCTGCGCCTGCGAGTATGGATCTCTCGCCTGAGCCTGCTCGATGTCATGCGTTTCAGTGCTCGCACAAACGATAGCACCCGCGAAGGCTAACTATCCTCTGCGACCCGGTCCATGCGACCGGGCGGCGCGACAGGAGAGGCGGCCGGGCGAGCCGGCGGCGCGCCGCGCTTAAAGCGCTGACCGAATCCGCTGCGCCAGCTCTTCCAGCTCCGCCATGTCCGCCATGCCGGTGTGACCGTGGCCGGGCAGGGCTTGACCTTCCCATTGCGGGATGACGTGGAAATGGATGTGGAACACGCTCTGGCCCGCCGGGGCGCCGTTGAATTGCACCACGGTGACGCCGTCCGGCTTGAGCGCCTTTTCCGTCGCCTCGGCGAGCCGTTTGACCTGCACAATGGCCGCTTGCGCCGCCTCCGCAGGCAGTTCGAGAAGATTGCGGGCGGGCGTTTTGGGCACGATCAGGCAATGGCCTTTGGACTGGGGGAAGACATCCATGAAGGCGATGACGTCATCGGTCTCCAGAAGCGTCACCGCCGGCGCTTCGCCGCGAATGATTTTGGCGAAGATATTCTGGTCGTCATACGTCCCGTGAAGGCTCATCGCTCACCCCGCTCCCGTTTGTTGGCCGCCCGTGCTGTTTAGACCAGAGGCGATGGCCGCCCAAGGCTCTATTCGTCTTTCTTATAGGGCGTCTCGCCCTCCATGTTTAAGCGCTCCCGGGCGATGGCCCGGCGTTCGCGCTCCAGGAAGGCGTTGATCGCTTCGCGCAGGCCGGTATGGGCGATGTCGTGGGCGGAGTAGACCAGCTGAGGGCGATACCCGCGCGCCAGCTTGTGGGCGCCCTGGGCGCCGGCTTCAACCCGGGTGAGGCCGTGGGCGAGGGCGAAGTCGATCGCCTGGTGATAACACAGCTCGAAATGCAGATTGTCGTGATGCTCCAGAGCGCCCCAATAGCGCCCGAACAAGGTGTCGCCGCCAATCATGTTCAGCGCCGAAGCGATATAGCGTCCATCCCGTTTGGCCATCACCATCAGGACTTTGTCCGCCATGCGCTGTCCCAGCAGGCTGAAGAAGTCGCGCGTGAGATAGGGCGTGCCCCATTTGCGCGCGCCGGTATCCTGATAGCACTCGAAGAAGACGTCCCAATGGGACTCCGCGAGGTCTGATCCGGTCAGGAATTCAATCTCCAGGCCCGCTTGGGCCGCCGCGCGCTCCTTTCGCAAGGCCTTGCGCTTGCGCGAACTGAGGGCGTCGAGAAAGTCCGCATAATCGCGGTAATCTTCGCTCTGGAAGATGAATTGAATGTCCTGCCGCTGCAGCAGACTCGCAGCGGCCAATTCGTCCCACTGGGCTTGGTCCGGAAACAACACATGCCAGCTTGACGCCTGGAAGGCGTCGCGCGCCTGGCGCGCCGCGTCGATCAGACCTGCGCGCACCGCCGCGTCCGGCGCCAGGACCCGCCTGCCGGTGGCCGGCGTGAACGGCACGCCGGAGACCAGTTTGGGATAATAGCGCCCACCGGCGCGCTCGAGCGCGTCCGCCCAGGCATGGTCGAAGACATATTCGCCATAGGAATGGCTTTTCACATAAAGCGGCAGCGCGCCGACAGGCTCGCCCGCTTCGGTCTCCGCGATCAGATGGCGGGGCGCCCAGCCGGTCTCCTCAACCGCGCTTCCGGACGCTTCCAGCGCTTCCAGGAAGTCCCAGCTCAGGAAGGGGTCGTAGATCGCATCGTGCGGGTTCGCCAGCGCGTCCCAATCGCTCTTCGGGACCGCCTTGAGGCGTTCAACCATGCGCACGCGTAATTCGGCCATGGTCGGTCCCGGCGCTCCTTGCTCCTTGGCGATATGGGGTCTCAACGGCGCGGGGGCGAGGCTTAATTCACCTCGACGACGGCATCGACCTCCACCGCCGCGCCCAGCGGCAAGACGGCGACTCCGACAGCGGAGCGGGCATGGCGTCCGGCCTCGCCAAAGACGTCGACCATGAAGTCCGAAGCGCCGTTGATCACTTTGGGAATGTCGGTGAAGGCCGGATCTGCGTTGACGAAGCCGCCCAGTTTCACGATCCGGCGCAGCCGGGACAAATCACCCGCGCACGCGGCCTTGATCTGGGCGATGAGATTGATGGCGCATAGCTGCGCGGCCGCCTGAGCCGCCTCCAAATCCATGTCCGAGCCGACCCGGCCGGTCACCAGGCCCTGCGGCCCGATGGAGATCTGACCGGAGATATGAACGAGACCACCGGCCTGCACGAACGGGACGTAATTCGCGACCGGCGCCACAGGATCAGGCAGCGTGACCCCCAGGGCGTTGAGACGATCTTCGGCGGACATGGCGGGCTCCTTGAACTTAACGGCGCACATCGCTTTCGCTTTGGCCTCTTTCGCCGCGTTTGACAATCTGCGCCTTGAAGCGCGATCTCGGTCTATGCATGGTGCGGGCGGGCGCTGGAGGCGTGCAAAGGCGGCGATATGGGCGAAGTTCCGGCCTTTGAGGGCGAAGGATGCGAGAGCGCATTTAAAACGTCCGACGACAGGCTTCTGCGCGGGCGCATTTTCGAACCGGCCAAACCGCACGCCGTGATGATCATCAATCCCGCGACCGGCTATCCGGCGCGCTTTTATCGCAGCTTCGCCGAGGCGGCGGCGCAGCGCGGCTGGGCGGTGTTGGCGTTCGACTATCGCAGCCAGGGATGGTCACAAGACCGGCTCCTGCACGCCGATCCTGCGACAATGATGGATTGGGCGGTTAAGGATATCCCAGCGGCCGCCCGACACATATGCGCCAGGTTTCCAGACTTGCCTTTGGACGTGGTCGGGCATTCGGTCGGCGGTCAATTCGCGGCGTTCGTGCCCGGTGATCTGCCGGTGCGCCGGGTGGCGCTGCTGTCGGCCTCGTCGGGATATTGGGGCAAGCAGACCGCGCCGCTGAAATATCTGGCCTGGCTGTTCTGGCGCGTGATCGGCCCCGCGCAGCTGGCCACGATCGGCTTCATCCCCAAGGGCCCGCTCTGGCCCGGGGAGTCCCTGCCGGCGGGGGTCTGGAAAGACTGGCGCGATTTCGGCGTCAATCGGAACGGTTTTCTCGACCGCTTCGCGAAGGCCGGGCTTTTAAGCCGCTACCAGGAATTCACCAAACCGATCCGGGCGTGGACGCCTGATGACGACCCCATCGCCAATCCCGACACGGTGCGCTGGCTCTTGGAGTGCTATTCGGCGGCGCCCGGCGAGTTGACGCTGGTGCGCCGTTCTGATCTGGCGCGCGGAGCGATCGGCCATGACGGATTATTTCGTCCGAAAATGGCGGATGTGTTCTGGCCGCAAGTCTTTGAGTGGCTGTCCGCCGATGCGCGGCGCGCCGTCGCCTAGTCGGTTTTTCGTTTGGGCAAGGCGCGGCCCTTGACCACCGCCGCGGCGCCGAATTTGGCGCGCGCGGCGTCCATCGCCCGTTCCGCCGCGGCGCGCTTCAGCGCGGTGGGGTCGAGGAGATCGCCGGCGTCGGGCCCGGCCGCCTCCAGCGCGCTGTAACCGGCGCCGATCAGGCGATAGCGGACGCCGGCCGGCTCACGCGCCAAAAGCTCCGAGGTGACCCGAAACAGCGTGTCCGCAAGCTGGGCGGGCTGATCCAGCGTGCGTCGGCGCGTGACGGTCTTGAACCGGTCGGTCTTCAGCTTCAGCGTCACGACCCGGCCGGCGACACCAGCCTCTTTCATGCGGTCTGCGACGCGCACGCACTGACCCCACAAACGATCATCAAGGACCGCCTTGTCCGCGATATCGGTTTCGAACGTGGTTTCCGAGGACACCGATTTGCGCTCCCTGTCGGGCGAGACCGCGCGCGCATCGTCGCCGCGCGCGATCCGCGCCAGTCGCAGCCCGCCTTCGCCATGGGCGCGGATCAGCTGGCGTTCATCGCGCTTGAGGACATCGGCCAGCGTGCGAAGGCCGTCCGCCTCCAGCCTTTTTGCGAACACCGGACCGACGCCGAACACATCGCTGACCTTCAGGGATTTCAGGAAGTCCGGTGCGTCGGCCCGTCCAATCACAGAAAAGCCGTCCGGCTTGTCGAGCTCGGATGCGGTCTTGGCGAGAAATTTGTTGATGCTCAAACCCACCGACACGGTCACGCCGACCTCTTCGAGGATGCGCCGCTGAAGGCGCAAAAGGGTCAGGGCCGGCGCGGCGTGGTGCAGCCGCTGCGTGCCGGACAGGTCCAGAAAGGCCTCGTCGATCGACAGCGGCTCCACCAACGGAGTGACATCGCGCATCATCTCGCGAATCCGGCGGCCCTCGGCGCTGTAGACCGCCATGCGCGGCTTGATCACGACGGCGTCCGGACAGGCTTTGAGCGCCTTGAACATGGGCATGGCCGAGCGCACGCCGTAAAGCCGCGCCACATAGCAGGCGGTGGCGACTACGCCGCGCTTGCCGCCGCCGATGATCACCGGCTGATCTTCCAGGCTGGGATCGTCGCGCTTCTCGATCGCGGCGTAAAAGGCGTCGCAATCAATATGCGCGATCGCCAGCGCATCCAGCTCGTCATGGGCCAGCGCGCGGCGCGCCTTGCAGGCGGGGCAGGGCCCAGGCTCCGACGGCCGAGGGGCGAGGCAGGCCCGGCAATAGGCGGCCGCGCTCACGGCGCCGCGTCCTGCGCCGGCCATAGCCAGGCGGCGCCGCGCACGCCGGAGCTGTCGCCGTGGCGATTGAGGCGGACCTGCGTGGTCGGCTCGTCTGTGAACGCCCAGTCGGCGATGCCGGCTTGCAGCCTGTCCGCCAGCCCCGGCAGGTTGGATAAGCCGCCGCCGAGCACGATGATGTCCGGATCGAGGACATTGACCACATTGGCCAGGGCGCGCGCCAGCCGTCCCGCATGCCGGTCCAGGCTGGCCGTCGCCGCCCGATCGCCGTCTTGCCGGCGTTTCGCCAATTCCACCGCAGTCAGCGCGTCGCCGGTCCGGCGCTGGTGGTCGGCGGCCAGGCCGGGACCGGAACACCAGGCCTCCACACAGCCCCGCTTGCCGCATTTGCAGCGCGGACCCGGGATTTCCTCCGCCCCGGGCCAGGGCAGGCCCATATGGCCCCATTCGCCGGCATTGCCGTCCTGCCCGCCGACCAGCTCGCCGCCGATCACAAGCCCGCCGCCGACTCCGGTGCCGATAATGACGCCGAAGACGCTGCGCGCGCCGGCGCCGGCGCCGTCGGCCGCCTCGGACAGGGCGAAGCAATTGGCGTCATTGGCGCATCGCACTTCTCGCCCGATTGCAGCCTCCAGATCGGCGCTGAGCGGCCGGCCGTTCAAGTCGGTCGAATTGGCGTTGCGCATCAAGCCGGTGCGGGGATTGTGAGAGCCGGGATGACCGACGCCGACCGGCCGTCCTGAAACTCCAAGCTCGCTTTCAACGCGTCGCACCAACGCGGCGATCGCTTCGATCTTCTTAAGATATCCAGGCGGCGCGGGTATGCGGCGGCGCAGGACGATATCGCCGCCGGCGGACAGGGCCGCCGCCTCGATTTTTGTTCCGCCCAGATCGACGCCGATTCGCACCATTTCACCTTGGCCCAAAGGCTTATGGGCGTGTTCTTATCCTGTTCTTACCAAGAAACGAAGGCCCGACTCACCGTTGATTAAGGAAAGTCGGGTTTACTCACCAATGGATGGTCAATGGCTCACGTCAAAAGACGGGGCCGGTGGGGAAGGCGCGGACGCATGCTGCAGGTCATGTCCAAAAAAGTTCTGATCGTTGAAGACAACGAGCTGAACATGAAGTTGTTTCGTGATCTGCTCGAAGCCCACGGTTACGAAACCGTGCAGACCCGCGAGGGTCTGAAGGCGCTCGACATGGCGCGCGAGCACAAGCCGGATCTGATCCTGATGGACATTCAGCTTCCCGAAGTGTCGGGTCTGGATGTGACAAAATGGATTAAGAACGACTCCGATCTCTCTGAAATTCCAGTCGTTGCGGTAACGGCGTTTGCGATGAAGGGCGACGAAGAACGCATCCGGCAGGGCGGCTGCGAGGGCTATCTCTCCAAGCCGATCACCGTCGCCACCTTTATCGAGACAGTCCGGAAATTTCTCGGCTAGGAGCGAGAGCGATGAGCGCACGCATCCTGGTCGTCGACGATATCGAAACCAACCGCCGTTTGCTCGAGGCCCGGCTTTCGGCGGAGTATTTTGAAGTCGTCGAGGCTGCTGACGGGCTCAGCGCGATCGAGGCTGCGCGCGCTCACGAGCCCGATCTCATCCTGCTCGACATCATGATGCCCGGGATGGACGGGTTTGAAACCTGCCGGCGTCTCAAGGCCGATCCGGCCTTGCGCCATATTCCGGTCGTGATGGTCACCGCGCTCGATCAGCGCGAACACCGCATCAAAGGGCTCGAAGCGGGCGCGGACGAATTTCTCACCAAGCCGGTGGATGATGTCGCGCTGTTTGCGCGCGTGCGCTCGCTGCTGCGCTTGAAAGTCGTGATGGACGAACTTCGCCTTCGCGAATCCGAAACCGAGGTCGAGAGCGATGCGCTGACCCTGGGCGGGCGCATCGTCGTGGCCAGCACGGACGGCGCCGCCGGTCAGCGCATCGTTGATATGTTCGAGGCGCCGTTCCAGGCGCGGCTGACGTGCGAACCGCTCGAGACGCTGCGCCACGCGCGCACCGCAGACCTTGTGGTGATCGATTTGACCACGGCGCGTTTTGACGGGCTGCGCCTGGCCGCGCGCATCCGCTCGGACGCCGAGACCCGCCAGACCCCGATATTGGGCATTGTGGATTCCGACGACCGCGCCGCCATGGTGCGTGCGCTGGATCTGGGGGTGACCGATGTCATCCTGCGGCCGCTCGATCCCGGTGAGATGCAGGCGCGCGCGCGCACCCAGGTGCGGCGCAAGGCTTACGCGGACGCGCTGCGCGACCGGCTCGAGGAAAGCCTTGAGATGGCGGTCACGGACGCGCTGACCGGCTTGCACAACCGCCGCTATGTGGTGTCCCGCCTGCGCCAGAATCTCGATGCGCTGGAGCGTTCGGGCGAGGCGTTCGCCGTGGCGTTGATCGACATTGATCACTTCAAGCGGATCAATGACAGCTGGGGCCACCAGGCCGGCGACGCGGTGCTCAAGGGTTTTGCTGACCGTCTGCGCCGGGAATTGCGCGCCATCGACATCGCCGGGCGCTATGGCGGCGAGGAGTTTCTGATCCTGTTCGCCGGAGCCGATGCGGATGATGCGCTGGAAGCCTCCGAACGCTTCCGCGCCGCCATGGCCCGCGAGCCCTTCCAAGCGCCCGGCTCGGGCGAACCGGTCGCGGTCACGGTGTCTGCGGGAATCACGGTGGGCGAGGCTGGCGATGATGTGGAGGACGTCATCGCCCGCGCCGATGCGGCGCTATACGAGGCCAAGTCCTCAGGCCGCAACCAGGTCATCGCCTGGCGCCGGCGGGCCGCTTGAGCGGCGCTCCGCTGAAACGAAAAAAGCCGCTCAGGAAAGCTGAGCGGCTTTAAACCGTTAGGCGTTCAGATCAAGTCTACTTGATCTTGCCTTCCTTAAACTCGACATGCTTGCGCGCGACCGGATCGTACTTCTTCAGCACGAGCTTTTCGGTCATCGTGCGGGCGTTCTTCTTGGTCACGTAGAAATAGCCCGTGCCCGCCGTCGAGTTGAGGCGGATTTTGATGGTTGTCGGCTTCGCCATGGTCGCGCACCCGTCATAAAGAATTGGCGCGCCGAAGAGGCTTCGGCGCTGCGAGCCGCGGAACATACGCACGCGCGGGCGGGTGTCAATGCCCCGCCATGTCCTTTTCCCTCCAGCTGCCCAGAAGGTACACAACGGCCAGCGCGGCGAAGGTCAAAAGCAGGCCCCAGGGATTAAGCACGTCCATCGCCGCCCCCGCCGCGGGCGGTCCGACCAGCGACCCGACGCCGTAGGCGAAGATGAAGGCGGAATTGGCGGCGGCCAGGCTGGTCGCCTTCACCCGCTCGCCCAGATGCGCCAGGCCCACCGTATAGAAGGCGCTGGAAAGCCCGGCGAACAGGAAGATCAGCGACAAAAGCAGCCACACCGTCCCGCCCGCCAGCGCGATCAGGAGCGGCAAAATCACGGCGCCGACAGCCACCAGCCGCAAGGTGCGCACGGCGCCGGTCCGATCCGCCAGGCGGCCGATCGGCACTTGCAGGGCGATCCCGCCCAGGGCGCCCGCGGCGACCAGAACCCCGATCATCGCCTCGGTGAAACCGATCCGGCCGGCATAAACCGGCATCAGGGTGAAGATGCTGGTCTCCATCGCCCCAAAGATCAGGCCGGCGATGATCGCGGCGGGGGCGAGCCGGGCGACGGCGGCCATGGCTTTAAAGCCGGATTCGCCGGCGCCGGGTGGTTGCAGCTCGGGTCCGCGCAGGATGAAGAGGGGGATGGCGCCGGCGAAAAAGATTGCGGCGCCGGCAATCCAGGGGGCGAAGCCCTGCGAGCCGACTACGGATAGGATCAACCCGCCCGAGCCCCACCCCGCAGCCAGGGTCGCGGCATAGACCGCCAGCAGGGTGGCCCGGCCGCCGGGCTTGGCCAGCTGATTAATCCAGGTTTCGCTCCCCACGAAAACCACGGTGACGGCGAGACCGACCAGGAATCGCAACACCCACCAGGCGGTCACGTCCGGGATGACGGGAAAGGCGAGCAGGCCGAAGCCGGTCGCCAGCGCACAGGCGGCCATGAGGGCGCGCGGAGGGATGCGGGCGAGCAGCGCCGGGATGAAGGGCGTCGCGATGATTGTCGACAATGCGGCCGCCGCTCCATTGACGCCCACCACCATGCCGGAGCCGGTCATGGCTTCCAGGTTCAGGGCGATCAACGGCATCAACAGGCCGAAGCCGCAGCCCGCCAAAGCGGCCGAAAGAATCGCGGCGGCCAGAGAGCGGTTGCGGGCATAGTCCGCCGAGGAGAAGAACCGCGCGATCATGGCGCGCGGCTATAGCCGGGTTTCCAGCCTTTGTCCCGCCCTGAAGCGGACCCAGAGCGGGCGCGGCCGCCCGCCCAGCATCGCCGGGGCGGCTTCCAGAAACGGCGCCAGGCAGTCGTCCCGGAGCGCATCGCGCGCTCTGGCGGGATCCAGCCAGACCAGCCGATCCGCCCGCCCCCGGCGCTTGATCGAATTTGACACCCGCGAGAGGGAGGCGGCGAAGACCCGGACATGACGTCTCGGCGTCGCGTCCGAGGGATCGATGCCGCGGCCCAGATAGGTCAGCGCAGCCCGGTCGGGGCCCAGGCGATGCTGGCGAATCCGGCCCCAGCAAGGGCCCGTGACCATGGCGGCCTGGTTCGGGACCGGGTGTGCGATCAGGTGGCCGAGCTCTTCATAGAGGGCGCGCAAGGCGGCGTCCTGAAAGGCGGTCGCGCGGCGGGGCTCGTCGCCCAGGCGCTCCTTTCCGATCCGCGGGGCCGCAGTGTCCGCCTGGCCGTCGCTTGGACCGGGCCGCACGGCAGGCAGGTGAAGCGCCGCGCCGGATTGGGCGAGCGCAACCCGGGTGCGGTCGGTGTCGACCAGAATAAGCGCTGCGTAATCGAGCGTGCGCCCGCTCATAACTCTTCCACCTGCGGGCCGCGGCGGGTCACGCGGGCGCATCGCACCGGCCGGTCTGCGCCGGACAGTCGCGGCTCCAGTTCGGAGAGCACGAAGCGGGTGATGATGGGAATGTCCAGCCCGTGCGCCTCTTCAAGGCTCGCCCAGCGCAAGTCCTCGAGCTCGCCCGAACCGTTCAGTTCGGCGGTCCCATGAACCGCATCGGCGTCGGCTTGAAAGAAGAAGGCGTCAAACCGGCGCGTCCGGCCTGGCGGCGTAATGGCGCGGGCGACCAGGCGGAGCGGGTCGGCGTCCGGCTTCACGCCGGCTTCAGAAAAGGGCGCCCACGCCGCGTTCGGCCGGCCGATGGCGCCGGGGCGCGCGATTAAGAGGCCGGTCTCTTCCGCCGTCTCCCGCAGTGCGGCGGCGGCGGCGGCTCTGGCCCGGCGTTCGGTCAGGACGCGGTGCAATACGTCGCGCACCTCCGCGCGCGGCTCCCGGGCCAGCGGCGCGAAACCGTCGGCGCGATCGACCCGGCCGCCAGGGAAGACATATTTCTGCGGCATGAAGACATGCCCGCCGGAACGCCGTCCGAGCAGGAGCTCCGTGTCTCCATTGGCGCGTTTACGGGTCAATATCAGCGACGCGGCCAGGCGCGGACGCCGGGCTTTGGGATCAATGGGTTTAGCGTCGGCGTCGGCCATGGCCTCTCTTCGAGCCGGAGCGCTCGCGCCGGCCCATGCGGCCGCCTCTTGCGCCCCGCCCTCTCGGCGGTGTTCCAGATTCGGGAGCCGTCAGCATGTCGAATAACAGCCCGCCCGTCACCGGTGTGGCCTCGGCCAATCGCACCGTGACAGCCATGCCCAGGCGAAAACGCGCGCCGGTGGATTGTCCGACGAGGGCATGGGCGGCCTCATCATGCTGAAAATATTCTTCGCCAAGCCGGGACACCGGGCACAGCCCATCCGCCCCGGTCTCGAGCAGCTTCACGAACAACCCAAAGCGGGTGACGCCGGTGATGCGGCCTTCAAACTCCGCGCCGACCCGTTCGGCCAGCCAGCTGGCGATGAAACGGTCGGTGGCGTCGCGCTCCGCCGCCATGGCCCGGCGCTCATTGTGCGAGGTGTCTTCCGCGATCCGTTCCAGCTCGCTGCGTTCCGCGTCGGTCTGGCCGTCCGAGCCCAGGCCGAAGGCGCGGATCAACGCCCGGTGAACGGTCAGATCGGCATATCGGCGTATCGGCGATGTGAAATGAGCGTAGCGCGCCAGATTAAGGCCGAAATGGCCGATATTGTCTGTGTCGTATACAGCCTGGGACTGGCTGCGCAGCACGACTTCATTGACCGTTTCATAGTGCTCTTCGCCCCTGGCGCGCTGAAGCAACAAGTTGAAACGGGCCGGCGTCGGGCGTTCGCCGCGGGTCCATTTCAGCCCCACCAGCGGGAGGAAGTCGGCCAGGCTTTCCAGCTTCTGCGAGCCCGGCTCGTCGTGGATGCGGTAGATGAGCGGCGTCTTCTTCGCCTCCAGGGCCTCGGCCGCGGCCACATTGGCCTGGATCATCATTTCTTCGATCAGCTTGTGGGCGTCGTAACGCTCGCGCACGCGCACGCCTTTGACCTTGCCGTCTCCACCGACCTCGATCTTCTTCTCCGGCGCATCAATCTCCAGCGGATCACGGCGCTTGCGGGCGGCGGAGAGCGCGCCATAGGCGCTCCAGAGCGGCTTCAGGACCGGCTCGAGCAGTGTCTGCGCCTTACCCTGGCCTTCGCCGTCAATCGCAGCCTGAGCCTCTTCATAGGCCAGCTTGGCGGCCGACTTCATCCAGCCGCGGATGAAACGGTGGCCGCGCTTATTGCCATCGCGGTCAAAGACCATGCGCACGGCCAGGCAGGGCCGCTCCTCGCCCTCGCGCAGCGAACACAGATCATTGGACAGGCGTTCAGGCAGCATCGGCACGACCCGGTCGGGCAGATAGACCGAGACCCCGCGCTTGCGTGCGCCCTTATCCAGAGGCGATCCGGCCTCGACATAGGCGGCGACATCCGCGATCGCCACGATCACCACCCAGCCGCCCCGATTGTCCGGATCAGAATCCGCCTCGGCATAAACCGCATCGTCATGGTCGCGCGCATCGGCCGGGTCGATGGTGATCAGGGGGATGTCGCGCAGGTCTTCGCGCGCACCCATCCGGGCGGGCTGGACCTTTTTCACCTGCGCCAGCTCCGCGTCGCCGAAGCCTTCCGGCACGCCGTGTTCGGCCAGTGCGATGATCGAACCCGCCCGCGGGCTTGAGGCGTCGCCGACGACCTCCTCGATCACCGCGGTCTTGAGGCCGTGGCGGCGTTCGGACGACAGGCGGGCCAGCACCAGGGCGCCGTCCTCCGCCTTCGCCATTTCGCCGCGCGCCGGGACAAGTTCGTGGCGCGCGCGGCGGTCGACGGGAACCAGACGGGCCGCGCCGCCGTCTTTGCGGACCACGCACAGGATCCGGCTGGTGGAGCGGCCCAGCTTGCGGATCACCTTGGCTGTATAGGACCCGTCACCGTCCGCCGTCAGGCGGGCGAGCACCTTGTCGCCCATGCCGGCGGTCTCGCCATGCTCGGCCTTGGACGGGGATAGCCGAATGACCGGCCCTTGAAGCTCCTCCTTGGCGGGACGGCACAGGAATTCGCCGTCGACATCGCGGTCATAGACCTCCAGCACGGTCACCGCGGGCAGGGCCTCGGCGAGGACATAGGCCTTGTCCGTGCGGCGAATCGCGCCTTCGGCCTCAAGATCTTTGAGCGCCGCCTTCAGGATGATGCGCTGATCGCCCTTCAGGCCGAGCGCGCGCACCAGATCGCGCTTTGAAAAATCGCCTTCGCCCAGCTTGATCGCTTCCAGCAGCCCGTCGCGGGTGAACCCGCCTTCGGCATAAGGGTCCCGGTTCAAGAGCCCGACTTCTTGGCGGTCGGCTTTGTCTTCGCCGCCGGCTTGTTCGCGGCGGCTTTCTTCGCCGGGGCCTTCTTCTTCGCGGCGGCTTTCTTCTTGGCCGGGCCCTTGGCGGCCTTTGCCGCGATCAGTTCGACCGCCTGCTGCAGCGTGACGCTCTCCGGCGCCATGTCCTTGGGCAGGGTGGCGTTGGTTTTGCCGTGTTTCACATAGGGGCCGTAGCGTCCGCTCATCACATTGACCGGTTCGCCGTCCTCCGGGTGAGCGCCCAACGCTTTCAACGGCTCCGCCGCCGCGCCGCGTCCGCGCGGGTTGGCCTTTTTCTGAGCGATCAGATCGACGGCGCGGTTCAGGCCCACTTCGAACACGTCTTCAGGATTAGGCAGGTTGGCGTAGGTCTTGCCGTGTTTCACGAAGGGGCCGTAGCGTCCAAGGCCCGCCTCGATCGGTTCGCCGTCTTCCGGGTGCAACCCGACCAGACGCGGCAGGTCGATCAGCTGAACCGCCTTCTCCAGCGTAATGTCGGCCGGCGTCCAGCCCTTGGGCAAGGAGCCGCGCTTGGGCTTGTCTTCGCCGTCAATCTCCATCTCCAGATAAGGGCCGAACCGGCCGTCCTTGAGAAAGATGATTTTGCCGGTCTGCGGATGGGCGCCGATCTCGCCGTCGCCTTCAACCGCATCCTCGCCATTGCCGCCCAGCGTCCGGGTGAATTTGCATTCGGGATAATTTGAGCAACCGACGAAGGCGCCGTGGCGGCCCAGGCGCAGCGAAAGCGTGCCCTCATTGCATTTCGGGCAGATGCGCGGATCAGAGCCGTCCTCGCGCGGCGGGAAGATCAGCGGCGCCAGCGCTTCGTTCATGGCGTCGATGACGTTCCCGATGCGCAGATCCGCGATGTCTTCGACGCTGGCGTGGAAATCCGTCCAGAAGTCGCGCAGAAGCTGCTTCCAATTCAGATCGCCCGCCGAAACCTTGTCGAGCTGATCCTCCAGCGAGGCTGTGAAGTCATACTCCACATAGCGCCGGAAGAAATTCTCCAGGAAGGCGATGACGACCCGGCCCTTGTCCTCCGGCACGAAGCGCTTGTCTTCCATGCGCACATAATCGCGATCGCGCAGCACCGACAGGGTCGAGGCGTAGGTCGAGGGGCGGCCGATGCCGAGCTCCTCGAGGCGCTTGACCAGCGTGGCTTCGGTGAAGCGGGCCGGCGGCTTGGTGAAATGCTGTTCGGTGACGGTTTTCTCGGCCGTCGCGCCGGCGCCGCGCGTAACTCTCGGCAGGCGGTTTTCGCCTTCTTCGTCCTCATCGTCCCGGCCCTCCTGATACAGGGCGTAAAAGCCCGGGAAGGTGACCACGGAGCCGGTCGCGCGAAGGCCGACGACGCCGTCGGCGCTCTCAAAGTCGATGGTCGTGCGCTCCAGCCGGGCGCTTTCCATCTGGCTGGCCACCGCCCGCTTCCAGATCAGCTCGTACAGCCGGGCCTGGTCGCTTTCCAGTTTGAGCGAGCGGGGCGTGCGCGAGAAACTGGTCGGGCGGATGGCTTCGTGGGCCTCCTGGGCGTTTTTGGCCTTGGAGGAGTATTTGCGCGGCACGTCCGGCACGTAATCATCGCCATGCTCATTGCCGATCACCGCGCGCGCCTCGGCGATGGCGCCGCCGTCCATGGAGACGCCGTCGGTTCGCATATAGGTGATCAGGCCCACCGTTTCGCCGCCGATGGAGACGCCTTCATAGAGCCGCTGCGCCGTGCGCATGGTGCGCTGGGCGTCGAAACCCAGCTTGCGCGCGGCCTCTTGCTGGAGGGTCGAGGTGGTGAAGGGCGGAGAGGGGTGCCGTTTGGTCGGTTTGGCCTCAACCGCGGCCACGCTGAATCGCGCCGCCTTGATCGCGGCTTCGGCCGACCTGGCCGTGGCTTCATCGCCGATGGTGAGCCGCGTGATCTTCTTGCCGTCGAACTGGTGCAGCTTCGCCGGGATCAACCGGTCCGCGCCGTCGACTTTGACCTCGGCGTCGACCGACCAGTATTCCTTCGGGACGAATTTCTCGATCTCGGCTTCGCGTTCGGTGATGAGGCGAAGGGCGACCGACTGCACGCGGCCCGCAGACCGGGCGCCGGGAAGCTTGCGCCAGAGCACCGGAGACAGGGTGAAGCCCACCAGATAGTCGAGCGCGCGGCGGGCCAGATAGGCCTCCACCAGCTCCATGTCGATATCGCGCGGGCTCGCCAGCGCTTCGGTGACGGATTTCTTGGTGATGGCGTTGAACGCCACGCGCTCCACCGCTTTGCCCTTCAGAGCCCGACGCTTGGTCAGCGCCTCGAGCAAATGCCAGGAAATCGCCTCGCCTTCGCGGTCGGGGTCGGTGGCGAGAATGAGCCGGTCGGACTCTTTCAACGCATCGGCGATCGCCTTGATGCGCGGCTGCGACTTGCCGTCGACCGCCCATTCCATGGCGAAATCTTCGTCCGGCCGCACCGAACCGTCCTTGGCCGGCAGGTCACGCACATGGCCGAAGCTGGCCAGGACCGTGTAATCGGATCCCAGATACTTGTTGATGGTCTTGGCTTTGGCTGGGGACTCAACGACGACGACGTTCATGAATGGCGCGGCTCTCGGGAGTGCGGTAAACGCCGGGCGCGGCTCATCCGGCGCGGCAGCGGCGGAAAGTGGTGTCGCGCAGACAGGCTGTCAACCGCCACGCAACGCAGCCTAGCAACCTGTGGCGTTGCATCCTGGGATGTCATTCGCTACAAATCTCTCACTGGTTGTTTAGAAATTCGGTGCAACTTAAATGTCTCCAGGTGAAGACCCGTTTGACCGCATGACCGAGCCCGCACCGCCCGCAGAGGCGGCGGGCTATATTATTGAAATGATGGCTTCTCTGGCCCATTTTGCCCATATCTCCGATCTGAATAATTCATCTGCGATGATTTCCGCAACGGCGCAGGTCGTCGAGCAGGAATGCCGACTGGTGACCCATGGGCCGCCGAAATTCAATGGCGGGCCGCCTGAGAACTGGCCATTCCAATTTCCTTTCCAGAGCGGCGACTCAGACTGATTCGTCCGGATATGCCGCGCAGACAGACCCGTCGGCATTGACGATTGCGCGGCCGGCGAGTTCGAGTTCCACCAGCGCGGCGATCACGGACCGCGCCGGCGCTCCGGTGCTTCGCACAAGATCGTCGCGCGACACCGGGCTTGGTGACAGCAGATCTGCGACGCGTTCTCGGACGGCTTCCGCTTCAGAATCGATCTGTGCGGGATCGAGCGGCTCGTCCTCGAAGTGGGACCCGGCGGGCGCCTCAACGGACGGGCGGCGCGTCTGCTCCAGAACGGCGATGACGTCGTCCGCCGTTTCGATCAGCGCCGCGCCTTCGCGCAGGAGCCGGTTGGCGCCGCGCGCGCGGGGGTCGAGCGGCGAGCCGGGCGCGGCCATGACTTCGCGGCCTTGCTCTAGCGCATAGCGCGCAGTGATCAGAGATCCGGATCGCTCGGCCGCCTCGATGACGATGACGCCCAGAGACAATCCGGATATCAAACGGTTCCGCCTTGGAAAATCGCGCGCCTGGGGCGTGTAGTCGGGCGGGTTCTCGCTGACCAGCAGGCCCTGCTCGCCGATTGCGGCGTGCAATTGGTGATGTTCGGGCGGATAGATCGAGGCGAGGCCGCCGGCGGTCACGGCGATGCTTCCGGTCTCAAGCGAGGCGGCGTGCGCAGCGCCGTCAATGCCGCGCGCCAGGCCGGACGCGATCACTATGCCTTGTTCGCCCAGCGCCCGCGCCAGGTCTCCGGCGAATCGCAGTCCGACGGCGGAGGCGTTGCGCGCGCCCACCATGGCGCAAACCGGCCTGGCGTCGGGGTCAAGCGGACCCTTGACCGAAATCACGGGCGGGGGCGGATCCACCGCCGCCAGCAGTTCAGGAAATTCCAGCTCGCATGCGCAAAGCAGTCTTGCGGACAGGGCGTGCAGCCGCTCCATCTCGCGCGTCGCGTCATCGCGGCTCGCCGGCCTAAGCGGCTTGGACCGGCCGCCGCGCTTGGCGAGCCGGGGCAAGGCGTCGATCGCGGCCGAGGCGGTCTTGAACCGTTCGATCAGCGCTTTGAATGTGACGGGCCCCACGCCCTTGGTGCGCGCCAGCCTGAGCCAGTCGAGCCGTTCGACATCGCTCAGCCGGGTGCGCTTCATGCCTTCTTCGCTCCGATCAACGGCTCCTCTCCTTTCACCAGCCGATCAATATTGGCCTGGTGGCGCCAGAAGATCAGGGCGGCGAGAAAAAGTGCGAGCAGCGCGACATCTTCCCGGCCGAACGCCAGCGCCAGGATCGGCGCCAAAGTCGCGGCGATCAGCGCGGACAGGCTTGAAATCCGGAACAGCAGCGCGGCGCCCAGCCATGTCAGGCAGCTGAGCACGCCGATGGGCCACGCCGCCGCCAGCAGCGCGCCCAGAAAGGTCGCCACGCCCTTGCCGCCTTTGAATTTCAGCCAGACCGGGAAGCAGTGACCGAGAAAGGCCGCGCCCGCCGCAACCAGGCCGGCCGGTGTTGAGACCAGAAATGTGAAGGCGAGGCAGCCTATGCCGGCCTTGCCGGAATCCAGCACCAAAGTCGCCAGCGCGAGATCCTTGCGCCCGGTGCGCAGGACATTGGTCGCGCCGATATTGCCCGATCCGATCTCGCGGATATCGCCAAGCCCCGCCAGCCGGGTCAGAACCAGGCCAAACGGGATCGAGCCGAACAGATAGCCCCCCGCGAGTGCGAGGACGAGAGAAGGATCAAAAGCCATGAACTAGCCTGTAGGTTGATTAATGATCGCGCCATTGACGAGCGTGATCAAGACTTTGCCGGCAAGGCGACGATTTTCGAACGCGCTCGGAGCCGTGCAGACCCGCCCGTTTCGCCCATAGACGGTGGGCGTGTCGGGATGAAACGCAACGAGGTCCGCCGGGGCGCCGGGCTCCAGCCGTCCTTGAGGCAATCCCAGAATATCCGCCGGGCCGCATGTCACCGCACGCAGGGCGTCGATCAGGTCGATGCGGTCATCGGCCGCCATGGCGCAAAGCGCCGGCAGCACGGCTTCCAGCGTCGCCGCGCCTGGGGCGGCCTCCGGGAAGGGGTGGGCTTTGGCTTCGCCGGTGCAGGCGCGGTGATCGCTGACGATCGCCGCGATGTCCTGGCGGCCTATGGCGTGAATCAGGGCGTCTCGGTCCGCTTCGCTCCGCAGCGGCGGCTCCAGCCGGTAGCGCGTGTCGTAACCGCCCGCATCAACCTCATTGAAGACCAGATGAGTGACCGGCGCCGTCGCGGCGATCTCAAGCCCCTTGGAGCGCGCGGCGGTCACCGCGGCGAGGCCGTCGGCGGTGGAGATGCGGTCAAGCAGCAGGCGCGCCCCGGTCAGCTCGGCCAGCGCCACGGCGCGCTCGACGGCGATCCGTTCACCGGCGCCGGGCCGGGCCGGCAATCCCAGCCGCATCGACAGATCGCTTTCATGGGCGCAGGAATTGCGCGCCAGCGCGGGCTCTTCCGCGCGAAGGCTGGTCCACGCATCGAAGGTGGACGCATAAGACAGGGCGCGGCGCGCCAGGCGCGTATCCATGATCGGCCGACCTCCGTCGCCGAGCAGGACGGCGCCGGCCCGCAACATCAGGCCGATCTCGCCCATCTCGTCGTCTTCATCGACCAGAAGGCCTGTGGGCAGCAGCCGGACCGGGCTTGTCAGCGCTGCGTTGTCGATCGCCGCGAAACGCTCCGGCGCGGACAGCCCGGCGTCGGGCGCCAGCACCAGCGTGCCGAAACCGCCGGCCGCGGCGGCGCGGGCGGTGACCTCCAGGCCGGACTGGCCGGAAGAGGCCGGGTCGGCCTGACAGCGCAGATCAATCAAAGCCGGCGCCAGCACCGCGCCGGCGAGGTCCGTGACCATCTCGTCCGTATGGGCGGCGAGCGATCCGCCGAGCGCGTCGATCACGCCGTCGCGGACGCGCAGATCACCGATCTCGTCGCGTCCGGAGGCTGGATCGATCAGGCGGGCGTTTTGAAACAGGATCATGCGCCGTCCTCAATCCCATCCTGATAGCGCCCGTTCGGCGCGCGGCCCGTGATCAGCTCCAGCACCGCCATGCGGATCGCGACGCCGGCTTCGGCCTGTTCCAGGATCACGGCCCGCTCCGGGTCGTCGGCGAGCGCGCCGTCAACCTCCACACCGCGATTCATGGGGCCGGGATGCATCACCAGGCACTCGGGCGCGGCGCGCTCCAGGCGGGCGTGGTTCAGCCCGTAGAGCGCGGCGAATTCGCGATCGGACGGGATCAGGCCGCCGCTCATGCGTTCCTTTTGAATGCGCAGCGCCATCACGGCGTCACAGCCGTCCAGCGCCTCATCAAGATCATGAAACACCGTCACGCCCCAGCGGTCCGCATCGGACGGCAGCAGGGTCGCGGGACCGCACAAGCGCACCTCGGCGTTTAAGAGGTTGAGCAGCGAGACATTCGAGCGGGCCACCCGCGAATGCAGGATGTCGCCGATGATGCAGATGCGCTTGCCGCCGATATCGCCCCAGCGCCGGGTCAGAGTGAAGGCGTCCAGGAGCGCCTGGGTCGGGTGTTCATGGGCGCCGTCGCCGCCATTGATGACGGCGGCGCCGGTCACCTTGGCGAAATAGGCGGCGGCGCCCGCTGCGCGATGGCGCACGACCATGACGTCCGGATTCATCGCGTTGAGGATCAGCGCGGTGTCGGCTAGGCTTTCGCCCTTGGAGATCGAGGCCGATCCGGCGGAGAAGTTGATCACCTCCGCGCCAAGCCGCTTCGCGGCCATTTCGAAACTCGCCAGCGTGCGCGTGGAGTTTTCGAAGAAGAGATTGACGACCGCCAGACCGTCCAGCGTGCGTTCGCGGGCGGCGCGGCTGCGGTTGAGATCGAAATGGGTCGCGGCGCGCTCGAAAATCATGGAGACGTCGAGCGGATTTAAGTCCCCGACGCTCAGCAAGCTGGCGTGGGGGAAGTCATAAGCGAAGCCGGCGCGGCTCATGGACATTCTCGCAGCGAATTCACGGCGGTATAAGCGCGCTTTGACGCTGCGACAAGGGACGGGTTTTGGAACAGGACGAATTGAGAATTCGTGCGATGGCCGCCGCGGACGCCGGAGAGGTCCTGGCCATCTATGCCGAGGGGGTGGCCGGAGGCGATGCGACCTTTGAATGCGAGACGCCGGATTGGCCGCAATTTGACGCCGCGCGCCTGACCTCGCCCCGCCTGGTGGCCGAAGACGCCGAAGGCGTGTGCGGTTGGGCGGTGCTGTCGGCGGTGTCCGCGCGGAACGTCTATGCCGGAGTGGCCGAGGTGACCGTCTATATCGCCGAGCGTGCCCAGGGACGCGGCCTTGGCGGGCGGTTGCTGCAGGCCTTGATCGAGGCGTCAGAGGCGGCGGGCTTCTGGATGCTTCAAGCGGTGGTGTTTCCCGAAAACCAGGCCTCGATCCGCCTGCATGAGCGCGCCGGATTCCGGGTGGTGGGACGGCGCGAGCGCATCGCCTTCATGGCCTGCGGTCCCCACGCCGGTCGCTGGCGCGACACGCTGCTCCTGGAGCGGCGAAGCCCGGTCGCGGGCTAGACGCTCAGGCCGGTCAAGGCGAGGGCGAGGGCTGTGAAGACCGGCAGGGCCAGCGCGCTGACCAGGACGCTGGCGGTGAGCATGCCGGCGGTCAAGGGCCGCTCGCCGTCCAGCTCGGTTGCGATCGCATAGGTGATCGCGGCGCCGGGCGCCCCGCCCGCCAGGGTCAGCAGGACGACATGTTCTGCGGGCAGGCCCAGCGCCAACCCGATCGTCAGAAAGACCGCCGGCGCCGCCACAGCCCGAAGCAGGGCGGCGAGGCTTAGCGGCGCGGCCCGGCCCTTCAAGGCGTCAAACTCCAGCCCGGCGCCCATGGAGATCAGGATGGCCGCGGTCGCGCCCGCGCCCATGAGCGCGATGGTTTCCGTCACCAGAGGAATGGCGGTCAGACCGGTGAGGTTGAAGCCAAGGCCGGCCAGGGCGCCGACGACCAGCGGATCAAGCGCCAGTCGTTTTAGCCCTATGCCGTTTGAGCCGGTGCGGAAAACGGCGAAGGCGGCGACCGCGATCGCCGCGCCCACGACGGTCCCCGGTCCCAGGATGGCGGCGCTGGCGGCATAGACGTCGGGGCCTAAAAGACGCGCGCTCAGGGCCATGAACATCACCAGATTCCACAGGCCGGCGACCGCCAGCAAAGGGGCTGTGGCGCCGCCGTTCAGGCGCAGCGCCCTGGCCAGCGCCAGCGCCAGAACCGCCATCACCAGCGAGGCGGCGCCCGATGCGAGGGCGAGGCTGATCAGGCCTTCGCCGCCGAAATCGGCCTGCGCCAGGGCGGCGAATAGAAAACACGGCAGCAGCAGTCGATAATTCAACGCATTCACGCCCGACCAGACCGGCGCGGGCAGCCAGCCGCTGACGCGCACCAGATAGCCCGCGACGATCATCGCGAACACCGGTGCGAAGGCGGTAAGGATGGCGGCGGTCATCAGCTGGCGATCCCGATCCAGAAAGGCAGGGCGAGAAAGGCCAGCAGGGTGGTGGCTGTGACATGGCCCGCCATTAACCGCGCATCCCCGCCCATTTCACTGGCCAAGACATAAGCCGCCGCCGCGCCGGGCGTCGCCCCGATCGCGGCGAGCAACGCCAGCGGCATGCCGGTCACGCCCAGCGCCAAGCCCAGGCCGAGGAAGATTAAGGGCGCGGCGATGAGCTTCAGGCTGGCCGAAAGCGCCAACAGCGCCGGGCGCGCGCGAAGCGCCGTGAAGTCCAGCCCGGCCCCGATCGCCAGAAGGATCATCGGCAAGGCCGCATGCCCGGCCAGCGCCGCCGTATCGGCGAGCGGACCGGTCTGCACGAGGTCGAGCCCGTTCGCCGCGATGCCCGCCAGGCAGGCCAGGATCAGCGGGTTGGCCGCGATGCGGACCGCCACCCGGCGCACATCGGGTTTGTCTTCGGCTTCGCCCCAAATGCTCAGCACCGCCACGCACATCACATTGATGATCGGCACGGTCGGCGCGAACACCAGGGCGGCGAGCGCCGCGCCTTCCGGTCCGAAGATCGCGCCGGCCAGCGCCAGCAGCACAAAGCCGTTCCAGCGCACCGCGCCCTGAAACAGGCTGGTATAGGCGGGCCCGTCCACCGGCAGCGGCTTGAGCGCCAAAGCGATGGCGCCCATGAGGATGAAGCCCAGCGTCGCGGCGACAAGAAAGGGCAGGGCGCCGGCCAGATCCACTTCGGCGGTGGAGATGGACACAAAGAGCAGCGCCGGCAGCAGCGCCTGATAGCTCAGACGATTGATGCCGGGCCAGAAATCCGCGCGCACCAATCCGCTGCGCCGCAGGCCCCAGCCCAGCGCGATGACTCCGAAAATCGGCAGCAGGGCCCCCGCGACCATGCTCACGCGCGTCCGCCCTCTTCGCTGCGCGGCGCGCCTTCCCGGATCCGCCCCAGCGCTGATTCCAGGATCACCGCGGCGGCCTGGGCGTCGACCATGGCTTTGCGTTCGGACGCCTTCACCCCCGCTTCGATCAAGGCTTCCGTGGCCGCGAAGGTGGACAGGCGCTCGTCCTGATAGGCCACCGGGATGTCGCGCAGGCGCAACAGATTGGTCACGAAGCTGCGCGAGGACTGCGCGCGCCGTCCGTCGCCGCCATCCATATGCAGCGGCAACCCCACGATCAGACCGGCGCATTCACGCGCGTCATAAAGCGCCAGCAGCGTTTCGGCGTCCGGCGTGAACTTCACCCGCTGAATGGTGGTGAGCGGCGTGACCACTTTGCGCGCCGCGTCGCAGACGGCGACGCCCAGGGTTTTCGAACCCGGGTCGACCGCCATCAGGGGACCGTCGGGGAGAAGGGCTGGGTGCAGGAAGATCATGGGGCAGGGTTTAGGGCGCGTAAGCGGGTGAGGGAAGGGTCAGGCGGCCTGAATGCGGCTGGTTGGTCCTGGGACGTCCGGCGATCTCACCCCTTGAGGGGGACGGGCGCGACATGGAGCCAGCGTCACCGCCGCCTTGCGCTGCAGCACGCCGATTGCTACGCGTCGCGCTTCGAAATTCTTCTCCCTTTCCGGAGCATCCCATGTCCGTCACCAAAGACGAGGTCAAGCGCATTGCGGCGCTGGCGCGGATCGCCGAGCCGGCCGACCGGCTGGACGCGCTGACCGGCGAACTCAACGGCATTCTCGACTGGGTCGAGCAACTCAATGAGGTCGATGTGGACGGCGTGGAGCCGATGGCGAGCGCAGCCCCCATGGACCTGCCCATGCGCGCCGACGAGATCAGCGATGGCGGCAAGCGCGACGCGGTCCTGAAAAACGCGCCGAAGTCGGAAGAAGGCTTCTTCGTCGTGCCCAAGAGCGTGGAGTAGGGATGATGGCGAATTTCTCCGATCTTACCCTCCACGAGGTGCTTGCGGGCCTTGAGGCGAAAGAGTTTTCCGCCGTCGAACTGGCCGACGCCACCGTCGCGGCCGCCGAAGCGGCGCAGGATCATCTCAACTGCTTCACGGTGATCGACGGAGATCGCGCCCGCGAGATGGCGAGCTCCTCCGACGCGCGCCGGGCCAAGGGCGAAGCGCTCATTCTGGACGGCGCGCCGGTCGCCATGAAGGATTTGTTTGCGGTGGAAGGCGTGGAGACCACCGCCTCCTCCAACATCCTGAAAGGCTTCAAGCCGGCCTATGAATCCACCGTCAGCGGCAATTTGTGGAATCAAGGCGCGGTCTTCTTCGCCAAGACCAGCATGGACGAGTTCGCCATGGGCTCGTCCAACGAGACCGCCGCGACCGGACCCGTGGTCAATCCCTGGCGCGCCAACGGCTCCACCGAGAAGCTGGTGCCGGGCGGCTCGTCCGGCGGGTCCGCCTCGGCGCTGGCGGCGGGGATCAGCTATGGCGCGACCGGCACCGACACCGGTGGATCGATCCGCCAGCCGGCGGCTTTCACCGGCCTGGTCGGCGCCAAGCCCACCTATGGCCGCTGCTCGCGCTGGGGCGTTGTGGCCTTCGCCTCTTCGCTGGACCATCCCGGACCGTTCGGCAAAACGGTGAAGGATACGGCGCTGTTGATGCAGGTCATGGCCGGCCATGACCCTAAGGATTCAACCTCCTATCCCGGCGAGGTGCCTGACTGGGTCGAAGCGGTCGGCAAGTCGGTCAAGGGCATGAAGATCGGCGTGCCCAAGGAATACCGCATGGACGGCATGCCGGGCGAGATCGAGACCTTGTGGTCGAAGGGCGCTGAATGGCTCAGAGCCGCCGGCGCGGAGATCGTCGACATCTCCCTGCCGATGACCAAATACGCCCTTCCGGCCTATTACATCATCGCGCCCGCGGAGGCCTCCTCGAACCTCGCGCGCTATGACGGCATGCGCTACGGCGTGCGCGTGGAGGGCGAGGATCTCACCGACACCTATGAAAAGACCCGCGCCGCCGGCTTCGGCCCGGAAGTTCAGCGCCGGGTTCTGATCGGCACCTATGTGCTGTCCGCCGGGTATTATGACGCCTACTATGTCAAGGCCCTGAAAGTGCGCCGGAAAATCTTCGAAGACTTCAACCAGGCCTTCGAAACGGTCGACGCCATCCTGACCCCGACGACGCCGAGCGCGGCCTTCGGCATCGGTTCAAAAGCGGAAGCCGACCCCATCGAGATGTATCTCAACGACATCTTCACTGTGACCGCAAACATCGCCGGCGTGCCCGCGATCTCGGTGCCGGCGGGGCTCGACAAGCAGGGCTTGCCGCTGGGTCTTCAGGTGATCGCACCGGCGCTGGACGAAGCGGCCATGTTCACAGTGGCCGGCGCGCTGGAAAAGGCGGCGGGCTTCACCGCCAAGCCGGAGAAGTGGTGGGGATGACAGGCCCGCATCGTCCTGTCCGAACTCGCCGGGGGATGACGGGAATTTGTGGGGTCGGGCGACGCTAAAACGCTCCGCCCCGGCCTTCGCCGCCTGAAAAGCGCGCCGCGCCGTCCAGGGTTTCGCCGCTTTTCAACGTATCGATACCGCGCCGGGTTTCTTCGACGAGCGCGTCGGATTCGCTTTTCGCCGTTGCGCCATAGGCGCTCAGCCGGTCATTGCGCAGGCAGGTCTGGGGGAAAGCGGCGATCTGCTCGGCGAGCGCCAAAGCCGTCGCGAGCGCTTCGCCGTCCGCACAGGTCCGGTTGGCGAGGCCGAACTCCAGCGCCTCCTGCGCGCCGACGGGCCGGCCGGTGAGGATCATGTCCATCGCCCGGCTCATCCCGATCAGGCGCGGCAGGCGCACTGTGCCGCCATCGATCAGCGGCACCCCGAAGCGGCGGCAATAGACGCCGAAGATCGCGCTCTTCGCCGCCACGCGCAGATCACACCACAGCGCCAATTCCAGCCCGCCGGCGACGGCGTGGCCTTCCACCGCGGCGATGACCGGTTTGGAGAGCGCCATGCGGGTCGGGCCCATGGGACCGTCGCCGTCCAGCTCCACGCGATTGGCGTCGCCCTCGGCGATGGCCTTCAGATCCGCTCCCGCGCAAAACTGCCCGCCGGCGCCGGTCAGGACGGCGACCGACAGGGCCTCATCCGCGTTGAAGGCGCGGAACGCCGCCGCCAGCGCCTCGGCGGTCGCGCGATCCACGGCGTTGCGGCGTTCGGGACGATTGAGGGTGACGGTCAGGATCGGACCATTGGTTTCGGTCAGGACGGACATGGCGGGCTCCAAAGTGTCTGGCGAGAAGGCTAGCGCGCCGGCGGCGCGCCCTCAAAGGGCGCTAAGGCCCGCTGTCTGCGTGCCGGCCGACCAGCGGGAGCGCCGGGATCCGCCGGCGACGCGTCCGTGGTCCCACGGTTCGCCTGGGCGGGGACAGAATCTAGGCGCTGTCGGCGATCCACGCTGCTATCCGCGCCGGCTCTTCCATCGGCGCGAGATGACCCGATCCTTCAAGCGTCTCCACCCGCGCGCCCTTGCGGGCGAGGCTGGCCGCATACATGGCGACCGACCCATGCTCGGACTTCGCCAGCCGGATAAGCGGCGCGACTTTGCGCCCGGCGCGGGGCAGGTCGTGGCCATGGGCTTCAAAATTGGCCGCTTCCCAGTCCGGTTCACAGGACAGGCGCACGCCGTCGCCGGCGCGGGTCAGGCCATCCAGCAAATAATCCTCCAACACGCCCGGCGCCCACCGGCTAAAGGGCGACTTGCCGGTATAGCGGCCCAGCGCCGCCGCCCGGTCCGGCCAGTATTTGGTGCGCCGCCGGGCCTGTTTGGCGATGGGCACATGGCGCGCGATCGCCGGGCGCAGCGGCGAGCGGAACAGGCGATAGCCCATGCCTGGAAGCATGGCCGGATCAATCAACACCAGGGGCGGCGGCGCCTCCATCAACGCCGCGGCCAGCACCCAGCACGTGCCGCCCATGGAGTGGCCGACCGCCAGATCGGCCGGGCGATCCAAGGCGGCGTTCAAGGCGACAAGATCGCGCGCATATATGTTCCAGCTGCGGTGGTGATGCGGATCGGCCGGCAGCGTGCTTCTCCCATGGCCGCGCAGATCCGGCGCGACGATGTCGAAGCGATCGGCCAGCGCGCCCAGCATCTGGCGGTAGGCGGAGGCGCAAAACCCGTTGGCGTGCGCGAAAACCAGGCGCGGCGCGCCGGGCCTCGGCCAGGTGAGAAGCGCCATCTCGCCGTCAGACAGATTAATCGTGGCGCGCACGGGCTCGGGGAGGGCGGATGAAAGCATGGATCACAAACTGGCGAGATTTGCGATTTGAGCAAGCGCCGCACTGGCGCCCGACGCCATGCGACACATGTTGAAATTCACACAAGTGGAGATCGCCCATGCGCCTGGTCGCTTGTCTTTTCGCTTTGCTTTTGCCTGCGCCCGCGCTGGCGGAGGATCTGCACACGCCTTGGGACGGCTTGCTGGCGCGCCATCTGAGCGATCATCCCGACGGCGTGGCGCGCTTCGACTATGACGCATTGCGGGCCTCCGAGGCGGATGTGGCGGCGCTCAACGGCTATATCGCAGCACTCGAGGCGGCGCGGCCGTCCGCCATGAATGAAGACGACGCCTTCGCCTTCTGGGCCAATCTCTATAACGCCGTGACTGTGCGCCTGATCGTTGAGGCGGCGCCGGAGCGCTCGATCCGCCAGATTCGGCCGCGGCCCTGGTCGATCGGCCCCTGGGGCGTCGATCGCGTCACGGTGGAGGGCGAGCCGCTTTCGCTGGACGATATCGAGCATGACATCATGCGCCCGCGCTATCAGGCGGCTCTGGTGCACTATGCGGTGAACTGCGCGTCCATCGGCTGTCCGAATCTCAAGGCGACGGCCTGGCGCGGCGAGACGCTTAACGATGAGCTAGACGCCATGGCGCGGGCGTATGTGAATCATCCGCGCGGTGTCACGGTGACCGAGCGCGGTCTTGTCGTATCGCGCATCTATCGCTGGTTCCGCGTCGATTTCGGAGGCAGCGAAGCGGGCGTGGTCGCGCATCTTCTGACCTATGCCGAGCCGGAGCTGGCCGCCGCGATCGAATCCAATCCGAACATCGCCGGACACGCATATGACTGGGCGCTCAATCAACCCTGATTGGACAGGGCGCGCGGCTCCACTATCCTCAAGCGTGATGTTGAAACGCTGGGGCTTTCTTCTTTGTCTGACAGCCTGCCTGGCCGCGTGCGGCCGGCCGGAGCCGCCACCGCCGCCGCCGCCCGATCCCGTCGAGACTTTGGCGACAGCGCTGGAGGAGGGGCGGCTTGTCGTGTTGATCGCTCCTGGGCCCACCAGCCACTTCATCGATGAAAGCGGTGCGGTCAGCGGCTATGAGGTCGAGCTGGCCCGCGCTTTCGCGCAAAGCCAGGGCCTGGCGGCCGAATTTGACGTGCGCGAAGATCTGCAGGCCGTCCTGGACGCGGTTTCCGCCGGCGAGGGGCATATTGCGGCCGCGGGGATCACGGTCACCGAAGACCGTTCGGAGATTTTCGAGTTCGGGCCGGCCTATAAGGCGGTGGTCGAGCAGGTCGCCTGCCGGCGCGCCGGCGCCCGCATTCGCGCGGTTGAGGACTTAAGCGCGGTTTCGCTCGCCGTGGTCGGCGGCTCGAGCTATGCCGAGACGCTTGCCGGTCTCCAGGCGGCTCATCCGGAGCTGAGCTGGGGGGCGCTTGAAGCGCCTTCGGCGATGCCCTTGCTGAGACAGGTGCAGGAGGAGCAACTCGACTGCACCGTGGCTGACAGCAATCTGATCGCCCATGCCCGCCTGCAATTTCCCGAGCTTTTAACGCCGCTGACGCTCAGTGAGGAACGCAGCCATGCCTGGATCCGGGCTGAGGCGGCGCCGCAGCTCGCCGAACCGCTGGAACGCTGGTTCGAGCTGGCCCACGATGACGGCCTGCTCGAGGAGCTGGACGAGCGCTGGTACGGCTATACCCGGCGCTTCGACTATGTCGACGTGGCGCGCTTCGTGCGCCGGATCGACGCGCGTCTGCCGGCCCTCCGGCCGCATTTCGAGGCCGCGGCGATCGAGCACGGCATCGATTGGCGCTGGCTGGCGGCGCAAGCCTATCAGGAATCTCACTGGGATCCCGATGCGGTCAGCGCCACCGGCGTGCGCGGCGTCATGATGCTGACCCTGCCGACGGCGCGGGAGGTCGGGGTCGAAGACCGTACGGATCCGGTGCAATCCATCGAGGGCGGTGCGCTTTATCTGCGCCGCCTGTTCGACCGGATCCCGGAAGGCGTGGATGGCGAGGACCAGCTCTTCAAGGCCTTCGCCGCCTATAATGTCGGCATGGGCCATCTTTATGATGCGCGCCGGCTCGCGCGCCGTCAGGGGCTCGACCCGGACCGGTGGCCGTCCTTGCGTCAAACGCTCCCGCTTCTTAGCCAGCGCGAATATTACACCACGGTCCGTCATGGCTACGCCCGCGGCCATGAGCCGGTGCAATATGTCCGCAATATTCGCCGCTATCGCGCCTTGCTGGACCTGCATTTAGAGGATCCCGGCCCTCTGGCGGCGCGCGTCGATCCCACCATTGAGATCGACATGGACCAGATCGACGGCTGATCCAATTGGGTTAACGAACATCCGTCTACAGATGAAAAATCTGTGACTTATTGTCCACACACTTTGATTGAGTTGCGCCGCAGCAATCAAAAGCCTTCGCGAAACCGCCAGGCTTGCTTAACGAAATAGCGCCGCCCTCCGTCACGCGCGATGGGCGCCTTTAAACCTTCTCCCCGTCCACGAGCCAAAGGACTAGCGCCGTGTCTCGAATTGCTTCTTCCATTTCCATTCTCGCCGCCAGCTCCGTCAGCGCCATTGCGCTCGCCGCCGGCTTGTCCGCGCCATCCCTTGCTCAGCAGACCAGCGATGAAGCGCGTGTCGATACGATTATCGTGACGACGACGCGCCGCGAGGAGAATATCCAGGACATCGCCGGTTCGGTGACCGCGGTGCCGTCTGAAAATCTCGACGCGATCACCGAGGCCGGGGGAGACATTCTCAGCCTGGCCGCGCGCATTCCCAGCTTCTACGCCGAAAGCTCCAACGGCCGCATCGCCCCGCGCTTTTATATTCGCGGCCTCGGCAACACCGATTTCGATCTGGCCGCCTCACAGCCGGTCTCGGTGGTCATGGACGATATCGTCCAGGAAAACGTCATCCTGAAAAGCTTTCCGCTTTTCGACATCGCGCAGGTTGAGGTCTCCCGCGGGCCTCAGGGCACGCTGTTCGGGCGCAACACCACCGCAGGCATCGTCAAATTTGATTCCGTGCGTCCCGACGGCGAGCGCGGCGGATATCTCAGCGGCGCCTATGGCTCGCTGGGCACCATGAATGCGGAAGGCGCATACACGGTCCCGTTGTCTGACACGGTTTCGACCCGCGTATCTCTGCTCAGCCAGAACCGCGATGACTGGATCGACAATGATTTTCTGGGCGCGCCGAATTCGCTGGGCGGGTTTAACGAGCTGGCCGGGCGGGTGCAGGTCCTGTTCGAGCCCGACGACCGCTTCGATGCATTGTTCAACATCCACGGCCGCAGCCTGGAGGGCACGTCAGCGCTGTTTCGCGCCAATATCTTGAGCACGGGGTCGAATGATTTGAATGCGAATTATGATCGAGGACGGGTCTTCTTCGACTCCGCGTTCAACAACCCTCAGGAATACGATAGCTGGGGCGCCAGTCTGAAAGCGAATGTCTATCGTCCGGGCTTCGTCATCACATCGATCTCCGGCTATGAAACGGCGGAAGGCTTCAGCCTCGGCGATATCGACGGCGGCAATTTTAATGGGCCGGGTATCATTGCCTTCCCGTCGGAAACGCAGGACGGGATTGATGATCTCGACCAGTTCACCCAGGAATTCCGCGTCGCATCGGACGGCGACGGCGCGACCCGCTGGCAGCTCGGCGCCTATTATTTCACCTCCGATTTCACCATCACGACGCTCGGGCCGAACGGCGGCTTCCCGCCGCCCACGACGGTCAATCACCAAAATGATCTCTGGTCGATCTTCGGTCAGGCCAGCCACCGGCTCTCCGACCAGCTCGAGATTTCCGGCGGGCTTCGCTACACGAGCGACGAAAAAGACCTGTCGGTCCCGGTGTCCGTCGTGCCGCAGGCGCCGGTGAACGTCTCTGACGAACAGGTCAGCTGGGACATCTCCGCGATCTATGACGTGAATGACGAGGTTTCCGTCTTCGCCCGCGTGGCCCGCGGTTTCCGGGGCCCGACGATTCAGGCGCGTGACGTCGCGTTTTTCGGATCCCCCTCAGTGGCCGACAGCGAAACCGTGCTGTCCTGGGAGGCGGGCCTGAATTCAGAACCGCTGGGCGGACGCGCGCGGATCAATGCGACCGCGTTTTACTACACCGTTGAGGACCTTCAGCTCTCAGCGGTGGGCGGCGCCGGCAACCTGATCCAGCTGGTCAACGCCGATGAAGGCGTCGGTTACGGCGTCGAGATCGATTCAGAATTTCTCGTCACCGACAATTTCCTGGTCACGGCGGGCTTCAGCTGGAATGAGACGGAGCTCCAGGATCCTGATCTGGAGGTGGCGCCCTGCGGTTCAGGGCAGTGCACGCCGACCGATCCGGACGCGGACAATGACGGCTTTGTGGAAGTCGACGGCAACCCCTTTCCCCAGGCGCCGGATTACATCCTGAGCCTGACGGCCCGATATGCGATCCCTTCGGATATGGGCGGGGAGTGGTTCGTCTACACCGACTGGTTCTGGCAAGGGCGCACCAATCTCTTCCTTTATGAGTCCGAGGAGTATTTCTCCGACGGCAATTTCGAATGCGGGTTGCGCGTCGGCTATGCCGGCGTCGCCGATGGCCGCGACTGGGAAGCGGCCTTCTTCGTGCGCAACATAACCGATGAAGACAATCTGGTCGGCGGCATCGACTTCAACAACAACACCGGCTTCGTCAACGATCCGCGGATCTGGGGGATCAGCCTTCGCACCGACTTGAACTAGGCCGGTCCGTCACAGGCGAAAAGAGCGCCGGTCCGGCTGGAGCGGCGCTCTTTTCGCCGGAGCATCGGCGCCGGCGTCTGGTTGACCAATGGCGCTGGCTGGGTCTAGCTCGTCATTCGTCCATGAAGAGTGCGCGCCATGACCCACACCGCCGTCAAAATCGTCATCATCACCGAAAAAGTCATCGTCAATGGCGTCATTGAGGTGATCGAAGCGGCCGGCGCGACGGGTTACACCATGGTCAATGCGGCCGGCAAAGGCAGCCGCGGCGTGCGCACGCAAAGCCGGGCGCAGGTGGTCGATGCGCTTCGCAATGTGAAGATCGAAGTGATCTGCAGCTCCAGAGAGCAGGCCGAGACGATCGCGGAGAATGTCTCGGCGCGATACTTTAAGAATTATTCCGGCATCACCTATCTGGAAGAGGTCGAGATCCTGCGTCCCGGCAAGTTCTCGCGCGACGAATCCTAGAGCCTGAACACCAGCTCAGCCAAAGTCATGTAAAGCGGAATGCCGATGGCGATCGCCACCGGCGTGCCGATGCTGGTCGACGAGCCGATATAGGCGGACGGATTGGCGCTGGGGATGCCGGCGCGCAGCGTCGGCGGGCCGGAAATGTCCGAGCTGGACCCCGCCATCACCGCCAGAATGATCACGCCGCCCGGCGAGAAGCCGGTCAGCACGTGGGCGATATAGCCAAGGCCGAACGCGATCAGGCCGTGGGTGAGGGGCGCTGCGATCGCATAGACAAGATACCAGTGCGCCACGCTCGCCAGCTCGCGCAGGCGGGCATAGGCCTCCATGCCCATGATCAGCATGATGATCGACAAAAGCCCGCGGAAAAGCGGGTCGTAAAAGCTGTCGAACACCGGATCGGGCCGGGTGAAAAGGCCCAGCGCCATGCCCAGAAGCAGCGCGCTGAGCGCGGACCCGCGCAGGCTGTCCTTGATGATCGGCCACAGGCGCACTTCCGTGTCGCCGCCTTCCTTGACCTTGGTGTGGTGGATATTCGCCAGCACGATGGCGAGCACCAGGGCGGGAATGTCCATGAAGGGATAAAGCGCCGGCGCCCAGGCCTCATAGGCGATCGCGCCCTCATCCATCAGCACCATGGCCGCCGCGAGCGTGGAGGCGCTGACCGCGCCGAACAGGCCGGCGGTCGCAATGCCGTCCTCGGTCTTCACATTCGGCAGCAGCGCCAGTGAATAGCGTCCGATGACGACGGCGGCGAGGCCGACCACCACCGCGATCAGCGCCGGCAGAAGCATCGCGGTCAGATCCGCTTCGCGCAGCTCCAGCCCCGCCTTCATGCCGATGCGCATCAGCAGGACAAAGACCGCGAATTTATAGATCGCGTCGGGAATGGTCAGATTGCTGCGAAAGGCGGCGATCACCATCCCGCCGATCAGAAAGGCGAGGGCGGGCGACTGGAATTGGCTCGCAAAGCGGCCGAGAAAATCCAGTGTCACGTCCATATTGAGTCACCCGCGCCGTTTGGTCACAGCGGCGTCAAATCCCAGACAAAGGCGAAGGCTGTCAATGACAAAGCGCCAATGCTGAGCAGGAAGAAGCCCAGCAGAGTGCCGATCCGGATCCGCTCTTCTCCAAGGAAGGCGCGGACCAGAAAGCCGAGGCTGGCGGCGCCGAGCAAGCCGGAGACAAGCACCATCCAGGCGCCGTAGCCCGCCGGTTTGGCGAAGCCGACCAGGATGGCGGCCTGCGAGATCTCCGACGCCGCATAGGCCCCGTAACCGATAAGGCTGAGGCCGCCCAGGCCCGCTATCGCCGCCAGCCATCCGGTGAAGCGGGCCCCGCCGGTGTCGGCGCCGATGACGCTGACCGGCGTGCGGTCGATGATGCGGCCGAAAAAGCCCAGCGGGATCATCACGGCGCCGATCAAGAGGGGCAGCACCGATCCAGCCAGCCAGAGCCCCGGGCCGACGAAACTGGCCGGCGCGTCGGCCACCAGTCCCGCTGCGATAAAGGGCGCGCGGGTCTCCATCAAGCCGACATAGACGGGCGGGTCGAGGCCCTCTTCCAGGCAGGTCGCGTCCAACGCTTCAACGTCGGGATCATCGAAAAACGCGGTCATCACCGGTCCGGCGCAATCCGGCATGGAGCGGGTCGGTCCGTGGCCGGCGAAGGGCGTGATGATCAGGCGCGAGCCGGGCATGTTTTGGTGGATGTATTCCGCCAGCCATGGCGGCGTGACCGGATCCCAGGCGCCGTTGACGATCAGGGTCGGGACATCGGTCTGCACAAGCGCGTACTCAGCCCGGTCCCGCGGCGCCAGGCCTTCGTCTTCACAGACCTGAGCGGCATAGGCCGCCCCTGCGCGCGTGCCGAGAAATCCTGACCAGCGCCCCGGCTCGGTCTCGTCGTAATCTGCGAGCACGGCATGGACATAGCCGTCATTGCAGCGGATCGCGTCGCTCATGCCCTGTGAGATTGAAACGCCGTCGTCGTCCGTACCCTCCGACGAGGCCAGAATCGCCTCCAGCCCGGCGATGACGTCGGCGTCGCGCGTCTCGGCGAATTCTGCGACGGCGTTGATCACCGCGACCATGGCGGGATGCTCGTCCTGTTCATAGGCCATGGAGAAGGGCAAGAAAGCCGCGATGGCGGGCGGAATCCATTGCTGGCCGCGAGGATAGACTTCGCTCTCGTCGATCTCGAGGATGACAGGATCATCGCGCAGCGACTCCATCGCGCGCCACAGGCGCGCCTCCAGATCGTCGCATTGAGGCCCGCTGGTGCAGGTCTCGGCGATATTCGTGATCAGCTGCTGGAAGATGCGGTCATAGTCGAACAGGCCTGCCAGGTCGTTCGGCACGATCGCGTCGAGCACGATGGCGCGGGTCCCCTCCGGGTCGACGTCCAACAGCATCTGACCGAGGTGAGAGCCATACGAAATTCCCCAAACATTCCAAGATTCAAGCCCTAGCGCCTCACGCAAAGCTTGAACGTCGCGAGCATTCTCAACCGTGTTATAACCGCTCAGATCAATGCCCTGAGCGGCGGCTTCCCGGAAGCAAAGCCGCATGCGCTCAGCCCCGGCGATCGCCATTTCCTCCATCGAGACGGCGTGGGAGATCTCCGGCGCGAGAGCGGCGTATTGTTCGCAGAAATCCGTGCTGCTTCCGATTCCGCGCTGTTCGAGAATGTAGAGATCGCGATGTTCGGCGACGTCATGATCTCTCAGACGGCCGACATAGCTCTCAACGCCCACGCCAGGCCCGCCGGTCAGATAGAGAACCGGATCGCTTCTGTGCTCGGTGTCGTCCTCACCCCATGCGGCGATGCGGACATAGTGAAGCTGGATCAGGCGGCCGTCAGAACGTTCGCGGTTTTCCGGCACGGTGATCCGGCCGCACTCGATATCGCCCGGCTCATAGTCGATCGCGCCGCGGAACGGGCAGATCAGGGATGTCGCTTGCGGATCGACCTGGCGCAGGACCGGTGCGGGCTCCTGCACCTCCTGCAACAGGGTCTGCTCGCCAGGGGCTTCCTGCGCGACCGCAGCGTTCAGAAACGCTGCTGCGAAAAGTCCGATTGCCAATGCCATGCTCCGCCCCTCCCAGAGAAGGCCATAGTCTGCTCGGCGCGCCGCAGACTGGTCAAGGCGCAGCGGCCGCGGTCAGGCCTGCGGCGCGGGTGGGATCGATGTCTGATAGAGCCGCACTTTAAGCCCGCCATGGTCGATCGGCGGCCCCGCGCGCAAGCGCAGTCCGGTCGCTTTCGCCAGACCGGGCACGCTGGTGATCAGGCCGACTCGCCAACCGTTGAATCCCGACTTGAGGCGCTGGCCCAGCGTCCGATAAAGACGGCGAAGAGCGGCCTGATCGCCGATCCGGGCGCCGTATGGCGGATTAACGATGACCAGACCCGCGGGGCCGGGAGGGGCGGTCAAGTCCGCGACGCCGCGGCGCCTGATCTCGACGAAATCGGCGAGGCCGGCCCGCTGGGCGTTCTCGGTTGCGGCGCGCACCGCGCCAGGGTCGCGGTCAAATCCCAGGATGGGTGAGGCCGGTTTTGTGGCGCGGGCCACGGCGTCTGCGCGCAATGCCCGCCAGGCCGCCTCATCAAAATTGGCGAGCTGCTCGAAGGCGAAGGGGCGGTCGCGGCCCGGCGGCAGGCCGGCGGCGATTTCCGCCGATTCCAGGAGAAAGGTGCCTGACCCGCACATGGGATCGATCAGCGGTTCGTCGCCGGAATACTCGCATGCGCGCAGAAACAGCGCCGCCAATGTCTCGCGCATCGGCGCTTTGGCGACGGCGGGCTTGCGGCCGCGCTTGTGCAAAGGCTCGCCGGAGCTGTCGAGGCTGAGCGTGCAAACATCATGGTCCAGCCGCGCCTGAATGCGCACGGGCGCGTCGTCTTGCGTCGGCGCGCCGCTGGTCTCCTGGATGGCGCGGGCGATGCGCTCGGCGGCTGCGCCGGAATGGTAGATTTTCGACTTGCGGCAGACGGCGTCGACCCGGACCGGCGTATCCGGCTGGAGCCAGCGCGCCCAATCCACGCCGCGGGCGCGCTTGTCGAGCTGGGCGAGGTGGCTGACGCGGAATTCCGCCAGGCGGACCAGAACGCGTGTGGCGCCGCGCAGCATCAGATTGGCTGTCCAGACGTCGGCCCAGTCCCCTGAGACGAACACGCCGCCCGCGGTCCGCCCGGCGACCGCGAGGCCGTGCCGCCGCGCTTCCGCTTCGAGCATGGGTTCAAGTCCCGGCGGCGCCACGAGGAAGATTTCAAGACGGCTCATCCGCGCCTCTTAGCAGAGACCGGCGGCATCCGTCGCGGCGCGGCGTGTAAAAGAAGAGGCCCCGCACGTCGCCGTGCAGGGCCTCTCCGGTCGAGCTCGGGGGCAGCTCGGTCAGGCGTCCGCAGCGGCGGAACGCAAGGCGGCCTGGATCTCTTCCACCGTGGCCGTGCGGCGCACGTCGCCCACGACCTCGCCGTCGTCCAGATCGATAAGGAGCAGCATTCCGGTGCGAACGCCGCGCTGGAAATGACCTCGCACGGCGGACCCGACGCCTGCTTCGTCGGCCTGGGCGAAATAATTCGCGCTGGTGCGGTCGGTATAGTCGAGCCGCACGAAGCGCACGCCCTCGATCGGGCCGGCCGCGCGCACCTCCTCCAGCTTCGGATCGAGCACCTGGCAGCTGGCGCACCAGTCTGCATAGCTCAACACCGCGGCCAGGCGCGCCTCGTCCTCGGCGAAGGCCGAGGCGGGCAGGACAGAGAGTATGACGGCGAGGAAGACGGACTTGATCACGCGGGCGCTCCTGAAGGTTCAGACTGTGAGGCCCGAAATCCTAACAGGCGGAGCGATCACGGCGGGTCACAGCCCTGTCATCGCAGGTCACACATCGGTCAGCCCGGCTACCGGATGAAAATCGGCCGGGTCTCCAGCAGCACTTCTTCGCCTGCGCCGGTCACGATCGACAAAGACATTTCATAACGCCCGGCCTCATAGGCCGAAAGGTCCGGCCGCGCGCCCCAGAACACGTTCGGATAGGCCGGGTCAAAGCTGAGCGTGTCCGGGAAACGATAGCCGGGCAAATCGTTGAGCGTGGTGATCGCCGCGATCTCGTCGCCGTCGAGCCGGACCGTGACCTGCGCGACGCCGTCGGGGTGGGCCGCCGGCCCGTAGACATTGATCACGGCCTTCGGCACGGATTCGCCCGCCACCGGTTGCTCGATCACGCCGAAGGGCAGCAAAGGACATGCGCCGGGGACCAGCCCGGTCTCCTCGCCGGCGCGCACCCTGGCGAGGAAGATCGAGGCCCGCTTACGGCCCGGTTCCAGGACGATTTGTTCGACCATAACGGCATGAGAGAGCGCGGCGCACAAACGTTCGCGCATCTCCACCCGTTCGATCTCGCGATACAGATAGCTGGGCTCGCGCAGCACGATGACGGCGCTGCGCCCGGCGTAGTCGGCGAGCTCGGCTTCGCCTTCCCCGCGCATACGCCGGTAGAGCTGGAAGCTGCGTGACCGGTCTTCAGGATGATCGAGCACGACCACCGGCTGGGTCAGTCGTGCAGCCGTCTGGATCCGGGCGGTCGTGGTGTGGTCGCCGCCAATCAGGACGGCGTCAGGCCCTGCATCGGCGAACGCTTGTTCAAGGGCGGGCCGAAGCACGCTCCAATCCTCAAAATCGCCGCCGACCAGCAGGTCTTGCCGACCGGCTTCGATCAGCGGCGCTGGATAGCGCCACAGCACCAGCATCGTCCCGTTGGCGACGGCGCCGCCGAGCGCCAGGACAGGGGCGAGCGCGACCACGGCCAGCGACGGCAGTCTCCAGCCGCGGCCGCTCATCACGGTCACGAAGCGGGCCATGGCCTGGGGCGTGTAGACCAGCAACAACGCCCACGCCAGGATCGGCCAGTGCAGCAGATAATCCTTGTCGAAAAAGGCGATCAGGAAATAGGGCAGCGACAAAACGCCGGCGGTGATCAGGATCAGGGCGGCCGCGGCGTCTGATCGCGCTCGCCAACGTCCGTAAGCGATCCAGGCGCCGCCCAGGATGAAGGCGAAGATCACCGGCGTGGCGAGCATGGCCTGCTCCAGCGGGTATAGCGCGCCGCGCGGCCAGAAGGCCCAATCCTGGCGGCCGGCCAGGTGAAACAGGATCGGCCGCCAGTCTTCTAGCATGTTATCGATCAGGCTGGGCGCGAGCCCGAGAAGCGCGAGGGCGCCGCCGATCCAGGCGTTGCGCCTCGCCCAAAGCGCGCGGCCCTGCGCCGTGGCGATGAGAAAGATCAGGACGCCGAAAGGGGCGAACCAGAAACGGTAATAATACGCCACGCCGAGCGCGCAGATCACGCCGGCGCCGATCCACCAGTGCAGCCTGTCGGATCGGGTCGCCCGGACCAGAAAACCCATGAAGGCGACGACCAGGGTCTGCATCGGCGCTTCTGGATAGGCGAAGGCGCCGGTCACGACGAAGACCGGAATGATGGCGCCCAGCGCCGCGGCGATCAGCGCATGCCGGGGCGTGGTCACGGCCGCAGCCAGAAACCAGACCGCGAGCGGGAAGAGCGAGGAGACCAGCCAGCTCAGCGCGCGCGGCCCAAGCCTGGTCTCGCCGAAGATCGCCGATGACCAAGCCGCCCAGAGCGGCGCCCCGGCGGGCGTGTCGGGATAGCCCCATTCCGCCTGCTGTCCGGCGACGCGGAAATGGGCTTCTTCCCAGATCTCATTGGCGATTCCGGCGAGAAAAAGCGTCCACAGCGCGCTCAGGACCGACACGCCGATCGCCAGCCAGAACCAGCTCCGCAGATTGCGGTCCGTCATGTCTTCCGCCCCCAAGCCCAAGCCGCCTGTCATTCGCGATTGTGCCGATCCTGATCGATTTCGCTACCGGGCACATGCCGCTTGCGGAACACCACGAAGCGGTTGCCGAGGAAATTAAACGTCACCCCCGCCGCCACGCCGCACAGCGCGGCGAGATAGATGGCGCCCTGGGTGTCGGGCAGAACCATGGTCCGCATGGTCACAGCGGTCAGGAAGTTGACCGTCATGCCCGCCGCAGACGCGATGACGAAGCCGCCGAACTGCTTGTAGGGATTGCGGTCGCGGGCATAGGAGAAGGTGAAGCGGCGGTTGAGCAGAAAATTGGTGACCACGCTGGTGGCGATCCCGCCCGCCAGCGCCGCCGGCTCTGGCGCGCCGATCCACAACAACATGGTCAGCATTGAAAGATTGACCAGGACGCCGGATGCGCCCACCGCGAGAAACTGAAGAAAATACATCGCGTTGCCGAAGCGATGGACGTAAAGGCGGCGGATGTGGCGGATATAGTTGAGCTGCTCCTGAACGGTCAGCTTGCTGTCGCCCCACCGCCGGTCGCTGAAATGGATCGGCACTTCGCCGACATTTTCAAAGCCGCATTTAACGATCAGCTCGAGACCGATCTTATAGCCGACGGGATCAAGATCGCCGGCGGCGTCGAAGTCGGATTTATGCAGGGCGAAAAAGCCGGAAAGGGGATCGACGATGCGGGTCAGGGGATAGGCGAGCGCGGTGGCGATCCGGCTGTTCAGCCATCGCCAAAAGCCCCAATCCCGGTCCGTCGAGCCGCCCTTGATATAGCGTGAGCCGATGGCGAATTCCTGACCGCTTTCCAGCACTTTGACCAGGCGGGGAACGGCTTCGGGCGGATGGCTGAGATCGCCGTCCATGCATACCAGGATCGGGTGTTTCGCGCGCTCAAAGCCCTCGATGACCGCGGCGCTTAAGCCCCGCTCGCCCGAGCGGACGACGATTTGCACCCAATCCAGCCCGGCCGCTTCGACCGCTTCGACGCTGCCGTCCTCGCTGCCGTCATCCATGAAGATCAGTTCCAGCGTCAGCCCGGTCGCCTGGCGCATCTGCGCCACGCGCTCGATCAGATGCGGGATATTCTCGCCTTCCTTATAGGTCGGCACGATCACGCTGACGGCGGGCGGCGAGGACGGGATTGAAACGACGGGCATTCAGCTTCGGCAAACGGGGCGCGATAGCACGCAGACGGATCAAAGCTGTAGTCTGCGCCCCGGCGCGGGGCAATGCCGACGGGGTATGCGCCAGCGCTGGCGGCCCTTTGGCGCGCGACTGGCGGGCGAGTGGCGGGTGTGTGGCGCAGGCCTGGCGTGGCGCGTACGTGCGGCCTCTGGTGTCTGAAGGCGAATGGAGTACATCTTTCGCACAGGAGACACCCATGGCTTTCAAAGCAGACGCTGCAAAGATCAAACGCTGGCGCGAGGAGCGGCAGTGGTCTCAGGAGCACCTGGCCGAGCTGGCCGGCCTCGGGCTGCGCACCGTGCAGCGCATCGAAAAGGGCGAACCGGCGTCCCAGGACTCGATGATGGCGTTGGCGTCGGCCTTCGATGTCGAGGTCATGGCGCTCAGCGTTGACGTGGAGGCGGAAGTGGCGGCGCTGGCGAAAGGGCGCATGTCGAAGGCGCGGGCGGGCGTCCATCTGTCCTTCTACATCCATCTGGCCGGCTATGGCGTCGGCATGGTCACTTTTCTCGCGATCAGCCTGGGGATGGGCGGAGACAGCTTCATCATGAAATGGCCGATGCTCTGGTGGACGGTGGGGCTCGCCGCCCATGGCGCCGCGCTGGGCATCGTCGAGGCGGTCGCGCGCTTTCAGAGAGTCTGACACGTTCGGCGTTCATCCTTTCAAGACAGGACGTGCATGACCTTGTCCCGCCGCCTCACGGCGCTCCTGCCCATCGCGAGCGCAATCTGGCTCGCCGCCTCAGTTCTGATCGCGGGCGCGCTGCGGCCGGGCTATAGCCATAGCGCGCAATTCATGAGCGAGCTCGGCGCGACGGGGACGTCCGGCGCCTGGGCGATGAACGGATTCGGATTCATCCCGGCCGAACTTTTGTTGCTCGCATTTCTCTGCCTGGCGGCGGCGGCGATGCGCCGCCGTGGACTGGCGCTGGCCGGGCTTTCTGTGTTGGCGGTCTACGCCCTCGGCCTGATCATCGGCGCGCTGGCGCCTTGTGACACGGATTGCCGGCCGGTCGATCCAAGTGCGACGCACCGGATCCACATGCTGGCTGGCGCCGTGGCTTATCTCAGCGGTCTGACCGGGATCGCGCTGCTGGCCGTTGCTGTCGGACGCTTGGGCGCGCGGCGGCTCATGATCGCCGGGATTGCGTGCGGGGCCGTCGGCTTGGCGCTCTTTCTTTCGCTGGCGCCGGAGCATCCGCAGGTCGGCTTGATCCAGCGGGGCCTGGAATCTGTGATCTATGGATGTCTGATCGCGTTCGGGCTCTGGCTCTCGCGTTTCAGCGAACCGTGAAGCGGCGCCGTCTAAGGTGCCTTATTGGGCGGTGGCTGCAGATGCGCTTCAAGCATGCGCCAAAATATACTTAAAGTCGTATCTGAGTGTAGATCAAATCTGTCTGAGTTTGTGATTATACATATAAAATAATATGTTAGCGCAAACAAGGGCGCAATTCTGGCGGAGCCAGAATATGTTCTTCAATTCAAAATTAGCTCGGATTATTCACAGATGATATAAAAGCAAAAATACAGGGGGGATAGTATGGCCGATTTAGCACTAAAGGTGGTGGCCGTCATTGCGGGCGTCCTGCTGCTTTCGACTCCGTCCGCCGCGCAAAATGCGAGCGGCGACGTGGACCAGCCCGGCGCCCAGGAGGGCGAAGAGTCACGGGAGGCGTCAGGCGACGAGTCCGCGCCGGCGGCGGTGTTGCAACAATTCGCCCTCTACAGCGTCGCCACCGAGACCATCGAGCTTAGAGCCAGAGGATTGATGCGGCGCACGATCGAGGCGAGCGAGTATTCTTATTCCGCGCGCCAATCGACGCAGCGAAGCCGGATATTCGGGCGAACGCGATCGACTGTGAGAATCAACTACGCCTTCTCCGATGGGGAAGAGGCCCGAGACATCGCCGGACAATGCAGCCTTCGAGCCGAAGGCAGCTCGATCGCCGGGTATGATTTCGCCAATCAAACCCTACAGCTCTACGCCTGCCAGGCTGATACGCCCGAGGGCAATGATATCGCCCTGGAAGTCGCTCTCCCCGCCTTTGCGGAAAGCGGTGCGCGCTTTGGAGGGTTTTCGGTCTCGTTTAATACGGAAGATATCGCGGAGCAGCGCCGGCTTCTTCGAGCGGACATGGTCTTTGACGGCCAAAGCTTCCAAGCTCTGCCGGCCGGTTTTCGAGACGCGGGGATGATGGGCGCGCGCTCCGTCGAGGGATACACCATCACCCAGGACGGCGCGCTGATCGGACGGATCGATTTTGGCCGTAATTCTCCGACGCAGGGACGGATCGTGGTCCCGGTCTCCGAGACTGATCATCGCCGGGCTGTGATGTATATGGCTCTCAGCTTGATGGAGATGCCGGATCTGTTCGCTGAGCGCGTGCGCGAGGAGACGCTGGGCCGTTAGGCCCAGGCATCAAGCAGGGCGCGCGTCAAACAGGAAAGATCTGGCGGAGACGAAGGGATTCGAACCCTCGATACCCTTTTGAGGTATACTCCCTTAGCAGGGGAGCGCCTTCGACCACTCGGCCACGTCTCCATTTACCGGTGTAGCCGCGAAGGCTTGGCGCAATCAAGGCGTCTTAAGCGCTTGGCGCTGCAGTTGGCGCGCAGCGGGCTTTCGAAAGGCGCCGCGCTCGCCTATGTCATCGGTCATGACCGACGCACTGCACCAAGCCTTATCCGCCGTCGCCGACCCGTCCAGCGGCGCGCCGCTGTCGACGTCCGGCCGCATCGACGCCATCGATTTGAAGGACGGCGTCGCCACGCTGGTGCTCAAACCCGGCCAGGAGGGCGAGGACATCACGGCCCTGCGCGCGGCGGTCGACGCGGCGCTCACCGCGCTGGCCGAAGTGGAGCGCACGCGCGTCATCATTGAAACCACGCTCGCGCGCGGCGCCTCCAAGCCTCAGCCGGCGTCCAGCCAACCGCTGGCCCCGCCGGCGCGCTTCGTCGTCGCCGTGGCCTCGGGCAAGGGCGGTGTGGGCAAGTCCACCGTGGCGGCCAATCTCGCCGCCGCCTGCGTCAAGCTCGGGCTGAAGACCGGGCTGATGGATGCGGACATTTACGGACCCAGCGCGCCGCGCCTGTTCGGCCTGACCGAGGCGCCCGGGCTCCAGAAGACCAAGGCGGGCATCGAGCCGCTTGAGGCCCATGGCGTGAAGCTGGTCTCCATGGGCTTTCTGGTCGGCGAGCGCGATCCCGTGGTCTGGCGCGCGCCCATGGTCACCGGCGCGGTCCGTCAATTCTTGGGCGAGGTGAATTGGGGCGATCTCGACATTCTGATCATCGACATGCCGCCGGGCACCGGCGACGTGCAATTGGCGGTCGCCCAGGGCGCGCCGATTTCCGGCGTGGTCATCGTGTCTACGCCTCAAAACCTGGCGCTGGACGACGCCAAGAAGGCCGCGGCGCTGTTTGACCGCACCGCCATCCCCATTCTGGGCATGGTGGAGAATATGAGCTTCTTCCTCTGCCCCCATTGCGGCGAACCCAGCGAGATTTTCGGCCGGGGCGGCGCGCGGGCCGAGGCCGAGCTGATCGGCGCGCCTTTCCTGGGCGAAATCCCGCTGCATCCCGAATTGCGCGAAGCGAGCGACGCGGGCCACCTGGTGGCCGCCGGGGAGGGGCCGGTGGCCAAGGCGTTTGAACGCGCCGCCGACGCCATGCTGCATCAGGCCGCCATCGCCAACCGGCCTGCGCCGGACATTGTCTTCGAAGACTAAAGGTCCCGGCCAGTCCGCGTCAGCGGCGTCCCGCCGAACAAGCAATGCGCCGAGCCTGTCTTAGAGCTGTGAGGTGAGGGTTCGCGCCAGGAGGCGCGACGGGGCGCCGGGCTGATCCAATACCCATAAATTTGGTGCGGACATTCTTCTGTGCTACGTTCAATGAACGGTTGTTATCGAATTGGCATAAGGGGCATGTGTCTTGATGGTGGATCGATCGTTTTTCCTCCGGAAATCCGCAAACAAAACCGCCTGCGTTCTGGCGCTCTTTTTAGTCGGCGCGTCGCCCGCGCTGGCGCAGCCGAACGGGACGGAGCCGCGCTTTCGCTTCGGTCTGGGCACGGAGATCCGCTATTACGGCGTGGATGTCACCGTGAACACCGATTATGGCGGCGGCCGCTATTCCGATACGGTGAGCGTGAACAGCACCGATCCCGGGATCGACGCCTTCGTGTCCTTTCCGCCGATCGGCGATGGGCGCGGCCGGTTCTTCGCCGGAATCTGGGCGGCGCCGGGGGCGTCTGTTGATGTCGAAGTCTGTCAGTCCTCCGGATGCAGTTCGGTGGAGACGCGGTTCAAGTTGAACCCGAATGATGTGTCGGGCTTCTTGGGCTATGAGCACATTCTCTGGCGCGCCGCGGGCATGCAGGTCATCGGCCGCGGCTATGCCGGCGGGCGGGTCTCGAGCTGGGATCTCGACGTCGCGGGCAGCTATACCCGCTCTGAATCGGGGACCGAACTCGTCCCGGCCGGCGGATTCGACCTGGCCGTGGAATGGGACAGGCCGGAATGCCGGTTTGATGATTTCCGCTGGGGTTTTTACGGCGGCGCCCAGATTCAGGGCGGCTATGAGGTCAACACCGAATTGAGCAGCGCCACCTCCCACGAGGTTGAAGTGGGCGAAGGCGTCACGGGCTATTTCGGCGTGCGCGGACGCTTCCGCTTCTGACGTTTAAGCCTGCGCCAGCAAGTCTTCGCTGATCTCCCAGAGCCGCTCGGCGCTCTCGTCGCTGCAGGCATGGGCGTTGACGCCCTGATAGCGCGCAGCCGGGCTTTCCGGATCGGTCGGCGGCGCGATGTCGCAATCTTCGCAATACACGCCCGGCTTGCCCGCAAGCAGTGGCGAGCTGGCCGCCCATAGCGTTGTCGAGCAGCCTTGCTCGGGCGTTTTGAAAAGCGCGCGCGCCTGTTCCGAGGGCGCTCCATCCGGGCCAAGCCAGCCCAGAGCGATCTGCTCTTCTTTGGGCAAATGACGCTGCAGCGGCGTGAAGATGCCGCCGGGATGGACCGCGAACGCCAGCCCGCCGCTCGGCTTCAGCCGGCGCGACAAGCCGTTTGCAAACAGGGCGTTGGCGGTCTTCGCCTGACCATAGGCCCGCCACTTGTCGTATGGCGTGCGCTGATACTGGATGTCGTCCCACAGGATGTCGGACATCTTGTGGGCGGTGGAGGACAGGGCCACCACGCGGGCGTTCTCTGTGCGCTGCAGCAGCGGCGTCAATCCGGCGGTCAGCGCGAAATGGCCCATATGATTGATCCCGAACTGGCTTTCCCATCCCGGACCGACCCGCGCCTCCGGACAGGCCATGATGCCGGCGTTGTTGATCAGAAGATCAAGGCGGGAGAGGGCGCCGGTCATCTCCTCCACGAAGGCGCGCACCGACGTCAGATCCCCCAGATCCATCACGGCGGTGGACACGTCGCCGTTCAGGCCTGATAGCGCCTCGGCGGCTTTCTCCGGGGACCGCACGGGCACGATGACCGATGCGCCGCGGTCCAGGAGAGCCCGCACCGTCTCCAGACCGATCCCGCTATAACCCCCGGTGACGATCGCGGTCTGGCCCGTCAGGTCGACGCCCTCAAGCACTTCGGCGCCGGTGGATTTGGCGGGAAATCCGGACTGGGTGGGGACCTGGTCTTCGACGGCCATGGCGGCGCTCCTTCGTTCAAGACGCGAAGACGCTAATGGCTGGCGGTCAGCGCGTCATCAAAAAGCCGCCCAGCGTCCGGTCCCGGCCAAGGCTCGGCCGCAAGGCCGGACCGCCGGACGCATCTTGTCCTGATCATCGAAACGAAGACGGCCGGTCCCGACGTCTCTCAGATCGGCCGGGACCGGATCAAAGGCGTCCAGGCAAACATCGCCGATCGCCAAGGCGGCGGGCCTAGATCTCGACGATTGGCACAAATCCCCCGAAAATCATGCGCTTGCCGTCAAATGGAATCTCGACGGCGCCGGGCGCCATGCGCGGATCGGCCATGATCTTCTCCCAGCCGGCATCCCGCGTCGCCTTGTCCGGCCAGGTCATCCAGGAAAACACGACGGTCTCACCCTCTTCCAGCAGCACCGCGGTGCGCATGGAGTTGATCTTGCCGTCCGGCACGTCATCGCCCCAGCACTCGACCATGGCGGTCATGCCGTATTCCTTGAACACATCCGCGCAATACAGCGCATGATCGATATAGGCCTGCTTGTTGTCCTTTGAGATCGGCAGGACGAAGCCTTCCACATAGCTCATCACTCATGTCTCCCTGCATGCGCCCGCGGGAGCTTAACACGGAACCGAAATGGGGTTCGGGCTAAAGCGCGTCGATGGGAAGCTTGAGGAAGACGCGGCCCTGGTCATCGGCGCCCGGCAGCTGGCCGGCGCGGATATTGGTCTGGACCGAGGGCAGCATCAGCTTGGGCGTGCCCAGCTTGGCGTCGCGGCTCGTGCGCATGGCGACGAACGCGTCTTCGCTTACAGATCCGCCGACATGGACATTGCGCGCGCGCTGCTCGCCCACCGTGGTCTCCCAGGCGAAATCGGCCCGGCCGGGCGCTTTGTAGTCATGGCACATGAACAAGCGCGTCTCATCGGGCAGGGCGAAGATTTTCTGGATCGAGCGGTAAAGCTCGCGCGCGCAACCGCCGGGAAAATCGCAGCGCGCGGTGCCGAAGTCGGGCATGAACAGCGTGTCGCCGACAAAGCCGGCGTCGCCGATGATATAGGTCATGCAGGCCGGCGTGTGGCCGGGCGTATGAAGCGCCCGGCAGTCCAGCGCGCCGATCGTGAAGCCTTCTTCGTCCGCCAGCAGCCGGTCAAATTCCGCACCGGAGCCGGAGATTTCCGATTCCAGCGCATAGACGGGGGCGAAGGCCTTCTGGGTCTCGCTGATCGCGTCGCCGATCACGATGGGACAGCCGAAGCGCTGCTTCAGCCAGGGCGCGGCCGAAATGTGGTCGGCATGGACATGCGTCTCCAGGATCATCTCCGGCTTCAGACCGTGATCCTCGATCAGGCCGATCAGCTTTTTCGCGCTGTCCTGGCCGGTCCGCCCGCTCGCAAGATCGAAATCGAGCACCGGATCGATGATGGCGCAGGCTTTAGTGTCCGGACAGGCCACCACATAGCTGATGGTGTTGCTCTGCGGGTCAAAAACGGCGTGAACATCTGGACGCAGCATGGTGTTCGTCTCATTGAGCCCTTACATGACGGTCAGCGCGCCAAACGCGGCGCAGACCGAACGCGGGAGCATATAAATGGAAAACTGGACGGTGCAACAAACCGCCGAGGCGCTGGAAAAAGGCGAAATCATCCTCGTGGACGTGCGCGAAGCGGGCGAATATCACGAAGCGCGCATTCCCGGAGCCTTGCTGATGCCGTTGTCCACGTTCGATCCTGCCGCCATGCCGACCGGGCATGGGCGCAAGGTTGTTCTGCATTGTAAAGCCGGCGGACGGTCCGCGCGCGCGATCGAGGCGTGCCAGGCCGATGGCGTGGACGTCGACGCCCATCTGGCCGGCGGCATCACCGAATGGATCGAGGCGGGCCTGCCCCATTGGCGCATCGACCCGGCGACCGGCCAAATGCATCTTCAGGGCTGATCGGCCTTGGCGAGCGCGGCGCCGTAAAGGCGCGGCGCAAACCGGTTCAGCCAGGCCAGCTTGCCGACGCCCTGGCTGGCGCGATCAAGCAGCTGGGCGCGCAAGCGCGACGGCCCCAGACCGGCCGCGTCCATCAAACAGGCCGCAGGTCCGAAAGCGGCGGCTTGCAGAGCGCCGACGGCCATCCACATCGCGACGCCATGCCAGCGTTTCTGATCGGCGGCGGTCTGGCTGGGGCCCTGGCCGAAAGCGAAGCTGCGCCGGAACAGGGCGGCGCGGGTCAGCCGCGCCGGGTCGACATGTTCGTAGACCAGCGCATCGCCCGCCCAGGCGAGGCGGCCGCCGCGTCGGGCGATGTCGGCGAATAAGAGATCATCCTCGCCGCCGATATCATTGGTCTGAAGGTCGAACACCGGGTCGGGCAGAGCGCATGCGCTCCGGTCGATCAGCGAATTGCCGCAGCCCCAGGGCGCGTCGATCAATCCATCGTCCAGGACCGGCGTGCGGGCGTATAGCCGATCGGCCCAGGCCATCGCGACGGCATCGGCCGTGCTTTCGCCGCGCGCCGCCCGCACCGGGCCGAATACCACGGCCGCGCCGGTTTGGTCCGACATGGCGACCAGCGAGGCCAGCCAATCCGGCGCCGCGCTCTCATCATCATCAAGCTGCGCGATGCGCTGCGCTTTGGTGGCCGCGAAGCCGGCGTTGCGGGCATTGGCGACGCCAGGCACGGACGCATGGACATAGACCAGCGGGCAGGGCGCGCCGAGGCGCATTGCATCAACGAGATCACGCGCGCCGGCTTCGGGTGAATTGTCCGAGATGATGATCTCATCGGGATGAAGCTCTTGAGCGAACACGCTGTTGAGCGCCCTCTCCAGCCCGGCATTGCGGCGAAATGTCGGGATCAGGACCGCGAGGTTCATCGGGTCAGCCTTTCATAGGCGCCGGCGATCGTGTCCACATCGAAACCGGCGTCCGCGACCGCCAGGCATACTGTTTCGAGGAATTGCGGAGTGCAGCCCCACGGCCCCGGCTGTTCGCGGACGTCATGGCCATAAAAGATCAGCCAGCCCGGATTGCGCCTGGCGTTTTCGATCCATTGCAAGGCGCGCCGGAGGCCGCGCTCGCCGCCATCGAGGGGCACGGCGAACAGGAGGGCGCGGTCTGCGATCCCGCGATTGATGCCGGGCCTGACCCCGCGCAGCACGTTGAAGCGGCGGGTCAGCGCGCGCTTGGCCGCGAGGCTCGCCTCGCCATAAGGATAGGCGAAGGTCTGGAATGGCGCATCAAAGCCGCAGGCGTCCAGAAAGGCGCGATTGCGGTCGATCTCGGCCTCGACATCGGTGATCGGCGTCTTGGCGATGTCGATATGGGAATAGGTGTGACAGGCGATCTCGTGGCCGTCGCCATGAAGACGCTTAAGGTCCGCGATATCGAACATCTTGCCGAGATGGTTTTCGCCGCCGGCGAAACCGCCGCCCGCGAAAAACGTGCCGCGCCAGCCATGGCGTTCCAGAATGTCCGCGCCCGCCATGGCGGCGGACCTTGGAAAATCATCAAAGCTGAAGCTCACCAGGGTGCGTTCCAGCGAGATCGCCAGAGGCGACTTCGCCAGCCGGCGCACCGCCTGACGCTTCAGCTTGCCGATCAGGCCGCCGGACGGGATGTAAGCCTCAACGCCCATCACAGAGCCTTCGCCGCGACGCCGGCCCGAAACAGCTTCAGGCCCAATACGCGCCACCGGATCGGCAAATAGCGGATGCGTGCAGCCAGACCGCCGGCGAGCTTCGCCAGCCATCCCGCGTGGTGTCTTTTCACGGTCCGCGCCAGGCGCGCGCCGGGGCGGTCCTCATAGCTGGGATGCCGGGCGAGCAGGCGCGCGAAATTGGGGCCGGACTGCGCGAATTTCGCCAGCAGGCGGTCGACGGTCTCCAGTCCGCCATGGCGGACTGGATTATCGACATGGGCGAGGGTGAAGCGCTGAGCGGCGGTCAGCGCCCAATCCACATCCTCCCATCCCCAGCCGCAATAGGCTTCATCGAAGGGCGCCGCCGCGAAGCAGTCCGCGCGCACGGCCAGATTGGACGAGCAAAATGCGGTCGGCCCGACTCTTTCACGCTCGCCGGCCGGCCGCACATCGGAAGCGTCGGCCGGCCAGAGCGGCGTGGACCGCAGTTTTCCGCGTCGGCGCCCCCGGCGTGAAGCCGCCGAACAGGGCGTCCGCCGCGCTGGTTTCCACATGGGTGATCCATGTGGTCAGGAAATCAGGATCGATCTCCATATCCGCATCCAGGAAGAGCAGCCAGCCGCCGCGCGCGGCCTGGGCGAGGCGGTTTCGAGCGCCCGAACGGCCACGATTGATCCTGGATGTGACCAGGCTGACGGGGATCGCCGCGCGCTCGACAGCCGCCGCGACCGCCGCGTTCAGCGCCGTGTCCGGCGCGCCGTCATCAAAGGCGATGACCTCAACCTGACCCAGCCCGGTTTCGCTCAAGGCCTGAATCAAGGCGCACGGGTCGTCGCGATGAAACGGGATCAGGACGGACATGCGCGGCGCCGCGCTCGATTTGGCGGCCGCATTGTCCAGGCGCCGGGTCGCTGACTGGGTCATGCGCGCGCCTCCATCAAGCTGAGGCGCAGCTGGCCGATGAAGGCGCGGCAGCCTGCAATATTCAACGCCAGTGCGAGGGCGCCGTAGACCAAAGCGCCGGTGGTCACGGTCAAGGCCAGTTCGGCGAGCGCGAGATCCAATTGCGGCAGCGCCAGGATGGCGAGGGCCATGGCGGCGGTCGCGATCGCTGCGCGCGCCCAGTCCCCGAGGGGCACCGGCAGGACGAAGATGCGCCGTCCGATCAGGACGCAGGCGACCAGCGCCGCGCCATAGGCGAGCATGGTCGACAGCGCCGCCCCGGTGATGCCCAGGCGCGGGATCAGGATCAGGTTCAAGGCCAGATTGGCCGCAGCCGCGACGAGCATCACCCCGGCCATGACCTTGGGGCGGCGGCCCAGCACGAAGGCTTCATGGAAATAATGGGTCATGATCCCGTTCATCAGCCCGGAGACGGCGATGAAAGGCATGACGCTGGCTGCGGCGAGCGCGATTTCAGGCCCGATCAATACCCGGGCCGCCGGTTCCGCCACCAGGGCGAGGCCCGCCGCCGCCGGAAAACCGATCAGCGCCATCAATCCTGCGGTCTTGCGCCCGACGTCTTGAGCCGCGGCGCGACCATGATGTTCCAGCGCTTTGATCATCAGCGGGCCGGTGGCGGCGCCGAGCCATAAAAAGATGATCGAAAGGGAGCGGTCCGCGACGCCGTAGCCGGCGGCGTAGGCGCCGGTGGCGGCTTCGCCCAGAAAGGCCGCGATCACGAAGCGATCGCCGACCGAAAGCAAGTGTTCGAAGATCAATGAGACGGCGACCGGCGCGCCATAGGCGAAGAAGGCCATGGCGCGCGTGGCGTCGGCGCGGTCGCGTTTCGCCTTGCTCAATAAAATCGGCGCATCAATCGCCAGCGCGATCACCGACGCCAGCGCCAGGCCGGCGAACGGCCCGGCCGCGCCCAGGCCGCCGGCGAGAATGAATACGATGCCCAGGGCGAAGCCTCCGGACAGCGTGAAGGTCTCAATAAGGCTGTAGCGCCAGGATTGCCCGGCCGCACGGCGGGTCTCCAGCGCGACGGACAACCCGGATCGGATGATGGTCGATGCGATGGCGAAGCTGATCGCCAGCTTCAATTCGCCGGTCATCGGGACCAGCCAGATCGCCAGGCTCGCGGCCAGACCGGCGCACAGCGCGAGACCGCCGAAGAGACGCCAGGCGGTCCACAAATGCCCGGGCAGCCAGCCGCGCGCGTCCGAGCGCGCATGGTGGCGCGCCACCGCCGCGTCCAGCCAGGTGAAGACCAGCGTGGCCGCCAGCGACGCGCCCGCCAGGATCAGAACATAGCGGCCATATTCGTCCGGCGAGAGGATGCGCGTGAACACCGCCACCGACCCGAAGCCGACAAGGGCCTGGGCGAGATAGACCGGCAAATAGGCGATCAGATGGCGGTTCAGCATGGGGCGTCCGGACTCAACTCGTAAGCCGCGTGCAAGGCTCGGGCCGGGCGCGCAGGCGGAACGGATCATGCAGAAAAGCCCTGAAGACCGCTTTAACGCCTTTGATTTATCAGTGTTTCGACCCAGAAGGAGACAGGATCAGATGACGGTCCATGTCGAACTGAAACGCCCTGAGGCGTTGTCCCGCGCCGAACGGGAGGCCTGGATGGCGTTCCAGGCGGCTGACGCCAACCTGGCGAGTCCGTATTTCGCGCTGGGATTTTTCGACGCCGTCGCTTCTGTGCGCCGGGATGTGCGGGTCGTCGTGCGCTCCCGGGACGGCGCGCCGGACCTCTTCCTGCCGCTACAGCTCGACAGCATCGGGCATGCCCGCCCGCTGGCCGGGCCGCTGGGCGATCATCATGGCGTGATCGCTGATCCGGCCGCGCCGGTTGATCTGGAGGCCGTGCTGCGCGCCGCCGGTCTGCAGGTGTTCGACTTTTTCGGCTGGACGGGAGATCGCGGCGATATCGGCCGCCACGGGGATTATCGCGACGGTTCCTGGGTCGTCGATCTCACCGACGGGCTCGACGCCTTCAAGGCGCGGCAGAAGAAGATCGGCGGAAACACCTTCCGCACGATATTCGCCGCCCGGCGCAAGCTCACCGAAGCCGGCCACCATGTGCGTTTCACCCCTGATGACCAGAGGCCTGAAACGCTCGAACAGATGTTCGCCTGGAAGTCGGCGCAATATCAGGCGACCGGACATTTCGACGTCTTTTCAAAAGGTTGGACGAAAGACCTGGTCGAGGAATTATGCGCCCTTGACGGCGCCGCCGGCGTGCGCGGCCTTGTGTCCAGCCTGGAGGTGGACGGCCGGCTCGCCGCCATTCATTTCGGCATTTTGGGTGATCGGGCGCTGCATTACTGGTTCCCGGCCTATGACGCGGGCCTGGCCAGGCTGGCGCCGGGCAATGCGCTGCTGGATCATTTGCTCGAGGCGTTGTGCGAGCTCGGGGTCGGCGAAGTGCATCTGGGCCCCGGCGAATACCGCTACAAATCCGCGCTGGGTTCCTGGCAGATTCCGCTGACGCGCGGCTATGTCGCCCTGGGCGGACCCGCCGCGATCTTGCGCCGCGCCGCGAGCGCTTTGGAGACGCGGGCGGCCGGGCTTCCGCTGGGGCCGGTTTCGCGCCTGCCCGGCAAGGCGTTCCGGCGCATCGATCTGATCGCCGGTTTTCGCGCCGCGTGAGCCGGTCCGGGCTCAGCCGGCGCGCGGCGCTCGCCCTGGGCGCGAGCGCCGCCGCAAGCGCATTCGCCCCCGCAGGTCTTCGCCTGAGTTCGGGAAAGCGCGCCTTGTGGGACCGGTCGACGGGACCGCATCTTCGCGGCGCGGTGTTCGCGGTGCGCCGGGTCTATCCGGCCTTGGACGGTCCGCAGTTTCTCGGCTCCGACTTGATCGGACCTCCGATCACGGACCAGGCGCTTGACCGGCTGGCGGAGGCCGGCGGCAATCTCGCCAGCTGGTCGGGCCCCGGATTATATGCGGAGCGCGGCGGCTTTGCGCTGGATGGACAGGTGCGGGATCATATCGGCGACTGGCTCGACCGATGCCGCGCGCGCGGGTTGTTCACCACGTTATGCTGCCGGTCCGGACCAGGGCGCAGCGCCTTCGCCTTTCATCCGGGCGAGGACTGGTATCCGGCTGAGCTCTATGATTCCAGCCTATGGTCGGATCGGGAGAAACAGGCCGCCTGGGCGGACATGGTGGCCGAGACCTTCGCTCATTTCGGCGGCCATCCGGCGCTGGCGGGGATCGTCGCGGTTGAAGAGCCCAACGCCGCCGATCTGGGGCGGCCCCAAGCCAGCCTGTCTCTAGCGCGCCAAATCCTCGACCGGGTGCGCGGTGACGCGCTGGATGCGGACACGCCGCTCCTGTTGAGCCCCGATCGATGGGCCCGTCGGGAAGCGGCGGCGGACCTGCGCGCCGCGGTCGGCGAAGACGCGGTCTTGGTGCTGCATTCCTATGAGCCTTGGGCCTATACCCATCAGGCGCCGGGGCAGGGCGTCGCTCTGGCGGATCGCGATGCCGGCCTGGACGCCTATGATGCGTTGACCGGGGACTGGGCGGTGCTGGAATTCGGCGCCGTGCGCCATGCGCCCGGGCCGGACGCCTATCTGGCCCGCCGGATTGCGCGCTGGGAGGCGGCGGGGGCGAATTGGGCGGCCTTTCGCTGGACCAGCGGCTGGTCGGTCTATGAAGCCCGCGAGGGCGCGATGACGGCCAGCGAGGACGCCCGCCTGCTGCCGGTCCTGCGGCGCGCCTTCGCCGCCAATCGCCGGCGCCCGGCGTGATCGGCGCGCCTCGCCGCGCTCGATCATTGCCCGCAGGCCGCGCTTCGCGCTAACAGACGTCCGAGCTGACCCCGGACCCAAGCCATGGCCGCGACCGACATCGCCCCAGACATCTCCGTTGTGATCCCGGCCTATAATGAGGCGGAGAGCATCGTGGCTGTGGTGCGCGAGGCGATCAGCGTGTTCGACGAGGCGTTCTCCAGCTTTGAAATCATCGTGATTGACGACGGCAGCGCGGACGACACCGCCGGCGCGTTGTCCGAGCTGGCCGGCGAAGATCGGCGCGTGCGCGTGGTGCGCCACCGGCAACGCTCCGGCAAGAGCGCGGCGCTGCGCACCGGCATGCTGCACGCCCGCGCGATCTGGGCCGCGACCATGGATGGAGACGGTCAGGATGATCCGCGCTCGGTCGTCGACATGGCCAAGGCGGTGGACCTGTCCACGGTCGGCGAGGTGGGGCTGGTTGCGGGCAATCGGACCAACCGGACCGACGGCGCCAATCGCAAATTCGCGTCTCGCCTGGCCAATGGCCTGCGCCGCAGCCTGCTCAACGATGATTGCCCGGACACCGCCTGCGGCCTGAAGCTGATCGTGCGCGACGTGTTTCTGGCGATGCCGTTTTTTGACGCGCTGCACCGCTATCTGCCGGCGCTGACGCGGCATCTGGGCTATGAGATCGTCAACGTGCCCGTGGTCAACCGGGCAAGGGCGGCCGGACAATCCAAATACACCAATCTGGGCCGGGCGGCGGCGGGCCTGTTTGATCTTCTCGGCGTGATCTGGCTCATGCGGCGCACCCATACGCCGGGCCCGGAATTGCTGCGCCGGCCCGAGCGGAGCTGAGCGGACATGGACGCATTCCTTCAGCGCATCACCGAAAGCTCGCCGACGGGCGGCCTGACCCGGCCGGCCTGGATCGTGCTGATGCTTCTGGCCGCGGTGACGCTGTCGACCGGCATCTTCTCCGTGCCGCCCATGGACCGCGACGAGTCCCGCTACGCCCAGGCGGCCCGCCAGATGATGGAATCGGGCGACTATCTCAATATCAATTTCCAGGAGTATGACCGGCACAAGCAGCCGGCCGGCTCCTACTGGCTGCAGACGGTGGCCGCCGCGCCATTTGGCGGCGCGGACGCGCCGATCGGCGCCCACCGCCTGCCGGGATTTTTGTTCGCGCTTCTGGCCGTGGCGATCACCGCGTGGATGGGCGCGCGCTTTTTCAGCCCGCCCGTGGGCCTCGCCGCCGGGATCGTGCTGGCGATCTGCCTGACCTTGTCGGTGGAGGCGCGCACGGCGAAAACCGACGCGATCCTGCTGGGTTTCGGGATGATCGCCCAGGCCTCGCTCATGGTTTTGATGCTCCAGGTCAAGGAGGCGCGGCCCAAATTCATCGGCTGGCCGGCGGTGATGTGGGGGGCGATCGGGCTCACGCTGTTGGTGAAGGGGCCGATCTTCTTCATGGTCACCGCGCTGACCGCGATCGCCTTCACGGCCTGGAAGCGCGATCCCAAGCTATTGCTCAAGCTGCGCCCTGAATTCGGCGTCCCGCTCGCGCTGTTGATCTTCGGGCCCTGGTTCATCGCCATCAATCTGGAGACCGACTGGGCGTTTTATTACGAGGCGGTCGGCCATTCCATGCTGGACAAGGTCGGCGAGGCGCAGGAGGCGCACTCCGGCCCGCTCGGTTTTCATATCGGTTTGACGGCGGTGACGCTGTGGCCGGGCGTGGCGCTGCTGGCGCTGGGCGTGTTGGCGGCCTGGGCGCACCGAAGCGATGACCGGATCAAATTCCTGATCAGCTGGATCATCCCGGTCTATATCGTGTTTGAATTCGTCGCGACCAAGCTGCCGCACTACACCCTGCCCGCCTTTCCGGCGATGGCGATGCTGATCGGTTTCGGGCTGGTGAACGCCCAGTCCTTGCTGAGCGGGCTCTGGCAGCGCGCGGCCCATTGGGCGCTGGGCGCAGTGGCCATCATGGTCGCGCTGGTTTTGTCCGCCGCTCCGGTGATCGCCAATCGCGAGCTGGGCCGGGAACCGGACCTCGCCGCGTGGATCACGATCGGCTTCGGCGCAGTGGCGGCGGTCGCGATCCTGGCGCTTTTGCTGCGGCCCAGCCTGAAGCGCCTCTTAGGCGTCGGCGTGTCGGCGGCGGCGCTGTACGCCTGCGCCTTCGCCGTCGCGATCCCGGCGATCGATCCTTTGTGGAGCTCCCACCGCGTCGCCCAGATCGCCAACAGCTTTGAAGGCTGCGAAGTGCAGCATCGCACAATCGCGGGTTATCGCGAGCCGTCCAACGCCTTTAATCTGGGCACCGCCACCTGGCTCGCCCATAGCGGAACCGATGCCGCGGAATTCCTGCTGGAGCACCGCGCGTGCGGCCTCGCCATCGTCGATGCGGCGGAGCAGGAGGCCTTTCTCGCCGTGACCAGCGCCGCCGGCGCCGAACTCACCGCGCTGGCCCGCATGAACGGCTACAACTCGGTGAAGGGCGATGATTTATCGCTGACATTTTACACGCTTGACGGCTCCGGCCTGACCGCCCCGGCGCGTTAGAGCCCGAACCGTTCCAGCGCCGCCTTCGCGATCGGCTCGCCCCATTCCTGAACGAAGTGGCCGCCCTCGGCGATTTTCAGGGGTTCGGGGCATCCTTTGATGACCGAGCGCAGCCAGGCCATGGTGTCCGGACCGAGCACCGGGTCCTGCATGCCGATGGCCATGAAGCTGTCGCCGGTCCAGCGCTGCGACCAGAACTCCACCGCCTTCAGACCGGTCTCGACCCCTTCCATATCCGGCGTGATCGGCACCAGAGCCGGAAAGCGGCGCACGCCCGCCTTGTGTTCGGCGGTGGGGAAGGGGGCGGCGTAGGCGGCCGCTTCTTCGTCCGACAGGATCGGCGTGGCGCGCTTCATCAGGCCCGCCACGTCCAGATCAGGCGTGTTCGCCATGAAGTCGCGCCAGGCGATGAAGCCTTCACTGGCGCCCTTGCCGACGCCGATGGCGGTGTTCATCACCAAGAGCCGCGTAAAGCGGTCGGGGTGATCCATCGGCAAGGTCAATCCGAGCAGTCCGCCCCAGTCCTGGCAGACCAGGCAGACATCCCTCAGATCCATGCGCTCCAGGAAGGCTTTGAGATAATTGCGGTGCCAATCAAAGGTGTAGACGGCGTCCTCCACCGGCTTGTCCGAGCGTCCAAAGCCCAACAGGTCCGGAATGACCACGCGGGCGCCCGCCGCGAGAAAAACCGGCGCCATCTTGCGATAAAGAAAGCCCCAGCTCGGCTCTCCGTGCAGGCACAGAAAGGTCGGCGCGCCCTGCTTCGGGCCCTCGTCCACATAGGCCAGGCGCAAGCCCTCATAGCCGGGCAGATCGTCGATATAGTTGGGTTGATAGCCCCAATCCGGCAGGTTTTCGAACCGATCTTCGGGCGTGCGCAGGGATTTGACGGGCATGGTGCGGATCTCCTTGGTCGCCCGCAGCATGGCGCTTGCGCGCGCTGCAGGGAAGCCATGCGTGAACGCGGTGGCGGATATGGCGCGCGCACGCTAAGACGGGCGCACAGCCTGGCTTCAGCGGAGCGCGTTTCATGTCTGCGACACAGTTTGATCTCATCGTCATCGGCGGCGGGCCGGGCGGCTATGTGGCGGCGATCCGCGCCGCGCAGCTGGGCATGAAGACCGCCGTGGTCGAACGCGAGCATATGGGCGGCATCTGCCTGAACTGGGGCTGCATCCCGACCAAGGCGCTGCTGCGCACGGCCGATATCTACGAGCTGTTCCACCGCGCCGAGGAATTCGGGCTGAAGGCCGACAATATCGGCTTTGATCTCGACAAGGTCGTCAAGCGCTCGCGCAAGGTGGCGGGGCGTTTGTCCTCCGGCGTCACCGGGCTGATGAAGAAAAACAAGATCGCCGTCATCGACGGCGAAGCGCGCCTGGAGACGGGGGCTGCGGCTCCGAAAGTCATCGTCAAAGGCAAGGACGGCAAGGACACGGGCTATGCCGCCAAGCATGTCATCCTCGCCACCGGCGCAAGGGCGCGGACCATTCCTTCGGCCGGCCTGGAGGCCGATGGCCAGCATGTCTGGACCTATAAGGAAGCCATGACGCCGGACGCCATGCCGAAATCCCTTTTGGTGATCGGATCGGGCGCGATCGGCATGGAGTTCGCCAGCTTTTACGCCGCCATGGGCGCGGACGTGACGGTCGTTGAAATGGTCGACCGCATCCTGCCGGCGGAGGATGAAGAGATTTCCGCCTTCGCCGCCAAGGTCTTCAAGAAGCGCGGTCTGACCTTACACACCGAAGCTCAGGTCAAAGGACTGGAGAAGTCCGCTTCCGGCGTGAAAGCCGGCATCGCGCTCAAATCCGGCAAGACGGAAACCGTGAGCGTCGACAAGGTCATCCTCGCCATCGGCATCACCGGCAATGTGGAAGGTCTGGGGTTGGAGGCCTTGGGCGTGAAGATTGATCGCGGTCATGTGGTCGCCGACGGCTATGGCCGCACCGGCGTGCCGGGGCTCTACGCCATCGGCGACGTCACCGGCGCGCCCTGGCTCGCCCACAAGGCCAGTCATGAGGGCGTGATCTGCGTGGAGGCGATCGCCGGCAAGAACCCGCATCCGATCGTCAAAGAGAATATCCCCGGCTGCACCTATTGCCACCCGCAGGTCGCCTCGGTGGGCCTCACCGAGGCCAGGGCCAAGGAGGCGGGGCGCAAGATCAAGGTCGGCCGCTTCCCCTTCGTCGGCAACGGCAAGGCGATCGCGCTGGGCGAAGACCAGGGCCTGATCAAGACGATATTCGACGCCGAGACCGGCGAGCTGATCGGCGCCCATATGGTCGGCGCGGAGGTCACCGAGCTGATTCAAGGCTATGTCGTGGGCAAGACGCTGGAGACCACGGAAGCGGAATTGATGCACACCATCTTCCCGCATCCGACCTTGAGCGAAATGATGCATGAAAGCGTGCTCGACGCGTACGGGCAGGTCATCCACTACTAGCCCTTTGCACGGCGATCCGCCGGCGCCTGTCATCCCTGGCCTGTCTGAGGACCGATGGCGCGCCGTTGGACCGACCGGCAAGGCGGTCCGGATGAACCGGGCTGTGACACGGAAAAGATGAAGCCGCTGCGGCTTCGCCACCGCGGAGCGCCGGGCGGCTTGCGCCTTCAACCTTACCAAAAATTCATCTGCTGGATGCATCCGCGCAAAGCGCGGCGCGCATCTTTACGCTCAAAGCTGTGGCGTTGCGCCCGGCTGAGGTTGGGAGATAACAGACGATGAGACCCCTGATGACGGCGGCGAGCGCCGCTTTGCTGGCCACAGCCTGTGTTCAGGCGCAGGACGGGCCGACGACGACGTTCGACGGCCTGGCTGGCAGCCGGACGGTCGACACCGACGGGAATGTCGCCATGAACGGGGCGGCGATCACGCTGCGCGGACGGGTCGGCGGATGGGTCGAAATGAACGGCGCGTCGGTCGATGTCGACGCCGATATCGGCGGCGACCTGGAAGCCAATGGCGGCGCCGTTGAGATCCGCGGCTCCGTGGGCGGCGACAGCGAAGCCAATGGCGGCGCTGTGAGCCTCACCGGCGAATACGCCGGCGATGTCTATGTCAATGGCGGCTCGATCGAGTTTCGCGGCGAGTTCGCTTCCGGCTTGCGGGCCAATGGCGGCTCGATCGAATTTCGCGGCCGCGCCGACGGGCCGGTCGAAATCGCCGGATCGGGCCGCACGCGCACCATGTTCGGCCGGGAGCGCTCGGACCGATCTGAAGTGCGAATCTATGGCGAATTGGCCGCCGGCGGTCAGATCTGCGCCCACGAAGTCACCTTCGGGCGGGACGCGGTTCTCGGCGAATCGGTGACGGTCATCGCGGACGAAGCCCCGCGCTACCGCGACGGATTCGACTCCAGCCTGGTCGACTACCGCCCGAGAGACGGCGAACGCTGCGACGAAGTGTAACGCTCCATTTCCTCCCCTCAAAGGCAAGGCCCGCGTTGAAAACGCGGGCCTTTTTCGTGTTTCAGAGGCGTATCGCCTTATCGATCAGCGGAATAAATTTATCGAAAATCGAAAAAAAGTGTTTGTTATCGAGTTTCGATATGATATCGAGTTTCGATATGGTTGGTCCCATATAGAAAAACGGGAGACAAAACCCGATGAGACGATTCCTCCTCACCACCGCCGCGGCGACCGCCGTCATGCTCGGTGGATGTATTGAAGTCAGAGCAGGCGGAGGCGGCGGTTATTTCGCCTCTGGAGATTCGGTGCTGAGCACCGATGGCGACGCCAGCCTGGTGGGCGCGGACATCACCGCGTCCGGACGCGCCGGCGGCGAAGTCAGCGTGGTCAGTGCGGACTTCCGCGCCAATGACCTGCAGGCGGGCAGCCTGTCGGTCGCCGCCGCGGATGTGCGCTTCACCGGCGCTGTGGACCGCGACGTGGAGATCGCCGGCGCTGATGTGCGCTGGGAGGGTCCGGTCGGCGGCGACGTGGAGATCGCGGCCGCCGATCTTGTGTTTGACGGCAGCGTCGGCGGTCGCTTTTCCGCCCAGTCCGCAGACGCGGAGCTGTCGGGACGGTTCACCGAAATCGATATCAGCGCCGCTGATGTCGAGATCACCCGGAACGCGGAAATCTCCGGCTCGCTGGAGGCTGCTGCGGCCGACTTCATTCATGACGGCAGGGTCGGCGGCGATCTGACGCTGAGCGCCCGGACGGCCAAGCTTAACGGCGATGTCGACGGCGAAGTTCGCCTGTCGGTCGATCCGGGCCGGCGGCCCTGGAACGCCGAGGACGGGCTGGTGGAGATCAACGGCCGAATTGGCGGCGGGCGCATCTGCGCGCGCACCGTCGTCATCACAGGGCAGGTGACCGGGCCGTTGGCCCTCACCGCCGATGCAGAGCCTGAAATTCAAGGCGGATCAGCCGCCGACATCCAATTCACCGCCCGCAATGGCGAACGGTGCGAACGCGGCTGGGAGGGCTAGAGCCATGTTCAGGAAACTCAATTCGATCTTCACGGCGGCGTTGGCCGCGGCCAGCCTGACCGGCCTCGCGGCCGCTGGCGCAAGCGCGCAGTATTTCGGCGGCGAAGTCGACATCAATCTGGACACCAATAGCGACCAGGCCGTGTTTGCGGCCGAAGCCAATGTGACCGGGCGTGTCGGCGGCGATCTGGCCGTGTTCGCGGCCGATATCGACATCAATGTCGATGCGGGCAACGACGTCGCAGCCTTCGGCGCCGACATCACCCTGAACGGCGACATCATGGGCGATGCGGCCACCGCCGGCGCCGACGTGTCGGTGGGCGCCAATGTGATGGGCGATCTGGCCGCCTTCGGCGCGGATGTGAACATCACCGGCCTGATCGGCGGCGAGCTGGAATCCGCCGGCGCCGTCGTTCATGTCGAGCGCACCGCAGTGGTCAACGGGCCGGCGACGCTTCAGGGCGACGCCGTGCTGGCCGAAGGCCGCTTTGTCGGCCCGGTCGACATCGCCGCGGACGAATTGGTTCTGGGCGGCGTGTTTGACGGCCGGGTCGAGGTTTACGCCCGCGACGTGACGATCGGCCCGGACGCCGTGATCGTCGGCCCGATCACGGTGCGCGGCCCGAACGCGCCGGTCATTGAAGCGGGCGCCCAGGTGCCGGAGATCGAGTATATCGAAGAGCGCTTCGACGAGAGCCGGATCGACCATGATTTCGATGTCCCGGTCGATATCTTTCCCGGCTTCTGGGCGGTGGGCGCGCTCTATGGCTCGGCGGCCTTCATCCTGGGCCTGTTCATCGCGCTGCTCTTCCCGCGTTCGCTGGCACGGATGTCCAACCGGTTCCGCGCGCGGCCTTGGGTGTCGGCGGGTCTGGGCCTGATCCTGTGGGCGACCATGTGGATGCTGCTGCTGACCTTGGCCGTGCTGCTGGCGATCACCATCATCGGCGCATTGCTGACGCCCTTCGTGATCCTGGCGATCCCCTTCGTCTACTTCCTCGCCTACATCTTCGGCGGCGTGGTGGTCGGCGACATGATCTTCAACCGCTCCGGCGACCGGGCCGGCCTGCTGATCCGCATCGGCTCTCTGCTCGCCGTGCTGCTGGTGATCGCGGCCCTGCACGTGGTGCCCCCGATCGGGCTGCTGGTGGGGCTGATCGTCACCTTCCTGGGCTTCGGCGCCTGGGCGCTGGCGATCTTCGACCGGCACCGCCCGAATGCGGAACCCCTCGAGGCTGGCGCCGTTTAACGCGCTCCCCAAGCCGACGGCTTAGCCTCAATCTCGCCCCGGCGGGCTTTCCAGCCCGCCGGGGTTTTGATTCTGCTTAGTCCCGCCTCACATCCGTTCGGTCGGGCGCGATGTCCGCCCCCGCAGCAAGCCGTGACCGCTGGAGACCATCGCGAAGCTTTTGCGGCGCTGAGGGAGCAGGACGCTCCTGACCGGGCGCGGAGCGCTCGCAACGCGAACCGCCGCCCGCAGCATGAGCGAGCTGGCTCGCGGCAAGCGAGGCCCCGACAGAGCGGAGGCGAAGGAGACCAGAAAAACGCGCGCACCCTCCAGCTTGAACCCAGCGCCGGACAGGTTCATATGTGCGCCCATGGCTACCTTGCTCGATATGAAGTCCGCGCGTGCGGCCCGGCATCCGGAAAAGCAAAAGCGCCCCGACACGCCGGTCCAGCGCAAGCCCGATTGGATCCGCGTCAAAGCGCCCGCCGGCGGCGTCTTCGCCGAGACCCGCAAGACGGTGAAGGAGAATAATCTCGTCACCGTGTGCGAAGAGGCGGGCTGTCCCAATATCGGTGAATGCTGGTCGCAAAAACACGCGACCTTCATGATCATGGGCGACACCTGCACCCGGGCGTGCAGCTTCTGCAATGTGAAGACCGGCCTGCCAGGCGCCCTGGACGCCGACGAGCCGCGCCGGGTCGCGGAAGCCACCGCCGCCATGGAGCTCGAGCACGTCGTCATCACCTCGGTCGATCGCGACGATCTGGAAGACGGCGGCGCGGAGCATTTCGCCGAGGTGATCCGTCAAATCCGGGCGCATAATCCCAAGACGACGATTGAGATTTTAACCCCGGACTTTTTGCGCAAGGACGGCGCGGCCGAGATCGTCATCGACGCCAAGCCGGACGTCTTCAACCATAATCTGGAGACCGTGCCGCGGCTTTATTTCTCGATCCGCCCGGGCGCGCGCTATTACCATTCGCTGCGCCTTTTAGAGCGGGTCAAGGAACGCGATCCCAGCCAGTTCACCAAATCGGGGATCATGGTCGGCCTGGGCGAGACCAAGGAAGAGGTGATGCAGGTGATGGACGATATGCGCTCCGCCGGCGTCGACTTCCTGACCATCGGTCAATATCTCCAGCCGACCCGCAAGCACGCGGCCGTCGACCGCTATGTCACGCCGGACGAGTTTAAAGGCTATGAGACCATCGCCCGCGCCAAGGGCTTCTTGATGGTTTCGGCGACGCCGCTGACCCGCTCCAGCTATCATGCCGGCGATGATTTCAAACAGCTGCGCGCCGCCCGCGAAGCGGCGCTGGCGGCCGGACTCCGGGCCTGATCGCTTCATGTCGGCGGATCATGTCGAACGCCTGCGCCTGCGCTACAAGCCGGACGATCTGTTCGACCTGGTCAGCGATGTGCGCGCCTACCCCAAATTCATCCCGCTGATCACGGCGATGCGGGTCACCCGCGACCATGTCAAAGACGGCGTCGGCGTGATGGATGCGGAAGCCCGGGTGCGCTTCCGCTTTGTGCGCGAGCGGTTTTCAACGCGCGTCACGCTCAGCAGGCCCAACCGCCAGATCGACGTCGAATATCTCTCCGGGCCGTTTCAGGAGCTCGCCAATCAATGGCGCTTCCACGCGCTCTCGGACGGATCGACCCTGGTGGATTTCTGGATCAAATACCATTTCGGCAACCCGTTGTTGCAGATGCTGGTCGACACCAACCGCAATCGCGCGATCCGTTTTCTGATCGACCGGTTTGAGACCGAAGCCGCACGCCGCTTCGAACAGGTCGGTGATCCCGATTACGCGCTGGAGCCGGACCTGGCGCGGATCGCGCCGGCGGGGCGTTAAGGCGGCCGACGGCGCGCGCGCGGGGCTATCGTCCCAGCCGTTTCCTGAATTCGCGCTGCTCCCATTGCGCGCCGAACAGTCCGAAAAACCCGAACAGAATGGCCGCGTGCAGGACGATCGCGCCCGCCCAGACCGAGCCGATCAGAATGATGATGTCCATCTCCTGGATCAGGATGTGGTTGAGGATCAGCAAGATGCCCATGACGGGCGGATAGCTGATCCAATGCAGGTGAAAAGCGCGCAGATTCTTCACCCAGCTGATGGCTGAAGCTTCCTGCGTGGACAGCCGCGCGGCGGCGTCCTTTTCGGGCGTGGTGTTCATGGCGTCGCTCTCCGTGATCAGGTCGGAGACGGAGGTCTCCAACACAGCGGCGAGACATTTCAGCGTTTCCAGACTGGCGGCGTGTCCCGCCTCGATCCGCTGAATGGTGCGTGCGCTCACCCCGGCATGCAGCGCCAGATCCTCTTGGGACCAGCCCTTGCCGCGGCGCAGGGATTGAACGCTCATCTTCGTCTCCATCACTGTGATCTCGATGATCACCAAAGGTCTCCCCGGCGCCACGACACCAAGCCGAAACGACACGAAAGCAACCCGACAGCGCGGGCGAATCCGCCGCCTGACCGTTTTTTTTCTAGAGTTCTTCCACGACGGTCATGCCCAGTGATTTGTAGAAATGCACGGCGCCGCTGGGATTGTCGACTTGAACCTTAAGGTCGACATGGGCGCAGCCGCGGGCCTGAAAGGTTTGAAATATCCGGCGCATCAGCGCAGCGCCTAATCCCTTGCCCCGATGCGTGTCCGCGACCGCGATGTCCTTGATGAAGCCGGATGTCCAGCACTGCGCGAAGGCGGCCAGCCGGCCGGAGCCGGCCTCGACAGCGATGAAGCAGAGCTTTGGATCGTATTCCGGGTCCGCTTCGGTCTCCCGCCACCAGTCCCGCCCTGCACGTACGGCGGCGCCCCCGTCGGCATAGGCCCGGTTCAGAAGGTCCCGGGCGAGCGGCGGGTGCGTGGACGGCTCAAACGCCGTCCACAAGAAGCCGGCCGGCGCTGCGATCAAGGCGTCCGGCCCGCGCCCCAGACGCATCCGCATCCGATAGACGCTGGACGGTTCGATCAGCTGCGCACCTTCACATATTCCCCCGGCGCCGGGCAGATCGGCTTGAGCGCGCCGCCGCCCGGCTCGCGGGCGGGGACCATCTCGTCTTCCATGGCGTAGAGCCAGGCTTTCCAGTGATTCCACCAGCTGCCGGGATGCTCCACCGCGCCGTCCAGCCATTCCTCACGCGTATCGGGCAGCTCGGTGTTGATCCAGTGCTGATATTTGTTGGCGTCGGGATGGTTCACCACGCCGGCGATATGGCCGGAGCCGGCCATCATGTATTGCACCGGCCCGCCGAATTGCCGGGCCGAGCGATACACGCTGTCGGCCGGCGCGATATGGTCTTCCTTTGAGGCCTGCATGAAGATCGGGATGGTCACATCGCCCAGGGACAGGCGGTGACCGCCGAGCTCCAGCTGGCCCTTCGACAGCATGTTTTTGCGATAGAAAGTGTCGAGATAATACAAGTGCAGCGTCTTCGGCATGCGCGTCTGATCGGCGTTCCAATACAAAAGATCGAAGGCCTGGGGCTGCTTGCCAAGCAGATAATTATTGATGACGAACGACCAGATCAGATCGTTGGAGCGCAGCATGTTGAAGGTGTCGGCCATGGTCCGGCCGTCCAGCACGCCGCCCTGGGCGTCCATCAGCCGCTCGATCTCCTTGAACCACTCTTCGTCGATGAAGACCAAAAGCTCGCCCGCCAGGGTGAAATCATGCTGGGCGGCGAAGAAGGTGGCCGAGGCGATGCGGTCATCGTCCTCCTTCGCCATCAGGGCGAGCGCGGTGCCGAGCATCGTGCCGCCGATGCAATAGCCCACCGTATCAACCTGGCGTTCGCCGGTGCTGTCCTCGACCGCGGTGAGGGCGGCGCCCAGGCCCTTGCGGATATAATCCTCAAAGGTGGCGTCCTTTAAGCTGGCGTCCGGATTGACCCAGCTGATCAGGAAGACGGTGACGCCCTGATCGACCAGCCAGCTGATCATCGAAGACTGCGGGCGCATGTCGAGAATGTAGAATTTATTGATCCAGGGCGGTGCGATCAGGAGCGGACGTTTGCGCACGTCCGGCGTGGTCGGCGAATACTGGATCAGCTCCATCACCTCGTTGCGGAAGATCACTTCGCCCGGCGTGGCGGCCAGATCCTTTCCGACTTCAAAGCCTTCCATATCGGTCTGGGAGAGCGCCAGACGCCCGTCGCCGGCCTCCAGATCGCTCATCAGATGCATCAGGCCGCGGGTGAGATTCTCACCTTTGGACTTCATCGTTTCTTCCAGCACGTCCGGATTGGTCAGCGCGAAATTCGTCGGCGCCATCGCGTCGGTCATCTGGCGGGTGACGAACTCCACCTTGCGGCGGGTTTTTTCATCGATGTTTTTCGCGCCGGAGATCAGCCCCATCATGAACCGCTGATTGAGCAGATAGCTCTGCTTCATGGCGTCAAACATCGGGTGCTCGCTCCAGGCCTTGGACCGCCAGCGCTTATCGCCTTTCTGCGGCGCGATGGCGGGGTCGGGAACTTCCCCGGAGACCACACGCTTGGTGGCCCCGGACCACAAATCCAAATAGCCGCGGTAAAGATCGGCCTGAGCCTGCAGCAGCAATTCGGGGTCGGATAAGACCTGCTCCCAGGTCTGCAGCAATTCCGGCGCGGCGTGCAGCGGGTCGGCCTGGGGCAGAAGCGAGATGTCGCCCTCCAGCGAGCGGCGCATGACATCGCTCATCAGCTTCTGGCTCTTCAGCGCCGTCTGCATGACATTGCGCGACGCCTCCTCCAGCCGTTCCAGATCCGCCGGGTCCATCGGGTTCAGCTTTTCCAGATCGAGCATGCCGGACGCCGGCGGCGTCGCGCCGGCGGTTTCAGGCGGCGAATTCGGCATCGGCGTATTGCTCGGCGCCTCTGGTTTCGGTTTGGCCTTGGCGGCCGCCGGTTTCGGCTTGGCCGGCGCCTTTTTGCGCGCCGCTGTCTTGCCAGCGGCGGCTTTGGTCTTGCGCGGGCGGCGGGGCTTTTCCTCAGCCATGGGCTGGAACTCCTTGAAGGGCGTGACACCGGCGAAGCAAACCGTATACAAAGCGATGACCGCGTCCACCGGTCAGGAGGTCGCTCTTCATGTTGCGCGCACACCGATTTCTTCTTCTGGCGGCCGCCGCCGCGACGGCCGGCGCGTGCGCCTATGCGCCCGAGACCGCGGCGCCCAGCTGGACCGACGCCCAGCTCAGTGAGGCTCCCCCCAGCCAGACACCCCAATTCATCCCGGAAGAGCGCCTCGATCGCGCGGAGCTGGGGGCCATTCAAGGCCATCAGCGCACGCTTATTGAGCGGCGCGACGCTGTTCAGGACGCCGCGGGCGACGTCCCGGACGTTCCCACTGACACTGAAGACTTCGCCGAGCGCGCCCGGGAGCGCGCCCGCCCGCCCGAATCCCGTTAGCGCTGGGCGCGACGCCGCAGCCATATTCTCGAACCGACCAGATACACCGAATTGAAAGGGTCTGAGATGTCCCAGGGCCAAGCCCTCGAACTGCTCGCCAACCACGCCGTCGACGCGGCGGAACGCGCCGCCATCGCCGCCTTCGCCCTGGCCGGGCGGGGCGATAAAATCGCCGCCGACCAGGCCGCCGTAGACGCCATGCGCACGGGCCTTAACGCCATGGCCATGAAGGGCCGGATCGTGATCGGCGAAGGCGAACGCGACGAAGCGCCGATGCTCTATATCGGTGAAGAAGTCGGCAGCGGCGAGGGGCCGGAGATCGACATCGCCCTCGACCCGCTGGAGGGCACTCAGCTGACCGCCGACGGGATGAATAACGCCCTGGCCGTGCTCGCCCTGGCGCCGCGCGGCGGTCTGCTGCATGCGCCCGACACCTATATGGACAAGATCGCCTGCGGGCCCGGCCTCCCGGCTGGTGTGATCGATCTGGACGCCAGCCCGGCGGAGAATGTGCGCGCGCTCGCCAAGGCCAAAGCCGTCACCGCCGCCGACATCACGGTCTGCGTGCTCAAGCGCGAACGCCATGAAGGCATCGTGGAGTCGATCCGGTCCACCGGCGCGCGGATCGAATTCATCGCGGACGGCGATGTCGCCGGCGTGATCGCCGCAGCAGATCCGGATGGCGGCGCCGATCTTTATGTCGGGCAGGGCGGGGCGCCGGAGGGCGTTCTGGGGGCGGCGGCGCTGCGCTGCCTGGGCGGTCAGATGCAGACCCGGCTCTTTTTCCGCAATGATGACGAGCGTGAGCGTGCGCGCCGCACCGGCATCACCGACCTTGACCGCAAATACGACCTGACCGAGATGGCGGCTGAACACTGCCTCTTCATCGCGGCCGGCGTGACCGAAGGCGATCTGGTGGACGGCGTGCGCCATGGCGAGGGTTATGTGGAGACCCAGACCCTGCTGTTTTCCTCCGTGACGGGCCTGCGGCGGAAAATCTCGACGCGCCGGCCGGCCGCTCGGTGAGCGCGGCGGCCGAGCCGCTGTTCGGCGTCCGCCGCTCGTTGCGTGGACGCCGGTGGGTGTTGAAATCCGCCGACGACGCAACGGCGCGCGAGATCGCGCAACGCCATGGCGTGTCGGATGCGCTGGCCCGCCTGCTGGCGGCGCGCGGCGAGAGCGCACAGACCGCCGGCGGCTTTCTTGACCCGCGCCTGCGCGACAGCTTTCCAGACCCGTCCAGCTTCACCGGCATGGACGCGGCCGCGAGCCTGATTTGGGACACCATCGAGCGCGGCGCGAAGATCGCGCTCTTCGCCGACTATGATGTCGACGGCGCCAGCTCGGCCGCCCAGCTGCACGCCTGGCTGAGCGAGGTTTCCGAGCCGCCTCTGATCTATGTGCCGGACCGGATCGAAGAGGGGTACGGGCCGAACGCCCCAGCGCTCGCGCAGCTGAAGGACCAGGGCGCCGAGCTGGTGATCACGCTCGATTGCGGCGCGGCGTCCGTGCAGCCGCTCGAGGCGGCGCGCGCCATGGACCTGACCGTGGCGGTGGTGGACCATCATTTGATGGAGGGCGAAGCGCCGCCCGCAGCCGCGTTGGTCAATCCCAACCAGCCCGGCGACGTGTCCGGCTGCGGGCATATGGCGGCGGCGGGAGTGACTTTCGTCTTGCTCGCGGCCCTGAACCGGGAAGGACGCCGGCGGGGCCGGTTCAAGGCGCGCGCCGAGCCGGACGTGCTCGCGCTCGCCGACCTTGCGGCGCTGGGCACGATTTGCGACGTCGTCGCGCTGACGGGCGTCAACCGGGCGATCGCCGCCCAGGGGCTGAAGGTGATGAGCCGCTGGTCGCGGACGGGTTTGAAGGCGCTGGCCGACATCGCCGGCGTCACCGGCCCGGCCACGCCCTACCACGCCGGCTTTCTTTTAGGGCCGCGCATCAATGCCGGCGGGCGCATCGGCAAATCAAATCTCGGCGCCCGGCTCCTGACGACCGACGACCCCGCCGAGGCGCGCCGGATCGCCGAGGAGCTCGATCAGCTCAACGCCGAACGCCGGGCCATCGAATCCGAGGTGCTCGACGCCGCGAGCGCCAAGCTCGAAGCGGCCGGCGTCGACGATGACGCGCCCGTCCTGATCGCGTCGGGCGAGCACTGGCATCCCGGGGTGATCGGAATCGCCGCGGGGCGCATCAAAGAGCGGTTCAACAGGCCCGCCATCATCATCGGGATAGATCCTAAGACCGGGCTGGGGAAAGGGTCGGGACGATCCTGCACCGGGGTGGATCTGGGCTCGGCGGTCGCAGCGGCGCGTGAGGCCGGATTGCTGATCGCCGGGGGCGGGCACGCCATGGCCTGCGGGCTCACCGTGACGACGGAGAAGATCACGGAATTGACGGCGTTTCTAACCGAGACTTTGGCGGCAAGCTGGCGCGCCGCGGACGCCGCGCGGGAATATGCCGTGGACGCGGTGGTGCATCCAGCCGCCGTCAGCTTCGAGTTCGCCGATCAGCTCTCCGCCGCCGCGCCTTTCGGTCAAGGCAATCCTGAACCGCGTTTCGCCTTCAGCGATGTGCGGCGCACCTTCGCCCAGCGGGTCGGTTCAGACCATGTCCGCTTCACCCTGGAAGCGCGCACCGGCGAGCGGGTGAACGGCATCGCCTTTCGCTGCGCCGACGAAGCGATGGGCCAGGCGCTGCTGCAAGGCGGCGAGGCCGTTTTCCATGCCGCAGGCAAGCTGAAGGCCGATGACAGCCGCTTCGGCAAACGCGCCGATTTCCATCTCGAGGATCTGGCGGAGGCGGGCGGCTGAGACCGCCGCGTGTCGCGCTGCCTATTCCTGAAGAAAGCGCACTCGCGCGCTTGCATCGGCCCGGCCGCTTGCGTATATCACCGCTCCACACCGATGCGGGCCCTTCGTCTATCGGTTAGGACGCCAGGTTTTCAACCTGGAAAGAGGGGTTCGATTCCCCTAGGGCCTGCCATCGGTGTTGATCCCCCGAAATCGAATTGACGCGCCTCAGCGAGGCTGGATCGCCAGTGCGCGCAGCACGTCCATAGCCCTGTCCGCGTCCTTTTCCGCCACGAAGACATGGTCGTGGAAAAAGCCGGAGACCGGGTTGGTTGAGATCCCGGCTTCGCTCAAGGCGGCGGAGACAGCGGCGATCAGGCCCACCGCATCGAGGGCGGAATGGACCCGCAAAGTGATGCGCCGGCAGGGGAAGACGCCGCCAAGGCCGGCCCGCGCAGCATCGGCCTGCGTCAGGATCAGGGTCAGTCCTTCCGCTTCGTGAAACTGCATCAAGGGCGAGACGCGCTGCGTCGGCGCCGCGCCCGTGGTCGAGGCGAAGACATAGATGTCCGGGTCGAGCCATGGATCGAGCTCAGCCAGAAGGCGCTTCAGATCACGTTCGCCGGTCATGACAAGAGCGCGCCGGTCTTGCGCAGCAACCCGATGAGCCGGTCGGCCTCCGCGCGCGTCAGGCCGCCCAAGACCTGCTCCAGATCGGCATAGCGGCGGGTGAGGGCCTCCTCCGCGATCGCCGCGCCTTTGGGAGTCAGTCGGACATGTTTGACGCGCCGGTCGGTCTCGTCGGTGCGGCGGGTGACCAGATCCTGGCGCTCCATGCGCTTCAGGCAGGCCGTCATAGCCCCGGAGCTCAGCATGACCCGCCGCATCAACAAGGCCGGCGTCATTTCGAAAGGGGGACCGGCGGTGCGCAACATGCCCAGCACGTCATAATCGGTGTAATGGCCGCCCAGCGCCGTGATCAGACGGGCGCCCCGGCCTTCGAGCAAACGGCCGACGACAATCAGCCGGCTCGCCAATTCCAGCAGGTGAGGCTGCACGTCGGCGCGCTCCCGGCCAAAGGCGGCGACGATTTCATCCACAAGGTCAATGCTTTGGGTCGGTTTCGCCATTTAACTTGCCAATCGCTCCATCCTCGCCAATAATCTTTACATAAAGATTTATATGAAGGCGCGAGGATGATCCTACAGGAAGTCATCAACACCGTCGTCCAGCTCTCTGTCGTGCTGATCGTCGCCGGTCTGGCCTGGCTCATCTTCGCGAGAAAGCGAGCGGGCTTCCGGGCTTGGCTTGGCCTGACCGCACCGACGCTTCGCTCGATGGGATGGGCGCTGTTGATCTTCGTGATCTGGTCGGCGGTGACGGCGCTGATTTATCTGCTGCCGGATTTTGTCGCCCTGGCCTCGGCCGAGGGCACGGTCGCAGGCCGGATCCGTGCGGAGGGCTTCAGCGGCGACACGGCCGCACTGATCCTGATCCTCGCAATCTTCAAGACCGGGCTGACCGAGGAGATTTTCTTCCGCGGCCTGATCGGCAAGCGCTTGATCAATCTTTCAGGTTTCTGGATCGGCAACACGCTCCAGGCGGCGCTGTTCGGCGCCGTGCACTGGCTGATTTTCCTGGTTCCCGGCGGACCGGATTTCACGCCGACGCTCGGCGTCCTCATCTTCCTTTTGCCCGGCGCGGCCGGTTGGCTGATGGGCTTCGCCAATGAACGGCTGGGCAATGGCTCTATCGCGCCAGGCTGGATGATCCATGGCCTGGGCAATGCGATCGGCTACCCGATCATGGCCTTCGTGGCGGGGTGAGGGATCAGCCCTTGGCGCGCTCGATGGCCTCGACAATGAGTTCGTGCGCGCGCGCAGCGCCTTCCCAGCCCTGGACCTTCACCCATTTGCGCGGCTCGAGATCCTTATAGTGCTCAAAGAAATGCGTAATGCGCGCCAGCTGGGCTTCGTGCACGTCCTTATAGTCCTGGATGCTGTCATAAAAGGGCGTCAGCTTGGGATGCGGCGCCGCCAGGATTTTTTCATCCTGGCCGCTTTCATCCTCCATCAGCAGCACGCCGACGGGGCGGGCACGGACGACGCAGCCGGGAATCAACTCGGTCTGACCCAGCACCATCACATCGATCGGATCGCCGTCATCCGAAAGAGTGTGCGGCATGAAGCCGTAATTGCACGGATAGCGCATCGGCGTGTGAAGGAAGCGGTCGACGAACACGGTGCCCGCGTCCTTTTCCAGCTCATACTTCACCGGCTGGCCGCCGACGGGCACTTCCACGATCACATTAATGTCTTCCGGGGGATTGTGTCCGGCAGAGATTTTGTCGATGCGCATGGCGATGTCCTTCGTCTGGGTCGGCGTGTGAGGGCGTAGGAACCGGCTTCGCCCGCTTGACGCAAGCGCTTTTTGTACGCGCGGGCCCGCCAATGACAGTCAGCGAATGGTCTAAGGCCGCTCTACCCGATTGCATGCCTGGAGGGAGGGAGTTAGCGTGCCGCTCATGATGATCCAGCGTTATATCACCGTCTTCGCCGCGCTCCTGGCCGGCCTGGCATTCTCGGCCGGCGCGATCGCCCAGACCGCCTTTGATCCGACCGAACCGGACGCGGTGGTCGAATACGGCGGACGATCCGCTGGTGATTGAGACGGACGGCGGACCGGTGGCTTTCACGGTCGAGGTGGCCGACACCCAGGATGCGCGCACGCGCGGCATGATGCATCGCGACAGCCTGGCGCCGGATGCCGGCATGCTGTTCGATTTTGAAGCCGAGCAGGTGATCTCGATCTGGATGCGCAACACCCGCATTCCGCTCGACATCATTTATATCCGCGCCGACGGCACGATCGCGAAAATCGTCGCCAACGCCGTGCCCTATTCGCTGCGTCCGATGTATTCGGATTTTCCGGTGATCTCCGTGCTGGAGATTGCGGGCGGACGCAGCGCCGAGCTGGGCATCACGCCAGGGGATCTGGTCCGCCATTCTCTGTTTGGAACCGCCGAACAGGCCGCGCCGGCGGAAGCCGGCGACACGGATGGCGACGCCGACTCTGAAGCGGAACCTGAGCAGCCTGCAGGCGATGGCGGTTGAACCGCTTGCGCTGATACAGCGCCGGTCCTAAACGAACAGCCTGTCGGGGCGTAGCGCAGCCTGGTAGCGCATCTGCTTTGGGAGCAGAGGGTCGTTGGTTCAAATCCAGCCGCCCCGACCACTTCTCTTTTTCGGGCGTCGTCCGCCGCGTGCGTCATCGCGCGCTCGAAACCGCCCGGAATTAGGCGCTGTGGCGTCGTTCGGCTCCGGAACGCTCGGCTCGCGTAGATCAAGCTTGTTCGACCGGGGCGAAAGCGTCTATTGGATTGGCTGATCCCTTCGGCGCCGCCAGGTTAGATCCCGGCGGTTTCGAGCAGCAGATGAAGAACGCGTCGTCCGACGCCGGAGACTAAAAATGTTCGCGCGCATTTATCGCCCGTCGAAGACCGCGATGCAGTCGGGCCGGGCCAAGTCCCAGCACTGGATGCTGGAGTTCGAACCGGCCATGGCCAAGCGTCCCGATCCGCTGATGGGCTGGGCGAGCACCGGGGACACGCGCCGCCAGGTGAAGCTGAATTTCGACACCAAAGACGAGGCGGTCGCCTACGCTCAGCGCCACGGCATCGCCTTCCAGGTCATTGAAGCGCGCGAAACCCCGCGGAAAATCAAGGCCTATGCCGATAATTTCGCGTATGCGCGCAAGGAGCCCTGGTCGCATTAATCCGCGCCCGGCGCCGAACACGGCCCAGTAGCTCAACTGGATAGAGCACCGGACTTCTAATCCGACGGTTGCAGGTTCGAGTCCTGCCTGGGTCGCCAGTCCTGTCCTGCCGCCGGCGCGGTCGAGGCTTCGCCATACTGCGCCCAAAAGCCCCAAATATTTTGTGTTTTTTCAGCTGATTGTCCGAGTGTCCTGAATTAATGTCGGGACATGACAAAGGGCACTTTCTCGTCTCATTGAGGGGCGGTTAGCTGACCGGGCAGACACGGGGGCGGTTCATGTCCGACGAGCGCACAAGCGCCTTACATTCATTATCGATTGATCGCGGTGAAGGCGGCGCCGGCTCCGGCCCCGGCTGGATCGCGTTGATCATCGCCATGGTGATCGCGGCCGCGGCGGCCGCGGCGGCGGTCTGGTTTCTGCGCCCGGCGCCGGAGCCGGTCATCATTACTGAAACCGTTGAAGCGCCCAGCGCGGCGGAAGGTGGAAACGCCGATTCGCTGCGGCCGGCCGCGCGCGGCTCGGGCCTGGTGGCGTCCGGCTATGTGGTGGCGCGCCGTCAAGCGACGGTGTCGGCGGAAATCACCGGCCGAATTCGCGAAGTGCTGATCGAAGAAGGCGCCGTGGTCGCCGAAGGTGAGATTCTGGCCCGCCTGGATGATGAACGCGCCCAGCTGGACTTGGCCCTTCTCAACGCCCAGCTCGCCTCCGCCCGGCAGCGCGTGCGCTCGCTCGCGGCGCAGCGTCAAGAGGCGGTGGTCGATCTGGAGCGCACCCAGGCTCTGGTCGAGCGCGGCTTTGCGAGCGAGGCGTCTTTGACCGCCGACCAGGCTCAGCGCGACAGCCTGACCGCCCAGCTTAGCGCCGCGCGCGCCGATGCTGCGGCCGCGCAGGCCCGGGTGGACAGCCAAGTGGACTTCATCGACCGCCATGTCGTGCGCGCGCCGTTCGGCGGCGTGGTGATCGCAAAAAACGCTCAGGTCGGTGAAATCCTCTCACCGGTTTCAGCCGGCGGCGGCTTCACCCGGACCGGCATCGCGACCCTGGTGGACATGGAGAGCCTTGAGCTGGAGGTCGACGTCAATGAGGGTCAGATCCAGCGGGTCTCGGCCGGCCAATCGGTTGAGGCCATCCTGGACGCCTATCCCGACTGGACCATACCGGCGCGGGTTGAAGCCATCATTCCGACCGCGGACCGGGCGCGCGCGACCATTCAGGTGCGCGTGGCTTTGAATGAACGCGATGCGCGCATCCTGCCCGACATGGCTGCGCGCGTGACCTTTCTGGACGAAGATTGAGGACGGACCGGCGAGCGGCCCGGCCAGGAGTTGAGCAAAATGAGCGACGCCCTTTACCAGCTGACCGACCTGTCCAAGCGCTATACGCGCGGCAAGGAGTCGATCACCATCTTTTCCGATCTGACCATGGAGATCGCCCCGGGCGATTTCATCTCCATCATGGGACCGTCCGGATCGGGCAAGACGACCTTGCTCAATCTTTTAGGCGGGATCGACAAACCGTCCTCGGGCAGCGTGGTCTGCGACGGCGTCCGGATCGACAATATGAGCCAGGGCCAGCTCGCCAAATGGCGCGCGGCCAATGTCGGCTTCATTTTCCAGTTCTACAATCTGATGCCCACGCTTTCGGCGGCTCAGAATGTGGAATTGCCGCTTCTGCTCACCAAGCTGAAACCGAAGGAGCGAAAGCGCCGGGTCCAGACCGCGCTGGACATCGTGAAACTCTCTGATCGCGCCAAGCATTACCCCCGCCAGCTCTCCGGCGGCCAGCAGCAACGGGTGGCCATCGCCCGGGCGATCGTGGCGGACCCCAAAGTCCTGCTTTGCGATGAGCCCACGGGCGATCTTGACCGCGAAACGGCGGACGAAATTCTTGAGACGCTGCAGCTGCTCAATCGCGAGCTGGGCAAAACGATCGTCATGGTCACCCACGACCCGGCCGCGGCGAGATACGCAGAGCGCGCATTGCATCTCGACAAGGGTCGCTTCCTGGAGCGGGAGGGCGTGGCATGAATGACGGCACGCTGGTTCGAAAAAGCCTGTTTCGCAAGAAGACGCGGGCCATTCTTCTGATCCTTTCGATCATGACGGCGTTCCTGATCTTCGGTCTGCTGGGGTCGTTCTCACGGGTCTTCACAGCGGGCGCCGACAGCGCGGCGGCGGACCGTCTGGTGACGGTCAACAAGATCAACTTCACCCTGTCCATGCCATATGCCTATTACGACCGGATCGGCGCGCTTGAAGGCGTGCAGAGCATCGCGCACGCCAGCTGGTTCGGCGGCTATTATCAGGAGCCGGTCAATTTCGTTCAGGCCTTCGCCGTCAATATCGAACGCTATTTCGTCGTCTATGACGAATTGACGGTGGCCGAAGGCAGTCTGGCGGAGGCGCTGGAGCGCCGCGAGTGCGTGGCGGTCGGCCGGGCGCTGGCGGACCAATATGATTTCACGCTGGGACAGCGCTTCCCGCTAAGTTCGAATATCTGGCAACGCACGGACGGAACCTTCGCCTGGGAGGTGGATGTGTGCGCGATCTTTGAGTCCGAAACGGTCTCCGCGCCCACCAATTTCCTGCTGCTCGACTATGAATACTTCAATGAAAGCCGGGCCTTCGGGCAGGACGATATCGGCTGGATGATTCTGCGCACCGGCAATCCGGAAATCAATGACGCGGTGTCCCAGGAGATCGACTTTCTGTTCGCAAACTCGCGTGCGGAAACCGAAACGACGACGGAAGCGGCGTTCAGCGCCGCCTTCGTGGAGCAATTCGGCAATATCGCCCTGATCGTCACCCTGGCGGTGGGCGCGGCTTTTGCGACGATCCTGATGATCGTGGGCACCACCATGATCATGGCGGGCAATGAGCGACGGCGCGATGTCGCGGTGATGAAGACGCTGGGTTTCTCCGCGCCCCGCATTTTCGGCCATGTGATCGGTGAAACCGTGCTTTTAAGCCTCATTGGCGGCTTGCTCGGACTGGGCCTGGCCTCCGGCCTCATCTTCCTGGCCGCTGAAGCGTTGTCCGGCAGCTTCCCGGGGCTCGCCATGCCGGCCGATATACTGATCTACGGCGCGTTGATCATGGTCGGCTTCGGCGTGGTGACCGGGCTGGCGCCCGCGCTCAACGCCATGCGTCTCAACATCGTCGACGGCTTAAGCAAGGACTGATCCCATGATCGCTCAAATCGGCGCAGTCACGATGATCAATCTGCGATCCATTCCCCAGCGTTGGGGCATGTCGCTGGCGACCATCTTCTCTATCGCGCTCGTCGTCGTGGTGCTTTTGGGCTTTTTGTCCATGGCCAACGGCTTTCGGGCGACCATCAACGGCTCCGGCGCGGACGACATCGCGATCATGCTGCGCAGCGGCGCGCAGGCGGAGCTTAATTCCGGCTTCGGGCGTGACACGGTGCGCCTGATCGAAACCGCGCCGGGCATCGCGCAGACCGAGGACGACCGTCCGCTGCTGTCAGCGGAACTCTATGTCATCGCCGACGGGCGACGGCGCGCCAGCGGAACGGACGCAAACCTGCCCCTGCGCGGCGTCGGCGCCGAAGCGGCCCGCCTGCGCGACGGCTTCACTCTGCTGGGCGGACGCATGTTCGCGGAAGGCTCCAACGAGCTGGTCGTCGGCGAAGGCGTGATCCGCGAATATGAAGGCTTTGATCTGGGCCAGACCATCCGCCTGGGACAGAATGAATGGAATGTCGTCGGCGTCTTTTCGACCGGCGGGTCGGTGTTCGATTCTGAAATCTGGGCCGATGTCGGCGTCATTCAGAACCTTTATCAGCGCGGCAATGCGTTTCAGTCCATGCGCGTGCGTCTGACCCGTCCGGAGGCGATCGAAGAGCTGCGCGCCTATGTGGAGAATGAACCGCGCCTGGATCTCGATGTGAATAATGAGCGCGAATACTTCGCCCAGAGCGTGGGCGGCACGCAGGATCTGATCATGTTCGTGGGCTGGCCCTTGGCCATCATCATGGCGGTGGGCGCGTTCGCCGGCGCGTGGAACGCCATGTACGCGTCCGTCGATGCGCGCCTGCGGGAGATTGCGACCTTGCGGGCCATCGGCTTCGCGGGCTTTCCCGCTTTCGTCGGCACAATGGTGGAATCAGTCATGCTGGCGTTGATCGGCGGCGTGATCGGCGCGGTCTTCACCTATTTCGTGTTCAATGGGATCAGCGCCTCGACGCTGGGCGGCGCCTCCTTCACCCAGGTGGTGTTCTCCTTCGCCGTGACGCCGGCTTCCATCGTGTCGGGCATGGCGCTGGCGTTGATCGTGGGCTTTTTCGGCGGCTTCGTGCCGGCGATCCGGGCGGCCAATGCACCGCTGCTGGCCGTGCACGGCTAAGCCAGGGCTGATTGAAGGTCGGCCCATAAATCGTCGACATCCTCCAGCCCGATGGAGAAGCGGATCAGGCAGCCTTCGGCCCGCCAAGGCGTCGCCGTGCGCCGGATCTGGCGGTCGCAGGGCAGGACCAGGCTTTCATAGCCGCCCCAGGAGAATCCGAGGCCGAACAGTGTCAGGCGTTCGGCGACGGCTTCCCCGTCACGCGCGCCGACCCCGTCGAGAATGACGGAGAAACACCCTGCGGCGCCGGAGAAGTCACGCTGGAAAATCGCGTGGTCGGGATTGCCGGGCAGGGCGGGATGCAAGACGCGGGCGATTTTCTTGTGGTTCTCCAGCCGTTTCGCCAGCGTCAGCGCGCTGGCGCCCGATCGTTCAAGGCGCAGGCTGAGCGTGCGCAGGCCGCGCAGCGCCAAAAAGCCGTCATCGGGTGAAACATGTTGCCCATAGAGGCTTTCACGCGATTTCAGCCTGCCCGCGTCGGCGCCGCGCGCCAGGACGGCGCCGGCGAGGAAATCGGAATGGCCGCCGACATATTTGGTCAGGGATTGGGCGGCGAAATCCACGCCCAGCTCAAGCGGGTTCATCAACATCCCCGCCGACCAGGTGTCGTCGATCACCGTCTTCGCGCCCGCCGCCCGCGCGGCCGCGGCGATGGCGGGAATGTCCTGCACCTCCATCGTCAGCGACCCGGGCGATTCCAACGCGATCAGCCTGGTGTCCGGCGTGATCAGCGCGGCGATATCGGCGCCGATGCGCGGATCGTAGTAGCGCACTGAAACCCCGAGGCGCGGCAATTCCTCATCGCAGAAGCGCCGGACCGGACCATAGACGCTGTCTGAAATCAGGGCCTCGCCGGCGCCGTCCAGCGCTGTTCGCATGGCCAGCACGACGGCGGCCAGTCCCGAAGAGGCGAGGGCGCAATGGTCCGCCCCGTAAAGCCCGCATAACGCTTCGCGCAGCTCGGCGTTCGGCGACAGGCCGCCCCTTGCATAATGCCGGCGCGGCGGCGTGGGCTGATAAAGCTCTGCGGTCGTCGGGGCCAGCACGGTGGAGGCGCGTTCGACCGCGGCGTTGACCAGGCCCTGATCGCCTTGGGGCCGTCCGGAATGGATTAATCGAGTTTCGCGTTTCATGTCGACGCAGCATCCAGCTTTCGCTACACCAGACAAGGTATCCATGAGCAATACACCAGTGAAAACGTGAGCGCTTCAGCGGTTTTCGATATTCTGGCGCCGCGACGCCTGGCGCGGGCGGCCGCGGTGTTCGCGCTTGGCTTCACGGCGGCCCAGAGCGATATCGACGCCGCCGGGTCCGCCCTGGCCCAGATTCGCGATCGCGGCGAGCTGATCTGCGGGGTCGACACCGGTTTGGCCGGCTTCGCGGTGCAGGACGCCGGCAGCGGCGTGTGGACCGGTTTCGAGATTGATCTGTGCCACGCTTACGCCGCCGCCTTCCTCGGCGACGCCGAGCGCGTCCGCTTCGTGCCGCTGACCACGGCGGACCGGCTTGAGGCGGTCGTGGAGGGACGGATCGACATCCTCCTGCGCAACACCAGCTGGACCTTTTCACGGGACGCGGCGCTGCCGGTGCACTTCGCCGGAACCTATTATTTTGACGGCCAAGGCTTTCTGGCGCCGGCGGATCTGGGCGTGACCAGCGCGCGCGAGCTGGACGGCGCGCGCATCTGCGTCCAGCCAGAAACCACCACGGCGCTCAATCTGGAAGATTATGGCGCGGCCTATCAGGTGAGCTTTGAAACGGTCCTGGTGGAGACCCCCGCGGCGGGGCTGAGCGCCTATCTGCAGGGCGCGTGTGAAGCCTTCACCAGCGACGTGTCGGCCCTGGCCGGCCTGCGCGCAGGCCTTGAAGACCCCGACAGTCACGTGATCCTGCCCGACATCATTTCCAAGGAGCCCTTGGGACCGGTGACGGCCTCCGCTGACGCAGACTTCGCCAAGGCGGTCGAATGGGTGCTGTACGCCCTCATCGCTGCGGAGGAATTCGGCGTCACCGCGGCCAGCGCCGCCGAAGCTGCTGAAACGGCGCGCAGCCCGCAGGTGCGGCGGCTTCTGGGCGCTGAGGGCGCGGAGGGCGAGGCCATCGGCCTGGACGCGGACTTCGCCGTGCGCGCCATCGAAGCGCGCGGCAATTACGGTGAAATCTTCAATCGCAATCTGGGTGATGACAGCCCGCTGGGCTTAAGCCGCGGCCTGAACGCCCAGTGGACGCAGGGCGGCCTGCTTTACGCGCCGCCCTTCCGCTAGGCCCTAATCCAGCCAGGGCGGCGTGGGCAGGCCTTTCTCGCGCAGGAAATCCGGGTTGAACAGCTTGGACTGATAGCGCGAACCGTGGTCGCAAAGAATGGTGACGATGGTGTGACCCGGCCCCAGCTTGCGCGCCATGCGCGCCGCGCCGGCGATGTTGATGCCGGCCGAACCGCCCAGGCACAGGCCCTCCTCCATCACCAGGTCATAGAGGATTTCCAGCGCTTCTTCGTCCGGAATGCGGAAGGCGTCGTCGATCACAGCCCCGTCCAGATTGGCCGTGATGCGGCTCTGTCCGATGCCTTCTGTAATCGAGGCGCCTTCCGCTTTCAGCTCGCCATGGGCGTAATAGCCATACAGCGCCGCGCCGCCGGGATCGGCGAGCGCGATCTTCACGTCCTTGTTCTTCGCCTTCAGCGCGTCGGAAACGCCCGCGATCGTCCCGCCCGAACCGACCGCGGCGACAAAGGCGTCGACCGCGCCGTCCGTCTGCGCCCAGATCTCCGGTCCGGTGGTTTCGGCATGGGCGCGCCGGTTCGCGGTGTTGTCGAATTGGTTGGCCCAGATCGCGCCATGGGGCTCGGTCGCGTTGAGCTCTTCAGCAAGCCGTCCGGAATAGCGCGCATAATGGTTCGGATTCTTGTACGGCACCGCATCGACCAGGATCAGCTCCGCGCCCATCAGGCGGATCGCGTCGGCTTTTTCTTTCGATTGGGTGCGCGGGAAGACGATGACGACCTTATAACCCAGCGCGCGTCCCACCATGGCCAGGCCGATGCCGGTATTGCCCGCGGTGCCTTCGACGATGGTTCCGCCCGGTTTCAAGGCGCCGGAGCGTTCCGCGTCGCGGATAATGCCGAGCGCGGCGCGATCCTTCACGGAGCCGCCGGGATTGAGGAATTCCGCCTTGCCGAGGATTTCGCACCCGGTCTCTTCCGACAGCTTGTTGAGACGAAGCAGAGGCGTGTTTCCGATCAGATCGATCACGCTGCGGGCGGGGGCGGCCATGGCGAGCTCCTGAATTGGCTTGGCGGCAAGCTAGGCGCCTGTTTCTTCGCGCGCAACGGGTGTGCGCCGAGGATATCGCCAATGTGATCCATTCAGCGAACGCTTGCGTATAAGCCTGCAATGACACACGCAAACGAACATATTCTCTCCGACGGCTGGCTCCTGGACGCCGCTTCCGGCGCCGCGCCGCGCGCGATCCGCGTGCTGGCCGCTTGCCAGGCCGAGCTCCGTCCCGAGGCCGGCGCGCGCATGGGCGCCGCCGAGGCCGCCTTCGGCGCCCTGCTTGAGACCGCCCCGGTCGCCAGCCTGCGGGCGGACGCCCTGGCGTCCACGCTGGCGCAGCTTGATGACGCGCAGCCGTCCGCGGCCGCACCGGTCGCGGATCGCGATCCCGTCATCCCCGCGGTTTTGAAGCGGGAGATGGCGCTTTCGCTCTCCAAACAATGGCGCCGGCGGTTTGGGGGCCATAGCGAGATCGTGCTCGACAGCCTCAATGAGCCGGGCGTCAAGGCGCGGCTTCTGTCTATTCCGCCCGGCAAAGGCGCGCCGGAGCACGGCCATGAGGGAGAGGAATTGACCCTCGTGCTTTCCGGCTCCTTCCATGACGGGCAGGAGCGTTACGGGCGCGGCGACGCCTGCTATGCGAACGCCGATACCATCCACACGCCGCGCGTGGATGGTGAAGAGGCATGCATCTGCTTTGCGGTCGAGTTGGGCTCGCTTAAGCCGACCAACCCGGCTCTGGCCGCGGCCAACCGCATGATTTCAATCCTCTGACCGCCTATATTGGTCATGCTGACTTTGGGAAACCCGCCATGTTGCGAGTGATCATCAGCCTGTTCGCCTCGCTTGTCGCGAGCGCCGCCGCATTCGCAGATCCTGCGCCTCAGCCGCGCGATGGCGAGCGTCTTGTATTTGACGTTTTCCGCGCCGGCGACACGCGGTTCGGGGTGCATGAAATCAGCTTTCGACAGGATGGCGAAGACCTTCTGGCCGATGTCAGAATCCGCCTTCGCGCCGGGATCGGTCCGGTCACGCTGTTTCGGTACGAGCATGACTCGATCGAGCGCTGGCGCGACGGCGCCCTCTTGGGATTATCCGGACGGACTCTGAAAGACGGTGAAGTCTTTGAGGTCAATGCGCGCTATGCCGGCGGCATGATTGATGTGACCGGTCTCGATCCGGAGCTCCAGCCGGTGGCGCTGGAGCTTGAGCCGTCCACGCTGACCTCCTCGCACTGGCATGGATACCCGGCGGAAATGACCCGCATGCTCAATACTGAGCATGGCACCGTGATGGACACCCAGGTCGAGTATCTCGGCAAGACCGAGATTGAAGGCGATGGCGGCGCCATCCTGGTGGATCACTACCGCCTGACCAGCTCCCTGGTGCTGGACCTGTATTACGACGAGAACGGCCGCTGGGCCGGGTGTGAATTTGAGGCGCGGGGCCAGCAGGTCCGCTATGTGCGCCGAGCCGACCCGGCGGCGATCTAATGGCGACGCTCCGATTGGTGCTCGGCGATCAATTGACCGCCGAGCTGGCGAGCCTGCGCGATTTTCGCGCCGGCGACGATTTGGTGCTGATGGCGGAGGTGTCCGAAGAGGCCACCTATGTCGGCCATCACAAGAAGAAGATCGCGTTTTTATTCTCGGCGATGCGCCATTTTGCGGCCGAGCTGGAGGCGAGGGGGCTGAACGTCGCCTACACCCGGCTCGACGACTCCGAGAATGCCGGTTCGCTGGAAGGCGAGGTGGCGCGCGCGCTGATGTCTGGCGCATTCGACCGCGTCGTCATCGTCGAGCCCGGCGAATACCGTTTGCGAGGAGCCATGGCGGGCTGGTCCGATCGTCTCGGCCTTCCGGTCGAAATCCGGCGCGACGACCGCTTCATCGCCAGCCATGAGCGATTCAACGCCTGGGCGGACGGCCGCAAGCGTTTGACCATGGAATACTTCTACCGCGAGCTGAGACGCGAGACCGGCCTGTTGATGGACGGCGACGAGCCCGCCGGCGGGCGGTGGAATTTCGACCACGACAATCGCAAAACCCTCCCGGCCGGGATCGAGGCGCCGGCGCGCAACCGGATTGAACCGGATGCGATCACCGCGGAAGTGATCGAGATGGTGGAGAGCCGCTTCGCCGACCATTTCGGCGATCTGGACGATTTCTGGTTCGCGGTCACCGCCGAAGGCGCGCAGGCGCACCTGGACTGGTTCATTGAAACGGCTCTGCCTCAATTCGGCGATTTTCAGGACGCCATGAAGCTGGGCGAAGCCTTCCTGTTCCACTCCGTGCTGTCCCTCTACATCAATGCCGGTCTTCTGGATCCGATGAGCGTTTGCCGCCGCGCGGAAGCCGCCTGGCGCGGCGGCGCCGCGCCCTTGAACGCCGTAGAGGGCTTCATCCGGCAAATCCTCGGCTGGCGCGAATATGTGCGCGGCGTTTATTGGCGCTTCATGCCGGAATATCTGGAACGCAACGCCCTGAACGCCCGGCGGCCGCTGCCCGGGTTCTATTGGACGGCTGAGACGAAGATGGCCTGCGTGCGCGATGCCGTGCTCACGACCAAGCGCCACGCCTACGCCCACCACATCCAGCGCCTGATGGTGACCGGCAATTTCGCATTGCTCGCCGGAATCGATCCGGCCGAAGTGAATGCATGGTATCTGGCGGTTTACGCCGATGCGTTTGAGTGGGTCGAAGCGCCCAACACTCATGGCATGGCGCTATTCGCGGACGGCGGGTTGATGGCGACGAAGCCTTACGCTGCTTCAGGGGCTTACATCAATAAGATGAGTGATAGCTGCAAGTCCTGCAGCTATGCAGTCACCAAGAAGAACGGACCGCAGGCCTGCCCGTTCAATTATCTCTACTGGAATTTCCTGATCGAGAACGAGGACCAGCTGCGGGGCAATCACCGCTTGGGCATGATCTTCAAAACGCTCGACCGGATGGGGGAGGACAAGAAATCCGCGGTGCGCACCGACTCTGATCGCTTTTTCAGAGAGATCGGCATCGCCACACAGAAGGATCTGGCGTCATGACGCTCCCCCGGCCCGCAAAACCGCAAGACGGCCTCATCTGGATCACCGGCGCCAGCTCCGGCATCGGCGAAGCGCTCACGCGACGCCTCGTGAGACAGGGCTGGCGCGTCGCGATCTCCGCCCGCAATGCTGAGAAGCTCAACGCCTTGGCCGCTGAGGCGCCGGACCAGATCATTCCCGCGCCGGTGGACATCACCGACGCCTCCGCCGTTGAAGCGGCCGTCGCGGGCCTTGAGGCGGAGCATGGGGCGATCGCCTGCGCCGTGCTCAACGCCGGCATCTACATCACGATCGATGCGGCCAATCCCAAATTTGAAGACTACGCCAAGACTTTTGAGGTCAATCTAAACGGCACAGCGGCCTGTCTGACGGCGCTGACCCCGCGCATGAGCGCGCGCCGCTCCGGACAAATCGCCATCGTCTCATCCGCCACAGCATTCGGCGGCATGCCGACGGCGTCCGCCTATGGCGCGACCAAGGCGGCGCTTGTGAATATGGCGGAATGCTTGCGCATCGAACTGCACCGGCACGGCGTGCTGATCCAGTGCGTGACCCCGGGCTTCGTGGAAACGCCGGCTCAAGACGACAATGAGTTCCCCAAGCCCTTCATGGTCAGCGCGGACACCGCCGCTCAGCGGATCGCTGCGGGCTTGGACTCCAAACGGTTTGAAATCACCTTCCCGCGCCGTTTCACATGGATGCTCAAGCTGATCTACGCCCTGCCGCGCGCCTGGCGCATTCCGCTGGTGCGCAAGCAGACGGGGTGGGACAAGCCTTTGGATCAATAATCCGGGTCCGGCCTCGCCTCCACATTGACGGCCGGGATGTCCCACGCCTCAGCCAGACGCCCGTCGACGATCCGCCAGACCACGACTGCGTCGATTGTGACCGGCCGCTCCTCAAATGTCAGACTATTCCTGACATGAATGACGAGCAGCTCGTCCCCGACCGGCGTCGCGGAGACGGGATTGATCAGGAAGGTGCCGTTCGTGCGGTCGGCCAGCTTGCTGAAGAATGCTTTGAGACCGGCCACGCCGACATGCTCGCCCTGGAGGTCCGGCAGCTTGGGATTGAAATAGCGAAAGACGAAATCGTCCGCGAACAGCCCGGGGTCGGCATCGAGATTGCCGGGATCGAACCGTTTGATGAGCGCGATGCTGGGATGGAGCTCATCATCGGTCATGGGGCGTGCTCCACCAGGCTTAAGCGGGACGGCTGAGCGCGAATTGCGCCACATCAATGCGTCCCGTGCGGAAGCCGGCGCTTCGCAATAGGCCAGATAGAAATCCCACATGCGCTTGAAACGCGTATCAAAGCCGAGCGGTTTGATCTGCTCCCAGGCGTCATTGAAGCTGTGCAGCCAGCGGTTCAGGGTCTGCGCATAGTCCTGGCCGAAGGCTTCGACGCCGTCATAGGCCAGACCCGCCGCGTCGAATTGCTCCTCAAGCTTGGGAATGCTGGGCAGAACCCCGCCGGGGAAGATATAGCGCTGGATGAAATCGGCGCGCTTGGAATAGGTATCGAACAAATCCTCGCGGATCGTGATGATCTGAAGGCCCGCCCGGCCGCCGGGCTTGAGCACTTCAGCGACCTTGGAGAAGAAGCTGGGCCAGTATTCCTGTCCGACCGCTTCAAACATTTCGATCGAGGCCACCGAGTCATAGCGTCCGGACTCGTCGCGATAGTCCTGAAGTTTGATTTCGACGCGATCGGACAGCTGATTTTCGTGCATGCGCTTGAGCGCGAAATCCCGCTGAGACGGGGACAATGTCAGGCAGGTGACTCTCGCCCCGACGTCTTTGGCGGCGTACTCGGCGAAACCGCCCCAGCCGCATCCGATCTCCAGAACATGGTCGTCGGGCTTCAGGTGAATGGCCCGGGCGATGCCGGCGTATTTCTCCCGCTGGGCGTCTTCAAGGCTCTGATCCGGCGTGGAGAAGCGCGCCGAGGAATAGGTCATCGAAGGGTCAAGCCACCGGGTATAGAACTCATTTCCCAGATCATAATGGGCTTCGATATTTCGCTTGGCGCCGGCTTTCGTGTTCGCGCGCAGCTTGTGATAGAGCCAATGGAGCATCCGGGTGAACGGGCTGCCGGCGGTGATGCCTTCCATTCTGTCGAGATTGGCGGAGAACACCGTCAGGACCGCGGGCAGATCAGGCGTCGCCCAGTCGCCGTCCATATAGCTTTCAGCAAAGCCGACATCGCCGCCGGACAGCACCTTGCGGACGATGGCGAAATTCGCCAGCTCCATTCGCGCTTCCTTGCCCGCCTCATCGCCTTCGAAACGCAAGGCGCGGCCATCGGGCAGGACCACGGTCAGAACGCCCACCTTAAGCTTCAGCAGTCGATGCAGGGCGAAGCGGAAGGATCGGGGAACACCGGACAGGCGATTAATCAAGGCGGCGTCGGCCGGGGCGCCGAAGGGGTCGGCGAAATCGGTCATGACGGGGCTCCGTCGCTTCATGTCTCAGGAATAGTAGTCGGGTTTTTACGCGCCACCAAGGCGTTCGACGTCCGAAACGGACACGCGCGCGGTGCTGGGATGCCCGGGAGGTTCCGGGCGGGAATGGTATTTTGCCCCTTTCATCCAGAGCTTTAGGGCTTCCAGATGAATGGCG
>LYSW01000012.1:0-2545 GCA_001657295.1 Oceanicaulis sp. BBD 1991-10 | reverse complement strand
GGCTGGCTTGCGAACAGGCCCGCCAGAGCGCCCGCGGTGAGCGGGGTTCTGTTGAGCGCCATGGTCGCCATGAAGTCCGGCCCATCATCGCGCTGTTTGAAAATCGACAACTTAAAGCGGTCATCGGGCGCACGCAGCGTGAATTCATAGCGGCCGGCGACGTCAAAGAAGGGCGAGACATGAAAAATCTTGTCCGCGGATTGGCGTTCGGCGGACGCGCCTGTGCACGGCGCGACATAGGCGTGGGCGTCCCCGAAGGTGTTGTGGACCTGGTAGATCACGCCTTTCAGCGCGCCGTCCTCGCGGCCTTCGGCGAAATAGATCGAAAGCGGATTGAAGACATAGCCCAGCACCCGCGGCGAACAGAGCAGGCGCACCCGGGCGTCTCCGATCGAAAGGCCGGCCTCATCAAAGCGCGCGCGCGCCCAGTCGGCCAGGGGCGAGCCGTCCCGCGCGCCATGATCGCGTTGGAAAAAGCTGTAGAGATTGAAGCGGTCGACCGAGAATAGCCGGCTCATGCCGGCGGCCTCGGTGAGCCGGTCCAGGTCCACCATCAGGGAGGCGATGCGATAGCTGAAGCGATGCGTGAACGGCGCCCGCCGCTCGTGGACGGTGCGTCCAATGAAAAGATCAACCGCCGCCGGCATGCCTATTCAGCCGCCGAAATAACGGCGTCGGCGACGCGTCCGGCGTCGCGCTCGCCCCAGGGGCCGCCGGAAATATCGCCCTCGGCGAACTGCCAGGGGATTTGACCGCCCAGGCGAAGCGCGGCCCTGAGGCCGGCGCGAAGACCGTCCTCATGGAAGCCGTAACCCAACCAGGCGCCGGCGAACCATGTGCGCCTGACGCCTTGAACCCGGTTGAAAATGCGCTGCGCCGCCATGCCGGGCGCTGTGAATTGCGGATGGTCATACTGAAAGCGCCCGAAGGTCAGCGCCGGATCGGGCTGACGGACCGGGTTGAGCGTGACGAATAGCGGCGCGTCTGCTGGAATGCCCTGCAAGCGGTTCATGTCATAGGTCACCGCTGCGTCCGGATTTCCGGCCTCGCGCATATAGGACCATGCCGCCTGGGCGCCTTCGCGTTTCGGGGTCAGCGCCGTGTCGCGGTGCAGAACCGCTTCATTGGCGGCGTAGGGGATGGCCCCGAGCATTTCACGTTCGTCGGCGTCGGCGTCCTCAAGCATCCGCAGCGCCTGATCGGAATGACAGGCGAGGATCACCTCGTCGAAGGTGCGCGCGGTTCCGTCCGCGTCGGTGACGACGACGCCATCGCCGACACGGCGCACTCTGCTGGCGCCGGCGGCGTAAGTGACGCCGGCCGCGTCGAGATCCGCCTTGATCTTGCGCACATAGGTGCGGCTGCCGCCTTTGACCGTGCCCCATTTCGGGCGCTTGGCGTGCATCAGCCGGTGATTGTTGAAGAAGCGGATGAAGGCTTCCGCGGGATAGGCCTCCATCTCATCTTCGGTCGAGGACCAGATCGCGGCGCCCATGGGAAGCAGATAATGGGTGCGGAAGCGCCGTCCCATGCCGATCCCGTCCAGATACTGGCCAAGCGTCAGACCCAGCAATACGCCGTCGGACAAATCCTTCTGGGCGCGGTCGTTGAAGCGCAGGATGTCGCGCAGCATGGACAGGAAACCGGGGCGCAGCAGATTGCCCGGATCCGCCAAGAGGCCGCCAAGCCCGTTCGAGGACCATTCCAGCTCCTTGTCCAGCGAGAAGCCGAAGCTCATATCGGCCCGGAAGGTTGCGACGCCGAGATGTTCGAACAGGGCTGTGAGATTGGGATAGTTGAGCGTGTTGAACACGATGAAGCCGGTGTCGACATCGATCGCGCGGCCGTCATAGTCGATGGTCACCGTGTTGGCGTGACCGCCGAGCCGGTCACGCTTTTCAAACAGGGTGACGTCGTGAACATCGCGAAGCGCCCAGGCCGCGCCGAGGCCGCTGACGCCGGCGCCGATGACGGCGATGCGGGAGCGGCGGGTGAGGATCGGCTCAATGGGGCTCATGCGGCGTCCTTGATCTTCTCGAAAGCCGAAAGTGCGCGCTTGCGCGCCTCGGCATGGTCAACAATCGGCTTGGGATAATCCTTGCCCAGGGTCACTCCGGCCTGGGCCAGGGTGGAGCGGTCAGCAGTCCATGGAGCATGGATCACACGCCGCGGCAATTTCGCAAGCTCTGGTATCCACTTACGCACATAGTCGCCGGCCGGATCGAATTTTTCTCCCTGGCTGACAGGATTGAAGATCCGGAAATAGGGCGCCGCATCCGCGCCCGAGCCGGCGACCCACTGCCAGCCGGCCGCGTTGTTGGCGAGATCCGCATCGACCAGCGTGTCCCAGAACCAATCCTCTCCGCGTCTCCAATGGATCAGCAAATCCTTGATGAGGAAGCTCGCCGCAATCATCCGCACGCGGTTGTGCATCCAGCCAGAACGCCAGAGCTGGCGCATGCCCGCGTCGACGATGGGATAGCCCGTCCGGCCCTGTTTCCAGGCGTCGAATTGCGCGTCCGTGCCCGTCCAGTCGAAATGATCA
>LYSW01000011.1:57342-108340 GCA_001657295.1 Oceanicaulis sp. BBD 1991-10 | reverse complement strand
GGCCGGCTCGCCAGCCTGCCGGTGCTCGCCATGCTGGCCTTCGTCATTTGCGTCTTCCTTGTCCAGGGCGGCGCCGAGGAGATCATCTTCCGCGGCTGGCTGATGAGCACGCTCGCCGCCCGCTGGGGCGTGCGGGCGGCGGTCATCGCCTCAAGCCTCTTCTTCATTCTGTTTCACATCCATGTCTTCGTCTCCGGCCTCATATTCGGGTTCGCCGCGCTGGCCGGGATCGGCATGTTGGGCCTCGCCTTCGCGCTGATAAGCCTTGCGACCCGTTCGGTGGTCGAGGCCGTTGCGGCCCATGGGTCGTTCAACGCTGCGGCGGTCGCGCTCCCGACCGCGGCCCTGATCGTCCAGGATCGCAATCTTTCGGTCGCCGATGCGATCGGCCAGGTTTTCGCCACCGCCACCGGCACGGCCGGCGCTGATACGCTCTCCGTGGGGCCGCAATTGCTGGCGCAGTCCTTGGCCGGCGCGATCGTGTGCGCCGGGCTGGCGCTTCTTGCGGCGCGCGGCGGGCCGTCGCTGAGCTGGAAGGAGAATACGGCGTGAGCGAAGAGGCGGCCGAGGCGCCGGCGGGCGCCAGCCACAAGCTGGAGGCGTTGTTCGACGCCCTGGCGGATGAGGCTGAGCATCATGAATACATCACCGTGGACGCGATCCTGGACCGCCTGGGCCATCGCTCTTACGGCCCGTTATTGCTGCTGCCTTCCCTGCTTGCGATCTTCCCGGTGATCGGCGCCTTGCCGGGGGTGAGTTACGGCATGGCCTTCGTGGTCCTCTTCGTGGCCATTCAATTCGCTCTGTCCAAACCCAAGCTGTGGCTGCCGGGCGGGCTCAAGCGCATTCGCTTTTCCGGCGGCGCCTTTCGGACCGGCGTCGGCAAGGCGCGGCCCCTGCTGCGATGGCTGGACCGTTTCATCATGGAGCGCTTCACGATCGTTCTCGCGCCCCCTTTTCCCAGACTGATCGCCTGGGTGTGCGTGGTTCTCGGCCTCTTGATGGTGCTTTACGCCGCCGTGCCCGGCGGCGTGGTCATCCCCGGCGTCGCGGTCGCCCTGCTCGGGCTCGGCTTGACCACGCATGATGGAATTGTCGTCGCGGTCGGCGCGCTCGCCGCGGGCGCGGCCATCGCCGGCACGCTCTGGCTTGCCAGCATCGTGTTTTAACAGGGGTTGAAAAAGGACTCGCCTATACCGTGTTCGCCTGCGATCCTAGGTAGTCGTGCAATCTTGCATGGCGGACTTATCCATGGAGGATTGCATGAGCAAGACGGCTGGGGCCTATATCACAGGGCTATTCACCAATCATCAATGGACCGGCGGGCCGACGCAGGCTGCTCTGGCGGCGTCGCAGACGACCGACTACGTCATCTGGTCCGTGCATGTGAACACCCAGGGCGACTTATTCTACAATAACGAGCATTTCGCATCCGGCGGCGTCGTCTCGCCCTATGTCGGACCGTATATCAAAGGCTTGATCGACGCCGGCCGGAATGCGGGCGCGCTTCAAAATGTCTGGTTCTCCATCGGCGCCGGCGGAGTGAGCGATTTTCAGGCGATTGAGCAGATCCTGTCGCAGCCCAATTCGCCGGCCTACGCCAATCTGTTCAAGAATTTCGCCGCGATATACGCGCTCGGCGCGGACGGATTTGACTTCGACTATGAAGAAAGCATCGCCAATCCGGTCGGCACCATCGCCACGCTGGGGGCGACATTGCACAAGCAGCTGGGCGCCAAGATCACCTATTGTCCGTACTGGAACGAACCCTTCTGGATCCAGTGTCTGCAGGAGACGTTGAACCAGGTCGGCTCCCAGCCCGTCGTCGCCTATCGGCTGCAATGCTATTCCGGCGGCGCCGGCAATGATCCCACCCAATGGTCCAATACGATCGCTGCGGCGGGCCGCTCGACCGGGGTGTCTGATCCGGTCGCCTTTGTCCGTCCGGGCCTGGCGGTCGCCGGTTCGGCTTCCTATCCCAGCTATCCGCCATCGGGCATGACGCCGCTCTTCCAGCGCTGGGGCAGTTCGGGCGGCTGGATATGGAATACGGCGAACGTCATGGAGAACTACCCGAGCACCGGATATTCCATCGCGGATTACGCGGCGGCCATACTGGCCGGCGTGAAGTAGGCGCCGTCAAGCTGGCGGGCGCGCGGCCCGCCAGCGGTCTTGCCGGTCAACGACTGCATAAGATCAATGCGGTCAGCGGGATACGCCACACGGCGGCCGCTTGACCGCGCGCGCCGGGCGGCACGATACTCCTCAGACGGGAGATTGAGCCATGGCGTTCGATGCGGGACGGGCGATCCAGTTCGGTGTGACGTCGGTGCGCCGCCGGCCGCGCGCGGCGGCGGTGCTGCTGGCCTGGGACGGGACGACGGCGGCCGCCATCGCCTTGAGCCTCGCCTATATCGGGGCGACGGGCGCCTCGCCGTCCGCCATGGCCTGGATCGGCGGGCTCCTGACCGTCCTGATCGCCGTCCGCCGCGTCGTCTCCGCAGCGGCCTGGCTGCGCTTTTTTGCGGGGATCGACGATGACAGCTGGACGCCGTTCCGCCTGGGTAAGGACGAGCTGCGCCTGGCCTTGATCAATATTCTGGTCGCAATCGCGGCGGGGGTGTTCGCGCTCCCGGCGGCGTTCGGGCTTTTTGCGCTTCATGAGCTCGGCGCGCCCGCCGCGCTGCTCGCCGTGTTGGGACTGGCGGCGATTCCCCTGGTGTTCTGGGTCGTCGCCTTTCTGGGGCCAGCCGGCGCGCTGACCATCCTCCGTGGCGATCTGGGCGCCCTGGACACACGCGTCATCCCCGGCCATGAGCGCAGGGCCATGGCCTGGGCCTATGCGGCGGCGGCGCTCGCCGCCCTTTTGCTGCATCTTTCGGTCGCGGGTGCGATGATCGGCGCCGGCGCGGCGCCGGATTTCGAATCCGTCGGCGTCTGGATCGACCGGGCCTATGATTTCGATCTCCAGCAGCCGCTGAAAGCGGCCGAATTCGCCTTCCTGGGCTTGCTCGCTGTGGCCGCCAGCCTGGGCTGGATTTTCTGGCGCGGCGTCAGCGTGCAGGCGGCGGTGCGGCTGAACGAGGCGGGCGAAACTAGCCGGCCAGCTTCTTCGCCCGCGCCCGATCGCGCTCCAGAAGCGGTTTGAGATAGCGTCCGGTCCAGCTGCGCCCGACCTCGGCGACCTCTTCCGGCGTGCCCGCGGCGACGATTTCGCCGCCGCCGGAACCGCCTTCCGGGCCCAGATCGATGATCCAGTCGGCGGTCTTGATGACATCCAGATTATGCTCGATCACGATGACCGTATTGCCCTGGTCCACCAGTTCGTGAAGCACTTCTAAAAGCTTGCGCACGTCCTCGAAATGAAGCCCCGTGGTGGGTTCGTCGAGGATGTAGAGCGTCTTTCCGGTCGAGCGTTTGGCGAGTTCCTTGGACAGCTTCACCCGCTGGGCTTCGCCGCCCGACAGCTGGGTGGCCGGCTGACCGACCTTCAAATACCCAAGGCCGACGCGTTTCAGCGTCTCCATCTTGTCGCGCACCGCCGGGACCGCTTTGAAGAAGTCGGCGGCCTCTTCAACCGTCATGTCCAACACATCGGCGATGGACTTGCCCTTGAAGGTCACTTCCAGCGTTTCGCGGTTGAAGCGTTTGCCGTGACAGACATCGCACTCGACATAGACGTCGGGCAGGAAGTGCATCTCGATCTTCACCACGCCGTCGCCCTGGCAGGCTTCACAACGCCCGCCCTTCACATTGAAGCTGAAGCGGCCGGGCTTATACCCGCGGGTCTGGGATTCGGGCAGCTGGGCGAACCATTCCCGGATCGGCGTGAAGGCGCCGGTATAGGTCGCCGGGTTGGAGCGCGGCGTGCGTCCGATCGGGCTCTGGTCGATATCGATGATCTTGTCGACCTGATCGAGCCCGACGACATCGTCATGCTCGGCGGGTACGGCCGAGGCGCCGTTAAGGCGCCGCGCCGCAGCCTTGTAGAGCGTCTCGATGGTCAGGGTCGACTTGCCGCCGCCGGAAACGCCGGTCACGCAGGTCAGCACCTTGAGCGGGAAGGCGGCGTCGACATCCTGCAGATTATTGCCCTTGGCGCCGGTCACGGTGACGGCCTTGGCGATGTCCACCGTTCGGCGCTGCTCGGGCAGGGGCACCATGCGCGCGCCGGACATATACTGACCGGTCAAGCTTTTGGGGTTGGCGGCGATCTCCGCCGGCTTGCCGGACGCGACGACTTCGCCGCCATGCACGCCGGCGGCCGGTCCCAGGTCGACGACATAGTCGGCGGTCTCGATCGCCTCTTCGTCATGTTCCACGACGATCACGGTATTGCCCAGATCGCGCAGACCGCTCAGCGACTCCAGCAGCCGGGTGTTGTCGCGCTGGTGCAGGCCGATGGAGGGCTCGTCGAGCACATAGAGCACCCCGGTCAGGCCCGAGCCGATCTGGCTGGCCAGGCGGATGCGCTGGCTCTCCCCGCCCGACAGCGTGCCGGAGGCGCGGCTGAGAGTGAGATAGTCCAATCCGACATCGACCAGGAATTTCAGCCGGTCGCGGATCTCTTTCAGGATCCGGCGCGCGATCTCGGCCTCCTTGGGCGAGAGCTTGCCCTCCACCTGCTCGAACCAGTCGCGCGCCTCGCGGATGGATTTCTCGCCGGCGTCGGAAATGTCCAGGCCGTCAATCTTCACCGCCAAGGCTTCAGGCTTAAGGCGCTTGCCGCCGCAGGTCTCGCACGGCTGGGCGGACTGGAAGCGGGCGAGGTCTTCGCGGACCCAGCTGGAATCGGTCTCCCGCCAGCGCCGCGACAGGTTGGGGATCACGCCCTCGAACGCCTTGGTCGTGGTGAACTGGCGCAGGCCGTCCTCATAGGTGAATTTCACCTTCTGGGTCGTTCCGTGCAGCACGACCGTGCGGAATTTTTCCGGCAGGTCGCGCCAGGGCGTGAACATGTCGGCTTCAAAATGGTCCGCCAGCGATTGCAATGTCTGCTGATACAGCTTGGAGGTCGCCCGGCTCCAGGGCGCGATGGCGCCGTCATACAGCGATTTGTCCCGGTCCGGCACGACCAGAGCCTCGTCGAATTTCAGACTTTGACCCAGGCCGTCGCAGGACGGACAGGCGCCGAAGGGGTTGTTGAAGGAGAACAAGCGCGGCTCGATCTCTTCAATGGTGAAGCCGCTGACGGGACAGGCGAATTTTTCTGAGAAGACGATGCGGTCATGCTGGGCGTGATCGCCGTGGTCGCTGGCGAATTCCGCCACCGCCAGGCCGTCGGCAAGGCGCAGCGCGGTCTCCAGGCTGTCGGCGAGGCGCTGTTCGAGCCCTTCTTTGATGACAACGCGGTCCACGACCACGTCGATATCGTGCTTGTATTTCTTGTCGAGCTCGGGCGCGTCCTCGATCTCATAGAAGGCGCCGTTGACCTTCACCCGCGTAAAACCCTGCTTGAGCAGGTCCGCGAATTCCTTGCGGTATTCGCCCTTGCGCCCGCGCACGATGGGGGCCAGCAAATACAGACGCGCGCCCTCTTGCAGCGCCATCAGGCGGTCGACCATTTGCGAGACGGTCTGCGCGCTGATCGGTTCGCCGGTCGCCGGCGAATAGGGCGTGCCCACCCGCGCCCATAACAGGCGCATATAGTCATATATCTCCGTCACCGTGCCGACGGTGGAGCGGGGGTTTTTCGACGTGGTTTTCTGCTCGATCGAGATCGCCGGGGACAGGCCCTCGATGGAGTCCACGTCCGGCTTGCTCATCAATTCCAGGAATTGGCGCGCATAGGCCGACAGGCTCTCCACATAGCGGCGCTGGCCTTCCGCATAGATGGTGTCGAAGGCGAGGGAGGATTTGCCCGAACCGGACAGGCCTGTGAACACGATCAGCTTGTCGCGCGGCAGATCCACCGCGACGCCCTTGAGATTGTGTTCGCGCGCGCCGCGCACGGAGATGGTCTTTATCGGGTCACTCATGGCGACGGCGAAATCCTCAAATCAAATCAGACCGGCGTTATGTAGGCCTGCAAGGCCCGGCTATCCACCACTTGTCCACGCCCGCTCGCAGCGACGCCGTGGACAGTCCGGCTGCACTGGTGTTCGTTAACAGGCGACTCGCGCCCGCGTTGACGGGCGGAACATAGTGTGAACAAATAATCCGGACGAGACAAGCGGGAGACGGGTGATGGCGGGCAGTGTGAACAAGGTCATTCTGGTGGGCAATCTGGGCGCCGACCCGGAAATCCGCCGGTTGAACTCCGGCGATCCGGTGGTCAATCTGCGCGTCGCCACGGGCGAAAGCTGGCGCGACAAGTCCACCGGCGAGCGCCGGGAGAAGACTGAATGGCACAATGTGGTGATCTTCAACGAGAACCTGGCCAAGGTCGCGGAGAATTATCTGCGCAAGGGCTCGAAGGTGTATCTGGAAGGCCAGCTGCAGACCCGCAAATGGACCGACCGGGACGGCAATGACCGCTACACCACCGAGGTGGTCCTGCAGCGCTATCGCGGCGAACTGACCATGCTGGACGGCCGCAATGAAGGCGGCGGCGAGCGCATGGGCGGCGGTTATGGCGGCGGTCAGCGCATGGATGACCGCTCCGGCGGCGGTCAGCGCCAGATGGACGCTCCCAAGGAAGACTTCTCCTCCGACACCCTGGACGACGACATCCCGTTCTGAGGCGCCCAATTCCCGCCCCATCCGGGCCTAAGCTTGCGCTCAGCAGGTGAAGGAGGCGATGGCTGTGCGGTATTTGCGGTTGCTGATTATAGGGTCCGCCGTGCTGGCGGCCGGCTTGGGCGCCGGGCGTGCTGAAGCAGGCGCGGACGCTTTGGACCCGGTGCTCGAAGCGGAGAACGCCGCCGGCGCCATCCTGATCCGCCGCTTGTCCGACGGCGCGGAGTGGACCGGCGGCGGGGACCGGGTCGAGCGGCGCTTTCTGCCGGCCTCGACCTTCAAGATTCCCAATAGCCTGATCATTCTGGAGACCGGCGTCGTCAGCGACCCGAACGGCGAAATCCTGCCCTGGGACGGCGTCGAGCGCGGCCCGGGCTGGGATCAGAATCAGAGCGTGCGCACGGCCTTTGTCCGCTCTGCTTACTGGGCGTTCCAGCACTGGGCGCGGGCGGTCGGTCATGCGCGCATGACCGAGCAGGTCGGCCGCCTGGGCTATGGCAATGACGAGATCGGTCCGCCAGAGGAGATCGACCGCTTCTGGCTGGAAGGCGCTTTGGAGATCTCGGCGCGCGAGCAGGTCGATTTTCTCGAGCGGCTTCATGCGCGCGCTCTGCCGGTCCGGGCGGAGGTGCAGGCCCAGGTCATCGACATCATGCGCCATCGCAGCGGCGAGGGCTGGGTGTTGCGAGCCAAGACCGGCTGGGCGATCCGGGACGAGCCTGATCATGGCTGGTATGTCGGATGGCTTGAGGCTGAGGGCGAGACCTGGGTTTTCGCCGTCAATGTCGATCTCGACTGGCAAAGCGGAGAGGGCGCATTGCGGGAACGCCTGGCGCGCAACGCGCTGATCGCCGCGGGCGCGCCGGTTCCGCCGCTCTAAGCTTGGCCGCTAAACCATTCGACTGCAGCGCTGGTGTCCACGCCGCCCGCACGCGCCGCGCCGGCGATGGTGGCGATCGCGTCTCCGACGGAGACCGCGCCCAGACCATGGCGCGGCGTGGGCATGCGGCCCGCCTCGCTCCAGGCGTCCGCCGCCGCGTCATAGCGCCAAACCTGGTCGTAAACGCCGCCGCCGGTCGAGCTGAACCACTCGCCGCCGAAGACATAGATGGCGCCGCCCAGCACCGCCGCCGCCAGGCCGCCGGATCCGCGTGGTCCGGCCTCAGGCTCGGGCAAGGGCGCCAGCGTGGCCCAGTTGTCGGCCTCGGGGTCATAGACCTCGTGAATGGGCGAATTGCCGCCGGACACGGTGCGCCCGCCAATCACGTGCAGGCGTCCGTTCAGGACCGCGCCCGCGGCGGAATTGCGCGCGGTCGGCGCCGGGGCCGCCGTGCTCCAGGCCTCTGCGAACGGGTCCAGGACGATGTGGGCGGTGGTGTCGGCATGGTCCGACCAGGCGCGGTTGGCGGGCCCGGCCGGCCGGCGTCCGGTGACCATATGAATGCGATCGCCCAGATTGGCGGCCACGGTCTCCGCATAAGGCTGCGCCATTGAAGGGCCGCGGCGCCAGGCGTTGCGATCGGGATCATATATCCGCACGGCCTCGCTCATCGCCCAGGCCCCGCCATCGCCTGCGGTGAAGCCGCCTATGGCGTAAATCTCACCCGCCGCAGCGACGAGATTGGGGTGATGGGTCGCTACCGGCAGGCTGGCCCGCTCCCGCCAGCGCGAGGCGCCCGGCTCAAGAACGAATACGCGATCGGTGATGCCGATGCGGCCGCCGTCGACATCCGGCGACAAGCCGCCCGCGACGTAGATCGCGCCGTTGAGATTGGCGGGATAGATCTCCTGGGTCCGGATCGGCAGGGCCGGGCCGGCGGTCCAGGGACCGCCCAGGCTGTCTCCGACGGCCGGGCCGGCGTCCTGTCCGCGCGCGCAGGCGGCGACGGCGAGGCTGGCGCTGAGGCCGGTGAATGCGGTGCGTCGCGTGATCATTGGTCCGCAACCTCGATCACGCCGCAGACATGGCGGGCGCCGGCGCCGCCGATCGGCGGGCTCACATGATCGTCGGGATTGTCGTGCAGCACGATGGCGGACCCGTCTGAATCGAACAGGTGAGGAACCCCGTCGCGGCCGTCCAGGCTGACCATCGTGGTGTGGGCCTGCGCACGCGCCGTTCCGTCGGCGTGGACAAAGATGTTCGGCAAATCCGCGTTGTCGGGACCATCCGGATTGAGCAGGCCGTGGCTGCGGCCGTCCGGATTGATATGCCCGCCCGAGCTGGTGAAGTCTTCATTGGAGCAATCGCCGATGGAATGCAGATGCGTGCCATGCCAGCCGGCCGCGCTCTCGGGCAGCCCGTCCATTTCAATCGTGATCAGCACGCCGGTCGGGCCTTGCTGGAAGATCGCACGGCCGATCTCCTCCCGATTGCGGTCGATCAATATGGCGGCGGCGCCGGCGCTCGCAATGGCGGGGCCTTCGGCCGGATCCGCCGGCTGGGCGCAGGCGCCGGTGATGCCGCCGAGCACGAGAAAAGCGGGCAGGGCGATCCGCAAAACGGCCATGGGGGTCTCCAAATCAGCAACGACAATAACTTGCCAAGCTAGCACGCACGGATCGATTGGGGAGGGCGCCGCTGCGGGAAATCTGAGCGTCGCCTCGTCGCAGCGATCCATGTCAATCACGCAAATTCAATGACTTATTTCTGTCCGGACAGGATTTTGGTCGCGACCCGGCAGGTCTTCGCATAGGATTTGAGCGGCATGAACGCATGATCGATCCCGGCCGCACCGGGCGGCCGGCTGCTGAACTGAAAGGATCGACGCGATTGACGGCTGACCGGCGAGACACACGCCCGGCGAAGAAGAGCGAGACGCTGGAGGTGCGGGTGTCCCACCCGCTCAAGACGGCGTTCGCAGACGATTGCCGCAGGCGTGGCGTGACGGTCAGCAATGCGATCCGCGATCTGATGGAGGCGCGCCTGGCGCGCGCCGGTCGGCGGCCTTGGCTTGACCGTTCAAGGATCGAAACCATGACCCATGTCTTCACTCGACGTCCCCGCGCCGCCGCTGGTTCGGGTTTGGCCGCGCTCGCCGCGCTCAGCCTGGGGCTGGCGGCGCCGTCAGCGGCCAATGACGGCCGCGCCGTCTTTGACGGGCTGGACGCGGACCATGACGGCTTCGTGGCGCGCGCGGAATTTGTCGCCGGCGTGTTGGTGGAGGATCACACATTCACCGTCCCGTCTGTCGGCGGCGCCGTCGCTCAACCGATCTCCCGGGGCCGCCTGACCAGCGCGGCGCATGTGGAGTTTGAGCGCTATGACCGCAATGAAGACAATCGCTTGAGCTTTGCGGAATTCTCCGGGCGTTATCAAAGCCGAATGCGCGCGGCCTATGTCTGGCTCGACGCCAATCGCGATAATCAGCTCAGCCTCGAAGAGCTCTCCGTCAGCTTCGGCGCCGCCGGCGCGGTCACGGCTTCGGCCCTGATCGGCGAGCTTGATCAGGACGGCGACGGCCGCCTGACCTATGCGGAATTCACCGCCGGGACTTGAGGTCTTCTCCGCACCGGGCCGGGGGGCGGTTCGCAGAATGGCTGAACCGCCTCACGCGTTTGCTGCACCGGCCCAGTCTTGCTAGATATCCGGGGTGTGGCGCGCGCCTGATTCACAAGGTCGCCGCCGTCTTTCCAAGACCCGCGGAGCCGCCTGTCCGGCCGGGCCGCGCCAGCCTTTAGCGAGACCGCCTTGAGCACTCCGCCGACTGACGAAAACGACGCCGTCGACCTGCCGCCGCCGTCCGGCCCCAGCGTCGCCATCGAAGAGGAAATGAAGCGCAGCTATCTCGATTACGCCATGAGCGTGATCGTCAGCCGCGCGATCCCTGATGCGCGCGACGGGCTGAAGCCTGTGCATCGCCGCATTTTATGGGCGATGCATGAAGGCGGTTACACCAAAGACAAGGCGTACAAGAAATCCGCCAATGTCGTCGGCGACGTGATGGGCCGGTATCACCCCCACGGCGACAGCGCCATCTATGACGCTTTGGCGCGCATGGCCCAGCCCTTCTCCATGGGGCTGACGCTGCTCGACGGCCAGGGCAATTTCGGCTCCATGGACGGCGATCCGCCGGCGGCCATGCGCTATACTGAAATCCGGATGGATCATCCGGCCGAAGCGCTGCTGGCCGATATCGACAAAGATACGGTCGAGTTTCAGGACAATTATGACGGCTCCAAGCAGGAGCCGGTGGTGCTGCCGGCGCGATTCCCCAACCTGCTCGTCAACGGCGCGGGCGGCATCGCGGTCGGCATGGCCACCAATATTCCGCCGCACAATCTCAACGAGGTTGTCGACGCGACGCTGGCCATTCTGGAGCGGCCGGACATCAGCGACGGCGAATTGCTGGAATTCGTGCCCGCGCCGGACTTTCCGACCGGCGGCGAGATCATCGGCCGCTCCGGCGCCCGCAAGGCGCTGATGGAAGGCCGCGGTTCGGTCATCGTCCGCTCGAAGACCAGCGTTGAAGAGATCCGCCAGGGCCGAGAAGCGATCATCGTTCACGAGATTCCCTATCAAGTGAACAAAGCCTCGATGATTGAGAAGATCGCCGAACTGGTCCGCGACAAGCGGGTCGAGGGCATCTCCGATCTGCGCGATGAATCCGACCGGTCCGGCGTGCGCGTGGTCATCGAGCTGAAAAAGGACGCCAACGCGGAGGTGATCCTCAACCAGCTTTATCGCTGGAGCCCTCTGCAGACCTCTTTCGGGGTCAACATGCTCGCCCTGATCGGCGGACGGCCGCAGCAGGCCGGGCTGCGCACCTTCCTGGAGACGTTTATCGGCTTTCGTCAGGAAGTCGTGGTCCGCCGCACCAAATTCGATCTGAAGAAAGCGCGCGACCGCGCCCATGTCTTGATCGGCCTGGCCGTGGCTGTCGCCAATATCGACGAGATCATCGCGCTGATCCGCAGCGCTCCCGACCCCCAGACCGCGCGCGAGCAATTGCGGGCCAAGGCCTGGCCGGCCGCGGACGTCGCGCCTCTGGTTGAGCTGGTCGCCGATCCGCGGTCGATGATCAAGGACGGCGCGATCCGCCTGACCGAAGAACAGGCCAAGGCGATCCTCGATCTGCGCCTGCACCGCCTCACCGCGCTGGGCCGCGACGAGATCGGGGATGAAGCCAAAAAGCTGGCTGATCAGATCGCCGACCTTCTCGACATCCTGAAAAGCCCGACGCGCATCCGCGCGATCATTCGCGGCGAGCTTGAAGAGAGCAAGGCGAAGTTCGGCGTCGAGCGACGCACCGCGATCGTGGAGGGCGAGCTCGAGATGGAGGATGAGGACCTCATCCCGCGCGAGGACATGGTCGTCACCCTCAGCCATGGCGGTTATGTGAAGCGCACCGCGCTGTCGACCTATCGCGCCCAGCATCGCGGCGGCCGCGGCCGGGCCGGCATGGCCACCAAGGACGAAGATTTCGTCGCGACGCTCTTCGTCGCTTCGACCCATGCGCCGCTTTTATTCTTCACGTCCGACGGCATGGTCTACAAGACCAAGACCTGGCGCCTGCCGCTGGGCGCGCCGAATTCGAAGGGCAAATATCTCACCAATCTGCTGCCCTCGCTTAACGAAGGCGCGCGCGTCACCTCGGTGATGGCGCTGCCTGAGGACGAGGACAGCTGGGGCGATTTCGACGTCATGTTCGCGACGACGGCGGGCACGGTTCGGCGCAATAAGCTGTCGGACTTCGTTCAGGTCAATCGCAACGGCAAGATCGCCATGAAGCTGGACGAAGAGGTCGGCGAGATCCTCGATGTCCGTTTGTGCAATGAGGACCAGGACGTGCTCCTTGTCTCCGCCTTCGGGCGGGCGATCCGGTTTCCAGTCACCGATGTGCGCGTGTTCGCCGGCCGGTCCTCCACCGGCGTGCGCGGCATCCGTCTGAAAGAGGGCGACCGGCTCATCTCGATGGCGATCCTCAATCATGTGAAAGTGACCAGCGAAGAGTCCCGCGCCTATCTCAAACACGCCACGGCCATGCGCCGGGCCGCCGGCGTGGAGGCCGACGACGCCGCTCCGGCGCCGGACGAGGCGGATTTGCCGGACGTGGCGTTGAGCCCGGAACGCATCGCCGAGCTGGGCGCGGCGGAGGAATTCGTGCTCACCGTGGCCCAGGACGGGCTCGGCAAGCGGTCCAGCGCGTATGATTACCGGGTCATGGGACGCGGCAATCAGGGCGTCGCCGCCCATGATATGAGCAAGGTCAGCGAACTCGCCGCCTGCTTCCCGGTCATCGACGGCGACACCGTCATGGCGGTGACGGACGGCGGTCAGCTGATCCGCTTCCCGGTCGACGGGGTGCGCATCGCCGCGCGCGCGACCAAGGGCGTGCGGCTGATCCGGCTGGGCGCCGGCGAGGCGGTCGTATCCGTCGTACGGGTTGCAGAAAGCGAAGAGGGCGGCGAGGCTGAAGGGGACGAGGGCGGCGAGACGCCGCCCGCAGACCCGGAGGCCTGAATGCCCAGCCTTGAGCTGCTCATCGCTTTTGTCATCGCCGCGTCGGTGCTGATGCTGACGCCGGGCCCCAATGTTGCGGTGATCGCCGCGACCGGCGCCGCCCATGGGCGGCGCGCGGCGTTGACCGTGGTGGCCGGCGCCACGCTGGCACAAGGCTTTCAGATCGCGCTGGTCGTCGGCGGGCTGGCCGCGCTGCTGACGGCGTTCGGCTGGGCGTTGACCGCGATCAAATGGGCGGGCGTGGCGTATCTCGCGTGGATGGGCGTCAGCGCGCTATTGCAGCAGGATGAAGCGCGGGACGCGAAACCATTGTCGTCCAATCGCCTGTTTTTGACCGGCGTCGCAACCGCCCTCGCCAATCCTAAGACGCTGGTTTTCCACGCGGCGTTTCTGCCGCTCTTTGTCGATCCGGCCAGCCCCGCCGGGCCGCAGCTGGTGTTGCTGGGCGGCGTGTTCTTGATGATCGCGCTAATCGTCGACGGCGGTTACGCCCTATTGGCGGGCGGTCTGAAGGACTGGCTCGCCCGCGCGGATTTGCAGCGTTACGCTCGCAAGGGCTCGGGCGCCTTGATGCTGCTCGCCGCGGGCTGGCTCGCCACACGACGGGTCGAGTAGGAGAGTCTGGATGAAAGCCCGTGTCGCCCTTTATCCGGGCACATTTGATCCAATCACCAACGGCCATCTCGACATTATCGGCCGGGCGGTGAAGCTTTACGACAAGCTGGTGCTCGGCGTCGCGCTCAACAGCGCCAAGGGCCCCTTGTTCAGCTTTGAAGAGCGTGTGGAGATGGCCAGCGAACTGGCCAACTCCGTCGCCGGCGACACGGAGATCGAGGTGCTTCCCTTCGACGGGCTGCTGATGCATTTCGCGGAGCAGGTGGGCGCCAGCTCGATCATTCGCGGCCTGCGCGCCGTTTCCGACTTTGAATACGAATTCCAGATGGTCGGCATGAATCAGCGCCTTAATCCGGACATCGAAACCGTGTTCTTGATGGCTGATCCGCGGCATCAGGCGATCGCGTCCCGCCTGGTCAAAGAGATCGCCAAGCTGGGCGGCGAGGTCGCTCCCTTCGTTCCGCCCATGGTCAAAGACCGTTTGATGGAGAAATTTGCGTGACCCGTCTGGCCCTGGCCTCGAGCCTTGCATTCACCGCTCTGTTTAGCCTGTCCGCCACCGCCTGCGCGGAAAGCGACAGCGCCGAGACCGAGACCGAGACCGTAATATCGGAGGTCGCCGAACAACCCGCCGACGCCGCGCCGCGCGAACCCAGCGCCGCGGAGCGCGTGGTCGAGGCGGCGCCCGACAGCGCCTGGCGCGCGGTCGACCCGGAAAACCTGCTCAAGATCACCACCACGGACGGGGACGTCTGGGTGGAGCTGGCGCCGGAGTTTGCGCCCAATCATGTGGACCGCATGCGCGAGCATGCGCGGTCGGGCTGGTTTGAATTCAAGGTCTGGCACCGTGTGATCGACGGCTTCATGGCCCAGGGCGGCGGCGCGCTGGACAATCCCAGCATCACCCCGCCGACCGCGCCCATCGAGGCGGAATTCCAGATTCGCCGCGATCCCGCCGAGCTGACCGTCAGCGAGATCACCGACCGCATGATCAATCCCCGCTCCAATCGCACGCGCGCGTCGGCGGGCTTTTTCAACGGCATGCAGGCCGGCACCCAGCCTGCCGCGGCGGCCGCCATCATGGGCGACGGACGGGTGGACAGCTGGCTGATCCACTGCACCGGCGCCGCTGCGATGGCGCGCACCAGCGATCCCAATTCCGGCAACGCTCAGTTTTACATCGTGCGCGGCGACGCTCTGCACCTGAACACCCAATACACTGTCTGGGGCAAGGTGCGCTCGGGTCAGGACGTGGTCGATGGCCTTGAAGTGGGCACGGTGGGCCAGGGTTTCGGCTTCTCGCCGGACTTTATCGAAGCGGTGGAGGTCGCCTCGGACCTGGAGAATGCGCCGAGCATCGAGGTGATGGACACCAATTCGGAGACTTTCACCGCCTATCTTGACGCGCTGCGTGATCCCAACGGCGCCTTGCCGGATCTGTGCGCCATCGACGTGCCGGTGCGCATTTCTAACTAACCCCTTCAGTTCTCAACGAAAGAGACGGATATGTCCGAGAAAATTGTGCTGTCCCTTGAGGGCGGCGACGTCACCATCAAGCTGCGCCCGGACCTGGCGCCCAAGCATGTGGCCCGGATCAGCGAATTGGTGGAGCAGGGCTATTATGACGGCCTGACCTTTCACCGGGTGATCGAGGGCTTCATGGCCCAGGGCGGCTGTCCGGACGGCACCGGCATGAGCGGTTCGGGTCAGAAAATCCCGGCGGAGTTCTCCGACGCGCCCCATACCCGCGGCGCCGTCTCCATGGCGCGCACCAACGACCCCAATTCCGGCGACAGCCAGTTTTTCATCGTCTTTGACGACGCCACGTTTCTGGACGGCCAATACACCGTCTGGGGCGAAGTGACGGACGGCATGGAGCATGTCGACGCGTTGCCCCGCGGCGAGCCGCCGCGCGAGCCGGGCAAGATCATCAAAGCCAAGCTGGCCTGATCTGTTAAGCTCCCCCGGTTCCAGACCGGGGGAGTTTTTTTTATGGGCGACAAGGTTGTTCACTTCGAGATCGGCTGCCGCGACATCGCCGAAACGTCAGAGTTTTACGCCAAGGTCTTTGACTGGACGATCGCCCCAAACGGCGGCGGCGGCCGGCGAATAGACACGGGCGCGCAGGGCGGCATCTCCGGCCACATCACCGCGCTGGGCCATGAGCCGCACGCCTATCTCAATTTCTATATCGAGGTTGAAGACCTCGACGCGAAGGTTGGAGCCGTCATCGCCGCCGGCGGCGAAAATCTGATCGGCCCGGCGCCGACGCCGGACGGCCAGCGTTTCGCCTGGGTCAAAGACCCGGCGGGCAATACGATCGGATTGTTGGAGGCGCAGGGTTAGGCCCGGGCGGCGCGCGCCTTGCGGCCGGGCGCTGACGCGCCCGTTGCTCTGCGATCGCCCGCCCGCTAAGTGCAGCCCCCATGAAACTCTCCGACTTTGATTTCGATCTGCCTGAAGAGCTGATCGCGCTGCGGCCGGCGCGGCCGCGCGACAGCGCGCGCCTGCTGCATGTGAAGGGCGGCGCGCTTGAGGACCGGGGCGTTCTCGATCTGGCGGACCTCTTACAGCCTGGCGACTTGCTGGTCTTCAACGACACCCGGGTCATCCCGGCCGCGCTCATCGGCGTGCGCCCGGCCCGCGCGCATGGCGGGGGCGGGGATGTCGAGGTCGAAGTCAATCTCCACAAGCGCGACGGCGAGGCCGACTGGCGCGCCTTCGCCCGGCCCGGCAAGCGGCTGAAGGTGAAGGATGACCTCAGATTCAAGGGGGGGCTTGGAGCAACCATCACCGCCAAGCTGGACGGCGGCGAAATCGCTTTGTCCTTCGACCGCAGCGGGGTTGAGCTGGACGCGGCCATCGTCGCCGCCGGCGCGCCGCCCCTGCCGCCCTATATCGCATCCAAGCGCGCCGCGGACGCGGCGGATCTTGAAGACTATCAGACGGTCTACGCCGATCCGGCCAAGGCGGGCTCTGTGGCGGCGCCCACGGCCGGTCTGCATTTCACCGACCGTCTTTTCGAAACGCTCGACACGCGTGGCGTGAAACGGGCCTGGGTCACCTTGCATGTCGGGGCGGGGACCTTCCTGCCGGTGAAGACCGAAAATGTCGCCGATCACCAGATGCACGCGGAATGGTATCAGATCAGCCAAGAAACCGCCCGGTTGATCAATGACACGCGCAAGGCCGGGGGGCGGATCGTGGCGGTGGGCACCACGTCGATCCGCACGCTGGAGAGCGCGGCTGAGGACGATGGGACGGTGCGTGCGGAAGCGCGCGAGACGTCGATCTTCATCACGCCGGGTTATCGCTTCAAAGCGGTGGATGCGCTGATGACCAATTTCCACCTGCCCAAGTCCACGCTTTTCATGCTGGTCGCCGCGCTCGCCGGATTCGACGAGATGCATGCCGCCTACGCCCACGCGATCAAGACGCGCTATCGTTTCTTCTCTTACGGGGATTCCAGCCTGTTATGGCGTAAACACTAGGTGGAGGGTCCGCATGCGAGCGCCCTGGCGGGAGGTCGTCGCCGGAAGCGGCGTATTCACGCTGGCCGGCCGTCACCCTGAATTTGGCCCGGTGACCGCCGTTGCGATCGAGCTGGCGCCGCGGCGTCTGGGCGTGATCAGCGCGCCGCTCAATGCGGCGGACGAGGCCGTCTCGGCCCTTCTCGAGGCCGGGGACGTCACCGCATTGATTGCGCCGAACATCGCCCATGTCTCCGGTCTGAGCGAGTGGTCCCGGCGCTGCCCCGGGGCGGCCATCCTGGGACCTGACGACCAGATCGGCGCCATGGCGCGCAAGACCCGGCTCGCCGTTTCTCCGATCTCCACATTGAGGTGTGACGCCGGCCTTCACTTCCGCGCGGCGCCCGCCACCCGCACCGGGGCGATCTGGATGCGCAGCGAGCGTGGGGCCGAGCCTGTCGTGTATCTCGACGAAGTCCTGATCACCATGGAGCAGCGCCCAACCTGGTGGGTGTCGCGCTGGCTCTATCGGCTGAACGGGGTCCGGCCCGGATTATCGGTCAATCACCTCTTCATGCGGGCTTTGTGCACAGACCGCCGGGTTCATGCGAACGCGGCGATGGCGTTCGGTGAAGGCGCCGGCGCAATCATCGTCGCGCACGGCGACCCGATCATCAGCCGCGGCCGGGTCGATGAGGCCCTGTCCCTTCTGGCCCCCTACGCAAAGGCATGACGTCAGCCTGGCGCGCCGTCGGCGGCGAGATAATCCGCTTCCGCCCTATCGATGGTGCGGGCGGCGACATCCTCCATCCAGTCAAGCCATGTCGAATTGACCCAGCCGCCGACAAATAGCCACCCCATCAATCCGCGTGGTTTGAACGCGTAGGTCCAGGTGACTTCGGTCGTGTCGGCGTCGACGGCCAGCATCGAGAATTCGCCGACGCCGTATTCCACCAGCCGCGCGGCGTCCGCCGTGTAATTCCAGGCGATATAGCGGTAGGAGCGGGGGAGATCGTCCGTGATCAAGTCTTCCAGCGCGGTGTCGCCGCCTTCCAAAAGGACCCGCCGCCGCGCGCCGCTCCCGGCGAATGAGCCGCCTGTCAACAGCTCGGTCCCGACGACGTCGGGCGCCTCGCCGCTGTTCTCGATCAGGTCTTCCAGGGGGACGCGGCCATGCCACTGCACCATGAAGTCGAGCGGGACATCGACCCGGAATGTGACGGTCGTGGACCGCAATTGGTCAGCTGGCGCGATCTCGGGGCGTCGCGCCTGGGTCTGCGCCGCATCGCGTTCAGCTGGCGACAGGCGCGGATCGGCGCCGATCGGGCTGTATGGCGCGCACGCCCCGAGGGTCAGCGCCGCCATCAAGGCCAGCAGCCGAAATCTGGATATATGGGCCGGGCTCATGGGGGTGTTCTCCGTTCCGGTCCGCCGGATTGCGGACCCTGAAACGGCAGCCTAAACTGTGCACTATAGTGCACGGTCAAGCGGGGTGAGCGATGAAAATCAGGGAGTTTGAGCGGGCCACCGGGCTAAAGCGGTCCACGGTCCGGTTTTACGAGGCGCAGGGTCTGATCCGGCCCGAGACCGGGCTCAACGGCTATCGTCACTATGACGAGTCCCATGTCGAGGCGGCCAAGCTTGCACGGCTTGCGCAATGGCTCGGCTTTTCGATTCGGGAGATCGCCGACATCAGCCACGCCTGGCGCGGCGATGCGCTGACGCAGGCTCAAAAGACCGACATTTTAAAGCGCAAGCTGGCGGAATGCCGCGAGAAGCAGGCCCATCTTACTCAATTGGTCGGTCATCTTGAGGCGTTGGTGAATTGGGTGGGCGCCGGCGAAGTCGCGCCAAAACCAAGTCTAGGGCGGCGGTGTTAGGGCCGGTAGCGGGTTTGCGGCGCGGCATCCGTGCGCAGCTTGGCCGAAAGCGTGGCGAATTCCACAAGCAGCGGACGCGTGTCGGCCGGGTCGATGATTTCCTCGATCCAGAACCGTTCCGCGGTCTTGAAGGGATCGGAGAGATCGCGCATCCGCTCGGCCAGCGTCGCCTTGAGGGCGTCCGGGTCCTCGGACGCCGCCAGGGCTGATTTGAACGCGGCCTCCACCCCGCCCTCCAGCGGCAGGGAGCCCCAATCGCCTGACGGCCAGGCGTAGCGGTAGCGAAAGCGGGTATGGTCCATCATCGCCGCACCCGCCACGCCATAGGCTTTGCGCACAAGAATGGTGCACCAGGGCACGCTGGCCTGATAGATGGCGGATAAGGCCTTCGCGCCGTGCCGGATCGTGCCGGCGCGTTCCGCGCGCGTGCCGATGACGAAGCCGGGAATATCCACGAAGTGAACCACCGGCAGTCGGAAGGTTTCGGCCAGATCGACGAAGCGGGTCACTTTCTGCGCCGCGTCTGCGGTCCAGCCGCCGCCATAGACATTGGGATTGCTCGCCAGCACCGCGACCGGCCAGCCGTCGATCCGGGCGAAGGCGGTGATCACCGAGGCGCCGAAATGCCGGCCCATCTCAAACAGGCTCCCGGCGTCCATGGCCGAGTTCAGGATGGCGCGCATGTCGTAGCCGTAGCGCTTGTCTCTTGGGACGATGTCGCGGAGCGCGTCATCCGTGCGATCGGGTCGGTCGCTCACCGGTCCGCGCGGCGCCGCCTCGCCGGCGCGGTCGGGCAGGAAGGAGAGGAACCATTTTGCGGCCGCCATCGCGTCAGCCTCGCTGGCGTAGGCGTCGTCCACGCCGCCGGCGGCGAGCTGGATGTCGGATCCGCCCAATGCCTCTTTGGTCACCTCTTCGCCGATCCCGGCGACCACGGGCGGGCCGGCGATGAACATTTGCGATGTCCCGCTCACCATGGCGCTGTAATGGCTCGACACCGCGCGCGCCGCGCCCAGTCCGGCGACCGGACCCAGCAGGAGGGAGACCACGGGCACCCGCTCCAAGTTCGCGACGACCTGATCCCAGCCGGGGTTGAACGGCACATAGCTGGCGCCGAGATCGAGGATGGACTTCACCGATCCGCCGCCTCCAGTGCCCTCGATCAGGCGGATCAGGGGCAGGCCCAGCTCGCCCGCCATCTTCTCCGCTTCGATTTGCTTTTCGATGATCGCCGCATCCGCCGCCCCGCCGCGCACGGTGAAATCATCGGCGACGACCGCCACCCGGCGCCCGTCGACGGCGCCTCTGCCGAAGACGCAGTTGGCGGGGGTGAAGCCGGTCAGCGCGCCATCCGGCGCGGTCTGAGCGGAACCGGTGATCGAACCGATCTCGGTGAAGCTGTCCGGGTCGAGCAGGGCGTCGATGCGTTGGCGCACATTCAGGCGTCCCGCCCTGCGCTGGCGCTCCAGTTTTTCCGGACCGCCCATGGCCTTCGCCAGCGCTTGGCGCTTGCGCAATTGCTCGATTTCGTCTTTCCAGCTCACTCGCAATTCCTTCCGCCGTCGGACCGCCCGCCCAATGACCAGTTTTCCCTTTCAATTAAACGCCGTCGATGGCCAGGCGCGCACCGGCGTGTTGAAAACTCCGCTCGGCGAGATCGCCACCCCCGCTTTCATGCCGGTGGGCACCCAGGCGACGGTGAAGGCGCTCTATCCTGATCAAGTTCGTCAGACCGGCGCGGACATCATATTGGGCAACACCTATCACCTGATGCTGCGCCCGGGCGCGGAGCGGGTGAAGCGGCTCGGCGGGCTGCATCATTTCATGCGCTGGGACAAACCGATCCTCACCGACTCCGGCGGGTTCCAGGTCTGGTCGCTGTCCGATCTGCGCGAGATGAGCGAAGAGGGCGTGGCGTTCAAAAGCCATCTGGACGGCTCGCGTCACATGCTCACGCCGGAGCGCTCCATCGAAATCCAGGCGGATCTGTTGGGCGCCGACATCTCCATGCAGCTCGACGAGTGCACGAATTTTCCCTGCCCGCGCGACGAGGCGGGACGGTCCATGGAATTGTCCCTGCGCTGGGGCGCGCGTTCGAAGGCCGCATTTGGCGAGCGCGAGGCTCAAGCGCTGTTCGCCATCGTTCAGGGCTCCGTGTTTGAGGATTTGCGCCGGGAAAGCGCGGAAGCGCTCGTCTCCGAGGGCTATGACGGCTACGCGGTCGGCGGCCTTGCGGTGGGCGAAGGCTTCGAGGCCATGTGCGAGGTGCTCGACGTGACCACGCCGCACCTGCCGGCCGGCCGGCCGCGCTATCTCATGGGCGTGGGCAAGCCGGTCGATCTGGTCGAAGCGGTGGCGCGCGGGATCGACATGTTCGATTGCGTCTTGCCGACCCGGTCGGGCCGCCATGGGCAGGCCTGGTCGGATTTCGGCCCGATGAATTTGAAGAACGCCCGCTTCGCCGAGGATGAATCGCCGCTGGACGAGAGCCTCGAATGCCCGGCCAGCCGCGACTATTCAAAAGCCTATATCCACCACCTCATCAGGGCCGGCGAATATCTGGGCTCGATGCTGCTGTCCTGGCACAATATCGCGTATTATCAGGGCCTCACGCGCCGCATGCGCGCCGCCGTCGCCGCCGGCGAGTTCGCGCAGTTCCGCAAGGACTTCCACGCCCGCTGGGCGCAGGGGCGGGCCGAGCGCGGCGCCTAGCCTTCAGGCCGGTCGGCGAGCAGGTTGTAGGCGTCCAAGGCCTCCATCAGGACGGCGTGATCGCAGGCCTGGACGTCAAACGCGCCGCGCAGCCAGGCTCGGCGTTTCAGAGCCAGCTCGCGCTCCAGCCTGGCGGCGGATTCAATTTCGCCGGCGCCGCCCAGAAAGCGTACGACCGGCCGTGCCGGATTGAGCCCGACAATGGTCGAGCGGGCGACGTCTTCCGCCGCGCCCGGCGCGCGCTCGCCGAGATCGCTGGCGAATTCCCGCGCGCGTTCCACGCGGCCGTTCTCCGTCTCCTCAATCTCGACCTCGCGCGGTGGTTCGGCGTCCGGGCCCAACAGGGCGGTCAATCGCGCAATATCCTGTGCGACCGCCGGACAGGTGGTCGGCGCGCCGCTGCCGCCATAGGGGGTCGGCACCGTGGTTTCGCCGCGGTCGATGACGATTTCGCCCGGTTCAGCGCGCGGCAATCCGATCGCGTCCGACGCCGTGTCGCCTGAGAAGATGTCGCCCAGGTCCGGCGTCGCACAGGCGGTGATGGTCAGCGCGATCCAGGGCGCGGCGAGGAGATAGGAAATCAGTTTCATGGCGGCGAGCTTATGGTGTTCCTCCACCGGCGTCAGCCGGTAATTGGCCGCACTGAAAAAGCCCTGAAATCGATTATGCTGCGCCTTGACCCGCCGGGCAGGCGCCACTAGTTTCCGCGCCTCTTTCCGAGACGGAATGAGCCGTTAGCTCAGTTGGTAGAGCAACTGACTTTTAATCAGTAGGTCCAGGGTTCGAATCCCTGACGGCTCACCATTCTCCCTCCGAACAAATCGGCTATCCGACCAGGCGCTCGATCGCGCAGATCATGTCCGAATAGCCTTTCGGGGTGACAGGTTTGACGAAATAGCCGGCCGCGCCTTTGCCGATCGCCTTGTCGCGATCTTCGTTGCGGGGGGAGTCCGAGACGACGACCACCGGCGCGCCGTCACGCGAGGTGTCGCTTGCGAGCGCGTCGAGCACGTCGAAACCGGACATGCCCGGCATGCTGAGGTCCAGCAGGATCACTTGCGGCGCCGCCGCGCTCGCGCGGCTCAACCCGCTTTCACCATCGGTCCGGTAGGTCAGCGTGCAGTCGCGGCCAAGCGCTTTGAGCGCGGCGCTGATGAAAGCGAATTCGCTGGGGTCGTCGTCGATCAGGAGCACTTCATCGGTCAGGGGCATGCTCGGCTTTCGCGGCCGGAAGCGTGAAGGTGACCACGCCGCCGCCCTCTGGCGCACTGGCCAGCTCAATCTTGCCGCCATGGCGTTCAACCGCCATCCGGCATATGGCGAGGCCCACGCCGTGGCCGCCGGCTTTGCTGGCGGTTGCGGGTCCACGGGTCAGGGGCTCGAACAAGCGGCCGAGCTCACCGGAGGGAAAGCCTGGTCCGTTGTCTGATACCCTGACTTTTATCATGGAATTGCGCAGTTCGGCACCAACCCTGACAGAAGGATTTTCATTGCTGTTGAATTTCAACGCGTTGTCGATGAGGTTGGCGAAGATCTGACGAATGACATCCTTGTCGCCGCGGGCGTTCGGCATGGTCTGGATGTCGATCCGGACCGTTTTCAGCGCCGCTTCGTCAAGCTGGTCGAGCGCCTCCCTCGCGACGGCGGAAAGGTCGACCGGCTCGGGGGTCAGCGCCTGGCGCTGTACTTCGGTGAGGCTTAAAAGCGCGCTGATGATTCCGTTGGCCTGATCGCAGGCGGTCAGGATCTGCGAGACATGCTGCGCGGCGTCCGCGTTGATCTCTTCGCCGAGCGCGTCCTTGAGCATGTGGCTGAACAGCGAGACCTTGCGCAGCGGGGACTTCAAATCGTGCGAGACGGTTGCGGCGAATGCGCGAAGCGTCGCATTGGCCTGTTCAAGCTCGTCATTGCTGCGCTGCAGCTCAGCCTCGGCGCGCTTCATCTCGGTGACGTCGGTGTGCGCGCCGAGCATGCGGAGCGGCGTTCCATCCCGATCCCGGATCATCAAGCCGCGGCACCGCACCCAGACCGTCGACCCATCCTTATGCCGGTATCGGACGATCTGATCGAAAGGGTGGCTCGGGTCGGATTTGTGCCGTTCGAGATTCCGCTGTGCGGCGGCCAAGTCGTCCGGATGGATATTCGACTGCCACCAGTCGGCCGTGTCGGGAATCTCATCGGCGTCGTAGCCGAAAAGCGCCTTGAAGCGCGGGCTCATCCACTCCTGTTCGAGATTCTCCATATCCCAATACCAGACCCCGTCGAGCGACCCGTTCTGAAGAAAATCAAAGATTTCCGGATCTTCGCTGACACGCTGGTAGAGCTCGGTTTCCAGATAGTGACGGGCCGGGGCCCGGTTTTCGGCAATATAGGCGTCGCGCATTCCCTGACCCCGGACTGGCCGCATTCAAAACCACACGCAGGTAAGGGATAATGCGCGCCGCGCCACAGGGCGCAAGCTTGCTATGGTCGTATATGGAAGGCGCGCGCCTGATCCGGCGCTGGCGGATCACTCGGCCGGCGCGCCCTCAAATCCCTGCGGGCTCTCCAGCGCTTCGCGCCGATAGGCGGTCGGCGTCAGGCCGGTGGCCGCGCGAAACGCGCGATTGAAGGGGGCGATGGAGCCATAGCCCAGATCAAGCGCGATCTGGAGGATTTGCCGGCGCGCCTGGGCCGGGTCCGCGAGCGCCGATTTCGCGGCGCCTACGCGATATTCATTCAAGAAAGCTGCGAAATTGCGATAGCCGAGCTGCTGGTTGATCACCCCGCGCAGGCGGTGCTCGGGCGCGCCGAGCCGGCCGGCGAGGCCGCCGACGGTCAATCCGGCTTCTGTAAACGCGCCCTCCGCCATGGCGGTCCGCAAGGCGCCGACGAGATGGCGGTCAGCCGCGGCGACGCCGGCTTCCTGGTGCGCGCGCGCACTGGCCGGCCGCGCGATGTCTTCTGGAAAGAAGTCGCCCTGCGCGGCCAGGCAATAAGCGGTCACGCCGCAGCTTACTAGCATCACCATGGCCGCTTGCGCGACGTGCACGTAAGGCGGCAGCGCCGTCAGGATCTGCAGGGTGTGCATGACGGTGATCGCGGTGATGCAAACCGCGACCGCGCCGACCCAGACCGCCCGGAATTTGCGTCGGTGCTCGACCAGATCGTCGCTGGCGCCGTTGAAGATGATCCACATGACATGGAGCATCAGCGCGGCGTTGATCAGCTCGGTGCCCCAGTAGGAGCCCGTCAGGATGACCGCCGGAGCGCCCAGCGGTATCAAAGAGGTTGCGCTCACCACCACGATCAGCGGGATCAGGCGCGTCCAGTGCCAGCGATTCTGGTCGCAGAAGAGCGAAAGCGTGAACCACCAAAAGAACACGCCGGCCGACATGGCCGGAACCTTCAGCACGGTCGCAAGCCCGGGCAGGGCGGTGATGACCGCCTGCGCGCTGCCGATCGCATAGGCGGCCGCAGACAAGGCGAAAAGGGCGCCGAAACGAGCGCTGGTCGAGCGAAGCGCCAATGGCGCGAGCGCGGCGGCCAGGATCAGCGAAGATCCCGCCGCCGCGCCGCGCAGCGCCATGTCCATGGTCATCAAGGCGTCCAAAACGCCGCCTCCGCTCAGCTCCCGCAACTCGTCAGGCTAGAATGCGCCTTAGCGCTGGGCGGAGGCAAGCTGAATGCGCGCCATTTCGCCATCGTGCCGGGCGGTCAGCATCGGCGCGTCCAGCGCCGCGACGGTGCGGGCCACCGTGTCCTCGACGCACAGGCGCACGCTCATCTCATAGGCGGCGCCGCCGCGATTTTCGGCCCGGCAGGCGGAGAGGGCGGCGGTGTTGATCCGCGCAAGGACGGCGCGGGCGCCGGCCTCGGTGGTGAGCTCGGCCGGGTCGATGCTGATCTGACGGGAGGCGGCGGCGTCGTCCGCGAGAGCGGGCGCTGCAACCAGGAGCGAGGCGGCCAGGGCGGGGAGGAGCAGAACTTCGGTTTTCATCGCGTGTGTCTTTCTTTTCATCGAGAACCAGATCACCGCTGCAGGGGGGCAGCGACGCGACTGACCAAAGCCTGACCCGGCGCGGCGCGTCTTATCGGGAGTGAAAACGCGCAGTTCTTTTCAAAGCCGATGCGGGATTTTCAAAATCGATCAGCCTGGACTTGCGGCGTTTTGTCGACTCCGCGCGGCGGGACGGGGTGGTCATGGTGTCCGGCGTCTACAGACCGGCTGAGGCTTCGCGCGCCATGAAGAGTCTTATCGGGGCATTCGCCGTCGCCAGCGCGATCTGCGCCGCCGCGGCGTACGGCCAAGACGATCAGACCGGCTTCGATCCGGATGTGACCCGAGCCGATGTCGAGGCGGCCTATACGCTTTTAAGAGACCATCATCCCGCCGGGCATCCGGACCTGGGCGACGACGCCTTCCGTCACCGTCTGGAGCAGGCGCGGGCGACGGCGCTTGAGCGGGCTGGCCAAGTGACGGCGCTCGCGGGCCATCATGCCGTCCTGGCCGGGTTTGCGGTGTCCATGCATGACCCTCATATCGCGGCCGCACCGATCGGCGCGCGGCCGGAAATGCGATGGCCGGGTTTCCTGGCGGGCTATGATGGCGGCGGGTTTTACGTTTCCGCTTCAACTGTTGATGCGCTCGCCGGCGGCGAGCGCATCCTGTCCTGCGACGGTCGATCGACCGATCAATTCGCGCAAGGCTCGATCGGAACATTCAACGGCGTCTGGGCCTACCGGGCGCAGCGCGCGAAACAGGCGGTCCGGCTGTTCATCGACCAGGGAAATCCGTTCATAGACTATCCTCAGCGCTGCACCTTCGCCCGGGATGGGCGGGAGTTCGACGTGGCGCTCAGCTGGCGCGCGGCGCAGGGCGCCGCGTTCCGGAGAGCCGCCTCGCAAGCGCAGGCGCGTGGTTCACGGGCGCCGGGCTTGAACGCCCTGCCGGACGGCGGTCTCTGGCTGCGATTGCCTGCGCTCGACCAGGGCGGTTTTGATCTGGTCGAGGGCGCCGCGGCGTATCAGGACCGCCTCAGGTCGGCGCCCTACGTCATTGTCGACGTGCGCGGCAATGGCGGCGGAAACTCGCAAATCGGCGATCGGCTGGCGGACATTCTGGGGCTGCCCGATCTTCGCCTCGCGCCCCGGGCGAGCACCGCCCATTGGCGGGTGAGCGCGGACAATCTGGCGCAGATGCGCACCTATTTGGATTTCGGCCATCTCAGCGACGCCTTCAAGGACGCCATGCGCGACGTCATCGCAGAAGCCGAGATCGCGCTGACGACCGGCCAATCATTCGTGCCGGCCCTGCCGGACGGGTTTGCGCCGGCGGCCGAAATCGCGCCGCCTCAACCGGACCCGGCGACGGCGCGGGTATTCATCCTGACCGATCATTATTGCTTCAGCTCCTGCATTATGATGGTGGAGCGCTTTCGCCGCGGCGGCGCCGCGCATATCGGCGGCGAGACGGACGTCTCCACGCGCTATATGGAGATCCGGGGCCAGGTCCTGCCCTCGCAGACCGTGCAGCTCTTCACGATGCAGAAGGTGGATCTGGGCTCGCCGCCGGAGCTTGGGCCGCATATCCCCTCGATCCGCTTCGAGGGCGATTGGAGCGACGAAGCGGCGGTTCACGCCTTTGCCGCTGAGGTGATCGCCGCGCGCGGCTAGCCCGCCTTGGCGATTTCGGCCAGGAACACCTCGCCATACCGCTCCAGCTTGCGGGCGCCGACGCCATGGCACTCGCCCATGGCCGCCAGCGTCGCGGGTCTGGCGAGCGCCAGCTCGATCAAGGTGCGATCGGCGAAGACGGTATAGGCCGGCTTGCCCGCCTGCTTGGCGAGCTCCAGCCGCAGCTTGCGCAAGGCGCTGTAAAGCGCGCGATCCTGCTCGCTTCTTAACGCTTCGGCGGCGTCCGAAACGGGCCGGGCGCCCGACGTCCGGGCGCCGCGGCGCTCTTCCGGCGGACGCAATTCGACGCCCTCGCGGCCGAATAAAATCTCCTTGCCTTTCGCAGTGATGATCCACTCGCCATGCCCGTCGATCGGCTGGTCGATGGCGCCGGCGGCGAAGAGCTGCCGGAATACGCTCATCCACTGGTCTTTGGACAGATCGGCGCCGACACCGAATGTCGGCAGAGTCTGGTGATCCCGGGCGCGCACCTTGTCGGTCTCGACGCCGCGCAAGACGCTGATCAAATGCTCCAGACCGAAACGCTGACCGGTGCGGGCGATCGCGGACATGGCCTTTTGCGCGATCACGGAGCCATCGATGCGTTTGGGCGGGTCTTCGCACAGATCACATGTCCCGCACGGGTCGATCTGCTCGCCGAAATAGCCCAGCAGGGTTTGCCGTCGGCATTGCGGCGCTTCGCAATAGGAGATCAGGGCGCCGAGCCGGCGCAGCTCCATCTGCTTGCGCGCCTCGTCCGCGTCGCTCTCGGCGATCTGCCGGCGGCGCAAGGCGGCGTCGCCCAGCGACCACAGCATCAAGGTTTCGGCGGGCTCGCCGTCGCGTCCGGCGCGGCCGATCTCCTGATAATAGGCTTCCATGGATTTGGGCAGGGCGGCGTGGACGACATAGCGGACGTCCGGCTTGTCCACGCCCATGCCGAACGCGACGGTGGCGCACATCACCATGCTTTCCGATTTCAGAAAGGCGTCCTGGCGGGCGGCGCGGACCGCCTTGTCCAGGCCGGCGTGATAGGCCGCCGCGTTCACGCCCGCTGCGTTCAGCCGGTCCGCCAGCTCTTCGCACGCCTTGCGGCTGGCGGCGTAGACGATGCCGGACCGGTCCGGACGCGCCTTCACGAAAGTCTCAATCTGTTTGGATCCCGATCGCTTGGCGCCCACCGCCAGATGCAGGTTCGGCCGATCGAAGCCGGCGACGAACTCCACCGGCGGGTCGGCGAACAGCCGGGCGGCGATATCACGCCGCGCCGCGGCGTCGGCGGTCGCGGTGAAGGCGGCGATCTGCGGCCGGCCCGCGGCTTCGGCCAATTCGGCGATGCGCAGATAATCGGGGCGGAAATCATGCCCCCACTGGCTGACGCAATGGGCCTCGTCCACCGCGATCATGATCAGGCCCGCCCGGCCGAGGCGCTCCGCGAAGCCGGGAACGGAGAGACGCTCCGGCGAGACGTAGAGCAGGCGAAGCGCGCCGTCGTCGAGGGCCTGCCAGGCTTGCTCGCGCTCCTCCGGCGTGTCGGCGCTCGTGATATGGGCGGCCGGCACGCCATTGGCCTGCAGCGCGGCGACCTGATCGCGCATCAGGGCGATCAATGGCGAGACGACCAGGGTCAGTCCGCCCCGCACGACGGCGGGCAATTGAAAGCAAAGCGATTTTCCGCGTCCGGTCGGCATGACGGCGAGCACGTCGCGGCCGTCCAGCACCTGCACCAGAATCTCGGCCTGGCCCGGGCGGAAACTTCGAAAGCCGAAGACGTCGCCCATGACCCGCCGGGCGTCGTCCAAGCTGGGCGAAGAGGACGGCGGCGAGGGGGAATCAGCGCGGGTCATCGCGTGACGCTAGCGGACCGGCTGAGCGCCGCAATCGTTGCATGCTTGCTCCGGCGCCGCCGCGGGAGTAGGCGAGGTCCCGGCAATCAATGAGGCGGAAATGACCACCGGCGCGCTGTCCCATATCAAAGTCCTGGATCTGTCCCGCGTTCTCGCCGGGCCGTGGTGTTCGCAAATCCTGGGCGATCTGGGAGCCGATGTCGTCAAGGTGGAGAATCCGGCCGGAGGAGACGATACGCGCAAATGGGGCCCGCCCTTCCAGGCCACCCGGGAGGGTGCGCGGGGCGACGCGGCGTACTATCTGTGCGCGAACCGCAATAAACGTTCGATCGCCGTCAATCTGCGCGCGCCGGCGGGCCGGGACATCGTGCGAAGACTGGCGGCGGACAGCGATGTCGTGATTGAGAATTACAAAACGGGCGGGCTTGAGAAATACGGGCTTGATTATGGAAGCCTTCGGGAGGTGAACCCGGACCTCGTCTACTGCTCCATCACCGGCTTTGGTCAGACCGGCCCGCTGGCCGACCAGCCCGGCTATGATTTTCTGATCCAGGCGATGGGCGGATTGATGAGCGTCACCGGCGAAGATTCGCCGATGAAAGTCGGCGTGCCGGCGGTCGACCTGTTCACCGGCGTTTATGCCGCCGGCGCCGTCATGGCGGCCCTTATGGCGCGGGATCGCGGCCAGGGCGGGCAGCACGTGGATATGGCGCTATTCGATGTCCAGGCGGCCATGCTGGCGAACCAGGCCTCAAACTATTTCGTGTCCGGCGAGCCGCCCGGCCGAAACGGCAACGCGCATCCCAATATCGTTCCCTACCAGGACTTTCCGACTCAGGACGGCCGGATCGCGATCGCGGTTGGAAATGACGGCCAGTTCGCCGCTTTCGCCGCGGCGCTTGGCCGGGCGGACTGGGCGGAGGATGAGGCGTTCGCGACCAACGCCGCGCGCGTCGAAAACCGGGAAGTGCTGATCGCGAAAATCACGCTTGAATTGGCGCAGCGCAGCACGGCGGACTGGCGGGCGCGATTGACCGATGCCGGCGTGCCCAATGGCCCGATCCAGAAAATCGACGAGGTCTTCAGCCACCCGCAAGCGCTGGCCCGGCGGCTCAGCTTCGAGATGGCTATGACCGATGTCGGCGCAACGCGGCTCGTCGCCAATCCCATGCGCCTGTCCGCGACTCCGCCGGATGCGCGGCGCGCGCCGCCGCTTCACGGCGAGCACACGGACGAGGTGTTGCAGGAACGCCTCGGTCTTGATGAAAACACCCTTAACGGTCTGCGGCGCGATGGCGTTTTGGCCTGAAACGGCTCGAAAGGGAGGACTCCGCCGGTAGCGTGCGCCGCACAAATCAGTTATCACGATTGTGGAATTTCGTGTCGGGCGCTTCCTGCCCGATTCGGGGCGTCCATCTGTTTGTCACACGAAGGGCTAATTGCCCGGAGGGGATAGGAATGAAGAAACGGCTTCTTTCGGCCGCCGCAATCGGCGCCCTCCTCGCCGTGCCGTCCATGGCGGTCGCGGATGAGGGATGGTATCTCAGCGGGGGTCTGGGCTACGGCTCTGTCGACACCGAATTCAGCGGCGGCCTGAACGGCGACGCGGAAGGTGAAGGCGATCTGCGCGAAAAGCTGGCGCTCGGCTATGAGTGGGCCAGCGGCTGGCGTCTTGAAGGTGAACTGGCTCACCGCTTCAACGACACCGGCGCGGTCGGCAATTTCGAGGACAGCACGTCCGACGTCCAGATTTGGACGGGCATGCTGAACCTGTATTACGACTTCGATCAGGGCGGTTGGTGGACTCCCTATGTCGGCGCCGGCATCGGCTGGGCGGCGCAGGACGTGTCCGCCTTCGGCTGGAGCACCGGAACGACGCCTCCGGGCAATACCGGCGCGTCTGACCCGCGCTGGACCGCCGTTCAGGACAGCGACAACGCCTTCGCTTGGAACCTGATCGCCGGTATCGGCTGGGAGCTGACCCAGAATCTGACGCTCGACACGGAGTATCGTTACTTCAACGCCGGCGGCGGCGGCTTCAACCCGGGTGTTGATGCTGACAATTACGCTGGTCACGAAGCCTGGTTGGGTCTGCGGTATCTGTTCGCGGCTCCGCCGCCTCCGCCGCCTCCGCCCCCGCCGCCTCCGCCGCCTCCGCCGCCGCCTCCGCCGCCTCCGCCGCCGCCGCCGCCTCCGCCGGCCTGCGTGGACGTGGACTTCGTGGTGTACTTCAACTGGGATCGCTCGAACCTGACCGATCAGGCTCGCACGGTGATCAACCAGGCGGTGAACGAAGCGCGCTCTTGCGGCGTGGCCTCGGTCTCGATCGACGGCTTCACGGACCGCTCTGGTTCGGCCGCCTATAATGTCGGTCTGTCCGAGCGCCGTGCGCGTGCGGTGCGCGACGAGATGGTTCGCCTCGGCGTTCCGGCGTCTGCGATCTCGCTCAACGCCTTCGGTGAAAGCCGCCCTGCGGTGGCCACGCCGGACGGTGTGCGCGAGCCGCTGAACCGCCGCGCGGAAGTGCTGATCGATCTGAACTAGATCGGCGCACGCTTCAGCGAGACTGCTTGCGGCCCGGCGCTTTCAGCGCCGGGCCGTTTGCATTTCCGGTGAACGCCGGGTCATTACGCAATTGCAGCAATGTCAGGGAACGCCCGGACGGGTTGACCCGACCTGCGGGCGGGCGCAGAAACCGGTCATCCAATTTCCATGACCGCGCAGCCGCCTGGATGCCGGCGGCCGGTCCCGCTGACCAGGAAGTCTGCCATGAGCAAGCCGGAAACGCCCTATCGCAAGCGCGCTGTGGGCGCTCACGCCCTGTCGCCTGAAACCTTGATGATGAGCTACGGCTTCGACGCCAAGCTGTCGGAAGGGTCCATCAAGCCGCCGATTTTCCAGACATCGACTTTCGCCTTCTCGTCCGCCGAAGAAGGCGCGGCCTTTTTCAGGGTCATGGGAGGGCGCGCGCAGGCCGGCGATCCTGATCAGGCCGGCTTGATGTATACCCGCTTCAACAATCCGAATATGGAGGTTGTTGAAGACCGGCTCACCTTGTTTGACGGCGCCGAGGAAGCCCTCGTCTTCTCTTCTGGAATGGGCGCCATCTCCACCGTGCTGATGGGCCACGCCCATGCCGGCGACGTGGTCATGCATTCCACGCCGCTCTATGGCGGCACGGAGACCCTGGTCCGGGCGATCCTGCCGCAATACGGCATTCAGAGCCGGGATTTCTTCGCCAACGCCGATGAAGCCGATATCCGCGCGGAAGTCGACAAGGCGCTGGAGATGGGCCGCGTCGCGGTGATCTATGTCGAGACCCCGACCAATCCGACCAATGAAATCGTCGACCTCGCCCTGATGGCGAAGCTCGCCGATGAGATCGGCGAGCGCCAGGGCCATCGTCCGCCGGTCGTGGTGGACAACACGGTGCTTGGACCGATCGGTCAAAGTCCGCTGAAACATGGCGGCGACATCGTCGTCTACTCGCTGACCAAATATATCGGCGGCCACTCCGACCTGATCGGCGGCGCGGCGCTGGGGTCCAGCGCCCTGATGGCGCCGGTGCGCAAGCTGCGCTCGGGCATGGGAACCAATCTCGATCCCAACACCTGCTGGATGCTGGCGCGCTCGCTGGAGACGGTGAAGCTGCGCATGCAGGCCGCCTTTGACGGCGCCGATGAAGTCGCCCGATTCCTGCGCGATCATCCCAAAGTCTCAAAGGTGCGCCATTTGGGATTCCTTAAGCCGGGGACGCGCGATTACGAGGTTCACCAGCGTCAATCGGGCGCGTTTTACGGCTCGACCTTCTCTTTTGACGTCGATGGCGGCCAGGAGGGCGCGTTCCGGATGCTGAACGCGCTTAAAGTCGTGAAGCTGGCGGTCAGCCTGGGCGGGACGGAATCTCTGATTTGCCATCCGGGCACGACGACCCATGCCGCCGTCGCGCCGGAGCTTCAGGAGAAGCTGGGCTATACGCCCGGCATGGTGCGCACCTCAATCGGCATTGAAAATCCCAAGGACCTGATCGCCGATTTCGACCAGGCGCTCGCGCAGGTCTGATCCATGAGCGACACCGTCAAGCCGGCTTTTGACCTCGACGGCCAGGAGCGTGACATCCTCGATTGGGTGGACGGACGCGCCGACCACATGATCGACACCGTCAAACGCTGGTCGAACATCAACTCGGGCAGCCGGAATCTCGATGGCCTGGAAACCATGCGCGCCGAGTTGTCCGACGCCTTCGCCGAACTCGGCGGAGCGGTTGAAGCGGTGGAGCTCGCGCCGTCTCAGACGGTCGAGCTCGACGGCGAGATCAAAGACATCGTCTACCCCCCGGCGATGAAGGTGTCCCAACGCCCCGACGCGCCGGTGCGTATTGTGCTCACCGGCCATCACGACACGGTCTTTCCGGCGGGCGGGGGCTTTGAGCAGTGGCGCCTGCTCGACGAGGACACGATCAACGGCCCAGGCGTCGCGGACATGAAGGGCGGTCTGATCGTGATGCTCAATGCGCTCCTGGCGCTGGAACGCAGCCCCTGGGCGGATCAAGTCGGGTATGACGTGCTCGTGAGCCCCGACGAGGAGATCGGCTCGCTCGGGTCCGGCCCGGTGCTGATGGAGCTGGGCGCGAAGGCGCAGGTCGGCATGACCTATGAGCCCGCGCTGGCCGACGGGTCGCTGGCCGGCGCCCGCAAGGGGTCCGGCAATTTCTCGGTGCGCTGCCTGGGCAAAGCCGCCCATGCCGGGCGCGAGCACCATCTGGGCCGCAACGCCATTGTCGCGGCGGCGGACTTCGCCGCCCTGCTCGATGCGCTTAACGGCCAACGCGAAAACGTCACCTTCAACGTCTCGCGCATTGACGGCGGCGGCGCGCCGAACGTGGTGCCCGACCTTGGCATCTGCCGCTTCAACATCCGTGTGAAGACCGAGGACGAGGCCGCCTGGGCCAAGGCCGAAATCGTTCGGATTCTAGCGCGCATTAATGAGCGGGACGGGATCTCCGCGGACCTTCACGGCGGGTTCACGCGGCCGCCCAAACCCATGAGTGCGGCCAATCTGCGTATGTTCGAGTGGACCCGCGCCAGCGGGACGGCGCTTGGCCTTGATATCCGCTGGACCGACACCGGCGGGGTTTGCGAAGGCAATAATCTGTGGGCTTCGGGGTGTCCGAATGTCGACACGCTGGGCGTGCGCGGGGCGGACATCCATTCCGATCGCGAGATCGCCAAGCTTTCAAGCTTTTCCGAGCGGACCAAGCTCTCGGCGGTGATGCTGATGGGCTTCGCCCGCGGCCGATTCGACGCCGGCGAAGCTCGGACGCTGGGCCAGGGAGGTTGAACCATGCTGGTGATGCGCGCCGCCAAGGCCAGCGACGCTGACGCCTTCATCAAGCTCGCGCGGGCTGCGGGGCCCGGCTTCACCAGCCTGGCGCTGAGCGATGAGGCGCTGGCGGCCAAGCTGGAGAAGACCGAAAAGGCGTTCGCCGGCAAGCTGGCCGACCGGGGAGATTGCAATTATCAGCTGATGCTGGAAGACACCGCGACCGGCCGGATTCTCGGTACGTCGGCGGTGAAGGCGGAAGTCGGGGTCAAGAAGCCCTATTTCGACTTCAAGATTTTCACCTTCGCCCAGGCGTCAAAGGAAGCCGACCGGCGTTTCGACATGGACGCCATGATGCTGGTGAATGATTTCGCCGGCGCCACGGAAGTCGGCTCGCTGTTCGTCAGTGACGAGCTGCGCGGGCAGGGCGCGGGCAAGCTGGCGTCGAAATCCCGCTATCTTCTGATCGCGTCGGACAAAAGCCGCTTTGGACGCACCGTCCTGTCTGAACTGCGCGGCGTGGTCGACGAGAAGGGCGACAGCATCTTCTTCGAGCACGTCACCAGACCCTTCTTCCAGATGAGTTTCGAGGAAGCCGACCAGCTCTCGGCCTCGACCGATAATCAATTCATTCTCGATCTGATGCCTCAGCACATCATCTATTTGGATCTGCTGGAAAAAGAGGTCCAGGAAGTCATCGGCAAAACCCATCCGCACGGCGCGAACGCGCTGAAACTGCTGCAAGCGGAAGGCTTTCGGTATGACCGTTATATCGACATCTTCGATGGCGGGCCGCTGGTGTCCTGCGGCGTCGATGAGATCGCGACCCTACGGGACAGCCGCACCGCGACACTGGTCGACGCGGCGCCAGGCGACGGCGTGGTGACCGGCCTCGTCGCCAACGACCGTTTCGGGGATTTTCGCTGTGTGCAGACCGAGTTTGAGCCTGGCGCAGACGGCGTGCATCTGAGCGCTGAAGCGGCGCGCGTGCTGGATCTCACCGCCGGCGACCACTTACGCTACTGGACCAGGGACTGAAGCATGACCGCATCCGCCTTCGTCGCCGGGCGCTGGATCGACGCCGGCGCAGCGCCGTTTCAATCGATCGACCCGGCCAGCGGCGAGACGGTCTGGACGGGCGCGGCGGCCGATGCCGCCTGCGTGCGGGCCGCGTTCGCCGCCGCACGCTCCGCCTTCGCCGATTGGGCGCTGACATCCTTCGAGGCGCGCCGGGCGATCGTGGAGCGCTTCGAAGCGGTCCTGAAGGACAAGGCGGAGACGCTCGCCGAACTGATCGCGCGCGAAACCGGCAAGCCCTTGTGGGAGACACGCGCCGAGGCCGGCGCCATGGCCGCCAAGGTCGGCGTTTCGATCCAGGCCTATGAAGAGCGGACGGGGCGCAGCCGGACCGAAACCGCCTTTGGGGAGGCCACGCTGGGCCATAAGCCGCTGGGCGTGATGTTCGTCCTGGGCCCGTATAACTTTCCGGGGCATCTGCCCAACGGGCATATCGTTCCCGCGCTTCTGGCGGGCGACACGGTGGTGTTCAAGCCTTCCGAGCTGACGCCGGCTGTGGGCGAAATGATGGTGCGGTGCTGGCGGGAGGCGGGCCTACCCGACGGCGTGCTCAATCTGGTGCAGGGCGCCCGCGAGACCGGTGCGGCGGCGCTGGATGATCCCGATCTGGACGGCGTGCTTTTCACCGGCAGCTGGGCGACGGGCAGCTTCATCCACAAGATGTTCGCCGGCCGCACCGGCGTCCAGCTGGCGCTGGAGATGGGCGGGAATAATCCGCTGGTCGTCTGGGACGCCGCCGACGCCGAGGCCGCCGCGCGAATTGCGGTCCTGTCCGCCTATATCACCTCCGGTCAGCGCTGTTCCTGCGCCCGGCGTCTGATCCTGCCGGCGGGCAGGGCGGGCGACGAGATTGTCGAGGCGATCGCCGCGATGATCCCGGCGCTCACAATTGACCGCTGGGACGCGCAGCCCGAGCCTTTCATGGGCCCGCTGGTCACTCCACAAGCGGCCGGCGCGACGCTCCAGGCGCAGGCGGATCTTCTCACGAAGGGCGGGCGCGCCATTGTCGAAGCGAAGCGTCTGGACAAGGGCAAGGCCTTCGTCTCGCCAGGACTGATCGAGGTCGATGGGATCGCCACGCCGGATGAAGAGGTGTTCGGCCCGCTCTTACAGGTGCGCCGCGCCGGCGGCTTCGAGGCCGCGCTGGCTGAAGCCAACGACACGGCGTACGGCCTTGCGGCCGGCCTCGTCAGCGATGACGAAGACCTCTGGCGGCGCTTCTGGGCCGGCTCGCGTGCGGGGATTGTGAATTGGAACCGCCCGACGCCAGGCGCCGCCTCGACCATGCCGTTCGGCGGCCCTGGCCGGTCCGGCAATCTCAGGCCCAGCGCCTATTACGCGGCGGATTACTGCGCCTATCCGGTGGCCAGTCAGGCGGCGAACACGCTGGAGCGCCTGCCGGTGAAAGGTCTCGACTGATGGCGGCTGTGGAAGCCAATTTCGACGGCCTGATCGGCCCGACGCATAATTATGGCGGCCTCGCGCCCGGCAATCTGGCCAGCGCCACCAACAAGGGCAGCGTCGCCTCGCCCCGTCAGGGCGTTCTGGAGGGGCTGGCCAAGGCCAAACGTCTCGCCGACGCGGGTCTGGTTCAAGGATTGCTGCCGCCGCACGACCGCCCCTATATCCAGGGCCTGCGGCGGCTGGGATTTTCCGGCGCCACCGACGGCGCGGTCTGGGAGGCGGCGGTGAAAGCCGATCCCAAACTCGCCGCCGATCATCTGTCCGCCAGCTCCATGTGGGCGGCCAACGCGGCGACGGTCAGCCCGAGCGCGGACACGGCCGACGGCCGCGTGCATTTCACACCGGCCAATCTGATCACCGCGCTGCATCGCTCCATCGAAGACTTCCAGACGCAGCGCGCGCTTGAGCGCATTTTCGCCAATGACCGCCATTTCGTGGTGCACGACCCGCTGCCGCACCAATCGGTCTTCGCTGATGAAGGCGCGGCCAATCATGTGAGGCTGGCGGCCGAGCATGGCGGGCCCGGCGCGGAGGTCTTCGTCTATGGCCGCGACGGTTTTGGCGCGTGGGACGCGCGCTTTCCCGCCCGGCAGACCCGCCAGGCGAGCGAGGCGGTGGCGCGGCGCCATGGCCTTGACCCGGCCCGCACCGCCTTTGTCCAGCAGAGCAAGGCCGCGATCGAGGCCGGCGCCTTCCACAATGATGTGGTCTGCGTGTCGAACGGGCCGGTCCTGTTCTTCCATGAGTGGGCGTTCGAGAACAAAGATGCGGCCCTCAGCGCCATTCGGGCGGCCTGTCAGAGCGTGTTCGAGCCGATCTTCGTCGAGGTGCCCGCCAGCGAGGTGCCCATCGGCGATGCGGTGAAGTCCTATCTGTTCAACTCCCAGCTCCTGGATTGGCCCGGCGCGAGCCGTCAGGTGGTCCTGGCGCCGGAAGAAACCCGGGAGACCGCCAGCACCAACGCCTATTGCGAGCGCCTTGTCGCCGGCAACGGCCCGATCGGCGCGGTGCGCTTTGCGGATGTGCGCCAATCGATGCGCAATGGCGGCGGCCCGGCCTGCCTGCGCTTAAGAGTGGTTCTGGACGACGACCAGCGCGCGGCGGTCAATCCGGCGATCTGGATGACGGATGCGCTCTATTCAACGCTGACGAGCTGGGCTCGGACCCATTATCGCGAGGCGCTGGCGCCGGAAGATCTCGGCGACCCCGCGCTGGTGGAGGAAGGCCGGGCCGCGCTGGACGAGCTGACGCAAATCCTCGCGTTGGGCCCGGACTTCTACCCGTTTCAGCGGATCTAGCGCTGTCTCGGCGATCGCCGGGACCGGGTCTGCGGTTCGAAAAGCCGCCGCCTAACTCACCGCACGCAAAGCACGTCGACGATTTCATTGCGGCCGTTGCGGGCGGTCCGCTCGCCGATGAACCAGATCGGACCGCGCGCGCGTCGGGCGTCGAAATGGACGGCGCGGCCATAGCCTTCCGCGCGGCAAATACGATCGGCGACCGGCTCTCCGCACCGCACGCCATTGGGTCTAAGGCAGAGCGCGACCGGATAGCCGCGGTTTTGCGGCGCCGGGACGAAGAGGCTGTTCACGCCTCGCACCGCGCCTGAATCCCGCCCGCCGCCATAATCGGACCCGTAGTCCGGGCCGCCATAGCCGGGACCGCCGATCGGCTCCGGCGCGGGGCGCGGAATGCCGTCGGGGCTGGCGGCGCTAATCCGGCCATCCATGCGGAAGAGTTTTAGATCATTGCTGTCGCGAGAGAGCTCCACGCACCGGTCGGCGAAATTGCGATCTTCGCACAACGTCCAGGTCCCCGAGTGCACTTCGATGGACTGGGCCCGGTTGTCGAAGCCGACATCGCGAAGATCAAACTCAATGTCGCGGATGCGCACGGACTGGCCGGTATAATTCCGGCCGGAATACAGCGTGACGCCGCGCCGCCGGTCGCGGTCCGGCCGATGCAGCGCGCGCACCGAGGTGATGCGGTTGTTGAACGCCCAGGGCGTCATATCGGGATGATCGACATCGACCAGATGGCACGAGCCGCGGAAATTGGGCTCCAGGCAAACCTCCCAGCGGCCGCCGGAGAAGCTGTAAGAGCTGGTCAGGTCATTGAACTGAACCCAACGCAGGTCCGGCGCGTCGCCATCCAGCGTGATCGACCGGCCCTCATAGCCCGGCAGGTCATAAAGGGTGAGGGTGGGATTGTCCGCCGCATCGCCGCCCCGGCCGCCGCGCTGCGCGTCGGCGTCCGCCGTGATCAGAGCGCCCAGAAGGGCGGTGAGGATCAGCGTTTTTGAAACACTCATGGCGGGCTCCGTCAGTCCTTTGATCAGTGTAGCTGATCGCAGTGTCGAAGACCCGCCATGAATGGGCTCTGAACCAATGCCTTACGGTCTAGTATCCCTGAGCCGCGCCGTCCTTGCGCATTTCGCTTGCGCCGTGAAGCACGCCGCTCTCGGCGTCGCGCAGGATCGCCTGATAACCGCCGAAGCCGCCATCGCCCTCCTCGACCACATGGCCGAGCGCGCGCAGCGCGTCGCGCACGCTTTGCGGCATGCCGCTCTCCACGCGCACCACGCCGACCCCGGCGGTTTGGCCCAGCGGGTCGGTCTCCGACGTCGAGCCGTCATGACGCCAGCGCGCGGCGTCGCCCGCCTCCTGCACATTCAGGCCGAAATCGATCACCGAGGTGATGATCTGGACATGACCCTGGGGCTGCATCGAGCCGCCCATCAGGCCAAAGCTCATGAAGACGTCGTCGCCCTGGGTGACCATGGCCGGAATAATGGTGTGGAAGGGCCGCTTGCCCGGCGCATAGACATTGGGGTGATCAGGGTCGAGGCTGAATAGTTCGCCTCTATTCTGCAGCATGAAGCCCGTTCCGTCCGCCACAAGGCCGGACCCCATGCCCCGGAAATTCGACTGGATCAGCGAGACCATCATGCCGTCGCCGTCGGCGACGGTCAGATAGGTGGTGTCGCCGCTTTCCAGGATCGCTGGATCGCCGTGGGTGACGCTTTCCATCGCCGCGTCCGTGGAGATCAGGGCGCGGCGCGTGTCGGCGTAGTCTTCAGAGATCAACGCTTGCAGGTCGGTATTGGAGAAGTCCGGATCGGCGTAAAAGCGCGCCCGGTCTTCAAAGGCGAGGCGCTTGGCTTCGATCATCAGGTGGAGCGCTTCAGCGCTCATGAATCCCATCGACGCCAGGTCGTACTCTTCCAGGATTTGGAGCATTTGCAGCGCCGCGACGCCCTGGGTCTGCGGGGGCAGCTGCCAGACGTCATAGCCGCGGTAATTCACGCTGAGGGGCGCCACCCACTCTGAGCGATGCGCCGCCATGTCCTCATAGGAGATCCAGCCGCCGATGCGCTGCATATAATCATTGATCGCCTGGGCGATGGGGCCGTCATAAAACGCATCGCGTCCGCCCTCCGCGATCAGGCGATAGGTGTTGGCCAGGTCCGGATTGCGGAAGACCTCGCCTTCGCGCGGCGCGTCGCCGTCTTCGGTCAGATAGGTCGCCTGGGCGTTGGCGAACTCCTCGAATTCCCCGCGCTCGAACCGGCGATCCAGGATGCGCATATTGCGGTCCCAGTAATAGGCGATGGTCTCTGTGAGCGGGAAGCCGTTTTCGGCGTAGGAGATCGCCGGCGCCAGAATCTGATCCATCGGCATGGAGCCGAAACGCTCATGCATGGCGAACCAGCCATCGACGGTGCCGGGCACCGAGACGGGCATGGCGCCCATGGCCGGAATCGAGCCGTCTTCGCCGACGATCTCCATAACCTCGTCATAGCTCAGGCCCATGGGTGAGCGGCCCGCGCCGTTGACGCCGTAGACCTGACGCGTGTCCGGATCCCAGATGATGACGAAGATGTCCCCGCCAATCCCGTTGCCGGTGGGTTCCATGAGACCGATGGCGGCGTTCGCCGCGATCGCCGCGTCGACCGCATTGCCGCCGGCTTTCAGGATGTCCAGCGCGACCTGGCTCGCCAGCGGATGGGCGGTCGCGGCCATGCCGTTGACCGCCGTCGTCGGCGAGCGCGTGGCGAAATGGTCTCCGCTGACCCGGTCTCCCGGATAGAAGGTCTGCGCCTGAACGGGCGCGCCGAATTCGGCAAAGGCCATAAGGGCTGCGGCTCCAAGGATTGCGGATCGGATCATGACGGTTCCCCTGTTTGAGCCGCCTCTTTGAAGGTCGGGCGGCCTCGCGGGGAGTAGATAGGCCAGTTCGCCGATGATCAAGCGGGCCGGGTGTCAGCCGCCGCCATCGCCGCCATTGTCGTCCTCAGCCTCGCCGCCATTGTCTTCGTCCTCGTCGCGATCGCGTTCCCGGGCCCGGTCCAGAAGACCGCGCAGAAGGCGCTGGCCCGGATCGTCATCCGCGTCGTCATCGGCTTGATCATCGCTTCCGCGGCCCAGGACGCCGCCGATGATATCGCCCAGTCCGCCCGGGAGCTGATCCGTCAGCGCGCCGGCCGCCTGTGCGCGGGCGAGATCTCGAACCAGGGTCGGAAAATCAATGCCGGCCGAGACATTGTTGAAGTCGCCTCGCAAAAGGATCGGAACCCCGACGCCTTGCAGATCGATTTCGCCGCCCTGACCGGACAGGGACGAGACGGCCCGCGGCGTCAGACGGTATTCGATGGACTGGCCGGCCAGATCGACCGTGCCCTCGCCGGCGACCCGGATCAGCGGGCTGAGCATGGCGAGGTCGAGATTCTGCACCCGGCCGTTCTGCACGGTGAAGCTGCCGCCCAGCGAGGTGAAGTCAGTCTGCTGCTGCTCGGAAAAGCCGGCGGGCAGCTGCCCGGTGGTGATGGCGTCCTGCACGGTCCGGATCACCTGGGCGAGATTGACGCCCACGATCGCGCCGTCGGCGAAGCTGAAATCACCTTCGCCGCCGAGCGAATTCATGATCGCGGCCGGACTGGCGCCTGTGGCCGCGAGGTCAAGGCGCACGCCGCCAAGGCCAGACAAGCGGTCAAAGCCCGCCGCCGCCGCGAGGAAAGGCAGGGCTTCCAGATTGTCCACGTCGGCGACAAAGCTGTAGCTGGGCGTAGCGCGCCGCGCATTTACCACGGCGTTGACCTGGCCGCGCCCGCCATAAAGGTCAAACCCGGTCAGGTTCGCGACCAGGCGGCCATTGATCAGCTCGGCGGTGATCACCACGTCGGTGGCCTCGACGTCCCGCGCCTTGAAGCGATCGGCGGCGATGGTCAGATCGGCGTCGATCAAGCGGAGCGGCGCGAAGTCCATCGGCTCATCGCTCCAGGGCGCCACGCCGGGGCTTTCAGGTGACGCCGCTGACGCCTCGTCGGCGGGAATATACGGCGTCAGATCCAGGTCGGCGGTCGTTAGCGCGCCGGTCACCGCCGGCCGCGGGCCGTCGAGCAGCAGGGTCAGCGCCTGCGGGCTGCGCACGCGAATATCGTCGAAACGGATATCGGCCCCGCTAAGACTGATCCGGCTCGCGGAGCCCGCCAGTCGCCCGTCGGCCTGAAATCGCCGGAACACATCGCCGTCGGGAAGCTCGGCGCCGAGATAGCGCGCCAGAGCCCGGATTGGAATATCCATATCGACATCGCCGCCAAAGGCGATCGCTTCGCCTTCCTCGATCTGTCCGTCAAAGCTCAGATCCGCCAGCGGTCCGTCCAAGGCCAGGGACAGCGGCGTCTGCGCGCCTTCAAAGAAAGCGCGAAGCGAGCCGAGGCGGGCGTCGAAATTCATCGGGCGGCCATCGGCGTCGAAGGAGCCGGTCAAGCGCATTTCTTCGTCCACCGAGGGCAGGGTGACGGCGAGATTCACGTCATTGAAGTTTCGGGTCTGAGCACCGTCGGCAAAGCTGACCGCGCCGTTTTCTATGCGCACATCCCCGAAGCTGGCCTCCAGCGACAATGCGCCGGGGCGCCGCACAAAGCCTTCGGCGTCCGGCTCCGCGGGGGCGTCTCCCGCCGCGGCGCCGAACGTCCAGTTATTGCGCCCGCCCTGGGTCTCGAGCCGGATCGCGGGCGAGACGAGGACAAACTCCTGCACCTCCACCTGGCGGGAGATCAGCGGCAGCAAGGCGACCGAGACCCGCATCTCCTCCATCTGCGCGAACGGCTCGCTGGAAAAACCTTCCGCATTGGCGATCCGGGCGTCGCCGGCGCGCACCTGAACGACAGGCAGGATCTGCAGCCGGATGTCGCCATTGAGTTGCACGTCGCGGCCGAGCGTATCGCTGGCGGCGTTCTCGACGCGCTCGCGCAAGGTCTCCTCTGGAATCAGCCGGGGCAGCAGAAGAGCGGCGCCGACGATCAACGCGGCGAGGATCAGAATGATGATGAGAATGCGGCGCATGGGAGCGTTCCGTGAAGTTGCAAAGAGACGGCTTGATAGAGACCGTTCAGCCTGAGAGGATATTTACCAAATCGGGCGCGCAAAAGGCAGTGGCCGCCGATTAAGATTTGGCGACAAAGGGGCGCAGACATGGACAAACTCACCGTCGATCAGACGATAATCGATCGCGCGCCGCGCGTGCATATGGGCCGCCGCGAACTGCTTCTGGGCCTGGCGGCCGGAACGGTCATTCCGCTGACCGCAGGCTGCGAAACGAGCGACGGGTTCGGCCAATTCCTGGTTAGCGACGCGCAAATCCAGCAGGCTTCGCAGGCCGCATGGAGCGAAGCCCTGCAAAGCGAACCGGTCAGCCGTGACCCGTCCATGCGTCGCCGTGTCGAGCGCGTCGGAAATCGAATGGTGCCGGTGTCCGGCCTGACCCAGTATGACTGGGAATTCGTGGTCTTTGACTCCGATACCGAGAACGCCTGGGTCTTGCCCAACGGCAAGGTCGCCTTCTATCGCGGCCTGCTCGACAATATGCGCAATGAGGACGAAATCGCCGTGGTCATGGGGCACGAGATCGGCCATGTGCGACGCAATCACGCGGCCCAGCGGGCGCGCCAGCAGGCCGCCGCGGGCATCGGTCTGGCGGTTGTGAATGTCGGCCTCGGCGCGGCGGAAGTGGAGAACGCCGCGCAATGGGGCGCAGTGCTCGGCGCCGGACTGACATTCGGCGTCCTGCTGCCCTATTCGCGTCAGCACGAATTTGAGGCCGACCAGCTGGGTGTGGACTACATGCATGGCGCCGGATACCGGCCGAGCCAGTCGATCACCTTCTGGGAGGGGATGATGGCGCGCAGCCGGGGCCGGTCGCGGCCGCCCGCCTTCCTGTCGACGCACCCCAGCAATTCTCAGCGCATGGACGCGCTGCGCCAGCATATTCAGGCTCGCGGCTACGCCTAGGCGCCGGCCGCTGCGTCCAGGCGCATTGCCCGCTTGATCGGCAGACGGTGCGGAGCTAGGTTCCGCGCCCTGCCGGTTAGGTGAGCCTTGCTCCCGGCCGCGTGAAGGTGCGCCGCCTTAGCTCAGTTGGTTAGAGCGCTTGATTGTGGATCAAGAGGTCCCCCGTTCGAGCCGGGGAGGCGGTACCATCCTCGCCATCGTTTGAAGACGCCCGGCGATCCCGCCAAACGCGGGTTTTCCACACTCATATCGGATGAATTGCAACCTTTGTCGGGCTTGAATGGTTAACAAGGCTTAACGAGTCGCGCACACTGCAATCTTGTTTCGCCGCCACGGAGCCGGGCATGTCGCGATTAAGCGAGGCAGGTGTCGCCAACTTCGTCATCCTCGATCACGATCCGCTTTACGCGCGCGAAGAGATCGACCGGATCTGCGCGGACCATGCGATACCGCCTTCCCAGCAAGGTGCGTTGTGGCGGACCCTTGAAGAGGCGGGCCGGGCTTATCTGGATCAGCGCCGTCTCAGTACGACCCCGACAAAGCTGGCGCGTGTCCGCCAGGATCTGAGGTTGGCGCGGCAATTGGCGGCGCAGCTCGCCGAGCTGACTCCGGAAGCCGGTCAGGTGTCGAAAGATGCGCCGAGCATCGCCCTGAGCCGGGCGCATCTGTCTGCGCTGCGCGAAGGCGAGCGGCGCGCCGGACCGGCGCCGGGCGGCCGGCTTGAAGAATTGCGCGAGGCGTTGACTTGGGCCGACGCTGTTTTCGAAGCGGCGCTGGAGGCGTGCGGGCGCCCCGAGGACGCGCCGGAAGACGCCTGGCGCATCGCCGTGACCAATTTCTACACGCGCGAGCTCGCCCGCCCCTGGACCGGAGATCGGGGCGAGGCCGGGGAGCGGTTTCTCTCCGACTGCCGCGCGGTTCTCGAGCAAAGCGATGGGGCGGCCGGGCCCGCCATCACGGCCTTCGACCTGGCCGCGCGAGGTTAACGGCTCTGCGCGTCGCTGTCTTCGGCCTGTGCGCGTGCGTTGATCAGGGCGCGCGCGGCCTCAAGGCTTTCGACTTCCTCGATCTGTTCGATCCGGCACGTGCGCCCGCCGATATATTCCATTGTCGGATGGCAGATGCGCGCGTTGGCGCCGAAGGAGGTCGTAAGCCTTGTGCCAAAGCGCAATTCGGGACAGCTGCGCCGCAGGGTCGCTAGATAGCGCCGATTACCCGAGCCGCCCTTCAGCACCACATGTTCGCTATCGATCACGCTATAGCCATGGATATTCACAAGCCGCACGCACCGTGGCGGTTCCGGAAGGGTCTCAGGCTCGGCTGCGGCTTCAGTCTCTTGCGCGCCGGCGGCCGCGAGTGAGAAAAGCCCGGCGGCGAGAGCGCCGGCTGCGATGAAGGTCGCTCTAAGCATGGTCAAAGCCTCCATGGATTGTGAAAGTCCGCCAGATCCCTTCAGACGCCTGACGAAGAAGCCACAGCCTCCGCAATGTCCGATCGCTTCAATTTAGCAGATAACAACACGCCTCGCATCCTGGTCGTGGGCGGCGGCGCGGCGGGATTGAGCTGCGCCTGGAGATTGGCCGGCGAGGGCTGCGCAGTGACGCTCCTTGATCGCGGTCCGGTCGAATCCAGCGCGCTCTGGGCCTCAGGCGGCATGCTGGCGGCCGGATTTGAAGCCAGCGTGGAATTGGACCCTCGCCATCCTCTCGCCGGCGCGTTCGCCGCGGCGCTGCACGAAGCGGCCGACCAGTGGTCCGACTGGGCGGATCAGCTCCAGCGCCATTCGCCCACGCCATTGGGCTACGAGCGGCGCGGCGTTCTGAGCCCGTTGCTGACCGATCTGGACGAAGCGCGCGCCGAGACCGTTGTTGTTCAAGCCGCGCGGTTCGGGGTGACTGCGGCTCGAACGCCGGCCCATGAGGCGCGCCGCCTTGAACCATCATTGAATGCGGCGCGCGGCGCGATCCTCTTTCCAGGCGATGGACAGTTGGACAACCGCGCGCTCGCGCGGGCTCTGAGGCGGGCGTTCGAAGCCGCCGGCGGCCGGTTTGAAGGCGGCGCGGAGGTCGCAGGTTTCCGGCGCGCGCGCGGCCGGGTGACTGGCGTCCAATTGGCGGACGGACGCACCATTGACGCCGATCTGGTGCTCGCCGCCCCCGGCGCCGCCTTGCTTGGGCGTGAGCGCGAAATGCCGCCCATGCGCCCTGTGAAGGGTCAGATGCTGGCTTTTGATCTATCGCCCGCCCCCGGGCCGGACCATGTCATTCGAGGCTTCGACATTTATCTGGCGGCCAAGCCGGGGGGGCGACTGATCGTCGGCGCCACGGTGGAGCCCGGCGTCGATGACCTGAAAACTGATGACGAGGCGCTCCAAGGCCTTCACAGACGCGCAAGCGCGGTCTTGCCGGACTTGGCGGCTTTGTCTCCGGTCGAGGCGTGGGCGGGCTTGCGGCCGGCCTCGGGCGACGCCATGCCGGTGATCGGCGTGGCGGCGCCTGGATTGATCATCGCCGGCGGCGGATTCCGCAATGGCGTGTTGCTCGCGCCGTTGGTCGCGGAAATGGTCTGTGCGCTCGTGTTCAATCGGCCCTTGTCGCACATGATGTCCGCCTTCTCGCCGCAGCGGGACGGCCTCTAGACCCGTTTACCTGCATTAACTTTGTCTTATCGGCGGACGCCGCAGCATGAAGCCTCTTCGAATCATCCACGGTGCAGAGGCGGCGATTTAATGGCTGCTCCCATCCCCGAGACGACCGACCTGCGCAGCTTTTCTCCCCGTCAGGTCATCGCCGATGCGGCGGACAGAACCGGCGCGGACTTTGACTTCCTGGTGCGCACCGCCGCCCGGGAAAGCAATTTCGACCCGGGCGCGCAAGCGCGCACGTCCAGCGCCGCGGGCATGTTCCAATTCATTGAGCAGACCTGGCTGTCCATGGTCCAGCGCCATGGCGCCAAACATGGTCTTGCCGCTGAATCGGCCATGATCGAACGCAGCGCCGGCGGTCGATTAACCATCGCCGACGAGCTGGACCGCCGGCGAATCCTGGATTTACGATTTGATCCCGCAACGGCGAGCGTCATGGCCGGCGAGCTGGCCTCCGACAATGCGGAGATCCTTCGCTCCGAAATCGGCCGGGCGCCGAGCTCGGGCGAGCTTTACGCGGCGCATTTCCTGGGCGCCAAAGGCGCCGCCGACTTGATCAACAAGGCGGCCGACCAGCCGGGCGCGCGCGCCGATGTGTTGTTTCCCCAGGCCGCCGCGGCCAACCGGCCGATCTTCTATCGCGACGGCCAGGCGCTGGACGCCGCCAGCCTTCTGGCGCGCCTTACGGGCGAGGCGGCGGCCGTAGAGGCGCCCGATGAAGGCCGCCTTCCGGCCGCGTCCGGCGAAGCGGCCGACCCTCGGCCCCACCGACCCGGCGTTTCAGGTTATGCCGCGCTCGCCCCGGGCGGCGTCCTGTCCCCGGCGCTGGTGGAGCTGTTGGCGTCACTGGATATTCCAGCGCCGGCCAAGCGGCGCGATCGCGGCTAAGGCCGGCGTTAAGCACGCTCGGCAAGGGCGCGTTAACAATTTCGGCGCAGCTTGGATCATGAATAATCACACAAGGATGCGAGCATGAGCGTGCAAACTCTCAGGTCGCGGCTGAGCCGGGTCGATATCGAGCGTCTCGTCAATCAGGAAGATCCTGAAGCGCGGGCGCTGGCGGCGCGTAAGGTCTGCGCGCGGATCGCGGGGGCCGGGCTCTCGGAGTCCGATCGCGGAATGGCCGATCAGATCCTTCGCATTCTGGCGCAGGACGCCGCCGAATTGGTTCGCCGCGCGCTCTCGGTCACCCTGCAGCGCAGCCCGCACCTGCCGTCCGATGTCGCGCGGGCGCTCGCCGAGGATGTCGACTCGATCGCGATCCCGATCATCGCCGGATCGCCGGTGCTCGACGATAATGACCTGCTCGAAATCGTTCGACGCGCCGATCCGGCGCGACAGATGGCGGTGGCCAGCCGGACGGAAGTCCATGAAATCGTCGTCGACGAGCTGGTCTCTATCGGCGCTCCGGAGGCGGTGAAGACCGCCGCGGCCAACGACGGCGCCGCTTTCAGCCCCGACTCTCTTAACCGCACCATTGAGCGCTTCTCCGGCCATCCGGCGGTTCTGGAAGGCTTTGTCGAGCGCAAGGTGTTGCCGCTGGAAATCACCGAAAAGCTGATCGCACATATTTCCGACGCCGCCATCGATCGGCTTGTCGCGCGTCACGCACTGCCGCCGCAGCTGGCGGTCGAGCTGGCCGAGGGCGCGCGGGAGCGGGCGACGATCGATCTGGTCGACCAGGGCGGTCTGACGCCCGACCCCCGCCGTTTCGTGCAGCAGATGCAGATGAACGCGCGGCTGACGCCGTCCTTTATTCTGCGGGCGCTGTTTCGCGGTCACATGACCTTGTTCGAGCATTGCGTGGCTGAACTGGCCAGCGTCGATCACGCCAAAGCCTGGCTGCTGATTCACGACGCCGGTCATCTGGGCCTTGAGGCGGTCTTTGAACGCGCCGGCTTGCCCACGCGGATATTGCCGGCGGTGCGCGCGGGCATCTCCGCCTGGCACTCGCTCGAGCTGGGCGCTGGCGGCGCGCGCGACGTGATCGAGTTCCGCAAGCGTTTGACGGAACGGATTTTCACGCAGTTTCAGGGTGCGCCTGAGCGCGAGCTGACCTATTGCCTGGACCGGCTGGACGCCGACGTCTCGGCGCTCAGCGAAAACGGCGGCCCAAGAGCCGCCGCTGGATAGGGCCGCGGGGTCTCACCCCGGCTTATGGCGATGCGGCTTACGCCGCATCACCGACCAGCACGACCACCTGCTTTTCGAGCTCTTCCGCCAGCGCCTTGCCGATCGGATCGGCGTCATCGCGGACATTTTGAACCACGGCGGCCCGGATCGCGCCCACATGGGCTTCGATCAGGGACATCGGCGCGCTGGCGCGCTTCTCTTCAGTGTCGATGAGCTTGCTCAGGGAGCCCGCCATGCGGGTGATGATCGGGAATTCATAGGTGGTTCCCAGACCGCGTAGGTCATGGGCCGTGGTGAACAGCATTTCGCCGAGCTCGCCGTCCAGGCCTGTCTTCCTGACTTCCACCAGATAGAGTTCAAGCCGCGTGACCTCTTCGCCAAGCCAGTCGGAAAACTCGACTTTCAGATTGTCCACGGCCCGTTCGGCGCGCTCGATCAACGCTTTGTCGGCCGGGGGAAGCTTGCCGCCCACCTTCGCCTTAAGCATGTTGGGCGGATTAATGATTTCAATGGGTTTTTCGCGCTGCGACATGCGTGAACTCCAACTGGGTCGAAACTTTAAGCGATAGGGGCTTCATGACGGCGTTCATCGCCGTCGAAATCGGCCTCGAAACGGCGACGGTCCGGGCCGAAAAATTGCTTGGTGCGAACAAAAGGCCGGGGCCGGTTCACAATCGAAACCAGCCGGCGGTAAAGACCTTCGCTCGAGAAGGGTTTGACGAGAAACTCGCTGACGCCTGCGTCCCGGGCCTCGCGAACCTTGGCGGGCTCGGCGTAAGCCGTCAGCATGATGATCGGCATGAAAGCGATGCGTTCGCTCTTGTCGGCGCGAAGCCGGCGAACCAGCGCGACGCCGTCGACCGGCTCCATCTTCCAGTCCACGATCAACATGTCGATCGCCTCGCAGCGAAGCGTTTCGAACGCTTGCTTGGCCGTTCCGGCCTCAAAGACCTGCGTGCAGCCGAACGCCGCCAGGACCGTGCGCACGATGCCGCGCATCGCAGCATTATCGTCTGCAATCAGCAGTCGAAGCTGTCCCAGCTTTGCTTCGGTGTCCGTCTGATCGGGCATAAGCCGACCTTCCAAGCCTTCGAAATCCCAGAAGACTCATAGCCTGGATTTGCTTAATGGCGCGCTAAACGCTTAGTCCGGGTGGAATTGCTCCACCAGGATTCGCTCTTCCAGAGCTCGTCCCTCATCAAACAACAAGGTCAGCCGTTTCGAGCGATGTTCGCATACGGTGACGTGAGCTGCGTCACGGAATTCCTTGTTGTCCGCCACCACAGACACCGGCCGCTTGCCGGCTTCAAGCACGTCAAATCGAACTTCGCTGGACTGGCTGACCAGTGCACCGCGCCAGCGCCGCGGGCGGAATGGGCTGATCGGCGTGAGCGCCAGCAAGTGCGCGTCCAGCGGCAGGATCGGGCCGTGGGCCGAGAAATTATAGGCGGTCGATCCCGCCGGGGTGCAAACCAGCACCCCGTCGGCGGCGAGGGCGCCCAGCCGCACCCGGTCGTCCACCGTTATGCGGATCTTGGCGGTCTGCCGGGTTTCCCGGAACAGTGAGACTTCGTTGACCGCCAGCGACTCAAAGCGCTCCCCGGCCACGCTTTCGCCGACCGCTTTCAAAGGATGGATGACCGCGCGTTCCGCATTGTTCAAACGGGCGGGCAGATCGTCTTCGCTCGGCTCGTTCATCAGGAAGCCGACCGATCCGAAATTCATACCGTAGACCGGTGTCTCCAGGTC
>LYSW01000011.1:0-57311 GCA_001657295.1 Oceanicaulis sp. BBD 1991-10 | reverse complement strand
TCGCCTCCGAGCGCGACGACGACCTCGCTGCTTGAAAGCGGCGTGTCGCCGTAGCGCGCGATCATCTGTTCGCGGGCGGCTTGCGCATCGGCGCGATCAGCAGCGAGAAAAGTGATTTTCATGATTGCTCAGTCGACGTCCCAGGGCCGGTTCATAGCTCTTAGCCGATGGAACCGTCTGCGCCCAGCCGGTGCAAGGCCTTGCGGGCGTCATCCCGTGAGAAACCCGAATAGATGTCTGATGTGGCTTGCGCGAGGCCGTCAGGGCCGATCGCATGGGCGCGGCCGCTGTCGACCAGCGCCAGGTAAAATCCGCCAGCCTCCTCGCTGGTCATCGCCATGGCCCGACCGGCGAGCAGGCTCACGCGCAGCGGTGATCGGCTCAGGGCGCGCCGCCAGTCCGACGCCGGCAAGCCCGTCAATCGCGCCACGGCGTGATCGGCGATGTCGGATCGGCCGTTGCGCGCCGCGCGCAGGACATCGGTCTTGGTCAATGCGCCGATCTGCTGCAGCCGGTCGGCCAACGCCGCCGCAGCTTGATCGCCATCGGGCGTCTTAGCCTCTGCGTCGTCAACGGCGGCGTCGATGCGCGCGGGATCAAGTTCGGGATAGGCCCGGGTCAAGGTGAGCTTCACCACATCGCCGGCCAGCGCGTAGATCGCGCGGGCAAGGCCCAGGCCCATATCCGTGCGCGCCGCCAGCGCCTCCTGAAGCTCGGCCTCGCTGCGCGCCACCGCGGCGAAATCCGCCGCGCTCCGATCGGGCAGCGCGGCGTTGTCATTGCGCGCCAGCGCCATCAGGCAGCGGGGTTCACGATGCCGGGCGAGCGCCGCGCTGACCGCTTCGGACACGCTGGGTCGTCGTGCAATCAGCATTCGCCGGTCCGAGTCGGTGCCGGCCAGCTCGAGCAGGTCGTCATCACCGATGACGGGCGAGCGGGCGATGATGGGTTCGGAGATGTCGAGCGGTTCGAACGCCAGCATGCGCACGGCTTCGCGCGGGGCCCATGAGCAGGCGGCGAGGCGCAATGCGACTTTGGCGCGGATGGCGCTTTCGGCGTCCTGAAGCAGGTCGATCAGCGGTTTGTCGAACTCGTCGATGACAGCCTGGGGCAGGGGGCGCAGCGTGCACAGCTGCGCGACATCCAACGCCTTGCGGCCGGCCCTTATCGGATCAGACCGTGACGGCGCGCGAGTTTGCGATCGGCCCCCGGCCATGCGCGATGTCCCCAGGAAAACAGGATCGAGCCCTCTAGAGCGTCATAAGCTTCACCTGCTATGGTTATTAAAGGCTTAGCGACGCCGCCAGCGGCCGGAAGGTGACCCAATGCCGAAAGACGTGATCGGATCGGACGCTGCGGCGCTAAAATCGCGCCTGCTCGAGGTGCGCCGGCGCAGCGAAGACTGGGCGCGCGCGCTTTCGGCCGAAGACTTATGTGTCCAGACGATGCCGGACGTCAGCCCCGGCAAATGGCATTTGGCGCATGTGACCTGGTTTTGGGAATGCTTCCTGCTCCAGGAGGCGTGTTCCGCTTATGAGGAATTCGATAAGCGGTTCAATTATCTGTTCAATTCCTATTACGAGGCGATTGGAGCGCGTCACGCCAGACCGGAGCGGGGCTTCCTGACCCGCCCGTCCATTGATGAGATTTACGCCTATCGCGCCCATGTGGATGGCGCCCTGGTCGATTGGCTGGACCGCGCATCCAAGGCCGAGCTGGACCGTTTCACCCCGGTCTTGCTGACCGGCTTCGCCCATGAGGAACAGCACCAGGAACTCTTCCTGACCGATATCAAGCATGTGCTGTCGAAGCAGTCATTTCCCGAATCAGCCTTTGGCGGGCCGCGCCACAGGGTCTCGCCGGTCCAGCCCGCTGCGCCGAATCCGAACTGGGTCGAGTGCGCCGGCGGGCGCGTGCGGACGGGCCATGAAGGCGGCGAATTCGCCTTCGATAATGAATCGCCCGCCCATGACGTCCTGCTGACGCCGTTCGCTCTGGCCGACCGGCCGGTGACGAACGCCGAATTCCTCGCCTTCATCGAGGATGGCGGGTATCGAAAGCCGGAGCATTGGCTGTCCGATGGCTGGGCGGCGGTGTGTGCGCAAGCGCGCAACCACCCCTACTACTGGCGCCGTGGAGAGGAAGGCTGGTTCGAGCATACGCTGCATGGGCTGGAGCCGCTCGATCCGGCCGCGCCGGTTTGCCATGTGGACTATTATGAGGCGAGCGCGTTCGCCGACTGGACCGGATACAGGCTGCCGGACGAGCGAGAATGGGAGTTCGCGGCGAAGGCCTATGACGCCGAGGCGGGGCGCTGGGCGCAGCCGGGCGGGCGGCTTCACCCGGTCTCGATATCGGGGGACGGGCCGCTTCATGCGCTCTACGGCGAGGTGTGGGAATGGACGCGCTCGTCATACGCGCCCTATCCCGGCTTCAAAGCCGCCGCCGGCGCGATCGGCGAATACAACGGCAAATTCATGTGCGGCCAATACGTGCTGCGCGGCGGATCCGCGGTCAGCCCCGCCCGCCATCTGCGCGCCACCTATCGCAATTTCTTCCCGCCCGACGCCCAGTGGCAGATGACGGGTCTGCGCCTTGCGCGCGATGTTTGACGCACACGCCCTGCGGAGCGATTTTAACGCCGAGACATAATGCGCGCGGCACGGCCGCGCCAGGGAGGCCGCCATGGACGACGCTGCAAATATTTCGGTGAAGGATCAGGTTTCGGAAGACGAATGGAAGGCGCGCTGCGATCTGGCCGCCCTCTACCGTCTGGTGCGCATGCATCGCTGGGACGATCTTTTCTTCACGCACATCTCCATGCGCGTGCCCGGTCCGGACGAGCACTTCCTGATCAACCCGTTCGGCCTTCTATTTGAAGACGTGACCGCCTCCAACATGGTCAAGGTGGATATTGAGGGCAATGTCCTTCCGCCCTCTCGCTATGGGATAAATCCGGCCGGCTACACCATTCACTCGGCGATCCACGAAGCGCGGCCGGACGTAAAGGTCGTTATGCATCTGCACACCGACGCCGGCGTGGCCGTCGCGGCGCAAAAGCGCGGCCTGCTGCCGATCTCCCAGCTCGCCATGAATGTGATGAAGGACGTGGTGTATCACGACTATGAGGGCATCGCGATCGATCACAGCGAGAAGGAACGCCTGGTGGCGGACCTGGGCGAAAACAATCTGATGATCCTGCGCAATCACGGCACGCTCACCACCGGCGACCATCCGTTCAGCTGTTATCTGCGCATGTATCTCTTAGAGCGCGCCTGCGCCGTGCAAACCCGGGCGCAAGGCGCCGGCGCGGAGCTGATCGAATGGGACGGCGCCATGCAGGAACGGGTGTTCAAGCAAGGCGAAGAAGGCGTCACCAACGAGCTTTTCCTCGAAATCGCCTGGGCGGCCATGCTCGATCGCGTTCGTCGCGAAAGCCCTGGCTTTGACGCATAAAGTCGCGCTTTACGCGAACTTCTTGCATCTATTCGCGTAAAGCGGTCCTATCCTCGCCTCCGAAAGGGGCGAAAGGATGGGATTGCGGGCGCCATGGATGACACGCGTCGCCGTAGCGGCGCTGGCCGTCACTCTGGGAGCGACGGCCAGCCCGGCCTATGCGGGCGCCTGGACGAAACGGCAATATGAAGGGCTCTTCATCACGGGCCTTGGGCTCCACTGGCTTGAAGCGACCGTCGACACCGGCCCGCCGAACCGGTTCAAGCGCGAAGCCTTTCTCTATTTTGAGTTCGGTCTGACCGATCGCATCACGATGCTGGGGCGCGGCGCTTATCAAGAGATGCGGGACCTCACCGGCCTGCAGGCGTCTTCGGACGATCTGAGCCGGGAACCGGTTCGCTCGGCTGGGGTGCGGACCGGATTTGGCGGTCTGGAGCTCGGGGCGCGGCTGGGGCTGTTCGACATCGGCCGGTGGACGAGCTCGCTCCAGGTGACGGCCGGCATTCCGGGCTCCGGCGAGAATTGGATCAATGAAGGCTTCGGCGTCGGGGGCGGCGATGTCGACACACGCCTGCAGGTCGGCCGATCAGTCAGCGACCGCGCCTTTGTTGAATTCGGCCTCGGCTTAAGGGCGCGCGGCGGAGAGGCGGCGAACGAGCTCCGGCTCGATGCGACCGCCGGCTGCGGCTTCGTCCGGGGCGCGGATCTGATGCTGCAAAGCTATTCGGTCTGGGCGCTGGCGGCTGCACCGGGTCAGCCGGCCTATTCCGGGCATCGGCTTCAGGCGTCCTTGCTGGCGCCGCTCGGGGATCGACACGCCCTCCAGCTCTCCGCCCTGACAACGCTGGCGCAGGATGAAATGAGCCGGGAAACCGCCGTCATGGCGTCGATCTGGACCCGGTTTTGAACACTTCACGCGAGCGTGGCTTTGCTTTTGGGGCAATTCGTCGCATATCCCGGCTCAACGAGTTCGGAGTCCGCCCATGCGCCGTTATGCGTTTCTCATCTTCGTGGCCCTGGCGTTCGCCGCCATGGCCGTCGCCATTCTGGTGCGCGCCGCCAGCGATGGCGGCGACGAGCAGGGCGGCGGCTGGGGCGGCCGGGCCACCCCTGTGGCCGTCCATACGGTGGATGTGACCGGCTTCGCCGACATTGTCGAAGCGCTGGGAACGGCGCGGGCGAATGAATCCGTGACGATCACCGCCAAGGTCTCCGATGTCATCGCCCGGCTGGAATTTGATTCCGGCGATCAGGTCGAAGCCGGCCAGATTCTTGTCGAGCTCGCCGACGCCGAGGAGGCGGCGGGCCTGTCTGAAGCGCGCGCCACATTGCGGGAGACGGCCCGTGACGTGGAGCGCATCCGCGACCTGACCGAGCGCGGCGTCGCCCCGCGCTCGCGCCTGGACGAAGCGGTCGCCGCCAATGAGCGCGCCCGGGCCCGGGTCAATGCGATCGAGGCCCGCGTCGCCGACCGGATCATTCGCGCGCCGTTTTCCGGCGTCGTCGGCCTGCGCAATGTCAGCGTCGGCGAGCTGGTGCGCCCCGGCGACGTGATCGCGCAGCTCGACGACGCCAGCGTCATCAAGCTCGATTTCACTGTGCCGGAGCGCTTCCTGGCGGTGATCGAGCCGGGCCTATCCGTGTCCGCCGTCAGCGCGGCGTTTCCGGACGACGTCTTTGACGGCGTGGTCGACCAGGTCGACACGCGGATCGATCCAGCGACCCGGGCCGTGACCGTTCGGGCGATCATCGACAACGCCGACGGCCGGATTCGGCCGGGCATGCTGATGACGGTGGAGATGCGCCGCGCCGAGCGTGACCAGACCGCCGTTCCCGGCTCCGCCATCGTGCGCTTCCAGGACGACACCTTCGTCTTCGTCGTCGAAGAAAGCGAACGCGGCGCCCGCGCGGTGCGCCGGGACGTGCAGCTGGGTCAGCGCAAAAACGGCGTCGTCGAGGTCATCGCCGGCCTTGAGCCCGGTGAAGTCGTCGTCGCCGAAGGCGTGCACCGGGTCCGCGACGGCGGCGTGGTCCAACTCCCGCAAGGTGTTGAAAGCGGCCGCGGCGGAGCGGCGTCCGGGCCGGTCTCCAGCGCGGGCGGAGCCTGAGCCATGACATTGTCCGACGCCGCCGTCCGCCGACCGGTTCTCGCCTTCGTCCTCAGCGCGCTGATCGTCGTCTTCGGCGTCATGGGCCTGCGCGAACTGCCCTTGCGTGAATTGCCGGATGTGGACCGGCCGATCGTGTCGGTCGGCGCCAGCTTTCCCGGCGCCAACGCCGAAGTGGTGGAGAACCGCGTCACCCAGGTGATCGAGGACGGCCTGTCCGGAATTGAGGGCGTGGACACGATCAGCTCCTCCTCCCGCGACGGCTCGGCCAACATCACGATTCTCTTCACGCTGGAGCGCGATATCGAGGCGGCGGCCAATGATGTGCGCGACGCGGTCTCGCGGGTGCGGGACCGGCTGCCGGAAGATGTCGAGGAACTCGAGGTCGCCAAGCAGGACGGCGATGCCCGTCCCTTCCTCTGGTATAATCTGCTGTCCGACCGCATGACCGCCGAAGAGCTGTCGGATTACGCCGAGCGCTTCATCGTCGACCGGTTCAGCGTGCTCGACGGCGTCGCCAATGTGCGTGTCGGCGGTCAGCGCCGTTACGCGATGCGGATTTGGCTGGATCCGCAGGCCATGGCCGCGCGATCCATAACCGTGTCGGATATTGAAAGCGCCCTGCGCGCCGAAAATGTCGAAGCGCCCGGCGGCGCGGTGGAAACCGAAGACACCCAGCTTTTTGTGCGGGTGGAGCGCTTGTTCGCCGACCCGGAAAGCTTCGCGCGCCTGCCGGTGCGGGTCGGTGAGGACGGCCATGTGATCCGCCTGGCCGAGGTGGCCGATGTGGAGCTGGCGGCCGAAGAGGAGCGCGCCCTGTTCCGCGGCAATGGCCAGAATATGATCGGGATCGGCTTTGTCCGGCAAAGCCAGGCCAACTCCGTAGCGGTCGCCGAGCGCATTCGGAATGAAAGCGAACGCGTAATCGCGCAGCTGCCCGAAGGCATGCAGCTGATCTCCGCTTCCGACGACACGGTCTTCATCCAGGAATCCATCAATGAGGTCTGGCGCACCTTTGCGGTCGCCGCGACATTGGTGGTGCTGGTCATCTATCTCTTCCTGGGCAGTTTCCGCGCCGCGATCATTCCCGCCGCCGTCGTGCCGGTTTGCCTGATCGGCGTTTTCGCCGTGCTGGCGGCGGCCGGCTTCTCCATCAACATCCTCACCTTGCTGGCGCTGGTGCTGGCGATCGGTCTGGTGGTCGATGATTCCATCGTCGTGCTGGAGAATATCCAGAGACGAGTGGATATGGGCGAGCCGCCCATCCTCGCCAGCGAGCGCGGCGCGCGTCAGGTCTTCTTTGCGGTGGTCGCCACAACCGCCGTGCTGGCCGCGGTCTTTGTTCCGCTGATCTTCCTGCCGGGCCTGATCGGGCGGGTCTTCTCCGAGCTGGCGGTCGCCATCACCGGCGCGGTGATCCTGTCCAGCTTCGTGGCGCTGACCCTGTCGCCGATGATGACCTCCAAGCTTCTCAAGCCCAGCACGCAGGCGCGCGGACCCGCCAAATGGGTCGGTGAATTCGTGGAGAAAGTGCGCGCCAGCTATCGCCAGAGCCTGGCGGTGGTGCTGCGCATCCCGGCGATGATCATCCCCATGGTCGTCCTGGCGCTGGGCGGGTCCTGGTGGATGTTCAACCAGCTGCCGGGCGAGTTGACGCCGCCGGTCGATCGCGGCGGCTTTTTCGGCTTCCTGTCCGGGCCCCAGGGCGCGAGCTTCGACTATATGTCCGAGCAGGTGCTGGCCGCCGAGGACATCGTCTATGATTATGTCGAAAGCGGAGAGCTTCGCCGGCTGCTCGTCGTGTCGCCGGGCTGGGGCGCATCGGGCTTCAACACCGGCATCATCATCGGCTCCATGCAGCCCTGGGACGAGCGGCGCCCGGGCCAGGAAATCGTCAACGAAATCAACGGGCGCCTCGGTCAGCTGACCGGGGTGCGGGCCTTCGTCTCCATGCGCTCGCCGCTGGGCGGCGGCGGGGGCGGCGACGATATCCAGTTCGTCCTTCAGGGACCGGATTATCGCTCGCTGGATATTGAAGCGGATCGTCTTCTGGCCGATATCGCGCAAGACAATCCCAACCTTATTCGCGCGCGCAAGAATTACGAACCGACCGCGCCGCGCCTATTGGTCGATATCGACCGCGAGCGGGCCGCGGCTCTGGGCGTCTCGGTGTCCGATATCGGCCGTACGCTGCAAACCCATCTGGGTTCGCGCCGGGTCGGGCAATTCATCGACCGCGGGGAAGCCTATAATGTCATCCTGGAGAACCGGCGCGCCGAACGCTCCAGCCAGAACGACCTTGAAGCGCTCTATGTGCGCGGCGGCTCGGGCGATCTGATCCCGCTTTCCAGCCTGGTCTCCCTGCGCGAGACCGGCGAGGCGTCGTCGCGCAACCGCATCGACCGTCAACGCGCCATCACCATCTCCGCGACCATCGCGGGCGACTACACCATCGGCGAAGCTGTGCAATGGTTCGACGCCTGGGCGGCGCAGACGCTGCCTCCGGACATGGGCTCGACCTATGTCGGCGAGGCGCGCGAATTTCTGGAATCGAACGCCTCGATCTATTTCGCATTCGCACTGGCGCTCTTGATCGTGTTTCTGGTGCTGGCGGCCCAATTTGAAAGCCTGATCCAGCCAGCCCTCATCATGCTGACCGTGCCGCTGGCCGTCGCCGGCGGCCTGTTCGGCCTCTACATGATGGGCGACAGCCTGAATATCTTCTCCCAGATCGGATTGATCATCCTGATCGGCCTGGCGGCGAAGAACGGCATCCTGATCGTCGAGTTCGCCAACCAGCTGCGCGAAGAAGGGCTCAGCGTCCAGGAGGCGACGCTGGAGGCCGCCGCCACGCGTCTGCGTCCGATCCTGATGACCGGCGTCTCCACCTCCATCGGCGCGCTGCCTCTTGTCATCGCCACCGGGCCGGGGTCTGAAATACGCACCTCGATCGGCATCGTGATCTTCACCGGCGTGCTGGTCGCGACTTTGTTCACGCTGTTCGTGGTGCCCGCCGCCTACGCCGCCGTGGGCCGCTTCACCAAAACCCCGAACTGGGTCGCGCGCCAGCTGGCCAAGGAGGCGGAGGCCCGCCCCGACGGGGAGGTCAGGGCGCCGGCGGAGTAGCCGTCTCCACCGCCAGATAGGCGATCAGATCACGCCGGTCGTCTTCCTGCCGCAGGCCGGCGAAGCTCATGCGGTTGCCGGGCAGGAAACCGCGCGGATCAGCGAGCCATTGGTCGAGCTGATCCGGCGTCCAGACAAAGTCCGCCTCCGCCAGCGCGTCGGAGTAGCGAAACGCGTCCGCCCCTCCCGCTTCGCGTCCAAACAGGCCAAACAGATTGGGGCCGACCATGTGCCGCGCGCCGTCCGGCAGGGTGTGGCAGGACTGGCAGCTGCGCCAGACCCGGGCGCCATTGCTGAGATTGGCGCTGAGATAAGGCTCGCCGTAAGCTGCCAGAACGCCGTGTTGAGTCTCGGTCAGCGCCGGCGCCGGGGCTGCGGCCTCGCCTGAGCCGCCGCCATGCGTCGCCGCGTTCGGATCGCTGCAGGCCGCCGCCAATGCGGACAGGGCGGTGACAAGGCACAAAGTCTTGAGGCGCATGGCATGTCTTTCGAGAAGAGCTGACGCAATCAGATGCTTGGGGCGACCGACCTAGCGCGGCCTTCGCTCGCCTTCAACACATGCCGCGCCGCGTCGCGGCTTTTCGCACATGCGGCAAGAGGACCTCATGGCGCCGCGAGCGGATTGGTCTAGCGTGCCCGGTGAGGAGAGAGGAGGCTGGACCGCCGTGTCCGCGCCGTGTTTCGAAACCCGCAACCTGTCCAAGGTCTATGGCGAGGGTGAGACCGCCGTGCATGCGCTGCGCGGGGTGGATCTCGTCGCGCCTGAGGGTGAACTCGTCGTCCTGCTCGGCCCGTCCGGGTCGGGCAAATCCACGCTGCTGAACATCTTGGGCGGGCTGGATCGGGCGACGGAAGGCGAGGTCTTCTTCCGGAACCAGCCGCTGCACGACGCCGGCGACCGGCAATTGACCCGCTACCGGCGCGATCATGTCGGCTTCGTCTTCCAGTTCTACAATCTGATGCCCAGCCTGACGGCGCGGGAGAATGTGGAGCTGGTCACCGAGGTTGCGCCCGATCCCATGCCGGCGGACGAGGCGCTGGGCATTGTCGGCCTGGGCGAGCGCATGGACCATTTTCCCGCCCAGCTGTCCGGCGGCGAGCAGCAGCGCGTCGCCATCGCCCGCGCGATCGCCAAGCGGCCGCAGGTGTTGTTGTGCGACGAGCCCACGGGCGCGCTGGATTCCGCGACCGGCGTGAAGGTGCTCCAGGCGCTGCAAGACGTGAACGCGGCGCTCAACTCCACCACATTCATCATCACCCATAACGCCTCGGTGGCGGACATGGCCGACCGCGTGATCATCTTCGGCGATGGGCGGATTCGGGAAAATCGGGTCAACACCGTCAAGAAACAGCCCGAGGAGATCGACTGGTGACCCGCCGCATCGTCTCCGTGCTCGACGCCAAACTCTGGCGCGATTTCTGGACCATGCGCGGCCAGGCGCTCGCCATCGGCCTGGTGATCGCGGCCGGCGTGGCGATCCAGCTGGTCATGGGCGGCATGCTGACCTCTCTGACCGAAACGCGTGAGGCGTATTATGAGCGCACCCGCTTCGCCGACGTCTGGGCGCCGGCGGTGCGCGCGCCGAACGCGCTGATCGAAGACATTCGCGCCGTGGAAGGCGTCGCCGCCGTGGAGACGCGGATCACCGCGCCCATCCTGTTTGACATCGAGGGCATGGCCGAGCCGCCGACCGGGGTGATCTACTCGCTGCCGCGCGGCCCCTCCTCGGTCAGCGAAATCTACATGCTGCGGGGCGAACGTCCGGACCCGGCCCATCGCAACGATGTCGTGGTGCTGGAGAGCTTTGCGCTCGCCCATGGTTTCGACGTGGGCGACGAGGTGAGCGTCACCATACGCGGCAAGCGGGAATCGCTGAACATCACCGGCCTCGCCCTGTCGCCGGAATATGTCTATTCCATCGCGCCGGGCCAGCTGGTGCCGGATCCGCGCCTGTTCGGCGTTTTATGGATGGACCGGCAGGCGCTTGAGACCGCCGCGGATCAGGACGGCGCCTTCTCCGAAGCGGTGGTGCGGCTGGGGCGCGGCGTCGAAGCGCCGCCGGTTCAGGCCGCGCTGGACCGCATTCTCGAACCCTATGGCGGCGTCGGGTCTTACACGCGCCGCGAACATGTCTCCGACGCTTTTCTCGACGCGGAGATCGAGCAGCTTCAGACCATGGGCCGCATCCTGCCGCCGATCTTTCTGGCGGTGGCGGCCTTTCTTGTGAATGTCGTCGTCTCCCGGCTGATCGCGGTGGAGCGCGAGCAGATCGGACTGCTTAAGGCGTTCGGCTATGGATCGCTGGAGGTGTCGGTCCATTATCTCAAACTGGTCGGGATGATCGGCTTGCTGGGCTTGGCGATCGGCTTCGGCCTCGGGCTCTGGCTCGGCCACGCCATGGCCGTGATGTTCACCGAGTATTACCGCTTCCCCTTCCTGGTCTTCTCAGTCCCGCCGGCGGTCTACGCCACCGGCGTGATCGTCACGCTGATCGCCGTGGGCGGCGGCGCGCTCTGGTCGGTCAGTCAGGCGGCGCGCCTGCAGCCGGCGGTCGCCATGCGTCCGCCGCCGCCGCCGGACTATTCCCGCGCCGCCGGCGCTGCGGTGATCGCCGCGCCGGGCCTCGATCAGCAGACCCGGATGATCTTGCGGCAGCTTTTGCGCTGGCCTTTGCGCGCGGGCCTGACCGCGCTGGGGATCGCGGCGTCGGGCGCGACCTTGGTGATGACCATGTATTTCACCGATGCGATGGATGTGATGGTGGAGCGCTATTTCGACATCGCCAACAGGCAGGACGTCTCGGTGTATTTCGTCGAGGCGCGCTCCATGAGCGCCTTTCACGAGCTCGCCCGGCGCGAGGGCGTTTTGGAAGCCGAGCCGTTTCGTCAGGCCAATGCGCGCTTGCGCTTTGAAAACCGTGAAGTCCTTCATCCGCTGACCGGCGCTCTGGAGGTGCCGCTGCTCTCGCGCATGATCGCGGACGATCACGGCCCGGCTTCCTCGACGCCAGGCGGCTTGGTGCTGTCGGAGGATCTGGCCAACCGGCTGGGCGTGACCGCCGGCGACGTCATTACCGCACAGATCACCGAAGGCGCGCGGCCGACCCTGCAGCTGCCTGTGGTGGCGACGCCCACCGTGCTGGTCGGCTCCGGCGCCCAGATGCGCCTGGACGATCTCAACGCGGCGCTGGGTGAAAGCCGGGTGGTCTCAGGCGCGCATTTGCGCGTCGACGCCCGGTTTGAGAGCGAGATTTATTACGACCTCAAAGCCGCGCCTTTGGTCGGTGCGGTGCAGCTGCAATCGCTCGCCAAGGACAATTTCAACGAGACGCTCGACCGGTCCATGGGCTCGGCGATCGTCATCTACACCCTGTTCGCCGGGATGATCGCCCTGGGCGTGATCTATAATGCGGTGCGGGTGTCGCTGGCCGAGCGCCAGCGCGAGCTCGCCTCCTTGCGCGTGCTCGGCTTTTCGCGCGGCGACGTCAGCTACATCCTTCTGGGCGAGGCGGGCTTCCTCACCCTGGTTGCGATCCCTGTCGGCCTCGTGCTGGGCACCTTCATGGCCTATGGCATCGCCCAGGCCATGGCGACGGATTTTTACCGGCTGCCCTTCCTGATTTACGCAGAGACCTATGGGTATGCGGCGCTGGTTCTGATCCTGATCACGCTGGCCAGCGGCCTCGTGGTGCGCCGGCGCATCGACACGCTCGACCTTGTTGAAGTTCTCAAGACCCGGGAGTGAACCGGGGATAAATGCGGCAAGGAGGCCGCGTGACATGAAATTGCGTTTTCGCACGATTTTCTGGAGCGTCGTCATCGTCGGCGTCACCGTGGTGATCGCCTGGTCCTTCATGCCCCGGCCGGTTCCTTCCGACTTCGCGGACGTGGTCCGCGGCGAGCTGGTCGTGACGGTTCAGGACGAGGGCTATACGCGGGTCAGGGAAGTCTACGCCGTTTCGGCCCCGGTCGGCGGGCGATTGCTGCGCGTTGAAGCCGAGCCAGGCGACACCGTGGAGATCGGCGAAACGCTGGCCAATATCCTGCCCTCCGATCCGGCGTTTCTCGACGCGCGCTCCCAAGGTGAAGCGGAAGCCGCCCGGCAGGCCGCCGAAGCGCTCCTGGGATTCGCCCGCGCTGAGGTCACGCGGGCGGAAGCGGAGGCGGATTTCGCCCGCACGGAGATGGAGCGCATCTCCACGCTCGCGGAACGCGGCACCGTCAGCCAGGGCGCTCTGGACCGCGCCGAGCTGCAGTTTCGCAGCGCTCAGGCCGCGCTCTCAACCGCCCGCGCCAATGTCCGGGCCCGCATCGCCGAACGCGACGCGGCGGCCGCGCGCCTGATGGAGCCGGGCGATGACGGGGATGCGCGCGGCGTGGTCACCGTCACCAGCCCCATCGAGGGCCGCGTCCTGCGCCGGCTGCAGGAGAGCGAAACCGTGCTCGAGCCCGGCACGCCGATCCTGGAGCTGGGCGATCCGCGCGATCTGGAGATCGTCGCCGAGCTCCTGTCCACCGACGCCGTGCGCATCGCGGAAGGCGCGGCGGCCAGCATCGAAGCCTGGGGCGGGCTCCCGGCGCTCGGCGCCCGGGTGCGCCGCATCGAACCCTTTGGATTTTTGAAGATCTCCGCCCTCGGCGTGGAGGAGCAGCGGGTCAATGTCATCCTCGACCTCACCGATCCGCCCGAAGAATGGGCGAGCCTGGGCCATGGTTTCCGCGTCGAGCCGCGCATTGAAATCTGGCGGGGCGACGACGTCATCGTCGCGCCGGTCGCGGCGCTGTTTCGGACCGAGACCGGTTGGGGCTGCTTCGTCGTTGATGGCGGCCGCGCGCGATTGCGGGCCGTCGAGCTCGGCCACACCAATGGCGTTGAAGCGGAAATCCTCAGCGGCCTGGAGCCCGGCGAAACGCTGGTGCTCTACCCCTCAGACCGGATCAGCGACGGAGTCCAGGTGACGGGGCGGGGTTAGGTGAAAAGTATCCAAGGATAGAACCGCGGTGAGTTGGTTTGGTTTTGTCTTCTACTTTGTGCTTTCACCCTCCGCATTGCCTTCTGATGAAGCCATAACAGGGTCTACAAGTCCTTCAGACAACATGCTTCCAAATCTTTGATGGTATTCTCGAATAAAATTTCTCAAAACGATGGCCGGGTGCATTGCGACGCGATTGTCGACGAGGGCGGCAATTTCCTCGTCTGTGATTCGAATGAACTCCACATAATGATGATCGCCAGATGTGTTGTTGACCGAGAAGGTGCCAATTCCCGAGTGTAACTCCTCGCGTCCATTGAATAGTCGCCGAACTTTCCGCGATGCTTTCTTGCTCACATTAGATTTTTCAAACTTACCCCTAAAACACAAACTCCCGACTCCGCGGATATTTGAGTTGCCGCCGTTATCGTCAGATGTGAACAGGTATTCGATTCTCTTGTCTTCAGGATAAAAAATCATTGAACGGCTTCGCCAGAAGCTATTATAAAGAGAGTTTGGATAATAAGATGCTCCGAACATAGCATAGCGATCTGTTTTGGGGCCGAGATAAACAATGTCGATGATTGCGTATCTTGGAATGGCATTATTTTTTAGCAGTAATTTGCCGTCTGTTAGGGTGTCTTCGTCGTAAAAAATTTCCAACCAGCGACCTTCGAATTTCGCTCTAGGGTCCCAAATATTTCGATACCATTTTCGACTTTTAAGCTCTCGATTTGTGTAGTGCATGAAAGACAACAATATTACGAATAGTAGCAGTTGCACAGCGGCTCCTACTGCAAATAAGATCAATTCATCTGACAGCTGAGGTGCGCTATCTGGCGCGATCACGCCGGCGTCCACGACGTCTGTTATTCCGGCTGACTGGATGTCGCGAAAAAGAAGAAACTCGTTATAAGTCGGCGTCACAATCAATTGCATCAAGATGTAGGAGGCGACGGCTGCAATTGCGAACAAGGTGTAATCAGAGACTTTTTTGCCCAAAAGGCTGGTTCCCTGCTGCGTTGATGTGAAATTCTCGTTGCTCAATTTCTAGCCCCCTTGAACATAATTGTGTTTCGGAAGCAGAAAATTCTAGAGGTTGTTGCAAGTCAACCCAGAGGTTGAAAAGGGCTTCAGGTTTTCACGCGTCCAGCAAGCATGAAGCGTTCGGCCATCGATGGATGCCATCAAACTTGCTGAACGCGCTGAAGCAACATGCAAAATCCAGCCTATCTCGGCACGATCGCCCGCCCGGCGGGCCAGGGTGTGTGTTTACAGACCAGCGCCGCCATTAACGCCGGAATCGCGTCCCTCCGTCAGCGCATTGAGCGGTTCCGGGATCGGGCCGAAGTCGGTCTCGGCATGGCCCAGCCGGCGTGCATGTCTCGTGGCGCGGCTAGGGCCCGTTCAGGAGCACGGCGAGATTGGACCGGGTCCAGGCGAGGCAGTGTTCGGCCCAGGCGGCGCGGCCCGCGTCAGATTGCGATGGAATGTCTTTCGCGAGCCTGGATTGCTGCGCCTGAACGGCCTCAAGGACCGGTTCGGCAGGCTCGGTCCCGTACGCGTCGAGAAACACGCGCAGGCGCCGGGCTTGCTGCGCCGCCGTCACCCGCGGCGAGCCGAGGTCGAGCCATAGCCAGGCGGCGTAGCCGAGGTCCGACCGGCGCGACCCGGGAGCACAGGCGTCGAAATCGATGATCGCGACGGGTGCGCCGTCCCGAAACACGAAATTGCAGGGCGATAAGTCATTGTGGCGGACCAGTTCACAGAGCGGGTCCCCGCGCAGGTTTGCAGGAAGGCCGGCGCTGGCGTCGTGAAATGACCGGATGAGGCGGGCGCCCCGGACCAGGGTCTCATCATCGAAAATCTCAAGATCAGCGGGGACGTCGCCTTCAATGAAGGTGAAAACGTCGCGACCCTCATCATCCCTTCCGAGCGATTGAGGCGCTTGGCGGAACCCGCCCGCCCACAGCGCCTTCAGGACGCGGTGAACGAATTCGGAATTGGCCGTACTGTGTTTTCGAACGGTGTCGCCGATCCGCACGACCATGTCATGGGTGCGCCCGCCGGTCAGTTCGGTCTCGCCGGATTGCTCAGTCACGCCGTCTCACCCAAATGAGCAGCCCGGCGTGGCGGCGCGCAAGGCGGCGCCCGTCTTTGGGACGAGCGCCGCACCGTCAGCCGGCACGCCTTTGGCCTTACAACGGCCCCACGGCCCGGCCAGGCGTCCAGGGCGCGCTTTCACCGTCCAGCGACGCCTCAAACGCGGGAATCGCCTCTTCGGTCAGCGCGTTGAGCCGGTCCAGGATCGGGCCGAACTCCTCCTCGGCATGGCCAAGCTGGCGTTCATGCGCCGGCGAGGGGCCGTAGGTGGAATTCAGCGTGCCCAGCTGAGCAAAGGACAGGCGGGAGCCGACGGTCGCCGGTTCCGCGCCGTAAAAGCCGCCATGGCTCTGATTGCCGCCCAGGGCCTCCTCGATGGCGAACAGCTCCTGACGCATGGCTTCCAATTCATCGTCGAGCCCGCCCGGCGCGGTGCGCGAGCGATGCAGCGCCGATTGCAGCGTGTCGATGCGGGTGCGGGTCAGGGCGATGGTCGCGTTGGCCGCCGAGACCTGCCGCTGCAGCGCGCCGATCCGCTCCCAGAAGGCCACCACGTCATCATCCGGCGAGCCCGGCAGGGCGCCTTCGGTGAGGCGGTCGACCTGGATGGTCTGCGCCTCGCCCAGCGTGACGGTCTCGCCGTTATGCTGACGCACCAGCTCGACGGTGTAGGTTCCGGGCCCGACCAGATAGCCGGAGGTCTCCGTTTCTTCGGTGTCCGGCTGGGTCACGGCGCTGGTGCTGGGATAGGTGAGATCCCAGGCGACGCGGTGAAAGCCCTTGCCGACCGGTCCGGGCAGGCGGCGCACCACCTCGCCCTGATCATCGCGGATCACCAGCCACATGCGCGGCGGCGCCTCGCGGCGCTCCGCTTCAACCACGTCAAAGCCGGGGAAGGGGGTGTCCTCGCCCGCCTCATTCGGCTCGCGTTCGGCGTCCTGACGCACTTCTTCGGACGTCTGGAGGCCCTCGGCGAGATAATAGGTGATCACCGCGCCGAAGGGCGGATTGGGCGCGTAATAATACCCATGGCCCTGATAACCGCGCGGGCCGAAGCCCAGCTCGTGCTGCTCCTGATACCACCAGGCCCGGCGCACCGGGAATAAGCGCGCCCCGCTTTCCAGCATGTCCACGGTGACGTCGCGGAGCGCCGAGAAGTCGTCCAGGACATAGATGGAGCGGCCGAACGTGCCCACGACCAGATCGTTCTCGCGTTCGTGAATCAGCACGTCGCGCGCGGGAATGGGCGGCATGCCGGCGGACATTTCGATCCAGTTTTCGCCGCCGTCGATCGTGAAATAGACGCCGAATTCGGTGCCGGCGAAGAGCAGATCAGGGTCTTCATGATCCTGCACGATGCGCCAGACGATGGCGCGGGCCGGCAGGCCGTCGGTGATCATCCGCCAGGTGCGGCCATAATCGTCCGACCGCATCAGATACGGCGTGAAGTCGCCGTATTTATGATGGTCCAGGGCCATGAAGACCGTGCCCGCTTCAAAGCGGGAGGGCTCGAAATCATTGATGTAGGCCAAGTCCGGGACGCCGCGCAGATCGCCGGCCTCAGTCTCGGTCCAGGTCTGGCCGCCGTCCCGGGTGATCTGAATCAGACCGTCGTCGGTGCCGGCGTAGATGACGTTTTCATCGACCGGGGATTCCGCGAGCGCGCTGATCGTGTTGTAGACCGACATGGCGTAGAGGTCCCAACCCGCATCCCAGGACCACTGTCGGCCCATGATGGGCAGCAGCATGCGGTCCTGATCCCGGGTGAGGTCCCCGGAGATCGGCGCCCAGCTGTCGCCGCGATCATCGGACCGCCAGACCCGCTGGGAGGCGTGATAAAGCCGGGCCGGCTCGTGTGAGGACACGACGATGGGCGCGTCCCAGTTGAAGCGCTCGGCGGGCTCGCCGGGCTCGGGCTGGGCGCGGATATAAACGATCTCGCCGGTCGTGCGGTCGAACCGCACCAGATTGCCCTGCTGCCAGCTGGAATAGGCGATGTCGGGATTGCCCGGCTCGATATCGGGCTCATGGCCGTCGCCGAACAACGTGACCTCCCAGTCCGAATTGCGGATGCCGTGCCGGCTGTCGGTGCGCGACGGGCCCAGCTGGGTGTTGTTGTCCTGGGTGCCGCCGTAGACATTGTAGAAGGGCTCGGCGTCGTCGATGGCGATGTCGTAGAATTGGGTGATCGGCATATTGGCGATGAAGCGCCAGGTCGCCTGATCATCCACCGTTTCATATAGCCCGCCGTCCGAGCCGATCAGCATGTAGTCGGGATCGGTCGGGTGAAAGCCGATCGCATGATCGTCGACATGCTTGTTGTCGTTATTGATGTCGTAGAAGGTCGCGCCGCCATCGTCGGAGAACTGGGTCGTGTTCGACACCAGAATGATCCTGTCGAAATGGTGCGGGTGGGCGTACAGCTCCTGATAATAATGCGGCCCGGTCCCGCCGGAGACGGTGTCTGACATCATCGTCCAGCTCTCGCCCCGGTCGGTGGAGCGGTAAACCCCGCCCTGGCGGCGGTCGGTTTCAATGGCGGCGTAGACGATGTCGGGGTTTTGCGGCGAGATGGCCAGGCCGATCTTGCCCATATTCCCGTCCGGCAGGCCGACGGTGACCTCCCGCCAGGTCTCCCCGCCGTCGTCGGAGACATGAATCCCGCTCTCCGGTCCGCCGCCCATATAGGCCGCGACGGTGCGGTGACGCTGCCAGGTGGCCGCGACCAGGCGATCGGGATTGCGCGGGTCCATGACGATGTCGGTGACGCCGGTCCATTCCCCGGCCGACAACACGAGAGTCCAAGTCTCCCCGCCGTCGGTGGATTTATAAAGTCCGCGCTCGCCGCCGGAGGACCAGAGCGGACCCTGGGCTGCGACCCAGAGCGTGTTGGAGTCATCGGGGTGGATCAGGATCTCCGAAATCCGCTCGGAGTCCTCCAACCCCATATGATCCCAGTTCTGACCGCCGTCGCGGGACCGGTAGATCCCGTCGCCATAGCCGGCATGGCGGCTGCCGGTGTTCTCCCCGGTGCCGACCCAGATGATGTGCGGATTATTGGGATCCACCGTCACCGTGCCGATGGAATAGACGCCGGTGTCGTCGAAGATTGATCGCCAGGTGGTGCCGGCGTTGTCGGTCCGCCAGACCCCGCCGGATCCCACGCCGACAATCCAGGTGGAGGGATTATCCTGCAGAATCTCAATATCGCTGAGCCGGCCCGCCATGAAGGCGGGACCGATGGAGCGAAACTCAAAGCCGGTGAAATTGCCGGCGCTCAGCGGGCCTTCCTCGGCCTCCTCGGCCGGCTGCGCGCAGGCGGTTTGCGTGAACGCGCCGAGCACCACGGCCAGGACCATTTTTTTCATGACTTTCCTCCCCATCCTCAGTCTTGGTGAAAACCCTACCGAAGATGTGAGAAATGAGAAGGGCGGCGCGACGAATGGGCTCAGGCCGTCGCCCCGCGGTCCGTCTTGACGCCTCGGTCGGCTCGGCGACCATGGCGGCCATGACACTCAACAAGCTAATCCGCGACATCCACCATTGGGGCTCGCCGATATTGATGCTGCCGCTCGGCGTGATGATCATCGCCGGGCTCTTCCTGATGCTCAAAAAGGACGTCGACTGGATCCAGCCGCCGACCCAGCGCAGCGAAATCGCGGCCGCGGGCGCCCCGGACACCTCGCTCGCGGCGCTTTACGACGCGGCCGCGGCAATTCCTGAGCTGGAGGTGACCGCCTGGGATCAATTCGACAGAATCGATGTGCGCTCCGATCGCGGCGTGGTGAAGTTCATCGCGCCCAATCGCTGGGAGGCCCAGATTGATCTCGTCACTCTGGAAGTGCTGTCGCTGGAATACCGGCGCTCGGACCTGATCGAGCAGATCCATGACGGCAGTTTTTTCGCCGATTGGGTGAAGACCTATATCTTCCTGCCCGCCGGCGTGATCCTGCTATTTTTATGGCTGACCGGCATCTGGATGTTCTTCGAGCCCTATGTGAAGCGCGCGCAGCGGCGCAAGCGACGGGCCGAGAGGGCGGCGGCGGAGTAAAGGGTATCGGGACGGATATTGAATGTGGAGCCGAGCCTCGGCGCCGGAGCAGTTGATGTCCGCGCGGACCGCCCGGCGTTCAGGCTCTTATGGACGGTAAAAACAGCGAGGGCCGGCGCGTCATAAGCCTCGCCTGCTTCACCGGGGAGCGTGAAGAGGGGCTTATGACCGCCGGCCGCTTGCTTGGGCCCGCATTACGCAGCCAGAGAGCTGACTGAGGCGACGACACCGGCGAACACGACCGCCACCAGCGCCAGATTGATCAGCATTGCAAAAGCGGTGTGACCAGCATTGTTTCCAGACAAGGACATCTCGTTTTCTCCTAAGCGTTCCTTATGACCAACCATTTGGCTTGCCCGATCCTTTTTTGGTGCGCCGGGTCTTCGCCAGAAGCATCGGGTGTGTTCCCGTCCGCCTCGAGAATGTTTGTACCGGGCCTCTCATCGCTTTGCAACAAAAAAATATCGAAAAACGATATGAATTTTTCGAAAGGCAATAAATTTCCTGTAATGAAGGGTCGCGAGTAAGCGGGCCGGCGATCGAATGAATTGCTGACGCGTGTGGGCAAGGCGCTGATTGCATTGATGAAACGCGGCCATGGGCGTGCCGCGATGCGCCGCCGGCGACATGTGGCCGACCGGATTTGAGAGCGGACAGGGAAAAGCGTCACGCGCTCAATGACCGGCGACTAACCGCGCTAGGCCGCCAGCGTCTGCTTCGCGGGCGCCTGCCCCGCAAGCTGGAGAAGGACACCCGTCTCCCAACGCGGATCGCGCTCAGCGACGGTCTCGAGCACTCGCCGCCTGGCGAGGGGGCCGACGTCGCGCCCGACCGAACGGAGGTGAGGGAGGACAGATTCGCGCAAACCTCCCGCGCAAGCCGGACGAGGACACCCGTCTCCCAGCGCGGATCGCGCTGAGCGACGGTCTCGAGCACTCGCCGCCTGGTGAGGGGGCCGACGTCGCGCCCGACCGAACGGAGGTGAGGGAGGACAGACAAAGAGCAACGCGGGTTGGTGGACCAATCTCGAACCGCCGCATGCTCCCTCCGCTCCCTTCGGGAGCACCTCCCCCGCAAGCAGAGGAGGAAAACCAGCACCCCACGCCGCAGGAGCTTAGCGATGGTCTCGAGCGGTTGATGATGGCTGAGGGGGCCGACATCGCGCCCGACCGAACGGAGGTGAGGGAGGACGGGAAGATGGCGCCGGCAGAGGGACTCGAACCCCCGGCCTTCGGTTTACAAAACCGCTGCTCTACCAGCTGAGCTATGCCGGCCCGCCAAGGCGCGAAGACATACGCGAACCGGTCCGCTGCGCCAAGATGGCGCGCGCACGCACCGCATGGCGGGGTGATGGCGATCGGCTAGGCTGCGCCCATGACCGAGCTTCGCCGCGTATTGGGACCTGTCAGCCTGTCGGTTTACGGCATCGGCGTGACCATCGGCGCGGGGATATACGCATTGACCGGCGAGATCGCCGGATTGGCGGGCGACTGGGCGCCGATCGCGTTTTTGACCGCCTGCATCGCGGCCGGATTCTCCGCCCTGTCTTATGCCGAACTCGCGACGCGTCATCCCGAAAGCGCGGGCGAGGGCGCCTATGTCGCCCATGGGCTGAAATCGAAAACGCTATCCATCATCACGGGCTATGGCGTTGGCCTTGTCGGGCTTGGTCTCGTCCGCCGCGATCCTGCGCGGTTTCGCCGGATACTTCACCGAATTCGCGGCCTTTCCCGCACCGCTGGTGATGCTCGGCGTGTTGACGGTGCTGACCGCCGCAGCGCTCTGGGGCGTGCGGGAGGCGGTATGGGCGGCGGGCCTGGTCACGCTGATCGAAGTCGCGGGTCTGGTCTTTGTCGTCGCCGCCGGATTGCCCGAAGCGATGGACTCGCCCGCCATGATCACGATGACCGCGGCGCCGCCGATGGCGGGCTTCGCTGCTGCGGTGACCCTGGCGTTTTTCGCATTCGTGGGCTTTGAAGACATCGTCAACATGGCCGAGGAGGCCCAGCGGCCCGAGCGCACCCTGCCGATCGCCATCGGCGCCACGCTGGGCGCGGCGCTGGTGCTTTACGGCCTGATCGCCTGGGTGTCGGTGTCGGCCGTCGATCCGGCGGTGCTGGCGGACAGCCCGGCGCCGCTGTCGCGCGTCGTCGAACAAGGCTTTGGCGATCGCGCCGGTCAGGCGCTGGCCGGCGTCGCGCTGATCGCCATGGTGAACGGCGTTCTGGTGCAGGTGCTGATGGCGTCCCGGGTGCTCTACGGCATGGCCAAGCGCGGCGCGGGACCGGATTGGCTCGCCGCGGTTCACCCGGCCCGGCGGACGCCCCATCTCGCGACGCTGGTCGCCGCCGGCGTCGTCGCCGCGCTGGCGCTCGCCGCGCCGCTGGCCGTGCTCGCCCAGGGCACCGTCTTTGTCGTGCTGGTGGTGTTCGCCCTGGTCAACGCCGCGCTCATCGCGGTCAAGCGGCGCGGCGACGCGAGCGATCATCCTCATTTCACCGCCCCTGTCTGGGCGCCGGCGGTCGGGCTGGTGATCAGCCTCGCGCTCTTCGTCATTTCGATCATCGGTCTGTTCGCCTGACCGATGGCCCGTCCCTTGCTTGGTGAACGCTGAGCTTGGAGGAGGCGGTCATGGCCACGGTGCTGCTGCTGGGCAATCTGCGCGCGAGCCTGACGCTGGCGCGGTCATTATCCCGCGCCGGACACACGATCATTGCGGGCATGGATGCGCCCGATCCCTATCTCTTCCTGTCGCGCCATGTCGCCTCGGTCTTTCGCCACGCGCCTCTGGACGCGGCGCCGGACGCGGCGCTCGTGCGTGTGGCGCGGGAGCTTGAGACGGGCGAAATCGACGCTTTGATGCCGGTCAGCGAAGTCGCGACCCGACTTGTCGCCGCCCAGGCCGAGCGCCTGTCCAAACTCACGCGGCTGGCCATGCCTGCGCCAGAATTGGTTTACCGCTGCGCCGACAAGGCGGGCCTGTTCACCGCCTGTGACGCTGCCGGCGTCCCGCTGGCGCCGCGCCGCATCGTGTCCTCGGTCAAGGCGCTGCGCGAGGCTGCAGTGGAGATCGGCGGGCCGCTCATCGTCAAGCCGACAGATTCCACCGCCTATGTGCTGGATCGCAAGGCTGTCGTCCTGAAGACGCCTGAAGCGGCCGCCAGGTGTTTCACCGCATGGCCGGCCGATCACAAGACGCTGTGCGTGCAGCGCTTTGTCGAAGGGCCGCGGATCAATGTCTATTTCGGCGCGCATCAGGGGCGGCTGCTGGGCGCGGCGCCGGTCCAGATCACCCGCACCGATGCGCTGGACGGGACAGGTTATGCGGTCGCCGGCCGCTCGGTCGCTCCGACGCCGGCCTTGCGGCATGCCGTCGAGACCCTGATCTCGCATTTGAGGTATCACGGCGTCGGTTGCGCCCAATTCATGCGCTCGTCTGACGGACGTCAGCTGAGCTTCCTGGAGATCAATCCGCGCCTCGGCGCCAATTACAAGATCGCCGAAGCTTGCGGCTTGCCGCTCTCCCGGCTGGCGCTGGACCTGCCGTCGGGCCGGGCCGTCAAGACGCCGGCCGATCCCTGGGTCGCGCGGACCGGCGTGTCCTACGCCTGGACCAAGGGCGCACTTTCGGGCGCCTTGAAGGCCAAGCGCTCCGGCGCGGCGGGCTGGCCGGGTCTTGCGGGTCTTCTGGCCCAGACCGCCCGGGAGGCCTTCGCGCCCTGTCACCTGAGCTTTGATATGACCGATCCGCTGCCGACTCTCGGCGCCTACGCCAATATATTCGCGTCAAAGCTCATTGAACGCCGATGGGCGCCGGTCGCCGGGGACTCCAAGCCGATATAGCGATCCTGCGTCCTTGAAGCGCGCGTCGATCCGTCAGGATGCAGCCTGCAGAACCGTGGGATGACAGGGTGCTAAGCCGCGACTATGTGTGCTCAGCACACAGTCACAGGACGCCCCCATGGCCCGCATCCTCATCACTTCCGCTCTTCCGTATATCAACGGGGTCAAACATCTCGGCAATTTGGCCGGATCCATGCTGCCGGCCGATGTCTATGCGCGCTTCCAGCGTCTGCGCGGCCATGAAGTGTTGAGCATATGCGCCACCGACGAGCACGGCACGCCCGCTGAGCTGGCCGCGGCGGCTGCGGACCAGGACGTGCGGTCCTATTGCGATGAGCAGCATCAAATCCAAAAAGACCTTGGCGATCGATATGGGCTCGCCTGGGACCATTTCGGGCGCACGTCCTCGGACGCGAACAAGACGCTGACTCAGCATTTCGCCGAGGTGTTGGAGGCCAACGGCCTGATCGAGGAGGTGACCGAAAGCCAGGTCTTCTCCATCGATGACGACCGCTTTCTGCCCGACCGCTATGTGGAAGGCGTCTGTCCCAACTGCGGCTATGAAAAAGCGCGCGGCGACCAATGCGACAATTGCGGCAAGCTTTTAGATCCGGTCGATCTGATCGAGCCCTATTCGGCGATCTCAGGCTCGCGCAATCTGGAGGTTCGCGACACGCTGCACCTTCGGCTGCGCCAGACTGTGGTGGAGACGCGCCTGCGCGCCTGGGTCGATGCATCGAAGGAGTGGCCGCCTCTGGCCAAGTCCATCGCCAATAAATGGCTCGACGAAGGCCTGCGTGACCGCACCATCACCCGCGATCTTAAATGGGGCGTGCCGGTCACCAAAGACGGTCAGCCGCGCGACGGCTTTGAAGACAAGGTCTTCTATGTCTGGTTCGATGCGCCGATCGGCTATATCGCCGCGACGGTGGAGTGGGCGGAAAAGACCGGTCAGGACTGGGAGCGCTGGTGGCGGACCGATAAGGGCGCGGACGATGTCAGCTATGTCCAGTTCATGGGCAAGGATAATGTCGCCTTCCATACCGTCAGCTTCCCGGCGACGTTGCTGGGTTCCGAAGAGCCCTGGAAAACCGTCGACAAGCTCAAGGCCTTCAACTGGTTGAATTGGTATGGCGGGAAATTCTCCACCTCCAGCAAGCGCGGCGTCTTCATGGACCAGGCGCTGGAGCTTTTGCCGGCGGATTACTGGCGCTGGTATCTGACCGCATACGCGCCCGAGGGCGCGGACGCGCAATTCACCTGGGATCATTTCCAGAGCGCGATCAATACCGATCTCGCCAATGTGCTGGGCAATTTCGTCAATCGGATCCTGAAATTCGCCAAGTCCCGCTTTGACGGCGTTGTCCCCGACGGCGGCGCGCCCGGCGAGCATGAAACCTGGCTGGCCGGCGAAGTCGAGCAACGCCTGGACCGTATCGCCGCGCACTATGACGCCATGGAGTTCCGCAAGGCGGCGGCCGAGACCCGCGCGCTGTGGGCGGCGGGCAATGAGTATCTCACCCGCGCCGAACCCTGGTCGCACTTCAAAACCGACAAGGACAAGGCGGCCGTCGGCGTGCGCACCGGCATCAATCTCGCCGTCTTGTCCGCGATCATCGCCCAGCCTGTCATTCCGGCTGCGTCCGCGAAGATTCTGGATGCGGTCGGCGTGCCGGCCGATAAGCGCGCCTGGCCGTCGGGACCGTGTGCGGCGCTGCTTGACCGGCTGCCGCGCGGTCAGGCTTTCGCCGTGCCCGAATTGCTGTTCGCAAAGATCGAGGATGATCAGGTCGCAGAATGGACCGAGCGGTTTTCCGGCGGCGCTGAGGGCGGCTGAACACGGTTAGCGCTTCATCAACCCTAAGCGGCCATGGTCGCGGTTCGGTTGATGGGGTGCGGCATGTCCGGCGGTGTGGTTCTGGGAGAAGGCGCGTTGAGCGCAGACGCGTTGGCGGCCGCCAACATTCATCCCGAAAGCGGACTCGCAACCGATTATCTGAACCATTTCAACGAAGTCGTCATGCTTCTTGAGATGCTGGGCGACATGCCGGACATGGCAGAAGAGGTGCTTGATTGGGCGCCCTGCGGATATGCCGAGCATTTCCGACGCACCGGCTATGCCGGCGCCGACACGGTGATCGCCGCCTGGGGCGCGGCGCCCCATGCGCTCAAGGCCCATTTCGAAACCATCATCGCCGCCCTCGACGACGCCCTGGGCGACGCCCAGACCCGCCTGCGGGAGCAGGACGTCGCCGGCGCTGCAGCGCTGGCCGCCACCGATATCGAGCCATTGCTCGCCGCAGCCCGCGCAGCCGTCAACGGCCGCATTGAAGGCGATGGGGTGGACGATCAATCCGCCGACCAGGCCGAAGTCGACGCCCTGTTCGGCTAAATCGAGCGATTGACGCGCCGGGGCGGACCGGGCTGCAATATCCCCAATTGGTTCGGGGAGTTCATCATGCGTTTTATTCTGGCGTCAGCGCTGACGACCGCACTCTGTGCTTCCGCGCTGGCCGAGGAGACCTTGCGGTCGGATCTTCAGAGCGATTGGGATGTCCATCTCGAGGGTCTCTACCAGCATCTTCACGCCCATCCGGAGCTCAGCTTCATGGAGGTGGAGACGGCCGCCCGCATGGCGTCTGAGCTTCGCGGCGCCGGCTATCAGGTCACCGAGCAGGTAGGGCGCACCGGCGTCGTGGCGGTGATGGAAAACGGGCCGGGCCCGGTGATCATGATGCGGGCGGACATGGACGGCCTGCCCATGCGCGAAGACACGCCGCTGGACTTCGCCTCCACGGCGGTCGGTCCGGACCGGATCGGCAATGAGTTTCCGATCATGCATGCCTGCGCCCACGACACGCATATGACCGCACTGATCGGTTCGGCGCGCTGGATGGCCGGCAATCGCGAGGCCTGGTCCGGCACGCTGGTCTTGATCGCCCAGCCGGCGGAGGAAGTCGGTCTGGGCGCCCACGCCATGCTCGAAGACGGATTATACGAGCGTTTCCCGACGCCTGACGCCGTGGTGAGTCATCACACATGGGGCTATATGCCGGTCGGCCAGGTGCGCTATGTGCCCGGCTTCGCCATGGCGAATGTCGATACCGTGGACCTTTATGTCCGCGGCGTCGGTTCTCACGGCGCCTCGCCGCATCTGGGCAAAGACCCGGTGGTCATCGGCTCCCAGATCGTGTTGGGCCTTCAAACCCTGGTCAGCCGGGAATTGTCGCCGTTTGAAACCGGCGTCGTGACCGTCGGCGCCTTCAACGCCGGAACCAAGCACAACATCATCGGCGATGAGGCCCATTTGCAGATCACCGTGCGCTCTTATACCGACGAGGTGCGCGCGCAGCTTCTGGAGGGCATTGAGCGCGTCGCAAACGGCGTCGCCCTGGCGGCGGGGCTGCCTGCGGAGCTGATGCCGGTCATGGAGATCGATCAAGTCTACACGCCGGCCGTCTACAATGACCCCGCCCTGTCCGACCGCGCCGGCGCCGTTCTCAGCGCCCGCTTCGGCGAAGCGGTCGATACGGCCGATCCGGTGACCGGCGGCGAAGATTTCTCCCGCTATGGCCGCACCGAAGAGGACGTGCCGATCTTCATGTTCTGGGTCGGCGGCTCGCCGCTGGATGTCTGGGCGGAGTATTCCGGCCAGGGCCTTCTGCCGCCCGCCAACCACTCGCCCTTCTTCTATCCGGACGCGGAAGGCACGGTGAATGTGGCGGCCGAGGGCATGACCGCGATCGCGCTCGATCTGTTTGAAAACGGCGTGCCGGGCGCAGGCCAATGACCGTTCAACGCATCACCTCCGGCGCGCCCTGGGAGGACAAGGTCGGATATCGCCGGGCGGTGCGGGTTGGAAACCAGGTCTTCGTCGCAGGCACCGTGGCGGTGGACGCAGATGGTCAGCCCTTCGCGCCCGGAGATGTCGGCGCCCAGACCGCCCGCGCGCTGGAGATCATCAAGGCGGCCTTGGAGGAGGCTGGGGCAGGAGTCGAGCACGTGGTCAGGACGCGGGTCTTCACCACCGACATGCACCCCGACACCCAGGCCGCGGTCGGCGCGGCGCACCTGGATGTGTTCAGGGACCACCCGCCGGCGTCCACCATGTTGGCGGTCAACGCTCTTGCCCATCCCGCCTTTTTGGTGGAGATCGAGGCGGACGCGGTTATCTCCTAATCGCACACTGGCTTAGCAGGAGCGCGCGCCATGGACGCATCTCTCATCCCCGCTGATCAGCCTGTCGCGGTGATGGCCGGCCTGTTCGGCATCGCCGCCGCGGGCTTCCTTCTGGAGAAGACCAAGTTCGGCGCGCTTTTGACCGGCACGGTCTGGGCGATCCTGATCGCCATTCTGGCGACCAATCTTCGCTTGCCCGTGGGCGCGACGCCAAGCGGGGAGACCGTCTGGATGGGCCTGATGCCCTTCGCCTCCAGCGCCTATGACTTCGTGTTCCGCTACGCGGTGCCTGTGCTGATTCCGCTCTTCCTGATGAAGGCGGATCTGCGGCGTATCCTGTTTGAAACCACCCGCATGACCGGCGCCTTCGTCATCTGCTGCTTCGCCACCCTGGTGGGCGTTTTCGGCGCGGTGTTCCTGGTCGATCTTGGCGCCCAGGAAGCGGCGGTCGCGGCCTCGCTGACCGGCTCTTATACCGGCGGAACAGTGAATTTCGTGCCCCTCACGCAAATGACCGGCCTGGCAGAAGACGGCGCTCTGGTCGCCGCGATCATCGCCGCGGACCATCTGGCGAGCGCCAGCTGGGTCGCCGTGATGGCCATCCTGCCAGGCGTGGCCTGGGTCGCGAAGCGCTTTGCGCCCCGCGACCACACGCAAGGCGAGATCGAAGAGGCTGGTGAAGGCAGCGGGGGGCGCACCACCTCGCTCAGCCTGGCGCTAACGCTGACCTATGCGCTGGCGGTGGTGGCGCTGGGCGACATGATCGTACGCGCCGGGGCCTATGTCTTTGAAACCTGGTGGGGTCTGGGACCGGACGATTTGCGCGCCGCGATCGGCGTGTCCATCGGCGATCTGCGCTATGTGGCGATCACCATGCTGGCCCTGATTCTTCCGACCGCCATGCCCAGGCGGATGGCCAAGCTCCATGGCGGCTTTGAACTGGGCGTGGTGTTCGCTTTCATGTTCTTCGCCGCGATCGCGGCGGAGTCCAATATCGGCCTCCTGTTGGAAGTCGCGCCGTTGATCGGGCTGTTCATCCTAGTCCTCGTCAGCCTGCATGTCGTCGTGGCGCTGGTGATCGCCAAATTCGTCCGATTGTCGCTGCCGGAAATCCTCATCGCGTCCAACGCCGCCATCCTGGGTGCGACCACCGCGCCGGCGCTGGCGGCCGCCAAAGGCTGGCGGGACCTCGTCACGCCGGGGGTGTTGATGGGCGTGCTGGGCTATGCGGTCGGCACGGTGCTCGGCACCTTCGTCTTCGGGCTGCTCAGCTAGCGCCAGTCGCGCCGCGCCAGCCAGACAGAGCTGACTGAAAACACCGCCACCCCGCCGATCAGGCCGGTGAACAGCGCTTGGTCGGCGCGGGCGGGCTCGCTGGCGAGCATGTTCACCGCCAGCAACCAGGGAAAATAAACGCCCGCCTGGGCCGACGTTGCAACGACGGCCACGAAGGTGCCGCCAATGCCGACAATGATGGGTATCGCGAAGGCTTTGAAAGCGTGCGCCACGGCGAACTGGATCGCCAGGGCGAGCAGAGACGCGGCCCACATGCGGGCGAGCAGGCTGGTCAGAAAACCGATTGGCGGTTCGCCGGCGAGGGCGACCGCTTCAGAGACGCCGCCGGCGATCGCGGCGCCGGCGATGATCGCGATCCCGACGCCGGTCGAGATCACCGCCATCAGAAGAGCGCAGACCAGCGCTTTCGTGGCGAAAATGAGGGTTTTGGGCGCCGGCTGGGCCAAGGTCCAGGTCCAGCCGCTGCTTTGATGTTCCAGCCCGGCCACGAGCGCGGTCAGCGCGGTGGCGGTCAATGGCATCAGCAGATAGGCCCAGATCGCCGCCGAACTCATGGCGAAGACGCGCCACTCTTCCGGCGCGTTGCCGGTCAGCATGACGGCGGGGATCATCACCAGCATCATCATCGGCGGACCCGCCGCCAGCAGCAGCACCAGCGAGCCTTTCAGCTTCGCCAGCTCGGCCAGGAAGACACGCCAGGCCATCATGCCGACGCCCGGCGGCCCGGTCCGGTGAGAGCGAGGAATAAATCTTCCAGCGACGCCCGCTCCGTCCAGACCCCGGACACCGCAAACCCCTCAGCGACCAGTTGCGAGACCAGGGCGGCGCGCGCCCTTGTCTCCAGCTCCAGCGCGGCGCGCACGATCTGGCCGTCCTGTTCCGCGTGCACGCCGTCGTCGAGAAACCGGCGCGTCAGTTCCGAGGGGCGGTCGGTTTCGACGGCCAGGCGCATCGGCGCCGTCTCCATAAGTCGTTGCAAAGTGTCCTGAAACAAGAGCCGGCCATTCTCGATGAGGGCGCAATGGGTCGCGGTCTGCTCGATCTCGCTGAGCAGGTGGCTGGATAGAAAGATGGTGGCGCCCAGCGTCTGGGGCAGGGCGCGGATCAGGGCGCGCATGTCCGCAATGCCGGCGGGGTCCAGGCCGTTGGTCGGTTCGTCGAGAATCAAGAGTTTGGGGCGGCCGATCATGGCGCGCGCCAGCGCCAGGCGCTGGCGCATGCCCAGGGAATAGCCGCCGACTTTGCGGTCGGCTGCGCCGGACAAGCCCACCTGATCGAGACGATCCATCACCTCGCTTCGAGGATGGCCGCCCAGACGCGCGGCCATCATCATGATGTCCAGGCCGGTCAGGTTGGGATAAAGCGCCGGGCTCTCCCCGATCGCGCCGACGCCGGACAGCGCGGCGCTGCGCGCCTGCTTGAGGTCGTGGCCGTTCAGCCGGATGCGGCCGGCGTCGGCCCGGATCAATCCCAGCAACATGCGGATGGTGGTGGTTTTGCCGGCGCCGTTGGGTCCGAGAAACCCAAACACCGAGCCTTCCGGCACGCTTAGATTCACCGCGTCGACGGCGGTGATCTCGCCGAAAGCGCGGCACAAAGTCTCGGTGGTGATGGCGTCCGTCATGGCCGGCACGCTGGCCGAGCCCGGCCCAAGGGTCAGCTTAAAGCTTGGTAACGCGTCATGCGTTCAACCGCGCCCGGGCGATCAGCGCTTCGGCGTCGATCGCCCCGCCGCCGGCGCCCAGCGTCGTGGCGTTGTCCATGATGCGGCGGGTGATGAAAGCGTCGGCGGCCGGCGTCAGGCCCGCGCGCAATAGGGCGGCGGCGGTCAGCGTCAGCGCGGCGATTTCCGCAAACCGCCGCGCCTTATCTTCACCGACGCCCGAGGTCATCATCGCCGTCATCGCGGTGATGTTCGCATCCAGCGCCGGATGCGCCCCGCGCGCCGCCGCCAATTCCGCCTCCAGCGCCTCACGCGCCGCCGCGTCACGCGCCAGCGCGCGTAAGACGTCGAGCGCGATGACATTGCCGGAGCCTTCCCAGATCGCATTCAGCGGGCTTTGTCGAAACATGCGGGGCAGGGGGTGTTCTTCGACATATCCCGCACCGCCGTGGGCCTCCATCGCCTCATAAGCCAGATAGGGCGCGCGTTTGCAGATCCAGTATTTCGCGATCGGCGTCATCAGGCGGGCCAGCGCGGCTTCCCGGGGGTCGCGGGCGGCCTTGTCGAAACTCTCCGCCACCCGGAAGGCGAGCGCCAGGGCGGCTTCGGCCTCCATGGCCAGCTCGGCGAGCACTTCGCGCATCAGGGGCTGATCGATCAAACGGCGCTGGAAGGCGCTGCGTCGATCCGCGTGCCAGATCGCCTGGGCCGCCGCGCCGCGAATCAGACCCGCCGATCCTGCAAGGCAGTCGAGCCTCGTGTGGTTGACCATTTCGATGATGGTGCGGACACCCCGTCCCGCCTCGCCGATCCGCCGGGCATAGGCGGATTTGTACTCGATTTCGGAAGAGGCGTTGGATCTGTCGCCCAGCTTGTCCTTCAGGCGCTGGATCTCGATGGAGTTGCGCGTTCCGTCCGGCCGCCAGCGCGGCGCCAGGAAGCAGGAGAGCGCCGCCGCATCCCCGTCGCCTTCATACGCCAAGGTCAGGAAGGCGTCGCTCATGGGTGCTGAGCAAAACCATTTATGGCCGGTCAGCTCGACTTCGTCCGCTGAGACCGTCCTGGCGCGCGTCGTGTTGGCGCGCACATCCGAGCCGCCCTGCTTTTCCGTCATGGCCATGCCCAGGGTCAGACCGACCTTGTCCTGCGGCGGCAGGAAGCGCGGGTCGTAGCGCGAGCTGGTCGCGCCGGCGATCCAGGGGCCGGTCCAGTCAGCATGCTTCAGCGCCGGCACGCAGGCATAGGTCATCGACTGGGGACAGCACACGCCGGCGTCGGCATGACCCATCAAGATCAACAGCGCGGCGTGCAGCACATGGCCGCCTTCATCCGCGGTCCAGGCGGCCGAGGAGACGCCGGCGGACAGGCCGAGCTCCATCAGCGCGTGATAGGCGGGGTGAAACTCGACCTCGTCCACACGCTGTCCGAAACGGTCGAAGGGCTTGAATTTCGGCGGGTTTTCATTGGCGGTCCGGCCCAGATCCAGAACCGCCTCCGTTCCCGCCTCGGCGCCGAAGGCGGCCAGACGCCCGCCATGGGGCGCCGCACCGGACCGGGTTGCGGCGTCGACCAGCATGGCGTCATCGGCATACCAGTTGACTCCGGCCAGGGGCTCGGACTGGTTGAAGACGTCATGGGTGGGCAATTGAGTGCGGGGGGCGTGATGTTTCATGGCGGCAGTCTAACGCCAGCTCGCCACGCTCCGCGAGGGGAAGGGCTGCTTCGCGGCCGTGAAGATCAGAAATCTGATCCGCCGCCGCCGGTCCCGCCGCCGCCATAGGGGTCGACGCGCGGCGCGGATCTCGGCACGCCGAAATGGGCTGCGGACACGGCGATCACGACCGTAAGCGTCAGATTCACGAGCGCGAAGTCAGGCGAGGGAATGGTCAGCCAGGCTTCGACGGCAATAATGATCAAAGCCAGCAGATAGCTCGCCAGCCGGGCCTTGGCCTGCGCCCCGAACCATTTCCGGAAATAGCCGCCGAGCAGGATCAGCGGAACGCCGAAGAACATCGCTTTGACAAGCACTTGATTGATCAGGAAGTCCAGATGAGCCCCCATCGCCCTGGCGTAAACGCCGCTCGAGCTCAACACAGCCGCCGCCCGCCTTCAAGCGGCGCGCGGGCGCTGACATGACGAAGGCTTAACTGGCGTTCCCGCACCGCATCAGCGAGCGTGCGTGCCCGCAGCGCGTCGCATCCGATCGGGCTGCGGCGCGCATCAATGGCGGTGACGCCCATTTCGCCGTTCGGGAGGCCCTTCATGTCACTTCTTTTCACCACTGCGGTCGCCGCGCTGGCGCAATCGGCCGCGCCCGCCGTCACCGTCACCGATTTTGCCGGAGAAATCCGCATCGAAGCCGGCGCCGGCCTGTCGGCGCGGGTCGAGCGCCAGGCCGGCGCGCCGATCGTCCAGATCACCGAGACCGCCAACGGGCTTATGATCGATGGCGGACAGGACACGCGCCGCTGGCGCTGCTTTGGACGCGACGAAGACCAGCGTGTGGGACGCCGCCGCGGGGACGCTCAGCGCTTCAGCGAATGGCCGCTCCTGGTGATCACCACGCCGAACCCGGCCGCATTCACCATCGAGGACAGCGTCTTCCGCGGGCGTGCGGGCGAGCTGGCGTCCCTTGATCTGGGGGCTGCCAAGTGCGGCGAGTTTGAAGCGGGCGACATCGCCGGCGACGCCGAAATCGGCCTGTCCGGATCCATGGATGTGCGGACCGGCGATGTCGGGGCGGACGCGGCGATCCGCATCTCCGGCTCCGGCGATGTGGAGATCGGGACGGCCGGCGCCTTAAGCATTTCCATTTCCGGCTCCGGCGATGTCACCGCCAACGATGTGGCCGGTGATCTGACCACGCGCCAGAGCGGTTCGGGCGATATCGTCCTTGGAAGTGCAGGCGGCGCGGATGTCCGCGCGAGCGGTTCCGGCGACCTGCAGATGGGCGATGTCTTCGGCCCGATGACGCTGAGCACGTCCGGCTCCGGCGATGTGGAGGCGGGCGACGTCGCCGCTTTTGACGGCGGCGCCAGCGGATCCGGCGACATAACCATCGGCGACGCCCCGGGCGGCGTGTCCTATCAGGCCAGCGGCGGCGGCGATCTGACCGCAGGCGATATCGGCGGGCTTGAGGTGCGCTTCACCGGCTCGGCCTATCTGCGCGCAAGCTCGATGAACGGCCCGCTCTCGGTGTCGCTCTCCGGCTCCGGCGGCGTGCGGATTGATGAAGGCCGGGCCGATCCCGCCACGATTCGGTCGACCGGGTCCGGCGGCGTGCGCTTCGGCGGCGTGGTGGTCAATCCTGAGATCCGCCTGTCCGGCAGCGGCGACGTGGTCGTCGGCGGGGTTGAAGGCTCTCAGACCGTGCGCTCGACCAGCAGCGGCGAGTTCAGCGTGCGTCCGAACGCGGGTTGATCCGCTTGTCGAAGCGGGAGGCCTCGTAAAGCGCGATGGCGGCGGCCGCCGCCACATTCAGGCTTTCCGCCTTCGGCCCCATGGGAATGCGCGCCAGGGCGTCGCAATGATCCGCGACGCGGGGGCGCAGTCCTGCGCCTTCCGCACCCAGCACGATCACCAGGCCCGGGCCCGCGTTGGCGGCGATTTCATCGTCCAGCGCCGCCTCGGCCTCGCCCGCCAGCCCGATGGCGTAGCGGCCGGCCTCGCGCAGGCCGGAGATCGTGTCGGCGATATTGGTCACCTTCACATGGGGCACGGTCTCCACACAGCCGACCGCCGCTTTGCAGACCGCGCCGAATAGGGGCGGGGCCTTGCGGTCCTGCAGGATCACCGCGCGCGCGCCGAAGGCGGCGGCGGAGCGGAAGACCGCGCCGACATTTTGCGGATCGGTGATCTGGTCAAGCACCACCAAGAGCCCGTGAGTCGCGTCCTGGACGGCGGCGAGCGGCTCCGGGTCCAGCGCGGCGGCTTTCAGCGCGAAGCCCTGATGGACGGCGCTGTCGGGCAGGAGCGCGCTGATGGCGCCCGGCTGGGCGATCTCGGCCTTGGCGCGATCCGTGTCGGACAGGTCCGCGGCGGCGTTGCGGGTGACGTGTAAGGACAGGGCTTTTCGGCGCGGATTGGCGAGCGCTGCGAGCACGGCGTGGCGGCCCCAGATCCAGCCTTCGTGGACGCTGGCCGGACGGCCTGCGCGCCGGGCTGCAGGAGGGCGTTTCTCGCTGTTGCGCCGTGTAGGGGCCATGATTATAGTCCGCGCTCCAAATCGGGGAGCGGCCTCGTTAAAGCCCCTTGCGCCAAGGCGCAATCGGCTTTTCTGCGAAGCAATCCAGCCGGTTTGTCCCGCGTCCGTCTCCCACGGGCGCGCCGCTTGAAATAGCGGACCCTGTGGAGGGGTGGGAGAGTGGTTAAATCCAGCAGACTGTAAATCTGCCCGCTTCGGCGTACGCTGGTTCGAATCCAGCCCCCTCCACCATCTTTCCTGTCTTACCTCACCTCCGTTCGGTCGGGCGCGACGTCAGCCCCCTCAGCCTTCATCGAACGTGCGAGACCATCGCTAAGCTCTTGCAGTCTCGCGCGACGGGTGTCCTCGCCCGCCGGGAGGGAAAGACCGGCGCTTAATGAAAAAGCCGCGCCCGATGCCGAGCGCGGCTTTCCAGTTTGCAGCTGAACCGCACGCTTACCGCAGCGCGCGTTCCACGCCTTCGATCAGTTCGCGCAGGGCGGTGATCCGGTCGCCGTCGGCCCCGTCGACGCGGCGCGGCAGGCCGCGGCGCAAAGAGCGCAGCTCGCCGGCCAGGGCGCGGTCCGTGGTCCCGGCCTCCATATGGGTGCGGGCCGAGGCGAGGGCTGCGGCGAGCGCCTCGAGATCTTCGGTTTCGACCGCCTCGCCGCGCGCCAGCTGGTCGACATAGGCCAGGCCCACCACCGGGTGGACCGGCCAAGTGACCGGGAATTGCTGTTGCGGGTTGAACACTTCGCCCATATCCGCCAGCAGCGCCGCTTCGATCTCGTTGGCGGTCAGATGCTCGCTCTCGGCCAGCTCGAACACGTCCAGGCCGCGCACGATGGCGGTGCCGTAAATCCGGCCGTTATACCAATAGGTCGACCAGTAGCCGCCCGTCACATAGACATCGTCGGTGATCGGGCCGCGATCGTAGAAGGCGATCTCATAGGGGTTCTGGGTGTCGGTGAAGTCGATCAGGGTCAGGCCGCCCTGATACCAGGCCTGCACGAAGATGTCGCGGCCCGGCACCGGCACGATGGAGCCGTTGTGCGCGACGCAATTCTCATGCTCGGTCTGCACGTTGGGGATCTTGAAATAGCTGGCGAAGGTGAGCTCGCCGCCTTCCAGATCATAGATCGCATTGGCGCCCCAGGTGTCCGGGTCCTGCGGCCGGCAGCGCGGCGCGCCGCCGCCGCCCCATTCGTCGGTGAAGATCACCTTGTTTCCGGCGTTGTTGAAGGTGGCCGAGTGCCAGTAGGCGAAGCCCTGGTCGACCACGTCGTCGATGCGGGTCGGCGCGCGCGGATCACTGATGTCCAGCACGATGCCGTTGCCCGAGCAGGCGCCCGCCGCAATGTTGAGCGAGGGGAAGACGGTGATGTCGTGGCACTGATCGGTCCGGCGGGTGGACTGGGTGCCCTCGCCATGGTCGCCGCCCGCCCACAGGCCGGCGATCTCGCCGGTTTCATCGTCCGCAAACACGCGCGGGCTGTCGATGATGCGCGACGCCGCGGGGTTCGCGATCGGAATCTCGATCACGTCGATGGAGAAGAGGGCGGTGTCGCCGCGGCCCGGCTGGCCGGCGACGCAGCCTTCAAGCTCTTCTTCCGGTCGGATCGAGCTGGTGCCGGAATTATAAACGATGATGCTGTCCTCATCGGCCGACACCACCGAATGGGTGTGCGATCCGCGGCAGGTCTGAACCAGGCCCACCTGGCGCGGCGTGACGGGATCTGAGATGTCGAAGACGCGGATGCCGCGGAAGCGCTCTTCGCTGACCTCTTCGGCGACGCCCTGGCCGCCGCAATCCACGCGCCCGCGCGTGTCCTGCACCGACATGATCAAAAGATCGCCCTCGATGGACACGTCGCCCTGACCGCCCGGGCAGACCACCGAGCTGATCAGGCGCGGCTCGGCCTGGGAGATGTCATACATGTTGAAGCCGTGATAATTGCCCACGGCCATCAGATCGCCCTTGAAGGCGAAATCGGTGTTTGAAAAGCGCAGGAAGGGCGAGCGGCGGCCGAATTCGGGGTCAGCGTCCTCCTCGGCGTCTTCGTCCTCGATCTCCGGCGGACGGCCGACCGGGTTGGCCGCGTCATAAAAGCCGACCGGCTTGGGCGCGGCCGACACCAGGGTCAAATTGGAGATCGCCTCGCCATAATCGCGAAAGCCGGTGGCCAGGCCGCGGCGCGGATCGTCGGACAGGCCGGCGAGGATCTCGTCCATATCCTCGATCTCATCGCGCTGCTTGGTGCGAAGGCCTTCGACAAAGGCCAGCAGCGCCGGGTCATAGGCGGTGCCGCGCGTGCGCAGATAGCCGGTGATCTCGTCGGCGAGACCATCGTGATGCGCAATCATCAAGGACAGGAAAAGGGCGTCGAACTCCGTGCCGCTCGCCTCCGCGAGGGCGGCGAGCTGCATCGGCGTCGCCATGCCGTCATCGTCATGCTCGCCCGGCTCTGGCGCCGTCACCGGCTCGCCGCGCGCGGTCAGCCATTCGGTCATGAAGGCGATATCGTCATCGCGCGTCGAATCGATGCGGCCGGCGATTTCGATGACCGCTTCATTCTCCGTGCGGCCTTCGACCAGGGCGGTCAGCTCGCCGGCCTGGGCGTGGTGCACGATGAAGTGCTGCAGGAAGCGCACATCGTCGGCGGAGTAGCGATTATCCGCGATCTGATTGGCTTCGTCTTCGGTCAGCTGCCGGCCGTCTTCGCCCGGCGCGCCCGGTTGGATGATCGGCGGCGCGTCCTGCGCCAGGGCCGCGCCGTTCAATGCAAAGCTTGCGGCGAGCGCGCAGCAGGCTGAACCAAGGAAATACTGAGCTTTGAGGGCCATCGGCCACCTCCCCATTGATCTTTGGCGCGTAACACTAAGGCGCGCCGGGCGGGGAGCAAGCGGGCAGCGCGGTTCGCTTTCGGCCGCGTTTCCGCCGCCGGACAAAACGCCGCTTTGCTTGATCGGTTCAATCTGTCATTCTATCGATCAATAGAATGATGGATGTGTATGTCTGACCTGCCTGCCTGCATCCATGAGACCCTTGAATCGGCGGTCGAACTGCCGGGCGCGTCAACGCTTGACGCGGCGGCGGCGATCTTGCGGGCGGCGGGCGATCCGGCGCGTCTCAGGCTTTTGCTTCGGCTGACTGGCGGCGAGCGCTGCGTCAGCGAATTGGCGGATCAGGAAGGCGAAAAGCTGGGCACCGTGTCCGCCCGTCTGCGCCAGCTCCACGGCGCCCGCCTGGTCACGCGCCGAAGAGACGCCAAGCACGTCAATTACGCGCTGGCCGACGACCATGTCGCCAGGCTGTTGCGCGATATCATCGCGCACGCCGCCGAAGGCCCGATTGCACACTAGCTTGAAGAAAGAGACATCCCATGGCCTGTAACCATCCCAAACACGCCGATCACGATCACGTCCACGGACCGGGCTGCGGCCACACCGCCGTCCAGCACGGCGATCATGTGGATTATCTCCATGACGGTCATCTTCATCACCCCCATGAAGACCATGTGGATGAGCATGTCATCGAGATCAGCGCGGCGAATCCCGGCGCTTGCGCGCCGCTCTCCCACGGCGCGCTGGGCCATGGAGGCGAGCATGTGCACGGGCCGGGCTGCGGCCATGAAGCGGTGCCCCATGGCGACCATGTCTGCTACCTGGTCGATGGGCGCCTGCACCATCCCCATGACGGTCATTGCGACGATCATGGGCCGTTGAACGTGGTGTGACCGCGCGGTCGCGGGCGGCCGCCGGACCCGGCGTCGCCGGCGCGCGCGCCGGGCCCGGCGCCGCGCCTGCGCGATGATCTCGACAAAGCGTGCGGGGTCTGGCTAATTCACCGGCCTTAAGCGCGGGCGTAGTTCAACGGTAGAACGTCAGCCTTCCAAGCTGAATATGTCGGTTCGATTCCGATCGCCCGCTCCAAATCTTCCGATTTCCCCCGCGTCCGGTGAGACGCGCTCACCGTCTCTGAGGGCGGCGGTCTCCCCGTGCGATGCACGGGCTCGCCTTGTGAGCCGCCTCCGGCTCGGCTAGGTCCGGCGCCGAACCGATGAGCGAGCCGCACCATGTCCTTCGCCACCCTTCCCGCCCAAGTCGACGCCCTCGTCATCGGGGCGGGCGCGGCAGGCCTGTTTTACGGCGCTCAGTTCGGCGCGCGCGGGGGTTCGGTCGTCGTGCTCGACCACGCCAAAAAGCCGGCCGAGAAGGTGCGGATCTCCGGCGGCGGGCGGTGCAATTTCACCAATATGGAGACCGCGCCGGAGCGGTTCATTTCGGAAAATCCGCATTTCGCCAAGTCGGCCCTGGCGCGCTACACGCCGTGGGATTTCTGCGATTTGATGAGCCGTCACGGATTGACCTGGCATGAAAAAACGCTGGGCCAGCTGTTTTGCGACCAGCGCTCCGGCGCGATCATCAAAATGCTGACCGATGAGCTGGAGGCCGCCGGCGGGCAGTTGAGGCTGGAGACTGAAATCAAGCGCGTGGAGAAGACCGCGCGCGGTTTCACCGTCGCCACCAGCGCTGGCCCGGTTGACGCCGCGCGCCTGGTGATCGCCAGCGGCGGGCTGTCAATTCCCAAGATGGGCGCCACCGGTTTCGCCTACGACATCGCCCGGCGCTTCGGGCTCGACATCATCGAACCGCGCGCGGCGCTGGTCCCATTCGTGTTCGAGGGGCGGGACAAGGAGGATTTCGCGTCGATCTCAGGCGTGGCCTGCCCGGTGCGCGCGGCCGCGGACGGGCCGTCCTTTCAGGAGGCGATGCTGTTCACGCATCGGGGCTTGTCCGGCCCGGCCATCCTTCAGGTGTCCTCTTACTGGTCGCCCGGCGCGGAAATTTCGCTCGACCTGTTCGCCGGCGGCGACGGCGCGGCGCAGCTTTTCGCGCTGAAGGCGGATCATCCGATGAAATCGCTGGCGGGCGCCCTGGAGACGGTGATGCCCAAGCGCCTGGTCGAGATGCTGTCCGGGCGCGGACTGATTCCCGCCCTGAACCGGCTGGCGGATGTCAGCCATGACACGCTTGCATCGGTCGCCGCGGCGATCGGGGCATGGACGGTCGTCCCGGCGGGGACGGAAGGCTGGCGGACGGCGGAGGTCACCGCCGGCGGCGTGGACACCGCCGGGCTGTCGTCGAAATCCCTGCAGGCTCACGCCGTGCCCGGTCTTTATTTCATTGGCGAATGCGTCGATGTGACCGGCTGGCTGGGCGGTTATAATTTCCAGTGGGCGTGGGCCAGCGCCCATGCTGCAGCGCACGCGGATTAGAGCCCGCCGCCGCTCGCGTGCAGTCGGCTTGGTGATCAAGGCTTGCCATTTGATGGGGTGCGCGTGTATGTCGCGCGCTCGAAGCCGCCGGACGCATGACTTTCCGGCATGAATTGGGGTTCGCCCCGCCGGTTGAGGAAGTGGAAGAATGGCCAAGGAAAAGTTTGAGCGTAACAAGCCGCACGCGAACATCGGCACGATTGGTCACGTTGACCATGGCAAGACGACGCTGACGGCTGCGATTACGAAGTATTTCGGCGACTTCCAGGCGTATGACCAGATTGACGGCGCGCCGGAAGAAAAAGCGCGCGGGATCACGATTTCGACGGCGCACGTGGAATATGAGACGGACGGTCGTCACTATGCGCACGTCGACTGCCCGGGCCACGCGGACTATGTGAAGAACATGATCACGGGCGCGGCCCAGATGGACGGCGCGATCCTGGTTGTGAACGCGGCGGACGGCCCGATGCCGCAGACCCGCGAGCACATTCTTCTGGCCCGTCAGGTCGGCGTTCCGGCTCTGGTGGTGTTTTTGAACAAGGTCGACCAGGTCGACGACGAAGAGCTGCTCGAGCTGGTCGAGATGGAGGTGCGCGAGCTTCTGTCCTCCTATGATTTCCCGGGCGACGATATTCCGATCGTGGCGGGTTCGGCCCTGGCGGCGATGGAAGGCCGCGATCCGGAGATCGGCGAAGAGAAGATCAAGGAGCTGATGGCGGCTGTGGATGAATTCATCCCGACGCCGGAGCGTCCGATCGATCAGGACTTCCTGATGCCGATCGAAGACGTGTTTTCGATCTCGGGCCGCGGCACGGTCGTGACCGGTCGGATCGAGCGCGGCGTGATCACGGTGGGTGAAGAGATCGAGATCGTGGGCATCCGCGAGACCACCAAGACGACGTGCACGGGCGTTGAGATGTTCCGCAAGCTTCTCGATCGCGGCGAGGCGGGCGACAATGTCGGCGTTCTCTTGCGCGGCATCGACCGGGACGGCGTTGAGCGCGGCCAGGTTCTGGCCAAGCCGGGTTCGATCACCCCGCACTCCAAGTTCGAGGCGGAGGCCTATATCCTGACCAAGGAAGAGGGCGGCCGTCACACGCCGTTCTTCTCCAATTATCGTCCGCAATTTTATTTCCGCACGACGGACGTGACCGGCGTGGTGACCCTGAAAGAGGGCACGGAGATGGTGATGCCGGGCGATAATGTGGAGATCAATGTCGAGCTGATCACGCCGATCGCGATGGAAGAGAAGCTGCGCTTCGCCATCCGTGAAGGCGGCCGCACCGTGGGTGCGGGCGTGGTCTCGAAGATCATCGAGTAAGACCTGACGCTTCACGCCGAAGCGACAGCGAAACACACAACACGCCCCGGAGCTGGACGCTCCGGGGCGTTTTGTTTTTTGGATCGCGCGCCGAACTTAGTCGGTGATCGGGTTCATTTTTGACGCGGCTCGCATAAGTGCCGGTTATTCCAGCAATATCCCGATGTTGCGGTGCGGTAAATTTGTCACAGGCCTTGCGAGAATCCGACGACAGCTCTGTTGAGGGTTTGCGACGGCTTTGTGAATAGCATTACGTGTTTGTTAGGTTTTCGGGGAATTGCCCCTGGAGACGCTATTTCGACAATCGGGGAGATTGCAATGAAGACTAGAGAACTGAAAGCGTGGGCGCTTGCGTCCACGCTGCTGGCGGGGATGGCCATGTCCGCGCCGGCTTTCGCCCAGGAGGCGGAGGAGGCCGATGAGCCGACAGACACCATTACGGTGACCGGCACGCGCCTTCTGACCAACCCGAACCTCGCCTCCGCCAGCCCCGTGCTCAGCGTGACCGGCGAAGAGGCCGACATCCGCGGCAATGTTCGCATCGAAGACTTTGTGAATATTCTTCCGCAGGTCTTCGCGGGCCAGGCCGGCGAAGTCTCCAACGGCGCTTCGGGCACCGCGAACCTGAACCTGCGCGGTCTCGGCGCGAACCGGACCCTGGTCTTGATCGACGGTCGCCGCCTTCCGTTCGGCTCTTCGCAGATCAGCTCCGCGAACCTCGACATCATTCCCGCTCAGATGGTCGAGCGCGTCGATATCCTGACCGGCGGCGCTTCGGCGGTGTACGGCTCCGACGCTGTCGGCGGCGTGGCCAACTTCATCCTGCGCGATGATTTCGAAGGCATCGAAATTCAGGCCCAGGCCCAGGTCAGCAACGCCGAAAACGGCAATAATCTCTGGGACAATGTTCTGCGCGCGGCTCAGCAGCCGGTGCCGGGCGAAGTCTGGGACGGTGAAGAGTGGATGGTGTCCGGCATCATGGGCGTCAACTCGCCCGACGGCCGCGGCAACGCCACCCTCTTCGCCTCTTGGGAAGTGCGCGAGGCGATCACGCAGGACGAGCGCTCGGTCTCCGGCTGCGCCCTGGGCCAGACCGATGCGGACGACCCGTTCGGCTTCGGCAGCTTCGGCTGCGTGGGCTCGGGCAACTTCCGCGCCTTCGGCGGCTCCGGCGGCTTCGGCTTCCAGGAAGAGGACGGCACCATCGTTCCCTTCGTGGGCGGCCCGGCGCAGACCTATAACTTCGGCCCGCTGAACTATTTCCAGCGTCCGTCGGAGCGTTTCCAGGCCTATGCGCGCGCGCACTATGACATCAATGATGACCTGCGCGCGTTCGCGGATCTGTCGTTCACTCACAACATCTCAAATGCCCAGATCGCTGAAACGGCGTCCTTCGGCAGCTGGGACATCAATTGTGACAACCCGCTGATCCAGAACACGCCGGGCCTGCAGCTGACCGATCTGTTCGGCTGTACGGCGGCGGATATCGCCAACGGCACGATCAGGAACAGCCTGTTCGCGTCGCACCGTAACGTCGAAGGCGGTCCGCGGAACTCCGACTTGGAGAATATGGCGTGGCGCTTCGTCGGCGGCCTGCAGGGCACGTTCGCCGATCACTGGGACTGGGAGGCTTTCTACCAGTATTCCCGCACCGACGACACGCAGATCTCCAAGAACGACTTCGTTGTCGGAAACGTCCAGCAGGCCTTCCTGGCGGTCGATGACGGCAGCGGTAATGTCGTTTGTACCGATCCGTCCGGCGGCTGCGTGCCTTACAACATCTTCCAGCGTGGTCCGAACGGCGAAACGCTGGTCACAGAGGCGATGACCGACTTCCTTCAGGGCACCGGCATCATCACGGGCAACACCGTGCAGACCCTCTGGGGCGCCAACGTGCAGGCCGACCTCGGCAATTACGGCGTCAGCTCGCCTTATTCCGAATTCGGCGTCGGCTTCCTGGTCGGCTTCGAGCAGCGTCGCGACAAGCTTCAGCGCGAACCCGATGAGATCTTCCAGGTCGACGGCGGCGGCTTCACCGGTCTCGGCGGCGCCACCAAGCCGGTCCTGGGCGAAGTGGAAGTGCTGGAATTCTTCACCGAACTTCAGGTTCCGCTGATCACCGGCGCTGAGTTCGCGGAAGAGCTGACCTTCTCGGCTCAGTATCGCTATTCGGACTACACCACGGAAGGCAGCGGCGTGACCAATGAGTTCCAGACGGACTCATATGCGCTGCAGCTGTCCTGGGCCCCGATCGAAGACATTCGCTTCCGGACCCAGTTCCAGCAGGCCGTGCGCGCGCCGAACGTGATCGAGCTGTATACGGCTCGTGATGTCGGCTTGCCGAACCTGTCCACCTTCCCGGGCGGCACGACGTTCGACCCTTGTGCGGGCGCGACCCCGACCTTGGATCTGGCGACTTGCGCGCGGACCGGTGTGACCGCGGCTCAGTACGGCACCATTCTTGACGTGATCTCGGGCCAGACCCAGTCGATCACCGGTGGCAACCCGAATCTGCAGCCCGAGACGGCCGACACCTTCACCTTGGGTGTGGTCTTCACGCCGAGCTTCATCGATGATTTCTCGATCTCGATCGACTATTTCGACATCACCGTTGAAGACGCGGTCGGCACCGGACCGTCCTCGCAGACGATCCTGAACGAGTGCCTGGGCACAGGAGACGCCTTCTTCTGTAACCTGGTCACCCGCGCCGCCAACGGAACGCTGGCGTCGGGCTTCGGCACCAATTACGGCTTCCTTCAGATCAACCAGAACGTCGCTGAGCTCAGCACGAGCGGCGTCGACGTTCAGATCAACTATGCGTTCGACTTCGCGGACAAGATCCCGATGCTCGGCGAATATGGCGGTCTGAGCTTCGACTATGCGGCCACCTTCCTCGACTCGCTGAACGAGGTCGCCTTCGTCGGCGATAGCGGCATCGAGTGCGCCGGCTTCTTCGGCAACGGGTGCGCCTCTGGTTTCTCGGGCACCCCGGCGCCGGAATACCGGCACCGCCTGATGGCCACCTGGGAGACCCCGTGGCCGTGGGAGGCCGCGGTGACCTGGCGTCACTTCTCGGCGACGGATAACGACAACACGGCGGACACGCTGGAGCCGGATATCCCCGCCATCGGCTATCTTGACCTGACGGGCAACTATCAGGTTCTCGATAACGTGCTGGTGCGCGGCGGCGTCTTGAACGTCACCGCAGAGCAGGCCCCGGTCTTTACGAGCGCCGGCCCGCCCTTCGGCAACGGCAACACCTTCCCGACGGTGTTCGACACGTCGCGTGTCTTCTTCGCCTCGGTGACGGCCAACTTCTAGGCGCGCCGCGCCTGGACTTTGAGATGGGCCGGCGGAGCGATCCGCCGGCCCATTTTCTTTGGTCTGCCGGGTGCGCGCGCGCGGTTTTCACAGGCGCTGCGGCGCCGCAAGCCCCGCGCGGCGTTTCGGGGAGAGTTTTTTCATTCCAGGGCTTCCCATGACCCCGGCGAGTCGCTATGTAGCCCAGCTCGGAATTAGGCACCCGCAGCGATGGCGCCGGCCGGCGGGCCGTGTGACGTCAAGGCGGGGTATTGGCGTTAGGGGTGTAGCTCAGCTGGTAGAGCGACGGTCTCCAAAACCGTAGGTCGGGGGTTCGAGCCCCTCCGCCCCTGCCAGGGCTGGGTGTCGAGCGGACCCGGTCGGACGGCGAAGGACTGAATTAGGAACGCAATGGCGCGTAATAGCAAATCCCGCACGCCGGCCGCGACCGGCGCCGGAGCGAAGGGCGGTTCGTCCTCGAACGCTTCCAGCGCGCCTGCGCGCAAGCGAACGACCAACCCGTTCAAGTTCCTGGGCGAGGTCCGTCAGGAAGGCCGCAAGGTGACCTGGACCAGCCGCCGCGAGACCCTGGTGTCGACCATCCTGGTCTTCATCATGTCGGCCATTATGGCGGTCTTCTTCTGGGGTGTTGACAGCTTCTTCGGCTGGATCATCAACCTGCTGCTCCGTTTGGGAGGCTAAGCGGTCATGTCTGCGAAATGGTATATCGTCCACGCCTATTCCAATTTTGAGAAAAAGGTCGCCGACGCCATCCGCGCGGAGGCGGCGCTCAAGGGCCTGGACGACAAGTTCGAAGAGATTCTGGTGCCCACCGAAGAGGTCGTGGAGGTGCGCCGCGGCCGGAAGGTCAACGCCGAGCGCAAATATTTCCCCGGCTATGTCCTGGTGAAGATGGACATGACCGACGACGCCTATCACCTCGTCAAGAACACGCCGAAGGTCACCGGCTTTCTGGGCTCCGGCAAGCGTCCGCTGCCGGTGCCGGAACGGGAAGTCAAAGCCATTATGGGGCAGATGGAGGAAGATGCGGAGCGCCCGCGTCCGGCCATCGTCTTCGATATCGGCGAGACCGTCCGCGTCATCGACGGCAGCTTCCAGGGCTTCAACGGCGTTGTGGAAGAATTTGACGACGACAAGGGCGTGCTGAAGGTCGGCATCAATATTTTCGGCCGCGCGACGCCGGTCGAGCTCAATTACACCCAGGTGGAGAAAACCGCCTGAGTGAAACGGGTGCGGGAGGGTCCGGCGAAGGCCATGTCGGATCCGCACCGCGCCACCCACCAAGCCGGCGAATGGGTCGTCGGCGCTTTCCTCGCTTCGCCTCGCCGGCGACGTGATATGGAGGACGGGATATGGCGAAGAAGATCGCAGGTTACATCAACCTGCAGGTTCCCGCTGGCGCGGCGAATCCGAGCCCGCCCATCGGGCCGGCTCTGGGTCAGCGCGGCGTGAACATCATGGAATTCTGCAAGGCGTTCAACGCCAAGACCCAGGAGATGGAGAAGGGGATGCCGATCCCCACGACCATCACGGTCTACCAGGACAAGTCGTTCACCTTCCAGATCAAGACCGCGCCCGCGAGCTTTTTCCTGAAGAAGGCGGCCAAGGTGCAAAAGGGATCGGGCGAAGCGGGCAAATCCGCGCCGATCGCCAAGGTGACCAAGGCGCAATGCCGTGAGATCGCCGAAGCGAAGATGGCGGACCTGTCCGCCAACGATCTCGACCAGGCGACGAAAATCATCGAGGGCTCGGCCCGGTCGATGGGATTTGAGGTGGTGGAGTAGGTCATGGCGAAGATTGCTAAACGTATCGCCGCCGCCCGCGAGGGTCTGGACCGGGACAAGCTGCACACCGTTGATGAAGCCGTGAAGCTGGTCAAAGACCGCGCCACCGCGAAATTCGACGAAACCATCGAGATCGCCGTCAATCTCGGCGTTGATCCGCGCCATGCCGACCAGATGGTCCGCGGCGTCGCCAACCTGCCCAACGGCACCGGCCGTTCGGTGCGCGTGGCGGTGTTCGCCCGCGGTCCCAAGGCTGACGAGGCCAAGGAGGCCGGCGCTGAAGTGGTCGGCGCCGAGGATTTGGTCGAGCAGATCCAGAGCGGTGAGATCAATTTCGACAAGGTGATCGCCACCCCGGACATGATGCCGCTGGTCGGACGTCTGGGTAAGGTGCTCGGCCCGCGCGGCATGATGCCGAACCCGAAGGTCGGCACCGTGACGATGGACGTCACCAAGGCGGTGAATGATTCCAAGGGCGGCGCGGTCGAGTTCCGCGTCGAGAAGAACGGCATCGTCCACGCCGGCGTGGGCAAGGCCAGCTTCTCGGAAGGCGCCTTGGCTGAAAACGTCCGCTCGATCCTGACGGCGCTGATGAAAGCCAAGCCGTCCGGCGCGAAGGGCGCTTACATGAAGCGGATCGCCATCAGCTCCACCATGGGGCCGGGCGTGAAGATTGATATCGCCGAAGCGTCGGCGGACACCGAAGCCGCGTAAGCGCTTCCGGTTTGAGTTTCCGGTCCGGGTGTTCCGCTCGGACCGGTTGAACGGGCTGGGTCGAAGGGTTCGCTCTTTCTTCCAGTCCAACCTGTCCGAGATCTCGGGGGAGGGCGGCTCGCCGGCCTCTTAATTCCACCGGCCCCGGGTGAGACAGAGCAAAGATCGATTTCTCGAGGCGTCGTTTGGCGCGGCGGGGATCGGTTCGAGCCCTGGGACAGGCCATGCGTCGTTCGGCGGCGTCCGCCTTTTCGGGGCGGGCGCTTTTGAACGGCGACTTGAGCGGGTCGCCCGTTGGGGGCGGCCTATCTAGGGAGACCGCAATGGATCGCACCACGAAAGAAGCGGCGGTATCAGAGCTGGCGGACGTGTTCGCCAACACCGGTGCTGTCGTTTTGGCCAATTATTCGGGTCTGACCGTTGCGGAAATGACCACGCTGCGGGGCAAGCTTCGTGAGCAGGGCGGGACGCTGAAAGTCGTCCGCAACCGGCTCGCCAAACTGGCACTGAAGGATCAGAAGGGCGAAGGCGCTTCGGACATGTTTGAAGGTCCGATCGCGATCGCATTTTCTGACGACTTCACCGCCGCGCCGAAGGTTGCGATCGAGTTCGCCAAGTCGAACGACAAGTTCGAAATCGTCGGCGGCTTCATGGACGAGGAAATCTTCGACGCCAATGGCGTTGAGGCCCTGTCCAAGATGCCGTCGCGCGAAGAGCTCATCGCCACGGTTGTCGCCCGCCTGCTCGGCCAGGCTGGCGAAGTCGTGTCTCGCGTCACCGCGCCGGGCAACACGCTCGCCGGTCAGATCGAGACCATCGGCGAACAGGCCGCAAGCTGACGTTATCTCCGCATCGAACCGATACCCTGACCTAAGCAAGGAACTGAAACCATGGCTGATGTTGCCAAACTCGCTGACGAGCTCCTGGGCCTGACCATTCTGGAAGCCAAGGAACTCAACGACATTCTGGAAGAAAAGGGCATTAAGCCGGCCGCCGCTGCGGTGGCCGTTGCTGGCCCGGCTGCTGGCGGTGACGCCGGCGGCGCCGCGGAAGAGAAAGACGAATTCGACGTCATTCTCGTCGCCGCGGGCGACAAGAAAATCAACGTGATCAAGGAAGTTCGCGCGATCACGGGTCTTGGCCTGAAAGAAGCCAAAGAGCTGGTGGAAGCCGGCGGCAAAGCCGTCAAGGAAGCCGCTCCGAAGGCCGAGGCCGAGGAACTGAAGAAGAAGCTCGAAGAGGCTGGCGCCCAGGTCGAGCTCAAGTAATCGGCGGGCCGTGCGTGCACGGCCCATCGACGCCTATCGCCTGGCGGGCGCGCGGGGAGTTTCCGCGCGCCCGTTCAGGCGTTTATCGCCTGCCCAGATGGCCGCTTCGTCCCGCGGCGTCTGGATCATCGGTCCGGTTGCGCTAGCTGCACCCTGATCGACCCCTCCGGGACGACCCCTGGGGCGGATCTCCGCCTCGCCAGTTTTTCCGATGAGGCGATGTCCGCCTCGTCCATTTCAAGCGCAAGGCCGTCCGGCCTGCGAAGGGAGCGAAAATGGGTCTGTCGTTCACCGGCAAGAAGCGCATTCGCAAATCGTTCGGCCGCATCTCCGAAGCGGTCGAGATGCCGAACCTTATTGAGGTTCAGAAGCATTCCTACGAGCAGTTCTTGATGAAGGACACGGCGATCGCCGACCGTCCGGACGAAGGGCTCCAGGCGGTCTTCAAGTCCGTCTTCCCGGTCAAGGATTTCTCCGAACGCTCGGTGCTGGAATTCGTGTCCTACGAATTCGAGCCGCCGAAGTTCGACGTCGAGGAGTGCATCCAGCGCGACATGACCTATGCCGCGCCGCTGAAGGTGAAGATGCGCCTCATCGTGTTCGATGTGGACGAGGAAACCGGCGCGCGCTCGGTCAAGGACATCAAGGAGCAGGACGTTTATATGGGCGATATCCCGCTCATGACGTCCAAAGGCACCTTCATCGTCAACGGCACCGAGCGGGTCATCGTCTCCCAGATGCACCGGTCGCCGGGCGTGTTCTTCGACCATGACCGCGGCAAGACCCACGCCTCGGGCAAATTCCTGTTCGCCGCCCGGATCATCCCGTACCGCGGCAGCTGGCTGGACCTTGAATTCGACGCCAAGGACATCCTGCACGTGCGCATCGACCGCCGCCGCAAGCTTCCGGCGACGACGCTGCTTTACGCGCTCGGCCTCGATAAAGAAGAAATCCTGGCCACCTTCTATGACCGGATCTCCTACGCGAAGACGAAGAAGGGCTGGACTCTGCCCTTCGTGAAAGAGCGCTGGCGCGGGGTGAAGCCCGTGCGCGACCTGGTCGATGCGAAATCCGGCGAAGTCGTGGCCCCGGCCGGCCGGAAGCTGTCCGCCCGCGCGGCCAACAAGCTGGCCGACGACGGCATGACGACGCTGCTGGTCTCCGCCGAGGATTTGCTGGGCCGCTTCGCCGCTGAAGACCTGGTCAACCTGCAGACCGGTGAAATCTACGCCGAAGCGGGCGACGAGCTCACCGAAGAAGTGCTGGAAGCGATTGAAGAAGCCGGCGTCGACAGCCTCGATGTGCTCGACATCGATAACGTCTCCGTGGGCGGCTATATGCGTGCGACCCTGGCGGCGGACAAGAACGACACCCGGGAGCAGGCGCTGGTGGACATCTACCGCGTCATGCGTCCGGGCGAGCCGCCGACGCCGGAGACGGCGGAAGCGCTGTTCAACGGCCTGTTCTTCGACCCGGAACGCTATGACCTCTCCCCGGTGGGCCGGGTGAAGATGAATATGCGCCTGGACCTGGAATGCCCTGACGATGTCCGCGTTTTGCGCAAGGAAGACATCATCGAGGTGCTCCGCGTGATCCTCGGGCTGCGCGACGGCAAGGGCGAAATCGACGATATCGACAATCTCGGCAACCGCCGTGTGCGCTCGGTCGGCGAACTGATGGAAAATCAGTATCGCGTCGGCCTGCTGCGCATGGAGCGCGCCATCAAGGAGCGCATGAGCTCGGTGGATATCGAGACCGTGATGCCGCACGATTTGGTCAACGCCAAGCCGGCGGCCGCCGCGGTGCGCGAATTCTTCGGCTCCTCCCAGCTGTCTCAATTCATGGACCAGACCAACCCGCTTTCGGAAGTCACCCACAAGCGCCGCATGTCCGCGCTTGGCCCGGGCGGCCTGACCCGTGAGCGCGCCGGCTTCGAAGTCCGCGACGTGCACCCGACCCATTATGGCCGGATCTGCCCGATCGAGACGCCGGAAGGCCCGAATATCGGCCTGATCAACTCGCTCTCGACCTATGCCCGCGTGAACAAGTACGGCTTCATCGAAAGCCCGTACCGCAAGGTGGAAGACGGCAAGCTGACCGATCAGGTCGACTATCTGTCCGCCATGCAGGAAGCCAAGTTCAACATCGCCCAGGCCAACGCCACGGTCGATGAGAAGTCCGGCATGCTGGCCAATGAATTCGTCAACTGCCGCATCGGCCCGGGCCGGGACGCCACGCTGATCCCGCGTGAAGACGTGGATTATATCGACGTGTCGCCCAAGCAGGTGGTCTCCGTCGCCGCCTCGCTCATTCCCTTCCTGGAAAATGACGACGCCAACCGTGCGCTGATGGGTTCGAACATGCAGCGCCAGGCGGTGCCGCTGGTCAAAGCCGAAGCGCCGCTGGTGGGCACGGGCATGGAATCCATCGTGGCGCGCGATTCCGGCGCTGCCGTCGCGGCTCGCCGCGACGGCATCGTCGAGCAGGTCGACGCCCAGCGCATCGTGGTGCGCGCCACGGGCGAGATCGGCGCGGCGGAGTCCGGCGTGGACATCTACCACCTGGCCAAATTCCAGCGCTCCAATCAGTCGACCTCGATCAACCAGCGTCCGATCGTGAAGGTCGGCGACAATGTGCGGATCGGCGACATCATCGCCGACGGCCCGTCCACGGATCTGGGTGATCTGGCGCTGGGCCGGAACGTGCTCGTCGCCTTCATGCCGTGGAACGGCTATAATTTCGAGGACTCCATCCTCATCTCCGAGCGCATCGTGCGCGATGACGTGTTCACCTCCATCCATCTTGAGGAATTCGAGGTGATGGCGCGCGACACCAAGCTGGGTCCGGAAGAGATCACCCGCGACATCCCCAATGTCGGCGAGGAAGCCCTGCGCAATCTCGACGAGGCGGGCATCGTGGCGATCGGCGCCGAGTTGGAGCCGGGCGACATTCTGGTCGGCAAGGTGACGCCGAAGGGCGAAAGCCCGATGACGCCGGAAGAAAAGCTGCTGCGCGCCATCTTCGGCGAGAAGGCGTCCGATGTGCGCGACACCTCGCTGCGGCTGCCGCCGGGCACCACCGGCACCGTCGTGGAAGTGCGCGTGTTCAATCGTCACGGCGTGGACAAGGACGAGCGGGCGATCGCCATCGAGCGCGAGGAGATCGAGCGCCTGGGCGAAGACCGCGACGACGAGCTGGCGATTCTGGAGCGCGATATCTTCTCGCGTCTGGAGGGCATCCTCGTCGGCAAGAAGGCCGTGTCCGGTCCCAAGGGCTTCAAGAAGGGCGCGGTGACCGCCGAAGCCCTGGAGGAGACCCCGACCTCAGGCTGGTGGAAGATCGGCCTGGACGACGAAAAGGCGATGGCCGAAGTCGAAGCGCTGAAGAAGCAGTATGACGGCAAGGCGCGCCTGGACCGCCGCTTCGAAGACAAGGTCGAGAAGCTGCAGCGCGGCGACGAGATGCCTCCGGGCGTGATGAAGATGGTCAAGGTCTTCGTCGCCGTGAAGCGCAAGCTTCAGCCCGGCGACAAGATGGCCGGCCGTCACGGCAACAAGGGCGTGATCTCCAAGATCAATCCGATCGAGGACATGCCCTTCCTGGAAGACGGCACGCCGGTCGACATCGTGTTGAACCCGCTGGGCGTGCCCTCGCGGATGAATGTCGGTCAGATCCTCGAGACCCATCTGGGCTTCGCCTGTAAGGGCCTGGGCCGTCAGATCGGCGAGGCCTATGAGGCTTACCGGCGCGACGGCAAGACGACGGAGCTGAAGAAGGCGCTGACCCATGCCTATGGCAAAGGTCAGGAAATGCCGGACAGCGACGAGGAGATCGCCGAGCTGGGCAAGAATCTCGCGAACGGCGTTCCGATCGGCACTCCGGTGTTCGACGGCGCGCGCGAGCCCGATGTCGTCGATCACCTCAAGCTCGCCGGCTTTGACGAAAGCGGCCAGTCGACCCTTTATGACGGTCTGACCGGTGAAGCCTTCAAACGTCCGGTGACCGTGGGCATCAAATATCTCTTGAAGCTCCACCACCTGGTCGACGACAAGATCCACGCTCGCTCCATCGGCCCTTACTCGCTCGTCACCCAGCAACCGCTGGGCGGCAAGGCGCAGTTCGGCGGTCAGCGCTTCGGCGAGATGGAGGTTTGGGCGCTGCAGGCTTATGGCGCCGCCTACACCCTGCAGGAGATGCTCACCGTGAAGTCGGACGACGTGGCCGGCCGCACCAAGGTCTATGAGGCCATCGTGCGCGGCGACAATGCGTTTGAAGCCGGCATCCCGGAAAGCTTCAACGTGCTGGTGAAGGAGATGCGCTCGCTGGGTCTGAATGTGGAGCTGGTCAACCAGTAAGCCGAACGACACAAACGAAGACGCGTTTTTTGATTGCTAGGCGGCGGGCGAGGGGCCCCTTAAACCCCGGACCCGCCGCCGCCACCGTCAAGGAGACGGCCCCATGAACCAAGAGGTCATGAACATCTTCAATCCGTCCGTCGAAGGCCCGAGCTTCGACCGGATCCGGATCGCCCTGGCCAGCCCGGAGAAGATTCTCTCCTGGTCGTTCGGCGAGGTGAAGAAGCCTGAAACGATCAATTACCGCACGTTCAAGCCTGAACGCGACGGCCTGTTCTGTGCGCGCATTTTCGGCCCGATCAAGGACTATGAGTGCCTGTGCGGGAAGTATAAGCGCATCAAGTATAAGGGCATCATCTGTGAGAAGTGCGGCGTCGAGGTCACCCTCGCGCGCGTGCGCCGTGAGCGCATGGGCCATATCGAGCTCGCTGCGCCGGTCGCCCACATCTGGTTCCTGAAGTCCCTGCCGTCCCGCATCGCGCTGATGATGGACATGGCCCTCAAGGACGTGGAGCGCGTGCTTTATTTTGAGGCCTATATCGTCACCGAGCCGGGCCTGACGCCGCTGCAGCAGAACCAGCTTCTCACCGAAGAAGAATACTACGAAGCCATCGACGAGTATGGCGACGACGCCTTCACCGCCGGCATCGGCGCGGAAGCCATTCGCGAGCTGCTCGCCGGCCTCGACCTTGCAAAAGAAGTCGAGCGCATGCGCGAGGAGATGACTGAAACCGGCTCCGAGCTGAAGCTGAAGAAGCTGGCCAAGCGCGTGAAGCTGATGGAGAGCTTCATCCACTCCAAGAACAAGCCGGAGTGGATGGTGCTGACGGTTGTTCCGGTCATTCCGCCGGAACTGCGCCCGCTGGTCCCGCTGGACGGCGGCCGCTTCGCCACGTCCGACCTCAACGATCTTTATCGCCGGGTCATCAACCGGAATAACCGCCTCAAGCGCCTCATCGAGCTGCGCGCGCCGGACATCATCATCCGTAACGAAAAGCGGATGCTGCAGGAATCCGTCGACGCTCTGTTCGACAATGGCCGCCGCGGCCGTGTCATCACCGGCGCGAACAAGCGTCCGCTGAAGTCGCTGGCCGATATGCTCAAGGGCAAGCAGGGCCGCTTCCGCCAGAATCTTCTGGGCAAGCGCGTCGACTATTCGGGCCGTTCGGTCATCGTGGTCGGCCCGGACCTGAAGCTGCACGAGTGCGGTCTGCCCAAGAAGATGGCGCTGGAGCTGTTCAAGCCCTTCATCTATGCGCGTCTCGACGCCAAGGGCCTGTCCGGCACGGTCAAGCAATCCAAGAAGATGGTCGAGAAGGAACGCCCGGAGGTCTGGGACGTTCTCGACGAGGTCATCCGCGAGCACCCGGTGCTTTTGAACCGCGCGCCGACGCTGCACCGTCTGGGCATCCAGGCCTTCGAGCCCAAGCTGATTGAAGGCAAGGCGATCCAGCTGCACCCGCTGGTCTGCGCGGCGTTCAACGCCGACTTCGACGGCGACCAGATGGCCGTGCACGTCCCGCTGAGCCTGGAGGCTCAGCTGGAAGCGCGGGTCCTGATGATGTCGACCAACAACATCTTGTCGCCCGCCAACGGCAAGCCGATCATCGTGCCGTCCCAGGACATCGTCTTGGGCCTCTACTATCTGTCCATCGCGAAAGACGGCGAGCCGGGCGAGGGCATGGCGTTCGCGACCATGAGCGAGCTTGAAGCCGCGTTGGACGCCGGCGTGATCTCGCTGCACTCCAAGATCAAGGCGCGCTATGAAACGGTGAACGCCGACGGTGAAACCGTGGTCGAAGTCATCGACACGACGCCGGGCCGGATGAAAATCCTTGAGCACATGCCCAAGCACCCGGTGCTGGGCCCGCACCTCTTGGACGATCTTCTGACCAAGAAGGCCATCGGCGGCATGATCGACGAGGTCTACCGCCACACCGGCCAGAAGGCGACGGTGGTGTTCTGCGACCGCATCATGGCGCTCGGCTTTAAAGAGGCGGCCCGCGCCGGCATCTCGTTCGGCAAGGACGATATGCTGATCCCGGCGGCCAAGGCCGATCTCGTGGGCGAAACCCGCGCGCTCGTGGCCGACTATGAGCAGCAATATGTCGACGGCCTGATCACCAAGGGTGAGAAATACAACAAGGTGGTCGACGCCTGGGCGAAGTGCACGGACAAGGTCGCCGACGCCATGATGGACGAGATCTCCCAGCCGCTGCCGGGCGAAGACGGCCGGCCCGGCGAGGTGAACTCGGTCTTCATGATGGCCCACTCCGGCGCCCGGGGTTCGAAGAACCAGATGAAGCAGCTCGCCGGCATGCGCGGCCTGATGGCCCGTCCGGACGGCTCGATCATCGAGACGCCGATCATCTCCAACTTCAAGGAAGGCCTGACCGTCCTTGAATACTTCAACTCCACCCACGGCGCCCGGAAGGGCCTGGCGGACACGGCGTTGAAGACGGCGAACTCGGGCTATCTGACCCGCCGCCTGGTCGACGTGGCGCAGGATTGCATCATCAATGAGCAGGATTGCGGCACCAGCCAGGGCATTAATCTGTCCGCGGTCGTGGACGGCGGTGAAGTCGTCGTTTCGCTGGGTGCGCGCATTCTCGGCCGCACCACGGCGGAGGAAGTCAAGGATCCGAACACCGGCGAGATCATCGCGCCTGTGGATGCTTACCTGGATGAAGAGCTGTGCGCGGAGATCGAAGCGGCTGGCGTGGCGAGCGTGAAGACGCGCTCCCCGCTGACCTGTGAAACCCGCGTGGGCGTGTGCGCCACCTGCTATGGACGCGACCTCGCGCGCGGCACGAAGGTGAATATGGGCGAGGCGATCGGCGTGATCGCGGCCCAGTCCATCGGCGAGCCGGGCACCCAGCTGACCATGCGGACCTTCCACATCGGCGGCACGGCGCAGGTTTCCGAGCAGTCCTTCATCGAAACCACCCATGAGGGCGAGATCGCCTTCACCGATCGCTCAACCGTGAAAACGGCGGACGGCAGCTTCATCGTGATGAGCCGCAATATGCAGGTCGCGGTGGCGGATAAGGACGGCAAGGAGCTGGAAAGCTACAAGCTGCCTTACGGCGCCAAGCTGCGCGTCGACGCCGGCGACAAGGTCGAGCGCGGCGCCCGTCTGGCCGAGTGGGATCCCTACACCATGCCGATCGTCACGGAAGTGGGCGGCAAGGTGAAGCTGATCGACCTGGTCGAAGGCGTGTCGGTGCGTGAAGAAACCGACGAAGCCACCGGCATCGCCTCGAAAGTCGTCGTCGACTGGCGCGGCACCGGCGCGAAAGCCAACGCGCTTCAGCCCGCCGTGGTCGTGGTTGATGAAAACGGCGATCCGGTGAAGCTGTCCAACGGCTCGACGGCCAATTACATGCTCTCGGTGGGCGCCATCCTGTCCATGGCGGACGGTGATGAAGTCCATCCGGGCGATGTGCTGGCCCGTATCCCGACCGAAGGCGCGAAGACCCGGGACATCACCGGCGGTCTGCCGCGTGTGGCCGAACTCTTTGAAGCGCGCCGTCCGAAGGACCATGCCGTGATCGCCGAGATCACCGGTCGTGTGGAATTCGGCCGCGACTATAAGAATAAGCGCCGCATCGCCATCGTGCCGGAAGGCGAGGATGCTGAAACGGTCGAATACCTGGTGCCCAAGGGCAAGCATCTCACGGTCCAGGAAGGCGACATCATCCAGCGGGGCGAATACCTGCTGGACGGCAATCCCGCGCCGCACGACATCTTGCGTATTCTGGGCGTCGAGGCGCTGGCGGACTACCTGATCAACGAGATCCAGGAGGTCTACCGGCTCCAGGGCGTGCCGATCAACGACAAGCATATTGAAGTGATCGTCCGCCAGATGCTGCAGAAGATCGAGATTCTCAAGGCGGGCGACAGCGGCTATCTGGCCGGCGAGCACGTCGACAAGATCGAGTTCTTGGAGACCAATGAGCGTCTGGAAGCTGAGAAGAAGAAGCCTGCCGAAGGCGAGCCGGTGCTCCTGGGCATCACCAAGGCGAGCCTGCAGACCCGCTCCTTCATCTCCGCGGCCTCCTTCCAGGAAACCACCCGCGTGCTCACCGAAGCCGCTGTTCAGGGCAAGGTGGATACGCTGGAGGGCCTGAAAGAGAATGTCATCGTCGGCCGCCTCATCCCGGCGGGCACCGGCGGCCTGATGCGCCAGTATCAGGCTGTCGCCGATGATCGCGACCGAGAACGCATCGAAGCGCAGCAAGCGGAAGCCGAGGAGGGCGCTGAAGCTCTGCCGGCCGAAATCGCC
>LYSW01000010.1 GCA_001657295.1 Oceanicaulis sp. BBD 1991-10 | reverse complement strand
CGTCAGCCTGTCGCCCACCGAGGTGCTCGCCGTGCTGGTCAGCGAAGACGGCGGGGTCGAGAATCGATTGATGAAGGCGCCGTCAGGCCTTCCGCCGGCGGCGCTGACGGAAGCGGGCAATTATCTTTCCGCGCGCCTGCGCGGGCGCACGCTGGGCGAAGCGCTCACCGAGATCCGCACAGAGATCGCCGAACGGCGCGCCCAGCTCGACGCCGCCGCGGCGAGCCTGGTGGAGCAGGGTCTGGCGGATTGGTCCGGGCCGGACAGCCGCTCTTTGATCGTGCGCGGTCAGGCGCGCCTGCTGGAGACGGTGGAGGCCGCCGAGGACCTGGAACGCATCCGCCTGTTATTCGATGATATCGAACGCCAGGAGGGTTTGCTGGCGCTGCTCGACGAGGCGCGGGCGGGCCAGGGCGTGAAGCTGTTCATCGGTTCGGAGAACCCGCTCTTCTCCCTGTCCGGGTCCAGCGTGATCGTCGCGCCCTACCATGACCGGGACAACCGCATCATCGGCGCGATCGGCGTCATCGGGCCGACGCGTTTAAACTATGCGCGGGTCATTCCGCTGGTCGATTACACCGCCCAAGTGGTGGGCCGCCTGATCGCCGGACCGCGCTGACCCCTTGACCTTTGGCCTTTCCGATTTGATCTAAGCGCCCATGAGCGAGACACCTGAAAACACCCCGCCCGCCGACGACGCCGAAACGCCTGAGGCGGAAGCCGCCGCTGAGGCCGCCGAGACCGAAGCGGCCGAACCGAGTGTGGAAGAGCAGCTGGCCAGGACCAAGGACCAGTTGCTGCGCGCCCTGGCGGAAGTGGAGAATACCCGCAAGCGCGCCGCGCGAGACGTCAAGGACGCGCGCAGCTACGCGATCGCCGGATTTGCGCGCGACATGCTGGATGTGGCGGATAATTTCTCCAGGGCGCTGGAAAGCGTCGACGCCGAGGCGCGCAAGACCGCCGAGCCGACCTTGGCGGCGGTCCTGGAAGGCGTGGAGCTGACCGAAAAACGGTTGCTGTCCTCGCTGGAGCGCCATGGGGTGAAGAAGATCGATCCCGCCCCCGGCGAACCGCTCGACCCCAATCTGCACCAGGCCGCCGCCCAGGTGCCGGCCGAGCAAGCCAAGGGCGCGATCGCTCACGTGATGCAGCCCGGCTATGTCATCCGCTGCGCGCGGCGATGGTCGTGGTCTCCGCCGGACCCGCCGGCGGCGCCGCACCCAAGCCCGCCTCAGACGGCGACGCCAAGCCCGGCGACGGGGTCGATGTGAGCGCTTAGCCTTTGACACGCAGCCTCAAGCCAAAGGGCGGCCCCGTTGGAGCCGCCCTTTCCTGTTTCAGTCGCGGGCCTCGGACCGGAGGCCGGACCTCTTAGCGCCGCGGCGCAGTGCGCGGTTCGCCGTTTTGCCACCAGGTCGAGCCGTCGCGGTAATCCTCATACCAGTAGCGGCCCGTATGGCGGTCATAATACAGCTCGGAATGGTTCTGATTATTCTGGTTCCAGCCGCAGCCGCCCGAGCGCTGACAGCCGGCATAGGCGCCGGCCGCTCCGCCGACCACCGCGCCGATCAGGGCGCCGGTCTCCGCATCGCCGTCGCCGACATTGTTGCCGATCACCGCGCCGGCCACCGCGCCGAGACCGGCGCCGACCGCGGCGCCTTGCACGCCTTGATTGGTCGCACAGGCCGCCAGCGCCAGAGGCGCGACAGCCAGAAGAGCCCATTTACGAACCATGTCAGTCCTCCTTAAGTCCTGCGCCTGACCTGCCAAGCGCTTCAGGATCACCATTTCACCCATTCGCGTCTGAATTGAGGCTGAACGGCGCATCATCCGCTTCGATGAACGCGCCGGAGGGTGAGATTGATACGGCCCGGCCGCCAGCGTTCCGGCAATAAGCTCGACGTGCCCGGATAAATCCGGTCGACGCCGTGAAAGCAGCGCCGGCTCGGCCCGCCCAGCACCACCACGTCGCCGGACGACAGGATGAAGGAGGCGGTCGCCGCCTTGCGGTCGGCGCCGCCCAGGCGGAAGCGCGCCCTGTCGCCCAGCGAGACGGACACCACAGGGGCGAATTTCGCGTCCTCATCGGCGTCCACATGCAGCCCCAGCCGCGCGCCGGCGTCATACCAGTTGATCAGGCAGGCCTCCGGCGCATCCGGCCAGTCGCCGACGCCGGCCCACAGGTCGCGCAGGGCCTGCGGCAGGGGCGGCCAGGGCGCGCCGGTGTCCGGATGCATCGTCTGATAGCGGTAACCCTCACGGTCGCTGATCCAGCCGAGCGGCCCGAAATTGCTCATCTGCACCGAGAGCGGCGCGCCCGTGCGCGGCATGCAGGGGCGATAAAGCGGGGCGGCGTCCAGCGCGGCCAGAACCGTGCGCGCCAGCGCGCGCTGCTGATCCGGGCTGAAATAGCCGGGCAAAAGCTTGAAGCCGTCCGGTTGAACAAAGCGAGGCTTGGCGGTCACGGAAGGATCACATCTTGGGGCGAGGGGCGCGATGGCGGTTAAGCCCGGCCCGTCCGCAGGTTAGGGTTTGAGCCAAGACTAATCGGGGCGGGAGGGGTGCGCCATGGCGCCGGACGTCATCATGATCGATTCCGGCGATGGCGGCGCCGGCGCGGCGGCCATGCCGCTGATGGGTCATGTCGGCCTGACGGTGCGCGAACGCCTATTCTTGGTCTGCGACATCCTGGTCCGGCACGGCGTGAAGGACCGCAACCACAAGAAATCGCTGCAGCGCGCGCCGGCGCCCAGGCGCAAGGCGAAGAAGGCGTCCGCCTCTGCGAGCGCCCTCTTCGACGAGGTGGAGACCATCGCCCGCTCCGCCGGCGCGCCTGAACCGCGCGCCCTGAACCGCACGCATGTGCGGCGGGTCCAGGACGATGACGCTTCGGTGTCGCTGGAAGACTTTGCGCCTTATCCCAAGGCCGAGGCGATGCGGTAAGGCGCGCGTGATGTGGCTCTTCCTGCTTCAGCTGGGGCACACCCTGATTTATCTGGCCGCCTGGGGCTGCCTGACCGGCTTATGGGTTTACGGGCTGACCGGGCGCTGGCGGTCCGGCCTGCCGCTATTCTTCGGAATGCCGGCGGTGATCAGCCTGGGCCTGCTGCTGAATGGCGGCGACTGCATCTTTCAGACCTGGGCCAGGCAGCTCACCGGAATCGAGGACGGCTGGGCGCGCGATCTGCTGTTCATTCCCGAGCCGTGGGCGCTGGACACCGTCATCATCACCGCGCCTCTTTTCCTGGGAGGGCTGTTGTTGGCGGGTGTTCGGCGTGTGCGCGAAGCGCAACTGAATCGCTAAGCCCACTTGCACCAACCCGCTCGCCTCCCTAAATCGCCGCATGACCCGCGCAGACTTCACGTCTGTGTGAAGTTTGAAGCATTAAGGGCCGGTCCTGTCCGGCGCGATTGAACAGTAGAGACCAAACCGGGATGCGGCCCGGACCCTTCAGGACGCTACGGGTCCTGACAGCGCTCCGCCGCGTCGCCGCAAGAAGGAGAGTAAATACCGATGGGCAAGGTAATCGGCATCGATTTGGGCACCACCAATTCCTGCGTCGCCGTGATGGACGGCGATCAGGCCAAGGTGATCGAAAACGCAGAAGGCATGCGCACCACGCCGTCCGTGGTCGCCTTCACCGAAGATGGCGAGCGCCTGATCGGCCAGCCGGCCAAGCGCCAGGCGGTCACCAATCCGGATCACACCTTCTTTGCGATCAAGCGCCTGATCGGCCGGACCATGTCCGACCCGACGGTGAAAAAAGACAAGGACATGGTGCCCTACGCCATCGTCGAGGGCTCCAATGGCGACGCCTGGGTCCAGGGCCGGGACAAGAAATACGCCCCTTCTGAAATCTCCGCCTTCATCCTGCAGAAGATGAAGGAGACCGCCGAGACTTATCTGGGCGAGACCGTCGACAAGGCCGTGATCACCGTGCCGGCCTATTTCAACGACGCCCAGCGCCAGGCCACCAAAGACGCCGGCAAGATCGCCGGGCTGGAAGTGCTGCGCATCATCAACGAGCCGACCGCGGCCGCGCTCGCCTACGGCTTGGACAAGGGCGATAATCGCACCATCGTGGTTTACGACCTGGGCGGCGGCACCTTCGACGTCTCCGTGCTGGAGATCGGCGACGGCGTCTTTGAGGTGAAAGCCACCAATGGCGACACCTTCCTGGGCGGTGAAGATTTCGACCTGCGCATCGTCGAGTATCTCGCCGACGAGTTCAAAAAGGATCAGGGCATTGACCTGCGCTCCGACAAGCTCGCGCTGCAGCGTCTGAAGGAAGAAGCGGAAAAGGCCAAGAAAGAGCTCTCCTCCGCCTCCGCCTATGATGTGAACCTGCCCTATATCACCGCCGACGCCTCGGGCCCCAAACACCTGAATCTGAAGCTGACCCGCGCCAAGCTGGAAAGCCTGGTCGAAGATTTGGTCAAGCGCACGATCGAGCCGTGCAAGGCTGCGATCAAAGACGCCGGCGTGTCCCCGTCCGACATCGACGATGTCGTGCTGGTCGGCGGCATGACCCGCATGCCCAAGGTGCAGGAGGCGGTGAAGACCTTCTTCGGCAAGGATCCCCACAAGGGCGTGAACCCGGATGAAGTCGTCGCCATGGGCGCGGCCATTCAGGCCGGCGTGCTGCAGGGCGACGTCAAAGACGTGCTGCTGCTGGACGTCACACCGCTCTCGCTGGGCATTGAAACCCTGGGCGGCGTGTTCACCCGGCTGATCGACCGCAACACCACCATCCCGACCAAGAAGTCCCAGACCTTCTCCACCGCCGACGACAATCAGTCCGCCGTGACCATCCGGGTCTTCCAGGGCGAGCGTGAGATGGCGGCCGACAACAAGCTTCTGGGCCAGTTCGATCTGGTCGGCATTCCCCCGGCGCCGCGCGGCGTGCCGCAGATCGAAGTCACCTTCGACATCGACGCCAACGGCATCGTCAACGTCTCGGCCAAGGACCAGGCGACCGGTAAGGAGCATGCGATCCGCATCCAGGCCTCCGGCGGCCTGTCCGACGACGAGATCGACAATATGGTCAAGGACGCCGAGGCGAACGCCGAAGCCGACAAGAAACGCCGCGAGCTGGTCGACGCCCGCAATGGCGCGGAGGCCATGATTCATCAGACCAAGACCCAGCTCGACGAGCATGGCGACAAGGTCGGCGCGCCTGAAAAGGAAGCGATCGAGGCCGCCATCACCGAGCTGGAGGCGGTCAAGGATGGCGAGGATCTTGAAGCCATCCAGCAAAAGACTCAGGCCTTGGTCCAGGCCGCCATGAAGCTGGGAGAGGCCATGTACGCCGCCCAGCAGGCCGAAGGCGGCGCGGCGGACGCGGACGGCGAAGCGAAGCCGGAGGATGAAGGCGTTGTCGACGCGGAATTCACCGAGGTGAAGGACGATAAGGACAGCGACGAGAAGAAGAGCGCCTGATCGGCGTGACGCTTGTCCAAGCACGCTGCGGCCCCGTCCCGAGCCCGGGGCGGGGCCGTTTGATTTTTTGATGACTTCGCCGATTTCGGCGCGCGAATGCGGATGCACTCAATGAGCAAGCGCGATTATTACGAGGTATTGGGCGTCGAGAACGGCGCGGACGCCAAGGCGATCAAATCCGCCTATCGCAAGCTTGCGATGAAATATCATCCCGACCAGAATCCCGACGACGCCGAGGCGGAAGCCAAGTTCAAGGAAGTCGGCGAGGCCTATTCCATCCTGTCCGACGACCAAAAGCGCGCCGCTTACGACCGCATGGGCCACGCGGCCTTTCAGAACGGCGGGGGCGGCGCCGGTCCGTTCGGGCGCGGCGGCGCCTCGGCGGCGGATTTCGCGGATATTTTCGAACAGGTCTTCGGCGACGCCTTCGGCATGGGCGGCGGCCGGCGCGGCGGCGGGCGGCGGTCCGGTCCCGCGCGCGGCTCGGATCTTCGCTATGATATGGACATCACCCTGGAAGAAGCCTTCCACGGCAAGGACGCGACCATTCATGTGCCGACCACAATCACCTGCGATCGCTGCGATGGCGACGGGGCGGAGCCGGGCACCGGCGTGACCACGTGCGAGACCTGCGGCGGGAGCGGCCGCATCCGCCGCACCCAGGGCTTTTTCACCATGGAGCAGACCTGCCCCACATGCGGCGGGCGCGGCTCCTATGTGGAGACGCCCTGCACCAAGTGCGACGGCGTCGGCACGGTGCGCGAGCGGCGCGAACTGCGCGTGCAGATCCCGCCGGGCGTGGAGGACGGCATGCGCATCCGCCTGGCCGGAGAAGGCGAGGCGGGCGCCCGCGGCGGCCCGCGCGGCGATCTCTACATCTTCATCTCCGTGCGCGGCCATGAAATCTTCGAGCGCGACGGACCCAATCTCTACTGCCGCGCGCCGGTGCCCATGACCACCGCGGCGCTGGGCGGCACGATCGAGGCGCCGACCATCGACGGCGGCAAAGTCTCCATCAAGGTGCCCGAGGGCGCCCAGACCGGCGAACGCATGCGCCTGCGCCAGAAAGGCATGGTCAAGCTCAATTCCGGCGGCGCGCGCGGGGAGATGTTTGTCGAGCTTTTCGTTGAAACGCCCCGCCGCTTGACCGAGCGTCAGAAGGAGATCCTCCAGGAGTTCTGCGAAATCTCCGGCGATGGCTGCAACCCCGAAAGCGACGGCTTTTTAGGCAAGGTCAAACGCTTCTGGGACGACCTCAACGGCGAGGAGGACGGCGGAGCGCGGCCGGGGGCTTAGCGCCTTTATCTCTTGTTCACCCTGATTGCGGCGTATTGACTACCGGGTCAGGACGTGAGGCGGGTATGGCGGATAAGAAACTGAAAGCCTGCGTGACGGGCGTGTCCGGGCGATTGGGCCGGGCGATCGCGGCGGAGCTGATTCGCCGGGGCGACACCGAACTGGTCGGCGGCATGGTCAGCTCCGACTCGGCCTATCTGGACGCCGATATCGGCGATATGGCCGGCGCCGGCTATCTGGGCCTCACCGCCTGCGTGGCGCTGGAGGATGCGGCCAAGGATGCAGCCGTCGTGATTGACGCGTCCGCACCCCATGTCACGATCGCGATCGCCGCGCGTCTCGCCGAGACCGGCGGGCCCGCGCTGGCGACCGGCGTGACGGGGTTTGACGGCGCGCAGCAGGCCGCGCTGAACGCGGCCTCGGCGAAATTCGCCCTGCTGCAGGCGAGCAATTTCTCCCTGGGGGTCGCGGTGGTCGAGCGCTTGATCGCGGAGGCCGCGGCGCGGCTGCCGGCCGAGCTATTCGATCTGGAGATCGGCGAGACCCATCACAAGCACAAGGTCGATGCGCCGTCCGGCACCGCCCTGACGCTGGGCCGGGCGGCGGCGGCGGCGCGCGGCGGCGATTTCGACCGCCTGGCGCTTTATGAGCGGCCGCGCACCTCGGAGCGCCGGCCGATCGGGGCGATCGGCTTCACCGCCGTGCGCGGCGGCGGCGTGGTGGGCGAGCACGCGGCGCGTTTTCTGGCCGACGCCGAAGAAATCTCCGTCGGTCATCGAGCCTTTGACCGGGTGATCTTCGCGCGCGGCGCCGTGGAGGCGGCGTTGTGGCTCAAAGGTAAGCCCGCCGGATATTACACCATGCAGGACGTGATCGGATGAGCGCGCCGCGGTCAGGCGCCGTCGCGGCCGCGCATGCGCCGCTGCTGGAGGTCCGGCTGCACCGGCCTTCACCCTTCGGACCGGTGCTCAACGGCGTGATCATCGTGGCGCTGCTTTACGGCGCCTATGTCGCGATCAGCCTGCAGACCGGTCAGGATCTGCTTGAGACCCGCGGCGATCAGGTGGCGGTCAATCCCGGGGCCTGGGCGGCCTTCGTGCTGTCGCTCGTCTTCGCGGCGGCTATTTCGATCCCGGCGCGCAGCCACGCCCAATGGCGCGCCTCGCTGGCGGACCTGCGCGAGACGCTTGATGAAGACGGGCGCGCGCTGGCGGAGGTCATGACGATCGGACCGCCGCGCCGGCGGGTGACCGGCGCCGTGATCGCCTTCGCGCTCGGCGCCGCCGGCGGTCTGGTCTTCGTTTACTGGCTTTTGATGTCTTCGGGTCTGGACCTGGAGACCTTTCTGCGGTCGACCGGTGCCTGGTTTTTGATCACCCAGCCGGTGCTGTTCGGCCTGGCCGCCCGGGCCGGGGTGCAGCTGCGCCATGACGACCAGGACATGGCGGCTTTGGTGCGCGACCATCTGGTGGTGGATTTAGCGCGGCTCGACCGGCTTGAAGTCTATGGCCGGCTGGCGCTGCGCAGCGCGTTGTCCTGGCTGGTGATGGCGGCGATCATCCTGTTGTTTTTCGTGTTCGCGGCGCCGGTGGCCGTGTCGATCAGCGCTTTGGTTCTGTCGCTGCTGGCGGGCGCCTACGCCTTCGCGTCCACGGTGGGGCCGGTGGTTCAGCGGGTCTCCAGGGCGCGCGACGCCCGCCTGGCCGATATTCGCGAGCAGATCGCCGCGGCCGGAGACATGCTGGCGGCCGGGCAAGCCGCGCCGGGAACGCCGATAAGCGAGCTCGCCGCCTATGAAGCCTGGCTGGAGAAACGGCCCGTCTGGCCGATCTCCGCGCCGGTGAGCCGCCGCCTGGCGCTTTACGGCTTCATTCCCGTGCTCGCCTGGTTCGGCGCGGCGGCCGCTGAATTGCTGCTGGGCCGTCTGGCTTAGGCGGCGGCGAATAAATCCATCTGACGCAGATCAAGATCGACCGGCCGCTCGGCGTGTTGAAGCGGCGCGGGACGGCGCGACAGGGTGCGCTTGGGCGGCGGGGCGATCACCGGTTCGGCGGCGCTGACCGACAGGCCCAGCTCGCTGGCCTTGGCCCGGATCGCGGCGTCCGGCCGACCCAGCTTCAATCCGATCAGCCGCAGCGGCGCGCCCTTGCGCGCCAGCGCGCGCAACAGCGCCAAATCCTCCCGCCGCCAGCGCTTGCCGGCGTTGCGCGTATAGCCCTGGGCGTTCTGCCGTGAGGTCATAATCCGCTCCTGTTCCGTGGATAGGAACATAAGCAGAACAATCACAGCGAGTCAATGATGTTCTAAATTTGTTCTAGGCTCGTGCGGGGCCTTCCGCGCCTCCGCGCCGTCGGGCGCGCCGTCGCTCCCATAGTCCGGCGCCGGCCGCCCAAGACCGCCATTCCCGCGACGCCTTCAGCCTCGCCGCCCTCCAGACGCCTGTCCTGATCGACATCAAGGCCGGTCAGGACCCAGCACGGCCGCAGGCGCAATTGGGCCCTGACGCCGGTTCGCGATGACGTTTGGGGGGCCGAGGCTGCGGCGCTTCAACTCTGTCAGGACACACAAGGGGGTCCCTTGCCGACGCCGGGGCGGGCGTCCGTCCGCAGCGACGGCGCGCGCGCCGCGTTGAGAGCGAAGATCCGGCCGGCCGACGGTCAGAGGGACAAGAAAAAGTGCACGGCCTCTTGCTACCAGCTGCCGCTATTCTCCATGCTCGCCCAAGGCTCGGCCGGGGGCAGGGGCTCGCCGCGCTGCAGCAGCTCGATGGAGATGCCGTCCGGCGATTTCACGAAAGCCATGCGGCCGTCGCGCGGCGGGCGGTGAATGACAAAGCCCATGCCGTCCAGACGCGCGCACAGGGCGTAGATGTCGGCCACGCGCCAGGCGAGATGGCCGAAATTGCGCCCGCCGGAATAGTCTTCCGGGTCCCAATTATGGGTCAGCTCGATCATCGCGAGGCCGGCGGGCAGCGGGCCCTCAAATCCCGCAGATACGCCGGCGCGCGCGAGATCATCGGGGCTCGCCAGGAAGATCAGCGTGAAACGGCCCTGCTCGCTGTCGCGTCGGCGGACCTCCTTCAGGCCCAGGCCCTCACAGAAAAACCGCAGCGAAGCGTCGACATCGCTGATGCGAACCATGGCGTGAAGATAGTCCATATCGGCTCCTTCGTCGGGCGATCGGGTCTAGCCGGCTGTCTGATCCGATCAAGGATCGGGTCGCACGCGCCGGGCCCATTTGGGCCGCCGGCGCCAACCGGTGTCTTCGGGAATGGGCTCGCCGCGGGCGCGGGCGAGCGCGTGGGTGAAGGGCTCCGGCGTTCGCCTGTGGAAGGCGCGCGCAAAGATCGCCGCCACCAGCGCCCAGATCAGAGTCATCGAGAAAAACAGCGAGAACATATAGACATAGCCCGTGCGGCCGCCCCATTCCGGCGCGCCGGACAGTCGCCAGATCCAGTCATAGGCCCAGGGCACCAGCACCATGGAGGGCGGGCTGGCCAGAAGCGCGGCGCCGGCCCCCGCGGCGGCGTAGAGCATCCAGCGCGGCTGAAAGCTGGTCACGTAAAGAGACCGGAACTCGTCCTGGGTGACGTTGAGGATGGTCGCCGGCTTTTCCGCCTGGCGGGTCCGGTACTCGGCCTCCGCCTCTTGGTTCAGGCTGCGCACGGCCAGCGTCCAGCGCACCAGACAGACCAGGATGAAGCCGACGATCAGGCCGGCCAGGATCAGGGCGTTCGTCTCGATCATGGTGAGAGGTGTTTAACCCCTCGCGGCCTCATAGGCGAGCATGGCGCGCTTGCGCGGCACACCCCAGTGATAACCGGTCAAGCGCCCGTCGCTGGCCAGCACGCGGTGACACGGGATCAGCCAGCTGATCGGGTTGGCGCCGACGGCGGCTCCGACCGCGCGGCTGGCCTTGGCGCTGCAGACCTCCACGGCGATGTCGCGATAGCTGACCGTTCGGCCGGGCGGAATGCGCAGCAAGGCGCGCCAGACCTGGCGCCGCCAGGGCGTGCCGTAAAGCGCGACCGGCAATGATGTTTCGCCCGGCCGGGCCTCGAACACCCGGGCCGCCCAGTCGGCCGCGGCGGCGTGATCGGTTTCGATCTTCGCTTCCGGGAAGCGGTCGGTCAGATCTTTCAGCGCCGCGTCTTCTTCGCCCGGATCGGCGAAAGCCAGCGCGGACAGGCCGCGCGGCGCGATCAGGAAGACGCCGGTCCCAAAGGGCGTCGGCGCCGCACCGGCCTTGAAGACCAATCCTTCACCGCCGGCCTTGGCCTGGCCCGGAGTCACGGCCTCCTCCGCGATGAAGACGTCATGCAGGCGCGAGGGACCGGACAGGCCGCTCTCCAATGCGGCGTCCAGGACGCTGGCGCCGTCGATCAGCAGATTGCGCGCGCTGGCGTGGGTGAGCGCCTGCACCATGCGTTTCGGGCTCGCCCCGGTCCAGCGGGTGAAGACGCGCTGGAAGTGATGCGGCGACAGACCGGCGGCGCCGGCGGCGGCGGCGAGGTCGGGCTGGTCGCGCCAGTTTTCGGACAGATAGGCCAGCGCCGCCGTCATGCGGTCATAATCGCGGGAGGCGGCGAGGTCGGCGTGCATGTCTTCTGTTATCAAGTCCTGCCTCGCGTCCGCTCGGTCGGGTCCGCGCTGTCGGTGAGCGGCGCTCACCTTCGCTGCGGGCGGCTGTTCGCCTTGCGAGCCCTGCGGGCTCGATTCGGGTGCGTCGTATGTCTTTGCATAGGTCATGGCCTCACACTGGCGCGGCCTAGCCCGAGGCGCCACCCGCTTCTTGCGGCCGGCCGGCGATGACGCCGCGGCGCGCATTTTCAAGCGCCTCGCGGACGGCCTCCGCCAGGGATTCCCGCTCCCGCGGGGACAAGAGCGATCCGATGATCAACGTCTTGCCGCTGGCGTGGAGCCGGGCCTGGACGTCCGGTTCGCCTTCTCCGGCGATCTCAACCCGGGTCCAGGCGGCGGGCAGGCGAAAGGCGGTCTGATGCCCGAACGGGCTTTGCCGGGACACGCGGATCTCCTCAGCCGTGATCTGAATGGTCTCGCGCCGCCGCCCGTCCCGGTAGGACAGCTTGAAGGCCAGCCACACCAGCAGCACGTCCAGTCCGAAAAACCCCAGCACCGGCCAGGCGCCGAGCAGCATGAAGGCGATCCCGGCGGAAAAACTGATCACGGCGATCGCCGCCATTAGGGCGTAGAATCCCGGATTGGGCAGAGAGCGATTGGGCCGGATCTCGGCATCCAGATACAGCCGCTCGCCGCCGCGCAGCGGCGGCGCGCCTGGATCGGCGGGCCAGGTCTCGTATACGCGGCGGCGTTCCATGGCACAGAAGACTAGGCCGCAATCGGCCTTATGCGAACACCGTGACCATTTGCCGTCCCTTGATCAGGCAGCGCCCGTCCGTCGACCAGATCGTCATGGTCTGGGCGGAATAGCCGTCGGCGGCGTGGTCGGGCGTGGTTTCCAGCAAATACCAGCCCTCCTCGGTCGAGACGTCCTCGCTCAGCAGATCGATCATCCAGGTCATGGAGGACAATGGCGCAAATTCCGTCAAATGCGTCGTGATCGCCGGCGGCAGGGCGTCGGCCAGGCAGAAGAGCGCATCGAGTCCGAACCAGGCGGCGGGGTCGCGATGCCGGGTCCAAAAGCGCATGGGCTCATGGCCCGCCTGTCCTGAGAACGGCAGCGCGCCGGCGGCCAGGAAGAGCTCGAAATTCTGCGTGAAGCTGGGCGCGCCGGGCGGGAAGGGGCCGCCCGCGGCGCCTTTGGGCGGCGCGGTGACGCCGTCCGGCAGTCCGAGACCGGGCAATGACAAGACGCTGTCGCGGCCGGCGCCGAAAGTGAAGCTGGTCTCCAGACCTTGACCGGCGTCGCTGGTCAACGCCGCGCGCACTGCGCTGGCGGTGCGGCCGGACCTCAACACGTCGGTTTTGACGCAGACCTGCCCGGCGGACGGGCCGACAAAGCTGACCAGCGCGCTGCGCAGCGGCCGGTCCTCCGGCAGCGCCTCCCGGGCGGCGATCAAACACAATGTGGCGCTGATCCCGCCATAGGTGGTGCGCCCCTGGGTCCAGCTGTCCGGAATCTCGGCGACGAGCGCGTCGCCGCTTCGGTCGAGGGTGGCGAGAAAGTCGGCGAAGCTCATGGATCGGGCTCATCTCGGCGGGGGGTGAACAGTGTTCACTCAACATAGAGTGCTGATGCTGCGCTGCACAGAGGGCGCAAGCTGCATTCTGCATCGAAGATGAACGGATGAGCCTTTCTCGCGCCCCAATCGGGCGCTAGAGCTAATCCCATGATATTTACCGCCCACCTCCTCCTCACCGCGGTGCTGCCCGTTGCGCTCAACGGCCAGACGCCGACCTATGACGACCTGATCCAGGCGGCGGACGCTGTCGTCCAGGACGCCCCGGCGCCGGCGGCCCCCGTCGCGGCGCCGGCGTCTGACGGCGCGCTTTCACACGCCGGCGGCGGGCGGGAAGCGGCGGCGGAGTCGCATGACGCCGCACCCGATCAGGAGGCGCCGCAATCGCCGCCGCCTGAGGAGGCGGAACCCGTGCCGCAAGAGGCCGCGCCGGCGCTGGATGACGACCCTGTTGCGCTGCCCGACCGGGCCGCCCTGATCGCCGCCGCTCAGGCCGAGCGGGCTGCGGCCATCGCGCGGGCGGACGCCTGGTTCGCCGCGCTGGATACGCTGCAGGCGCGCTTTCTGCAGTTTTCGCCGGACGGAACGGAAACCCGTGGTGATCTGGCTCTGGACCGGCCCGGCCGCGTCCGCTTCGACTATGACGATCCCAGTCCGATCTTGATGGTCGCCGACGGCGCCACGGTGGCGCTCGCGGATTTCCAGCTGGAGACGATTGATCGCATTCCGATCCGGGCGACGCCGCTGCGCTTCATGCTCGGCGCAGAAGCCCTGGCCGGATCAGGCGCGGTGGACCAGATCAATCGCGCCGACGGACGGCTTTATGTCACCCTCGTGGACCCGGAGGGCGAGACGGACGGCCGGCTGACGCTGATCTTCAATGACGCAGAGCCTGAGGCGGCGGCTGAAACCATGGCGCTGGAAGGCTGGTATGTCGTGGATCCCACGGGCGGCCTGACGGAGGTGCGCCTGTCCGAGGCCCGGCTCAACGACCGCCTCGATCCGCGCCTCTTCATTCTGGACGATGAAGACGTGATGGGCGGGGATCGGCGCCGCGGCCGGCGTTAATCCTCGTAATCCTCAGGCCGCACGACATAGTTCAGCGCCAGGCGGCCGCCGTCGGCATAGACGCATTCGCCCGTGACATAGCTGGCGTCCTTTGAGGCGAGGAACCAGGTCACGCCGGCGATTTCATCCGGATCGCCCAGGCGCAAGAGCGGCGTGCGCGATTTGATCCGGTTCATCGCCTGCTTGTCGTCGGCGACGGCCTTGAGGATCTCCGTGTTGATCGAGCCTGGTCCGACCGCGTTCACGCGCACGCCCCAGGGCGCGAGCGAAAGGGCCATGGCTTTGGTCATCTGATTCAGCGCGCCCTTGCTGGCCACATAGGCGAGCTGGTCGGGGATCGCGACGACCGCGTTGACCGAGCTCATATTCACAATGGCGTAGCGCTTGCGGCAGTCCTCGGCGCGGGTTTGCTCGTCTTCGATCTGCTCGACCATCTGCTTGGCGACGGCCCGGGCGACCAGAAAGGCGCCGCGCAGATTCACCCCCATCACCTTGTCGAAATCGTCGACCGAAAGCTCAAGGATGTCGCCGCCGCACACCATCGCGGCGTTGTTGACCAGCACGTCGACACGGTCGAAAGCCGAGCGGGTCTCCGCCATGAGATTATTGACCGACAGCTTGTCTGCGACATCGCAGTGCACGAAGATCACCCGCTCCTTGCCGGCGTCGAGATCTTTGGCCAGCGCTTCGCCGGCGTCCTCATCAATATCGGCGATGACCACGCGCAGGCCTTCGTCCACGAAGCGGCGGGCGCAGGCGGCGCCGATGCCGTTGGCGGCGCCGGTGACGATGGCGACGCGATCAGAGGCGGGCATGGGACTCCTCCGTTCTCAAGACCGGTGCGATCAAAGCCATCGCCGGGCGGTCTGTAAACGCCGTCCGGACCGATCGCCGCAGTTGGTGTGACAAAAAAAGGGCGGCCGCACCACGCAGCCGCCCCTGCTGTCAGGGCCGATATGGGCTATTGTCTTCGCAATCGCTCGATTTCTTCCTTGAGCCTAAGCTTCTGCTTTTTAAGGGTGGCGATGTGAAGCGTGTCCGACGAGGGCGACTTGAGGGCCTCTTCGATCCGGGCGTCCAGCTGGTGGTGGCGGGCGTCCAGTTCACGGATACGAGCTTCAGTAGCCATACGTGCCTCCTTGCGATTTATGCCTAGATTGAACCACCGAAACGGGCGCTTTGCCAATTCCCCAATCTGCGTCCGGGAAAAGACCAGGCGGTGAAACATGTTACCGGATACCCCAGAACGGATGATCGTCGGCATTTCGGGCGCGTCCGGCGTCATTTACGGCCTCAGGGCGCTTGAGGCGCTCAGCGCGATCGGCGTTGAAAGCCATCTTGTGGCCACCAAGGCTGCGGAGATGACGCTGAGCTATGAAACCGGGATGAAGCCGTCCGAGCTGCGCGCCCGAGCCGACCACGCCTATAAGCTGCCCGATGTGGGGGCGCCGATCTCCTCCGGCTCGTTCAAGACGCGCGGCATGCTGATCGCCCCGTGCTCGGTGCGGACCATGAGCGAAATCGCCACCGGCGTGACCTCCTCCTTGCTGACCCGCGCCGCCGACGTGGTTCTGAAAGAGCGCCGGCGCCTGGTTTTGATGGTGCGCGAGACGCCTTTTCACCTCGGCCATTTGCGGACCATGACCCAGCTCTCGGAGATGGGCGCGATCATCATGCCGCCGCTGCCGGCCTTTTACGCCCATCCCAAAAGCCTCGACGACATGGTCGACCAGTCGGTGGGCCGGGCGCTGGACCTGTTTGGTTTAAGCTGGGACGGCACGCGGCGCTGGGGCGAAGACATCAAGGAAGGCCGCCGGCCGGCGGCGGCGCGCCCGACAAGCGCCTGAACTTGTGATATAAGCTCGGCTCGCTTGGACAACCGCCAAGGGAGCGATCTAATGTTTGCGGCTGTGCTTGGCGCCGTGGCCCTTCTGGGCGGCGCCGTCGCCCAGGGCGAAGCCGCGCCGGCCAGCATCGGCGCGGGCGACCCTGACGGCCGCTACCATGAGTTTGTCGTCCGGCTTGCAGAGCAGCTCGATGGCGGCCCGCCCGTTATCGTGGAGACCGCCGGCAGCCGCGAGAATCTCCAGGGGCTGAAGAGCGGCGCGTTTCAATTCGCGGTGGTTCAGAGCGATATCGCGCACCACCAGTATTTTGGAAATTTCGAGTTTGAGCGATGGCGCGGATTCACCGCGATCGCGCCCCTGTTTCCGGAATATGTTCAAATCGTCGTGCGAGACGAACCGGCGGCGCCGACATCGCTTGGCGCCCTTCGCCAGCGGGTTGTCGGCATTGGATTGCCCGGTTCCGGCAGCGCGCTCAACGCCCGCGAACTCCTCGAAGAGGCCGGGCTGGTTCCCGGCATCTCCCTGATGGTGCAGGCGGGATCGATCGAGGACAATTTGAGCGCGCTTAACGGCGGTCAGATCGACGCCATGATCGTGACGAGCGCCTCGGACTTTCGCGAGCGCGGCCAGCGAATGCGGCTTTTGGCGCCGCCGGAGCGCCTGATCCGCGAGCTCAGCGCGAGCCGTCCTTATTATGAGACGGCGTTCATGACCTCGTCGCACGGCGAGTATGAGACCATCGCCGTGCGAGGCCTTTTGCTTGCGGGATCGGATGCGGATCGCGAAACCGTCGAGGCGATATCCCAGGCCCTCATTTCCGAGTGGGCGGCGCTGTCGCGCATTTTTCCCGGCCTGTGGCCGCCGAAAGGCTTCATTTCGGAGAGCGAGCCGTTTCCGGTTCACCCTCGAACCCGCGCCCTGCTGATCGCATCCGGACACGCCGACCCGAGGCCGAATTATGTCGCCTGGGGCGGGGCGGCCTGGGTGCTGCTGTTCGCGTTCAGCCTGATCGCGTTTTACGCGCAGTCCAATTACAGCCGAACCGGGGGCCGGTTCGAGCGCCGGGGCCGCTGGGCGGGGCTGCAGACGGCGATCGATCTTTGGGCGCCGGTCGGCTCCTGGTTTGTCGGCTTAAGCGTCTTTGCGGCCTTGCTGCTGGGATTTCTCGTCTGTCTGCGCTGGGTTGAAGCTGAGCATGCGCGCAACTTCAATCTGGACAGCCCGTTTCTCGAGCTGACCCTGCGCGAGGGCTTCATGTGGATGCTCACCTATGTCTCGAGCGGCTTCACGGAGAACGACGCATTTCCAGCAACAGTCGCGGGGCGCTTCATCGTCGCCGCTCTCGCGCTGGTCGGGGTCACCGGTCCGATATGGGCGATCATATGGGGCGTGCGCTATTGGGCGCGCCGCAACGCCAGGGTGGAGGCGGGACTCGCGCCGAACGCGCTGTCCTGGCGGAACCATATATTGGTCTGCGGCTGGAATGAGAAGCTCGACGGCCTGGTCTATGCGATCACCTCTGACGACGCCGAGAATAAACGCCGGGTCTGCATCATCGCCGAGTCCGGCGAAGCGACGCCCTTCACCGGCAATCGGTTCGACAAATCTCGGGTCCGCTTCGTGCGCGGCGACAGCGCCGAAAAAGACGTGCTTTCGCTCGCCAATGCGGAGGGAGCGCAGCACGCGATCATTCTCGCCGACTATGCCAGGCGGGAAAGCGAGAATCTCGGTGCGGTGCTGACGGCGATGAATTTACGCCGGCTCAATCCTGAGATCGGCGTCTCGGCTGAGCTGGCCTTCTCCCAGAACGCCGATCATTTTGCGTCTTTCGGGTGCCGGACGCTGATCACGCCGGACGTCATTGTCGCCAAGGCGGCGGCGCTCAGCACCATTCACCCGCGTCTGATCGACTTTCTCTTCGAGGTGCTCACCTACGACGTCTTCGACGAGATTTACGGGATCGCAGTCCAGGATCTCGCCGCGCAAGACCCCTTGATTTCCGTCGATATGTCCGTCGCTGAGCTCGAATCCTTACTCATGGCGCGCGGGCTGAACCTTATTGGTCTGGTCGAGGCGCGCGACGACCGGGAGGCGGCGTACGAGGCCGAGATTTCCGCTGAGGGTCCGGTGCGTCCTCTGGTCGACCCCGGCGACATGGACCGGCGACTGGCTGCAAGCGATACGGTGATTTACTCGGCGAGCCAGAGAAGCCTGATCACCCGTGCCAGGCGCGGCGCCGCGTCTGAGCCGGCCGACCCGGTCACGCCGGCGCAACTGAGTTTCAAGCGCCCGCGCGGCAAGCGTTTCCTGCTCTATGGCTCCACCGCCCATCTTGACCGGCTGCAGGCGAATTTGCAGGCCTTTCACCTGGACCCGGTCATTCACCGCATTGCGATCGAGGACAGCCCCTTCCTGACTCGCGAGCGCCTTGAGCGGTGCCTGCCGGACGACGCGGCGTTCGACCACGCCATCGTCATGGCCTCGGCGCAAGCGCGTCACTCAGCGGCGACCGCCGATGCGATTCGCGCCATCGACGCGGGAACGCTGTTGACCAGTAAGCTGATCCGGGAACACGCAAGGCGGGCCAAGTGGTCCTGCAGGATCACCGCGGAAGTTCTCAGCGCCAATGACCGCGACGCATTTTCCGCCGGCGAGGCCGACGATGATGCGATTGCGGACACCATCGTGCCCAGTTCCACGCTGGTCGAACGCTTCCTGGTCAAAGAAGCCGCCGACGGCAACGCCGTGCACGACTATCTTGTGGCGATCATGAATATGCGCGACGGAACCCATCTCTTCGCCCACGACGTCGCGCCCGGCGATCCTTTGATCGGCCAGACTTACGCCGGCCTTCTTGGATACCGGGTCCGCGGGCTGCGCTTGCTGGGATGGCTTCCCAAAACAATGCAGGAGGTGCTGCGGAACCGCACCGGCGATTTTGACTATCATTTCCGGACCTCTATCAATGACCGCATTCGCCAGACCGAGGTGCAGGAGGGCGATCTTTTGATTTTCGCCGCGTGTTTCGAGCTTTTTGAAGCCGGTGACGGGCGCTCGGCCAGGGCCTCTGAATGACGCCCCGCCTGGCCTTCTGGGATTTCTCCAAAGCGGTCTACGCCCAGGACGGCGTTCAAGAGGCCTGTCTCGCGCTGCAGGCGGACGGGTTGGACGTCAATCTCGCGCTGTGGATTGTTTGGACGATCGTCTATGGCCGTGATCCCAGGCCGGCCTTTGGTGAAGCCATCGACCGGTCCGCCCTGTGGAGCGCGCGCGTGGTCAAGCCGTTGCGCGCCGCCCGCGATCATCTGAAACACCCGCCGGACTGGGCCGGCGGCGACAACGCCTTAAGCCTGCGCCGCAAGGTGCTGGCCTGCGAGCTGGAGGCGGAGCGGCTCGAGCAGCTGGCGCTGGAAGGCCTGTCCCGCAGCTGTCCGGAGCATGGACGACGCGAATTGCGCCCCCTGGCGCTGGCCTGTCTGGAATCCTATGCGGCCCGGCTCGGGACGGCGGCGCCGGCGGCTCATTTCGTCCAGACCGTTTTCGACGCTCTTGAAAACGTGTAAGATTAGCGTCATAGAGCAGCGCCGCGCGGGTTAGTTCAGCGCGCATTGAAGGGTTCTCTCGGTCAGATGGAACGCCCAGCATAGGGCGGGTGACCGGCTCGATTGGAGGCGTTCGATCGACACGATGGACGGCGAGCTTGATGTTGCGGCGCTCGAACGCCGATTGCTGGAGCTTCAGGACGAGCACCGCGCGCTCGACGAGGAAGTGCGCGCCCTGACCATGTGCGGCGTGGTCGATCAGCTCAAGGTGATGCGCCTGAAGCGGCGCAAGCTGTCCTTAAAGGACGAGATTTACCGGATCGAGGACATCCTCAACCCGGACATCATCGCTTAGGCGGCCCCGGCGTGCCCTGGATGCGGACATCGAAGGGGCGGCGGCCGGACTAGGCCCTGCTGATTCCGTCCCGGCCGCCGCATTGGGATATCGGAACTTCCGGAAAGATGCGCGAAACATGATCGCCTACGTTACGGTCGGAGCCGACGACATCGCCCGCGCCAAGCGGTTTTATTCCGCCTTTCTGCCCGCTCTCAACTACCGGCTGGTGGAGCGTCCCGACGGGCTGAGCTATTCGCTGCCTGCCCCGGCGGGGCGGTCGCCCGCCTTGCCGGATTTTTACGTCAAGCCCGCTTTCGATGGACGCCCGGCCTCCGCCGGCAACGGGGCCATGGTCGCCTTCGAGGTTCGCAGTCAAAAGCAGGTTCGTGATCTTCACGCCGCCGCGCTCGCCGCGGGCGGATCCGACGAAGGTCAGCCCGGTTTCCGCGATTCATACGGACCCCAATTCTATGTCGGCTATCTGCGCGACCCTCAAGGCAATAAGATTGCGCTGTTCTCGGTCGATCCGAACGAAGCAGGGCGAGACGGATAGCGCGGGCCGCAAGCGGCGCAAAAGCTGTCCAGGCGATACGGGTCGGTTTTAACGCGCTTAAGCCGCCGCGATCTTGCGCGCGTACATCGCCGCATCCGCTTCCGCCATGGCGGTTTCAACATCGACATTCGCGTCCAGGGCGCGCACGCCCCAGGCCGCGCCGAGGCGCAATTCGACGCCCTCATGCAGGATCGGCGTGCTGGCGATGGTTTCGGCCAATTCCTCCGCCTTGCGTTCGGCCGCGGCGGCGGGCGTGAGGGTGAGCACCACGCCGAATTCGTCCCCGCCCAGACGGCCGACCGCATCGGTCTCGCGGACATGGGCGGCGATCAATTCCGCAACCTGGCGCAGCGCGGTGTCGCCAGCGGCGTGACCATGGGTGTCGTTGATGTGCTTGAAGCCGTTGAGATCCATGTAGAGCAGGGCGGAGGGCGCATCATGGCGCTCGGCCAGGGCCAGGGCCTTGGAGACCTCGCGCAGGAAGGCCCTGCGGTTCAGGACCGGCAGGAAGACGTCATGGTCGGCCAGGCTCTCCAGATCGCGGATCTTGGCGCGAAGAGCTTCGGTTTCCTTGCGCAGTTGATCGACCTCGCCCATCAAAGACAGGAGGGCGCGCTGGACATTCGGCGTCAATTCGCTTTCCGGCACGCCCATGATGGAGGCGGTGTCCTGGGTCGCGGACGCGCCGCCGGCGGACGCCGACGCGCCGGCCGAGCCTGTCCTGGACGGGGCGCTGACGGTGTCGCGGCGGGCGGCCGCGCCGATCGGGTCTCCGGGACGAATGCGCATGCTCGCGCCTCCTCACGCAGGACAAATACACGCCTCACCCTCCCGCATGCGCGGTTAAGAAAGCGTTCACCAAGCCGAGGCGGCCAGGCGGCGCGACGAGCGGCGGCGTCAGGGCCGTAAGGTGTCCAGGAGCGCCTCGACCGCCTGCATGACCGTGTCCGCAGCGCCGGCGTCGCCCTGACGCTGGGCGATGGACGCCTCGGCCATGAGGGCGTTGAGCAGCCGGGCGATCAGGCGCGGCGGATCCCGGCGAATCTCGCCGCGTTCGGCGGCCTCAGCGAGCAATCGGTCGAACGCGACGGTGCTCAGGCGGTCCTCAATGGCGCGGGCGTGTGAAAATCCCAGGGCGGCGGGCCCGATCTCGAACAGGATGATGGACACTTCTTCCGCCTGCACTTCCGCCAGCCAGGCGCGGCAAGCCTCCTTCAAGCGCGTCAGGGCCGGCTTGTCGGGCGGCACGGCCTGCATGGCGCGCGTGATCGCGCCCCCGGCCTCGGCCGCATAAACCGCCTCCATCAGCTCGGTCTTGCTCTTGAAGTGATGATAGAGCGCCCCCTTGCTCAGCCCGGTCTCGTCCAGCAGGCGCTGGGTCGTGGTGTGATCAAACCCCTGATCCAAAACGCTCGCCCGGAAGGATTCGATGAGCCGGGCTCGGGTTGCGCGGGTGCGTTCTTGCTGAGTCGCCATGCCCGCCTCTTTACACGCTTTGCTTCAATTGATAAACAAACCGCTGGTCGGTTTGTTGTCAGGTCAAGCCTGAGCGGGAGGATTCCGGTGAGCGACAGATTTGCATGCCTCGAAAAGATGATGGCGATCTGGAACACCAGCGAGGACGCCGAGATTCGCGCGCTCACCGAGCAGGCTCTTGAACACAACGTTCATTTCGTCGACCCGAACCACAACATCATCGGCCGCGAGGCCTTCGTGGCCATGGTCAAGCAGGTCCAGGCGCTGATCCCTGGCGCGGCCTACACGCGGACCAGCGAAGTCGACGTCCAGAATAATTTCTGCCGGTATCACTGGGCGATTCATCGCGACGACGCGCTGGTCATGTCCGGCTTCGACGTGAGCGAGATCAATGACGCCGGCAAGGTTGTCAAAGTGATCGGCTTCTTCGGCGAATTGGAGCGGTGAGGGCGTGAGGTCGCGCCTCATCTAGAAAGGCGCACGCACTCTTATGTCGTCACCCCCGCGAAGGCGGGGGCCCAGAGATCGTCAAGCGATGAGTTCTATGGATCTGGGTCCCCGCCTTCGCGGGGATGACGGAAAAAGAACCCGCGCCTAACTCCCCACCGGCCCGTCGTCATGCTTGCGCAGGGCCACCACTGAGGGGCGCGGCGGCATGGCGTCGTCAAAGTCCGGCCAGCGCGTGCCCGGCGCTTCATAGGTCGCGCCATCGGTGTCGCCCGGATGTTGGACCGCGGCGAACAGCGTGCGCCCGTCGCCGGTGAATTTCGGACCGCATACTTCAGCGCCCGCCGGCGCGCGGAAGAAGGCCCGGCCCGCGCCGCGCTCTTCGCCCTCAAGGCCTAATGACCAAATGCCGTCATTGGCGCCGGTGCGCGGATTGCCGTCGGTGGCGACCCAAAGCCGGCCGTCCGGGTCGATGGCGCAATTGTCCGGCGAGCCGAACCAGCCGTTCTCGCTGGTCGCCGGGTTCCACATCGCGCCCGCCTCAGGATCGCTCGGATCGCCGCAGCGCACCAGAATCTCCCAGCGCGAGCTTGTGGCGGCGAAGTCGCCGTCCGGCTCGATGATCTCGATGATATGGCCATGCCAGTTCTCGGCGCGCGGGTTGGCGGCGTCGACCTGATCTTCGGTGCGGCGGTGGTTATTGGTCAGCATGACGTAAGCGCGCCCGGTCTGCGGGCTCGGCTCGACGTCCTCAGGCCGGTCCATCGGCGTGGCGCCCAACAGATCGGCGGCCCGTCGCGCCTCGATCAGCACTTCGCCCTGGCCGTCAAACCCGTTCGCTTCGGTCAGCGGCCCGGTCCCGAAGGTCAGCGGCAGCCACGCCAGCGTGCCGTCGGCGTCAAAGCGCGCGACATAAAGCGTGCCGTCGTCGAGCAGATTCATATTGGCCGCGCGATCGCCCGGCGCGAAGGTCCCAGCCGTGACGAATTTATACACATAATCAAAACGTTGATCGTCGCCCATATATAGCACGACCCGGCCGTCGGGCGCGACGACGCTCTCCGCGCCTTCATGCTTGAAACGGCCCAGCGCGGTGCGCTTTTTCGGGGTGGAGCTCGGATCGCGCGGATCGACCTCGACGACCCAGCCGAAGCGATTGGGTTCGCGCGGTTCGGCGTTCAAGTTGAAGCGGTCCTCAAACCGGCCCCACTGATACCAGCCGCCCGGCACGCCGTAGCGGGCATGGTTGGCGGCTTCGGGATGGTCATCGGCCAGGTCGCCCAGGAAATAGCCGTTGAAGTTCTCCTCCGCCATCAGATAGGTGCCCCAGGGCGTGATGCCGCCGGCGCAGTTATTGATGGTGCCGAAGACCCGGGTTCCGGTCGGATCGGCGTTGGTGCGCAGGCGCTGATGTCCGGCGGCGGGGCCGGTGATCTGCATCGGCGTGCGTGCGGTGACCCGGCGATTGACCGGCGAGCCGACCACCGGCGCCCAGGCGCCGTCCGCGCCGCGCTCGATCTCCATGATGGTGCCGCCATGGGCGGCCTGCTCGACCGCGCACAGCTCTGCGGTCATGGAATCGGGGAAGCTTTCCGCGATGCCCGGAAACATCAGCAGCGTGTTGGTGTATTCATGATTGACGCACAATATGCCGCGCGTGACCCGGCCATCGATCCGATCCATCTCGATGAAGCCGATATAATCATTGTTATATCCAAACTGGCGCGCCTGGGCCGCCGCGCTTTGGCTTTCGGGGTTGAAGGCCGGGCTGTCCGCGAAGAGGGCGTCGCCCCAACGGATCAACAGGTCCGCGCCATAGCCGTCCGGATAGGCGATGGTGTCACTGACGTCGCGCGTGATCTCGGAAAAGCTGACCGATCCCGCATGCGGGCCGCCGTCTCCGGCTTGTTCAGGCCCGGCTTGCGTGCAGCCGGCGACGCCGACCGCGCCCGCCGCGGCGCCGGCGGCCAGGAAGCTTCGGCGCGATAGGCGCTCGGCGATCAGGTCTTGGATGCCCGGCCGGCTTTCGCTGTGCGGATTGACGGAAGTGTTTTCGCTCTGGTCGATCATGGTCGAGAGGTCCTGGCGGAAATGGAGGAGTGGATCAACGCCAAACATATCCGGCCCGTGTGACGGGTCCATGATGAAATGCGCCCGCGGCGCATACCGGTTTTCCTTGACCTGAAAGGCGGCCTGACTATGGTTCGCCGCCTTCTGAACACTGCTGAAGGCAAATTCCATGGCCGACGCCGCCAATCCCATCGCCATTGTCATGGGCTCGCGCTCCGACTGGCCGACCTTGAAGGCCGGCGCGGCGATCCTGGATGCGCTGGGGGCGGGCTATGAGGCCAAGGTCGTCTCCGCCCACCGTACGCCGGACCGCATGGTCGAGTTCGCCAAGTCGGCGAAAGACAAGGGCGTGAAGGTGATCATCGCCGGCGCCGGCGGCGCGGCGCACCTGCCGGGCATGATCGCGTCGATGACCGCGCTGCCGGTGCTGGGCGTGCCGGTTCAATCCAAAGCCCTGTCCGGGCTCGACAGCCTGTTGTCGATCGTCCAGATGCCGGGCGGCGTGCCGGTGGGCACGCTGGCCATCGGCGAAGCGGGGGCGAAGAACGCCGCGCTGCTGGCCGCGTCCATCGTGGGACAGACCGATCCGGCTCTGATGGCGCGGCTGGAAGCCTGGCGCGAGGCGCAGACCGCCTCGGTCGCCGAGACGGTCGAGGACTAGACAATGGGCCTCCAGCCCTGCGCCCGCATCGGCATTCTGGGCGGCGGCCAGCTGGGCCGCATGCTGGCCATGGCGGGCGCCCGGCTGGGCCTCGACATGGTCATCTTCGATCCCGAGCCTGATTGCCCCGCCTCGCGCGTCGCCGCGGACACCGTCACCGCGCCCTATGCGGACCTGGACGCGGTCGCGCGTTTCGCCGCCAGCGTGGATGCGGTCACCTATGAGTTCGAGAATGTCCCGGTCGAAACGGCGGCCGAGGCCGCCCGGCATGCGCCTCTGCGCCCGGGCGTGAAAGCGCTGGAGGCGGCGCAGGACCGGGTGACTGAGAAGCGCTTCCTCAACGCCCATGGCGCGCCGACGGTGGAGTTCCGGCCGGTCGACAGCGCGCAGGGCGCGCGCGCCGCCGCCGACGCACTGGGCGCGCCAGGCATCCTGAAGACGCGCCGCATGGGCTATGACGGCAAAGGCCAGGCGGTGGTCCGCGATCCCGCCCAGGCCGCCGACGCCTTCGATCAGATCGGCGCGCGACCCGCCATCCTTGAAGCTTTCGCGCCGTTCACCCGCGAGCTCTCCATCATCGCCGCGCGCGGTCTCGAGGGTCAGGTGACGGCGTTTCCGCTCAGCGAAAACATCCATGGCGGCGGAATCTTGCGCGAAACGCGCGCGCCGGCGGCGGCGAGCGACGCGGTCGCCGCCGAGGCCTGGCGCATCGCCGAAGCCATCCTGTCGGCGCTGGATTATGTCGGCGTCCTGACCGTCGAGCTGTTCGAACTGGAGGGCGGCCGCGTCCTGGTCAACGAGATCGCCCCGCGCGTCCACAATTCCGGCCACTGGACCGAAGCGGCCTGCCGCGTCAGCCAGTTCGAGCAGCATATCCGCGCCGTCGCCGGCTGGCCGCTGGCCGATCCGGCGCCGGTCCGGCCCGCGCGCATGATCAACCTGATCGGAGAAGACGCGGCGCAATGGGCCGACTGGCTGGCCGATCCGAGCGCCGTGCTGCATCTTTATGGCAAGCGGCGGGCCCGGCCGGGCCGGAAAATGGGCCACGTCACCCTGCTCGGCGACTGAGAGCTCGCCCGGCTTGCCGTTCCGTCCCGCCTCGCCCAAGCTGGCAGAAAAGGGGAGGGAGAGATGCTGCGCATCGCCGTGATCGTCGTTGCCACGCTGACGCTTTTGATCGTGCTGGCGGTCTACGGGCCCGGCGCCTTGAACGCCCAGCGCTTTGATCCGACCCCGCCCGATCCGGCGATCGACGCGTTTTTCACCCGCCCCGCCCAGCCGCTTGCGCGCGAAGCGACCGATCTGTCCGGTCCGGAGGATTTGGAGATCGGTCCGGACGGCCGTCTTTACGCCAGCCTGGCCGACGGCCGGATCATGGTGCGTGAAGGGCCCGACCAGTGGGCGGAATTCGCAGACACCGGCGGGCGGCCGCTGGGCCTGGCCTTCGCGCCGGACGGCGCGCTGTTCGTGGCGGACGCCCTCAGAGGGCTTCTGCGCCGCGCCGAAAACGGCGCGTTCGAGGTCTGGATGGCGGATGAAAGCGAAGGCGGGCCCTTGGTTTTCACAGATGATCTCACCGTCCTGGAAGACGGCAGCGTGATCCTCACCGACGCGTCTCTGCGCTATGGCTACGGCGAATACATGAACTCCTTCCTGGAGGGCGAGCAGAGCGGCGTCGTCTATCATGTCACCGCGCCGGGCCGGTATGAAGCGGTGGCTGAAGGCCACGCCTTCATCAACGGCGTCGATCACGATCCGGAGACCGGGCTGGTCTATATAAACGAGACCTGGGCCGGCCGGGTCTGGGTCTATGATCCCGACACCCGCGTCATGGAGGTCTTGATCGACGGCCTGCCCGGGTATCCGGACAATCTGGAATTCGATCCGCAAACCGGATTCATCTGGGTGGCGTTGCCGTCGCGGCGCTCGGCCGAGTTGGAGGCGCTGCACCCGAGGCCCTTCATCAAGCGCCTGAGTTGGCGCTGGATTCAGATCGCCGGCTTGCCGCCCTTGCCGCCTCGGCCGGTGATGGCTCTGGCGATCACGCAGCAGGGCGTGCCGGTGCATGCGCTCTACGGCCCGGACGACGCGCCCTTCGGAATCACCACCGCCGTGCCCTTTGAGGATGCGATTTTTGTCGCCGGTCTGGAACGCGACGGCATAGACGCCTATCCCGTGCCGGCGGAATTGCCATGAGCCGGACAGCGCTGGTGACCGGCGGATCCAGCGGGATCGGCCTGGCCCTTTCGCGCCGCCTGGCCGCGCGCGGTCATCGCCTGCTCTGGGCGAGCCTTGACGCGGACGAGCTGGCCGGCGCCGCCTCGCAGGTGCGCGCGGCCTCGCAAGGCGCGCAAATCGAGACCCTGGCCCTGGATCTGTCCGAACCCGGCGCGCCCCAACGCGTCTTCGACTGGGCGAAGCGCCAGGGCGGCGCCGATCTTTTGGTGAACAATGCCGGCCTGGGCGTTTACGGCGAAAGCGCCAGCCTGCCGATCGGCGCCGAGCAGACCATGATCGCGGTCAATATCGGCGCGCTCCACGCCCTGACCCGTCTTTTCCTGGCGGACATGACCCGGCGCGGCGCAGGGCGCATCGTCAACATCGCGTCGAACTCCGCCTTCACCCCGGCGCCCCGGCTGGCGGTTTATGCTGCGACCAAGGCCTTCGTGAAGCATTATTCCGAGGCGCTGCAGCAAGAAATCGCTGCGGCGGGTTCGCCGGTGAAGGTCATGACGGTGTTTCCATCCGCGGTGTCCGACACGCCTTTCAGGGTGCGCGCGAAGATGGATCGTGTGCGGACCTTCTCCAGCTTCACCGCAACGACGGTGGACGAGGTGGCCGGCGACATCATCAAAGGCCTGGACGCAGGCCGGAGCAGCGTGATCACCGGCGCGGCGATGCGCCGGGCGATGCTGTTGCTGAAGCTGGCGCCGGCGCCTGTGGTGCGCTGGATGACGCGGCGCGAAACCATGACGCTCTAGACGACCGCGGCCTTTCACACGCGCGATTCTCCGGTCCGTCCTGGGGCGGGTGACCGGGCCTGGATCTCCGGCTGCGCCGCGACCTGCGCGCCGCGGCGCGCAGCTGAGGGTCCGGCGATAGACGTTTGCGACGCAATCCGATACACCGGCTTGGAGGGCTCAGGGCCGCGTCGCCGGAGGGAATAGTCAGGTGAAATTCGCGCGCGTATTGATGGCGGCCTGCGCGGTCGGCGCCTTGGCCGCAGCGGTCGCCGGAGCGCAATCCACTGATCCCGACCAGGTCTATCTTGAAGCCGACGAACTGATCGAGAATCGCGAGCGCGGCGTCTACATCGCCCGCGGCGATGTGCGCCTGGCCGCCGGCGAGCGGGTCCTGTACGCCGATGAGCTGACCTATGATCCCGCTTCCGGCCGGGTGACCGCACGCGGATCGGTTCGGCTGTTTGAAGGCCGGCAACCCGCCCAGCTCGCCGAGGAAATCATCCTTGACGACGACATGGTCGAAGGGGTCGCCTACGGCTTCGCGACGCTGCTTGAGAATAACGGCCGCGCCGCCGCCGCCGCGGCCTTGCGCCGGCCGGACGGCTCGGTGGAGCTGCGAGACGCCTACTACACCGCGTGCGATCTGTGTGAAGACGGACGCGAGCCCGCATGGCGTCTGCGCGCCGACGAGGTGATCCGTGATCTCGACGACGAGGTCATCCGCTATCGCGATATGAGCCTGGAAGTCGCCGGCGTGCCGATTTTCTACACGCCGTATTTCGCCCATGCCGATCCCTCCGCCAAGCGCCGGTCGGGATTTCTTCTGCCGGCGGTCGACATCTCCAACCGGCTCGGCTTCAGCTATCAGCAGCCGTATTACTGGGCCATCAGCCCCTACCAGGACCTGGTGATCGCGCCGCGGATCATGACCGAGGCCAATCCGCTTCTGGAGCTGGATTACCGCCGGCGGTTTTACTCCGGCGAGATCAATGTCGAGCTCAGCTTCACCAATGAGCAGGAATATGTCGACGGGCCCGATGCCGACTCTGAAGGCGAATGGTCCGGCGATTATGAATTCCGCGGACATGTCTTCGCCGAGGGCCGTTTCGACCTGGCGCCGGGGTGGTCCTGGGGCTTCGGCGCGCAAGCGGTCGACGATGCGCTTTACCTGCGCCGTTACGATTATTCCGAAAGTCCGGAAGAAAGCAGCACCCTGTTTGAGTTTGATCAGCGCACGCTGATCAGCCAGCTCTACATCACCGGCCGCGGCGAGCGCTATTACACCGATCTCGCCTCCATCCGGTTCCAGCGCCTGACCGAGGATTTCGACAATGACCGTTTGCCGGTGGTCGCGCCGCTTCTGCGCTTCACCGGCGAAGTTCCGCTGCCGCGCGGCATGGGTGATCTGGATGTCGGCGCGAGCGCCGTGAATCTGCGCCGGGAGCGGGGCCAGGACCATGCGCGCGCCAGCGTCGGCTTCGAGTGGACGGCGCCGGCCATCCTGCCGGGCGGCGTGCGCGCCGAAGCGTTCGCAACGGGCCGCGTGGACGGCTACAGCTTCAATACGGTCAATGGCGCCGGCGTCGAGACCGACACCACCAATTTCACGCGCGCGCTGGGCGCGGCCGGGCTGGACGTGAGCTGGCCCTTCCTTCGCCCGGGCGATCACTTCAATACGATTTTGGCGCCGCGCGCCTTTGTCGTGACCGCTTCAGGCCTTGATGACGATCAAATTCCGGTCGCCGCGGAGGGGGATGTATTCGATCTGGACAGCACGGCGATGTTCTCGTCGAACCGGGTCGGCGGCAACGATATCTGGGAAGACGGCGCCCGGCTTGATCTTGGCGCGTCCGGCTCGCTTGAGGGCTTGGGACGAAACCGTCTGCGCTTGGACGCGTTCGTCGGCCGCAGCTACCGTCTTGATGGCGAGCCGCGCCTGTCGCAGGCCTCCGGCGTGTTTGAAGACGAGTCTGACTGGGTTGCTGAAGTCGAGGCCTCGAATCGATACGCCAGTCTCGCCGCGCGGACCCGCCTGGACACCGAGACCGGGGACCTGAACCGTCTGGACGTCGAGGCGATGGTCAGAGCCTGGCGCGTCGACGCGCTGGCGATCTATACGGACCTCAACGACCCGGCGGCGACGACCGTGATCCGCGAGATTAACGCGCGGACCGAGTTCAACGTCACGCAGCGCTGGAGCTTGACCTGGGACATCATCCGGGACCTGGACGAGTCCGTCACACGCCGAACCTCCGCGGGCATTCGATATGAAGACGAGTGCACTGAATTCCGCGTGTTCTGGGAACGCGAAGATTTGCGCATCGGCGATTTGGGTCCGTCAGAATCCATCAAGTTCGAATTCATTCTGTTCACGCTGGGCGGAATTGGCGGCGACTAGGGCTTCCCGGCGCGCCGGCGGGGCCTAGATCCGCCGCCATGAACCAGCCGAGTCTTTTTGAGCCGTCCGCCGAATCGCCGGCGCCGACACGAGCGGCGGGATTGGCCCGGCTGCGCGCCTTCACGCCCGTCATGGGCCGGCGATACGCAGCGACGCGCAATCATGATCTCGGCCCGGATGACCGCTCGAACGTGTCCGCCTTGAGCGCTCACGTGCGCCGCCGGCTCGTGACTGAAGCCGAGCTCGTGACCGCGGCCCTCGACGCCCACGGTCTTGAGGCGGCCGGAAAATTCATCGAGGAGGTCTGTTGGCGGACCTATTGGAAGGGCTGGCTTGAGCATCGTCCGTCAGTTTGGCGCGCATATCGCACGGGGCTGGCGCGCGATCTCGGCGCCCTGGACCGCGACGGGCGGCTGCACGCGCGCTATCAGGCGGCGGTCACCGGGCGCACCGGACTTGAGTGTTTCGACGTCTGGGCCGGCGAGCTGATCGAAACCGGGTATCTGCACAATCATGCGCGCATGTGGTTCGCCTCGATCTGGGTGTACACGCTGGGGCTTCCCTGGCGTTTGGGCGCAGACTTCTTCCTGCGCCACCTGATCGACGGCGACGCCGCTTCGAACACGCTGAGCTGGCGCTGGATTTGCGGGCTGCACACCGCGGGCAAGACCTATCTGGCGCGCGCCCGCAATATCAGCATCTATTCCAGCCGACGCTTCAAGATGCAGCCTCTTGAGCTCGCCTCCGAGGCGCCGCCGCTTGGCGATCCGGCTCATCCCGCCCCGATTCCGCCGAAGAATGGCGCGCGCCCTGATCCGGGCAAGCCGTCGCTCCTGTTGATCCATGACGAAGACGGGCGGGTGGAGGACTGGCCGCTGAGCGGCGTCGATCTGCGCGGCGCCGCCTGCGTTCACGGCCTGGGCTCCGTCAGCTCGCTGGCCCCCGGCGCGGCGTCGCGCGCCTTCACGATGGCCGCGCTTGAAGACGCCTGTGCGCGCGCCAAGACGCATCTGGGGATCGAAGCCGCGCCTCTGGTGAACGCCGGAGGACTTGCAGAGGCGGCCCGGGCCGCCGGGGCGAGCCAGATCGTCACGATGCGGCCCCATGTCGGTCCGCTGCGCGATTGGCTTGAGGCGCAACGCGGCGGATTGGATGCGGCGGGTGTGACGCTGACCGAATGGCGCCGCGATTGGGACGCGGTGTTCCACCCGCACGCCGAGCGCGGCTTCTTCAAGTTGAAGAAGGCGATCCCCAAAGCGCTCAGACAGCTCGGCCTGATGACGTGACAAGCCCCCGCCGCGTGACAACCGGCGTCAGCAAGGCTACCCCATTGGCAGTGAGCCGCGGGAAGAAGCATGCAGGGTGATTTGCTGCCCATGTTGAAGGCCTTGGCGGAGCCGACCCGGCTGCGCATCGTCGCCTTGCTCGCCCACGGCGAAATGACGGTGAGCGAAATCATGCAGGTGCTGGGACAATCTCAGCCGCGCGTCTCGCGTCATCTCAAACTCCTCGCGGACGCCGGCCTTTGCGAGCGCCTCCCCGAAGGCGGCTGGGTGTTTTACCGCCTGGTGCGCACGGGCCCGGTGACCAGTCTGGCCGGTGTTGTGGAAGAGTTCTCCAACCGCGACGATCCGCAGGCGCAGCGGGACCGGCAGCGTCTTGCCGAGCTGAAGAAGCTGCGCTCCGCGACCGCGGAGCAGTATTTCAAGGCCGCCGCCCCGGAATGGGCGCATATCCGTTCGCTGCAATACTCCGAAGAGGCTGTCGAAGGCGCCTTGCTGGCGCTGACCGAGGGGCGGACCTTCGAGCGTCATGTCGATGTCGGCACCGGCACCGGGCGCATGCTGGAGATTTTCAGTGATCAGGCCGACGAGGGCATGGGCGTGGACCTGTCCCGCGACATGCTCAATGTGGCGCGCGCGAAGCTGTCCGAAGCCGGTCTCGCCACGCGCTTCGTGCGCCAGGCGGACGCGTCGGCTCTGCCGCTTGAAGACGGCGCGGTCGATCTCGTGACCGTGCACCAGGTGCTGCACTATCTTGAAGATCCCAGGATTGCGCTCGCGGAGTGCGCCCGTGTCCTCACGCCCGGCGGGCTCTTGCTTGTGGTGGATTTCGACGAGCATCGCCACGCCGCCCTGCGGGATGAACACCACCATCGCCATCTCGGATTCCCGCCCGCCCAGGTGGCCAGCTGGCTGCAAGCGTCGGGACTGACTTTGAAGGCGTTGCAAGCGCTCGAACCCGATGGCATTGAGGGCGGCCTCACCGTCCTGATCTGGGCGGCGGTCAAACCGGATGAATCCCACAATGTCTGACTCCCTGTTCGCCCACGCCCAACGCCTGGCCCAGGCGGATATGCCTGCGCTGATCGCGGACGAGGTCCGCGGCGCCGCATTGCAGTGGTCGGCCGCCGGCTTGCGCTTCGACGCCCGTCGTCAACGCCTGGATTCGCCGGCCTGGCGCGCCCTGACCGAACATGCTGATGAGGCCGAGATGCCCGCGCGGATCGCCGGCCTGATGCGCGGCGACATCACCAATCCCACCGAGGGCCGCCCTGCGCTTCACACCGCATGCCGAAATCCGTCTCGCCTCAGCGACAGCGCGTTGGCCGCCCGCCTGCGCGATGCGCGCGATCGCACGCGGGCCTTCTCGCAGGGTCTGAACCGCGCCGACGCGCTTCAGGGCCATCGTGTGCGCCGAATCGTCAATATCGGGATCGGCGGCTCGGATCTGGGGCCGCGCATGGTCTATGACGCGCTCAAGGCGTTTCGCCGGCCCGGCGTGGAGGCGCGTTTCGTCTCCAATCTGGATCCTGCCGACCTGGAGGATGCGCTGGAGGGCGCGGAGCCGGAAACCACGCTGATCCTGGTCGTCTCGAAATCCTTCACCACTCAGGAAACCCTGATGAATGCGCGCGCGGCGCGCGCCTGGCTGGAAGCCTCGCTCGGCGAAGCGGGTGCGGATGCGCGGTTCGCCGCGGCGACCGCTGCGCCGGACAAGGCGGCGGCCTTCGGCATCGACGCGTCACGCGTTTTCCCTTTTGAGGACGGCGTTGGCGGGCGCTATTCGATCTGGTCGCCCGCCGGGCTGAGCCTTGAAGCGGCGCTGGGTCCGGAGGTTTATGACCGGCTTCTGTCCGGCGCCGCGGCCATGGACGATCATGCGCTCGACGCTCCGGTCACAGAGAATATGGCGATCGCCAAGGGCCTGACGGATGTCTGGAACCGGACCTATCGGGGCCGTCCCTCGCGGTGCGTCGCGGCCTATTCCTCGCGCCTGGAACGCCTGCCCGCCTATCTTCAGCAGCTTGAAATGGAAAGCCTCGGCAAATCGGTCACCGCGTCCGGCGCACCGCTAGGTCCGGTCCATTCCGGCGCTCTGGTCTGGGGCGGGCGCGGCTCGGACCTGCAGCATTCGGTGTTCCAGTGGCTGCACCAGGGGCAGGATGAGTCGCCGGTCGATTTCATCGCCCTGGCCGATCCGGACTTCACCCGGGACGAGCGCGCCCGGGCGCTGAACGCCAATCTGGCCGCCCAGGGCGCGGCGTTGACCGGCGGCAAGGTCGGCGAGGGCGCGCTGGCGGCGCACGCTGCGATCGCCGGCGGCCGGGCCAGCAGCACGATCATCATGCACGGCCTCAATCCGGAAACCCTCGGCGCCCTTGTCGCATTGCACGAACACAAGGTCTTCGTGGAAAGCCTGGTCTACGGTCTTAACCCGTTCGATCAGTATGGCGTGGAGCTGGGCAAGGCGCTTGCCCGCGCCCTGCTTTCGGGCGACACGGGCGCGCTTGATGCGCCGGCGCGTGATCTGGCCGGGCGTTTGGGCGTCGACACGAAGTAACCCGCACCATCGCCGCACTCCCGGTTTCACGCTGCGGAGCGCATTGATTCATTCTTCGCGGATTGCGGGGCGAATCCCGTTAAACAGGCCGCGATCCGACGCGCGCCAAGCGTGCGCGCCCGCCGCTTTGAAGGCCCGCCATGACCGATACGTCGACCCTTCCGCTTGATCCCGCCGCGCTCAAGCCGCTCGCCGATGCGGTGCGCGCCCTGTCCATGGATGCGGTTGAAGCCGCCGGCTCCGGCCACCCCGGCATGCCCATGGGCATGGCGGACGCGGCGGCCGTCCTGTGGACCCGGCATATGAAATATGATCCCGCCGATCCGGACTGGCCGGACCGGGACCGCTTCGTCTTGTCCGCCGGCCATGGCTCGATGCTGATCTATTCCATCCTGCACCTGATCGGGGTGGATGGCGTGTCCATGGACGAGTTGAGCAATTTCCGCCAGCTCGGCTCGAAGACGGCGGGGCATCCCGAATACGGCCATTGTCCGGGCGTTGAGACCACGACCGGCCCGCTCGGGCAGGGCGTCTCCACGGCGGTCGGCATGGCGCTGGCGGAGCGCATGCTCAATGCTCAGTATGGGGACGATCTGGTCGATCACCATACCTGGGTCGTCGCCTCGGACGGGGATTTGCAGGAGGGGATCAGCCAGGAGGCGATCGCGCTCGCCGGTCACCTGAAGCTCAACCGGCTGATCGTTCTCTGGGACGACAACTCGATTTCCATAGACGGTTCAACGGATTTGTCCGACACGGTGGACCATTGCGCGCGCTTTGAAAGCGCGGGCTGGCGCACATTGTCCGTAGACGGACATGATGCGGCGGCGGTCGACGCGGCGCTGAGTGAAGCGAAAAGCAGCGACCGGCCGGTCCTGATTGCATGCAAGACGACGATCGGCTTCGGCGCGCCGACCAAGGCGGGCACGGCCGGCTCCCACGGCGCGCCGTTGGGCGCGGACGAAATCGCCGGCGCTCGCGAAGCGTTGGGCTGGCGCCATGATCCCTTCGTGATCCCCAACGCCGTCTATGACGGCTGGCGCGGAGCGATGACCAAAGGCGCTGACGCCCGGGCGGCGTGGGAACGACGCCTGCAGGCCTCCGAGCATCTGGAGCCCTTCATCGCCCAGCTGTCCGGCGAGCCGCCCTTGGCGGCGCTTCAGGCGCTAAAGGCGCATATTAAGGCGATGACGGCGGAGGCGCCCGCTCTGGCCACCCGGGCGTCCTCGGGCAAAGCGATCGATGCATTCGCGGCGGCGTATCCGGGCCTGGTCGGCGGTTCGGCGGATCTAACCGGCTCGAACAACACCAAAGCGAAGGTCCACACGGCGGTCAGCGCGCCGGATTATGCGGGCGGTTATATCCATTATGGCGTGCGCGAGCATGGCATGGCGGCGGCCATGAACGGCATGGCGCTCCATGGCGGCGTCCGGCCTTATTCGGGGACCTTCCTGGTGTTTTCTGATTATTGCCGCCCGGCGATCCGGCTGTCGGCGCTGATGAATCAGCCGGTCATCTATGTCTTCACCCACGATTCCATCGGTCTGGGGGAGGACGGGCCGACCCACCAGCCGGTCGAGCATCTCGCGGCTTTGCGCGCGATTCCCAATCTCGCCGTCATCCGTCCCGCCGACGCCGTGGAAGCCGCGGAAGCCTGGCTCACTGCGCTGGAGCGTACCGACGGGCCCACCGCGCTGATCCTGTCGCGTCAAAAGGTTCCGGCGCTGCGGACGGTCGAGGCGCCGGTCAACATGTCCGCGCGCGGCGCCTATGTGCTCTCCGACGCGGAGGGCGCGGCGCAGATCACCCTGATCGGCACCGGCACCGAACTCCACCTCGCCATCGAGGCGCAGGCGCAGCTCAAGCAGAAAGGCGTCGCCGCACGCGTGGTGTCCTGCCCGAGCCTTGAAACCTTCCTGGCCCAGGATGCGGCCTATATCGACGGCGTGCTGGATCCGGCCTTGCCGGTGGTGGCGGTCGAAGCCGCGGCGCGCTGGGGCTGGGACGCCTTGATCGGGCGCAAGGGCGGTTTTGTCGGCATGCGCGGCTTTGGCGCGTCAGCGCCGGCGCCGGCGCTGTATCAGCATTTCGGCGTCACGGCGGAGGCGGTGGTCGAGGAAGCGCTGAAGCGGGTCTAATCCGCCTGCGCCGCGCCGAATGCGATCAGCCTCGCAATCGCGTCGCGGGCCTTGTCTTCGCCGAGCGCCTCAAAATCCGCCGCGCTGATCGTCTCGCCGTCGATGAAGCGGGAAAGCGCGTCTTCAGCCGGGGCGTCGAAAGTCAGCGGCCCGCCCGGGGCCACCAGGGCGATGTGATCGCCGTCTTCGGCCAGGTGCAGCGGAATGCCGGCCCGACGCCGCACGCAGACGGCCTCGCCCGGGGCGCCCAGCGTGATCGCGCCGGCGGTGTCGGCCTGACGCGTGGTCACGAAGCGGTCGGAGAACAGGGCGAGCACGGCCTCGACATCCGCGCCGTCGCGCACGGCCTCGATCGCAGCGTCAAACTGAGGCTGCAACGCGCCGGCCTCCATCGCCGCAAAGCCCGGCGGCAAGGCGGCGCGCAAGGCCGGTGATTTCAGCGCGGTTTCAGACACCGCTTCGAGCAGGAAATCCGCCCAGGTGCGCACCAGGATGCCAGTGGTGATATGCAGGCTCGGCCCGTCTTCGTCGGCGTTGATGGCGTCATGCATCAGGCCGCGCGGCACGTAGAGCACGTCGCCCGGCTCCATCACGAGCTCCGCGGTGATTTCGCCCGCCGCCACCGCGTCGGGCGTGAAACCCTCGCCGCGAAACGGCGCGCCGACGGGCGTGTCATAGAGCCGCCAGCGCTTGCGGCCCTCCACCTGCAGGATCAGCACGTCATGGGTGTCGTAATGGGTCTGAAAGCCCTGGGCGTTGGGCGGGGTGAGATAGATATTGGTCTGCACGGCGTGGGAGAAGCGCTGCTCAAGCCCCCGGCACAGCGCCGCCAGCGGCCGTTCGCGCCGCTGAAGCTGCGGCAGGATCAGCGTGGCGCCCTGCTGAAAGGCCCGCGCGACCAGGCCGCGATCCGCAAAGCCGTTTTCGGTCAGATAGGCTTCCGCGCTCAGGCGCGGCTCGGTGCGCGCCATGGACAGGCTGTCGCCGTCAAAGACCTGCTCGGCCAGCAGCGCATCCATGCGCGCGGTCGAAACCAGGCCGGTGAAGTCTTTCCGGCCCCGCCCCGTCACATGGAGCGGCGCGCGCTCCCAGTGCGTGGCGAAGAAGACGTCTTCGCTCACCGGCGACAGCAGGCCGACAAGGCCCGTCTCGGGATCAAAACGGGACGTCATCGCGCCGTGTCAGCAGCGCCGGCCCTGACCGCCCGGATCGGCGTAAACCCCGCTATCGGAGTCGCTGCAGTTTCGCCCGCCTCGGCCATAACCGGCCTGGTCGGCGTAAGGACCGGAATCTGAATCCGTCACGCCGGTGCGGCCATAGCCGCAATTGCGGCCCTGGCCGCCCGGGTCGGCGTAACGGCCGCTGTCGGAATCCGTGCAATTGCGCGCGCCTTGTCCGCCGCGCCGGCCATAGCCGCTCGCATCGGCGTATTGGCCGGAATCGCGGTCGGTGTATCCGGTATAGCCCTGACCATGACAATTGCGGCCCTGCCCGCCGGGATCCGCGTAAACGCCGCTGTCGGCGTCGGTGCAGCCGCGCTGATTATATCCCCCGCCGCGCCCGCCGCCCGCCGGATCGGCATAGGCGCCGCTGTCCGCGTCGGTGATCCCGGTGGCGCTGCAATGGCGCCCGCCGCCCGCCGGGTCCGCGTAGACGCCGCCGTCGGAGTCCGTGCAGCCGCGCGCCCCGCGTCCGCCCCGCCCTCCGCCGACCGGGTCGGCATAGGGCCCGGAGTCAGCATCGGTGACGCCTGTGGTCGCGCAGCCTGTCAGCGCGGCCGAACCCACCGCGACCCCCGCTCCGGCGACGCGGGCGAGGAAGGATCGTCTTGAAAGCTTTCGCATCTTGGTCATGGACGTGTCCCCTTCGTCCTTATCCCAACAGTCTATGGGGATTAGGCGATGAACGCCAGCTGAACCGAAAGACCGCGGTCTTTGGCGCAAGGGCGCTGACAGCGCTTGCGCTTTGCGGTATGACGCCCGGCATATGACGTATTCTCAGTCAGAGACCCGTTAGGGCCTCGCCCGTCAGCTTAAGACTGACCCGGCGAGGCGCATCACCGAGCCGGCCGCTCTAAGAGCGGCCCGTTTGCGCATGCCCGTAGCGCCCAGCGCTGCGGCCGAAGACCGGACAATGATCAGTGGACATTTCAAAGGACGAGCAGCGCGTGCTTCACGTGCTCGCTCAAGGCGGACGCCTGGCGGTGAGCAAGACCAGCGCGGGCCGTATTCTCAACGTCGAAGGCTTCACGCGTGAGGGCTGGCGCCTGCCGGCCATCGCGCCGCGCCTGTTCCGCAAGCTGAAAGCCAAGCGCGCCATCGCTTCACACAGCGGCGGGCCTTACCGCATCACGCGCCGGGGCCTGGAATTGGTGCGTAGCCAGCCGGACAATCGATAGGCGTCGCCCGGGCTCCCGGCCGTCCGGTCCATGGCGTCCTCGTCGTCGGCGAGGCGGGCCGGGCGGTCCTCGCGCCTGACTGGACGGGCGTGGCCGAGGACAGGAGAAATCCCGATCGACAGGAAAGGAGAATAAGCCGATGCCTGGCCCGGTCGTTCTTTGATCCAAAGCGGCTATGCTGACGTCATGACGCGCGCGATTCGCATTCTGGGCATCGACCCTGGGCTCAACGCCACCGGCTGGGGCGTGATCGAGCAGGCCGGAAGCCGTTTGTCCCTGATCGGCCACGGCGTGATCAAGGCGCCGGCGAAGGACGCGATGGCGCGCCGGCTGTGTTTCATTCACGACGCCGTCGAAGCCTTGCTCGACGAGCACCAGCCCCAGGAAGCGGCCATCGAAGATCAATTCGTCTCGGCCAATCCGGGCACGGCGCTTAAGCTGGGTCAGGCCCGGGCGGCCGCCATGCTGGCGCCGGCGCGCGCCGGGCTTCCGGTAGGCGAGTATGCGCCGCGCCTGGTCAAGAAGGCGGTCGTGGGCACCGGCGGCGCCGACAAAGCGCAAGTCGCCGCCATGATCGCCGTGCTGCTGCCCGGCGCGACCGCGGCCGCCGATGACGCCGATGCGCTCGCCATCGCCATCTGCCACGCCAACCATCGCAGCGCGCAAAGGCTCGCCTCATGATCGGCAAGCTCAAAGGCGTCGTTGACAGCGTCGGGGAAGACGAGGCCGTCATCGACGTCAATGGCGTGGGCTATCTGGTCCATGCCGGATCGCGCACGCTCGCCAGGCTGGAGGCTGGAGCGGACGCCAGCCTTCATATCGAAACCTATGTGCGCGAGGACCAGTTCAAGCTGTTCGGCTTCCTGGCGGAGGCCGAACGCGCCTGGTTCGTCCGCTTGCAATCGGTGCAGGGCGTCGGCGCCAAGCATGCGCTGGCGCTGCTGGACGCGCTGGGCCCCGCCGAGGTGGAAAGCGCAGCCGCGCTGGGCGACGCCTCGGCTTTTGAACGCGCCAAAGGCGTCGGCAAGAAGCTCGCCCAGCGCATCGCCACCGAGCTCAAAGACAAGCCGCCGCCATTGGGCCGGACCCTTTCCGGCGGCGCCGCGGCGCTCAACATCGCTTTGGGTACGCCAGCCGCCCCGCCGGCTTCAGGCGGCGGCGCGCGCGAAGCGGCGGTCTCCGCGCTGATCAATCTGGGCTATGGCGAGAGCGATGCGCGCCGCGCCTGCGCCTCCGCGCTGACGGAGCTGGGCGAAGACGCCGGCGAGGGCGCGCTGATCAAAGCCTCGCTGAAAGAGCTGGCGCGGTGAGCGCCTTCTGCGTCGCCGTGGTGTCTCCCCCTGCTTGCGGGGGGAGTGTCCCGAAGGGACGAGGGGGGCTTTGCAGCGCTGCTAGCCCCCTCCGCCCCCTCCGCCCGCTTCGCAGGCGCCTCCCCCGCAAGCAGGGGAGGACACCTGCCTGCGAATATGGCGGTGACGTCTCATGACCGAAGACCGCCTCATCTCCGCCGATGCAGCCCCCGGCGACACGCGCGACAAGGCGTTGCGGCCTTTATCCTTCGACGATTTCGTCGGTCAGAAGGCCGCCATCGAGAACCTCAAAGTCTTCGTCAGCGCCGCCGGCCGCCGCAATGAAGCGCTCGATCATGTCCTGCTGTCCGGCCCGCCCGGCCTTGGCAAGACGACGCTGGCGCAGATCGTGGCCAAGGAATTGGGCGTCAATTTCCGGGCCACCTCCGGCCCGGTGATCGCCAAGGCCGGCGATCTCGCCGCGATCCTGACCAATCTGGAGGAGCGCGACGTCCTCTTCATTGATGAAATTCACCGCCTGTTGCCGGCGGTCGAGGAGATCCTCTATCCGGCGATGGAGGATTTCGCCCTCGATCTGGTGATCGGGGAGGGGCCGAGCGCGCGCACCGTTCGCATCGATCTGCCGCCCTTCACCCTGGTGGGCGCGACCACGCGGGCGGGCTTGCTCGCCACGCCCTTGCGCGACCGTTTCGGCGTGCCGGTGCGCCTGGAGTTTTACGACACCGCCGAGCTCGCCAGCATTGTCGCGCGCGGCGCCCGCAAGCTGGGCGCGCCGATGAGCGAAGACGGCGCCGCCGAGATCGCCAAACGCGCCCGCGGCACGCCGCGCGTCGCCGGGCGTCTCTTGCGCCGGGTGCGCGATTTCGCCGAAGCCGACGGCGCGCCGGAGATTGATCGCGCGGTCGCCGACGCCGCATTGAAGCGGCTGGAGGTCGACGCCGTCGGCCTCGACAGCCTGGACCGGCGCTATCTCAAAGTCCTCATCGAAGGCTTCGCCGGCGGCCCGGCCGGCCTCGACACGCTGGCGGCGGCTTGCGCGGAAGCGCGCGACGCTCTGGAAGACGTCGTCGAACCCTTCCTGATCCAGCAGGGCTTCATCCAGCGCACCCCCCGCGGCCGCATCGCGGCGCCCAGAGCGTGGAGCCATCTTGGGCTGGAGCCGCCGCGCGGGGCGGACGCGGGGTTGTTTGACTAGAAGCGGTTGAGCGCCTTGCAGCCTTGGGCTTCACTACCCGAATAGATTGAAGGGGCGTGGGCCGGTGAGCTTTGAAGGTTTGGGAATTGAGACGGTCGTCACCGTTATCCTTACCGTGCTGGGCGGATTGACGGCCCTGTTGGTGGCCTTCACAGATGTCTTTAAGAAGCTGGGTGAGATGCTTCGGGCTCTGCGAGACCTCGGACAGCCGCGTCGCGGTCAGAATGATCCCCCGCCAGAAAATGATGGCGCTCCGCCCTCACCCCCGCCGCCTCTCGACCCTGGAACGACTTCGATACTGCGAGACCTTGTCCAGGATGAATCGCTGTCGCTCACCGAACGAGAGGCGGCGAAGTCCCGACTTTTTGAGGTTCTCGGCATAAAGATCGACCCCACCGCGGCAGCTGAGCCCAACGAGCAACAGTTGCAGGAAGCACGAGAGGAAGCGGTCGAAGACCTGCTTGATGATCCAGACGAGCAGGAGATTGTTGAGAATATTGAGGAAGGCGACACCGGCGCGGCCTTTAAACGACTCGAAATAGAGGCCCGCGAGCTTGAGAGTGCAGCGCTTCAGGCGCAGGCCGAGACGGAAGACAAACGCGCCAATGCTGCGGCGGCTTGGCTTCGGATCGGTTTACTTGCCTACGAGGTCGATTCTGCCAGGGCTCTAAAGGCCTTTGAAAAAGTCGTGCAGCTCAATCCCTCCGATGTCTGGGCGACGATCTACGCTGCGCGCCTGGCGCAGACCTGTGGCGATCTACACCGCGCGCGCCGATTCTTGGAAACCGCGCTGCATCCCGACGCTGTGTCGGACCGCGATCATGCCGCGTTGCACGATGGTCTTGGTGATGTCGCTCGGGCCGAGGGCGATCTGGCGGCGGCGCGGGGGCATTATGAGGAGAGCCTTGAGATCGACCGCGCCCTGAGCGCGTCGGACCCGTCGAGCGCGTCTGCGCGCCGGGATGTGTCGGTGAGCCTGAACAAGCTTGGTGATGTTGCGGTGGCCGAGGGCGATCTGGCGGCGGCGCGGGGGCATTATGAGGAGAGCCTTGAGATTGGCCGCGCCCTGAGCGCGTCGGACCCGTCGAGCGCGTCTGCGCGCCGGGACTTGGCGATCAGCCACGAGCGCGTTGGGATGGTGGCGCTTAATACTGGGGATCGCGACGCGGCGCGTAAGAATTGGGAGCAGGAGCTTGAGATCGCCCACGAGTTGGCCGGGCGCGATCCGACCAACTCAGATTGGCCGCGCTTCATCGCCGTGGTTCGGCTCATGATTGCTGATCTTGGCGAGGAAGATGCTGACGCGCAGAAGCGACAGGCTTTCGACCTGCTTCACCAGCTCGTCGAGACCCGACGGCTCGCGCCGAGAGATCGCGAGATGTATAATGGGCTAAAGGCTGATCTTGGCGAATAGCCTGCCGCCCGCTATCCCACTCGCATGACCACACCCGCCCCCACCTCCGGCGCCTGGATCTCCGGCGTCCACCGCCTCCCTGTCCGCGTCTATTATGAGGACACCGACTTCACCGGCGTTGTCTACTACGCCAACTATCTGAAATTCCTGGAGCGGGGGCGGACCGACGCGCTGCGATCGGCCGGGATCGCGCATGCGGATCTGCTCAAGGGCGAGCCGCCCCTGGGCTTTGCGGTGCGCAAGATTTCCGCGGAGTATCTGGTCCCCGCGCGCATTGATGACGCGCTGACGGTCGAGACGCGCGTGACACAGGCGAAAGGTGCGCGGATCAGCTTTGCGCAACGCGTGCTGCGCGGCGGTGAGGTGTTGCTCGCCGCGGAAGTGGACGCGGCCTGCATTGATCTGGACGGCCGGCCCCGGCGCTTGCCCAAGGCGGTGATCGCCGCGGTCGAGGCGGCGGCGCGATAGGCTGTTTCTTTCCTGTCCTCCCGCACCTCCGTGCGGTCGGTTCCTCGCTTTCGGTGGGCAAGCTCACCTTTGCTGCGGGCGGCTGTTCGCCTTGCAAGCCCTGCGGGCTCGGGGCGCTCGGCTCTCTCAACCCCGGCGCTGCAAGAGCTTAGCGACGGTCTCGAGCGGTTGAAGCCGGGTGAGGGGGCTGTCGTCGCGCCCGACGACCCGGACGGGTCGGAGGACAGGAAGGCTGGGTCCTGGCTCAAGGTCAGGATGACCAAAGCGTATGACTTCCCACCTTCAAATCGCCGTATTCGGCGCCCATCACCGCGGCCTGAGACGACGGCGCAGAACCGCCAATGCAGGCGGGCTGCTTGGCGTGCGGCTTGCAGATCGGTACACAACCCGCCGCGGGACGTGTCAGCGCCACTCACAAGGCGCGTTGTTTGAGGGAAAATACCGCCATGGAAAGCGTCGCTGTCGAACTGGCGAGCCCGGCTGAAGAGCTGACCATCGTCTATCTCTTCATGCAGGCCGACATCGTGGTGAAGATCGTCATGGCCATTTTGGCGTTCATGTCGGTCTGGTCCTGGGCGATCGCGGTGGAGAAAGCGTTGCAGCTCTCCGGCCACCATGGCCGCGCGCGCCGCTTCGAGCAGGATTTCTGGTCCGGCACGCCGCTTGATCAGCTCGCCGAGAAATACGGCCGTGACACGCGCAATCCGTTCGGCCGCGTGCTCGCCGCCGCGCTGCGCGACTGGGACGGCTTTTCTGTCGCCAAAGCCGGCGGCGCCGAAGCCAATCGGGAATTGTCCAAAATGGAAGGCGGGCTGGGCGTACTGGCCATCATCGGCTCGTCCGCGCCTTTCATCGGCCTGTTCGGCACGGTGTGGGGCATCATGAACTCCTTCCGGGCCATCGCCGCCACCGACAACACCTCTCTGGCGGTCGTGGCGCCGGGCATCGCGGAAGCCCTGTTCGCCACCGCGCTGGGCCTCCTGGCCGCGATCCCGGCGGTGATCTTCTTCAACGCCCTGTCCTCCAATCTGGGCAAGTATGCGGCCAAGCTGGAAGGCTTTGTCGACGACCTCGCCGCCATGGCGAGCCGGGAGGGCTAGATGGCCGAAGGCATCAATATCAGCTCCGGAAACGGCCGCCGGCGCTGGAAGCCGAACGCCGAGATCAACGTGACGCCCTTCGTCGACGTGATGCTCGTCCTGCTGATCGTCTTCATGGTCTCCGCTCCGTTGCTGACCGTGGGCATCGAAGTCGACCTGCCCGACACTGAAGCGCGGGCGATGACCACTTCGGAAGAGCCCATCACCATCACCATCCAGGCCGACGGCACTCTGTTTTTGATGGAGACCCCGATCAGCTTTGACGAGCTCAGCCCGCGGCTGCAGGCGATCGCCGGCGTCGGGTCTGACGCGCGCATCTATATCCGCGCCGATGACGGCACCGATTACGGCGAGGTCATGCGGGTGATGGCGCGGGTTTCGGCCTCGGGATACGGCAATATCGGTCTTGTGACCGATCCCATTCGCGAATAGGAGCGCGCCGGACCGATGCGTCAGGTCCTGGGCATTCTCGTTTCGATCCTGCTGCACGGCGGGGTGGTCGCGAGCGCGCTGATCTATTTCCCGGCCGCGTCGCGCATGGCGTCGGATTCGGTGGTCATTCCCATCGAACTGGTCAGCCTGGCCGACACCACGAATGTGCGCGCCGCGCGGGTCGAAGAAGAGCCCGAACCGGAAGAGCCTGAGCCGGAAGAGCCCGAGACACAGCCCGAAGCGCTCCCCGAGCCGGAACCCGAGCCGGTGCAGCCCGAACCGGAGCCGGAAATCATTCCGCCCGCCCCCGCCGAAGAGCCTGACCCGGTCGAACCCGAACCCGAACCCGAACCCGAGCCTGAACCGCCGGCGCCGGAACCGGAGCCGGAGCCTGAACCGGAGCGCCTGGATCTCGGGGATATCTCACGCCTGGTCGACCGGTCGCGCGAAACGCGCGACACCAATCGCGGCGAAGCGGGCGAGGCGCGCCAATCGGCCGGCGCCGGCACGGCGATGACCGCGACCTTGCAGGCCATGGCGGCCAGCCAGATTCAACGCTGCGTGCGCTCCAACGCCGATGCGCCGGTCGATATGGATTTGCGCGTGGTCGTGGAGGTCCGGCTGGAGCGCGACGGTTCGCTGGCCTCGCCGCCGCAATTGCGGGACCGGGGCCGCATCCTCAACTCCACCAATCCCTTCCTGCGAGTCGCCGGCGAGCGGGCCTTGCGCGCGGTGATCGATTGCGCGCCTTATCAGCTGCCCGCGCAGAATTATCAGGAATGGCGCCTTCTTGAGGTCAATGTTGACACGCAAAGAGGCCGTTGAATGACCTTGCACGCCCAGCCAGGAGTGAGTTGTCCATGAGAGTCGTGACCGTGATTGACCGCGCCTTCGCCGCGCTTCTCGCCATGGCGGTCTTCGCCGGCCTTGCTTCGGCGCAATCCCCGCTTCGGGTCGATGTCACTGAAGGCCATCTTGATCCGTTGCCGATCGCGATCACGGACTTCATCAGCGCCAACAGCGATGGGCGCGAAGCGGAGACCGGCGCGGAGATCGCGCGCGTCGTCACCAGCAATCTGGGCAATACCGGCCTGTTTGCGCCGGTCGATCCGGACGCTTTCATTGAAGAGATCACGGATATCGACTTGCGCCCGCGCTTCGGCGACTGGCGGGTGATCGACGCCTCCGCGCTGCTGGTCGGCCGGGTCACGATCGACCAGGACAACCGCATGATCGTCGCCTTCCGCCTGTGGGACAGCGCGACCGAGCAGCAATTGCTCGGAATGCGTTTCGTGACCTCGCCGGAAAACTGGCGGCGCATCGCGCACAAGGTCTCCGACGCGGTCTATCAGCGTCTGACCGGAGAAGAGGGCTATTTCGATACGCGCATCGTTTATGTGTCCGAAGGCGTCGGCCCGGACGGCGAGCCGATCCGCCGGCTCGCGGCTATGGATCAGGACGGCGCCAATCCCTCCTTCCTGACCGACCGCAGCTATATGGCCTTATTGCCCAACTACGCCCCCAACGCCCAGCAGATCACCTATGTCTCCTTCCGTGACGGGCAGGCGACCAGCTATCTTTATGATCTGGAGACCGGGCGACAGGAGGCGCTGTTTGATTCCGGCTCGGCGCGCTCGACGATGGAGGGTCAGTCCCTGTCCGCCCGATTCCATCCCAATGGGCGCGAACTGGTCGTCTCGGCCGAGCGCCGCGGCGGCCACGACCTGTTCCGCTTTGATTTGCGCGCGCGGACGCTGAATCAGCTGACGACCCACCCGTCCGACGACGTCGAGCCGTCCTATTCGCCCGATGGCGAGCAGGTCGTCTTCTCCTCCAGCCGTTCCGGCCAGTCCCAGCTTTATGTGATGAACGCCGACGGCACTGATCCGGTGCGCATCTCCTTCGGCGAGGGGCGCTATACGACCCCGGTCTGGTCGCCGCGCGGGGATCTGATCGCTTTCACCAAACAGCTTTCCGGCCGCTTCATGCTCGGCGTGATCGCGGCCGACGGATCCGGCGCCGAGCGGATCCTGTATGAAGGATATTTCGTCGACACGCCGGCCTGGTCGCCCAATGGCCGGGTGATCCTGTTCACGCGCGGCGACGCGGCGCGCGAGGGGACCCGATACTCCATCTGGAGCGTCGACTTGGCGGGCTTCAACCTGCGGCGCCTGCCCACGCAGGGCCCCGCCTCGGACCCGGCATGGTCGCCCTTGATCGACTGATCGGGCCTCGTCTAAGCTTTGGTAAGACTAGCGCGCGAAATATGAGGGGTTAGCCCGCGCGACAGATAATACTAAGACGCAGATTGGACATCGAGCACGGTAGAGCGGGCTCACCGCTCACCGACTAGAGGGACGACACCATGAACCGGATTGCTTTCGCCGCCATCGCCGCCATCGGCCTGTTCGCCGCCGGCTGCGCCACACAGCCTGAACCCGAGCCGCCGGCGCCCGCTCCCGCGCCGGCCCCCGCACCGGCGCCGGCGCCGGCGCCCGCGCCGTCAGGTCCGCTGGCGGGTTCGATCGAAGACTTCCAGGTCAACGCCGGCGACCGGGTCTTCTACGATTTCGATCAATTCCGCCTGACCAATTCCGCGCGCCAGACGCTGCGTCTTCAGGCGGCCTGGCTGAACGCCTATCCCAACACCCGTATCCTGATCGCCGGCAATGCCGACGAACGCGGCACCCGCGAGTATAACCTCGCGCTCGGCGCCCGCCGTGCGGCGGCCGCCCGCGACTTCCTGGTCAGCCAGGGCGTGGATCCGTCGCGGATCTCCACCACGTCCTACGGCAAGGAACGCCCGGTCTGCCGGCAGTCCACCGAGCGTTGCTGGGCGCTGAACCGCAATGCGACGACGACGATTCAGTCCGGCGCCAATACCTAGGACGCGACGCCTCTGACGAAGACGCGCCCGCACGCCTTGCGTGCGGGCGTTTTCTTTTTCAGCCTCGATTGTTGGGGACCGCCATACCGGCTACCCTCCCGCTCATCGCGCTGGGGGGCGCGGTCATCGGGGGGGTGAATCATGTTTATTCGAGCCATCACCGGCATCGTACTGGGCGGCGCCTTGTCGACTGCGGCGCTCTATGGCGCCTACACGTATCTGGGCCTGAGCGCGCACCAACCTGGCCTTGGCGCGCTGGTCGAGGACGATGAAGCGGCGCCTGCCGAAGCGGCGGATATCGAGCCCGGTGAACCGGAAAGCGAAAGCGCCGAGGCCGAATTCGAGGGCGAGCCGCCCCTTGCGCTGCCCTATGGCGAGGGGGAGCGCGCCGCGGCGATGTGGCTGTTCGAGGTGCTGACGGGCACGGGGCCGCACCAGGCTCAGCTCAATAACGGCGATGCGACGGTCGAAGTCGACCTGGCGGATCTTGCCGCCCGCGCCGCATGGCCGCAGCCGGAGCGGCCGGCCCAGCCTCAGCTGAATGACGAGGTCACCACCCATGATGCAAGTTGCCAGGCGAGCCACGTAATGCTGGCCTGCTCTGTGGAGACGGGGACTGCCGTCTGGTACAGCGAAAGCTCGGATGGCGACCATTGGACTGTGGCGAGCTCCCAGGCCTATCGTTTCTCCATGCAGCAGGACGCAGACGGCGATTGGGTCATCGTCCCGGGCAGCATCGGCCTCCATGTCGCCGGCTGACGGCCGCCTTGATTTCGCCAAGCAAACCGGGATGCTCCGCAGCCAGGTTGTTTTTTGCGTGAATTGAAGGAGCCCAGCCATGGTGCGCGCGCTCGTCCTCCTCGTCCTCTTGTTCGCGATCGCCGCCCCGGTCGAGGCGCAGTCTCGCCGCGAGCTGGCTGCGCGGCTCGATGCGGCCGAAGCCCGGCTGGCGGAGGTGGAAGCGCGCGCGCTGCAGGGCGACCCGGTCGCCGAAGTGCTGATGAGCCGGCTCGACGCCCTGGAGCGCGAGCAGCGTGTTCTCACCGGCGAGATTGAGCGCCTGGCGTTTGAAAACCGCCGTTTGCGCACCGAGCTGGAATCCATGGGGCGGGATGTCGATGCGCTGATGCGCGCACCGGTGCAACCGGCGTTCGGCGACGGGCCGGCCGTCTTGAGCCCGGAAGACCTGGAGCCGGGCGATCCCTTCGCGGCGGACCGCGCCGCCAGCGTTCAGCCTTTGCAGGCGCCGCCCGGCATGCAGGCCCAGCGGCCCGACGATCAGGGCCTGCCGCCCGCGCGCAACCCCGGCCGGGTCGATGAGGTGTTGCCGGCGGAAGGTCTTCTCGCTCCGGCCAACGCCGTGCCCGAGCCGGACGCCTTGTTCAACGAAGGCGAAGCGCGTCTCTTTGACGGCGATTTCGGCGGCGCGCGGGAAGCTTTTGAAGCCTACACCGCCGCCTACCCTCAAGGCGATCAGGCGGGCGAAGCCTGGTTCTGGCTTGGCGAAACCTATTTCATCAACGCAGATCACGACGCGGCGGCCGACGCCTATATCAATTCTCTCCAGCAAGACCGTCAGGGGGCGCGGGCGCCGGACGCGCTCGTACGCCTCGCCGCGTCGCTGTCGGCGCTCGGAGAGACCAATCGCGCCTGTCAGGTGCTCGCCACCTTCCCGCAGGAGTTTCCTAACGCCAGCGCGGATGCGCGCCGCAAGGCCCAGCGGGAAATCTCGCGCATCGGCTGCAGCTGACCGGCTTGGCTGACCGCCGCCTCGCGCTGGGGCTTTCGGGCGGCGGAGATTCGCTCGCTCTGCTGCACGCGCTCCGCCGCGCCTGTCCGGATATTGAGCTCCATGCGCTGATCGTGGATCACGGTCTGCGGCCGCAAAGCGCCCGGGAGGCTGAATTCGCACAGGCGGCGGCGCTCAAGGCCGGCGCCCGGGCCGCCATCTTACGCTGGGACCAGCCGCGCAAGGGTCAGGCTCACGCCCGCCTGGCGCGCCACCGCTTGCTGGCGCGGGCCTGCTTGGAACGCGGACTGTCTCATCTTTGCCTCGGCCACACGCTCGATGACCGGGTGGAGACCCTGCGCATCCGGCAAAGCCGCGCGGGCGGTCCGGACCGCCTGGCCGGACCGCGCATGGCCGATCCGTCTCCGGTCTGGCCGGAGGGTGCGGGTCTTGTGATCCTGCGCCCTTTTCTCGGGCTGAGGCGGGACCGGCTTCGCCGCTATCTGCGCGCATTGGGTGAAAGCTGGCTGGAAGATCCCAGCAATGAGGATATCGCCTATGAGCGGGTGCGCGTCCGCAAGGATGCATGGCCCGCCGGCGGCGAGCGGGAGCGGGCGCTGCTCGCCCTCAGCGATGACGTCCGGGCGGCGCGTGAAACTCGCGGCGCCTCGGCGTTCGCTCTGATCAAGCAGGCGGCGCAGATTGCCGCCTGGGGCGGGGTGAAGCTCGACGCCGCCGCGTTCGCATCGCGTGATGCGGCCATCGCCTGCCTGGCGCTGGAGACACTGGTTCTGGCGGTGTCCGGAGACGCCGGGCCGCCGGCGCCGGACCAGACCCGGGCGCTCCTTGAGGCTGTCGCAGCGGGTCGCGCCGCGACGGTCGGCGGGGCCATGCTGACCGCCGACGGCTGGCTCGGCCGCGACCCTGGCGCCGCCGCCGGGCGCGCGGACGGCGCGCCAGGGGCCGCGCCGCTGTCTTTGGCCGCGGGTGAAACCGGCGTCTTCGACGGCCGCTGGGGCATAACCGCGCATCAGCCGTTGCGGGCCGCTTCGCTGGGGCCTCGACAAAAATGTGATGGCGATGCGGACATTCCCGCAAAGCTGCGGCCCGGTCTCGCCGCGCTGAGGGACGGATCGACTGGCGAGCTTCTTGCTTTACCGGGGGTTAACGCCGAACCGATGGCCCGGTGCGAGCTGCTTGCGGAGACACGAATTGAAGCGCGCCTGCTTTCGCCGACCTTCCCGGCATGGTTTGATAGGGATCAATGTGCGCGTGAAATCGAGGCTGGACTGGCGAACGCGGCCGCCAGGCCCAATATTAACGCGTGAGAGACGATGGGGCTCCTGGCCCGCCGCCCCTGAGGTGAGGGGCGATCCGCACGAATAGGGTGTGACCAATATGAATATGCGCAACATTCTCGTCTGGGCGATCCTGCTGGTGCTGCTGCTGGCCCTGTTCAACATGCTCAGCGGGCCCTCGCGGGAGCCGGCGGCCGGCGAGATGAGCTATTCCGCCTTCCTCCAACAGGTGGAGAACGGCGCCGTTCAATCGGTCACCATCGAAGGCGAACGGGTGAAGACCATCACCGGCACGCTGAGCAACGGAACGGCGTTCCGGACCACCGCCCCGGCCGACACCGACGTGACCGAAGCGCTCTTGAACCATGACGGCCAGGCGATCGAGATCACCGCCCGCCCGTCATCCGGCGGGCTGAGCCTTATCGGCGTGCTGATCCAGTGGTTCCCCATGCTGCTGTTGATCGCGGTGTGGATATTCTTCATGCGCCAAATGCAGGGCGGCGGCCGCGGCGCCATGGGGTTCGGCAAATCCAAGGCCAAACTGCTCACTGAAAAGCAGGGCCGGGTGACCTTTGACGATGTCGCCGGCATTGATGAAGCCAAGGAAGAGCTTCAGGAAGTGGTCGAATTCCTCAAGGATCCGTCGAAGTTCCAGCGTCTGGGCGGCAAGATTCCGAAGGGCGCGCTCCTGGTCGGCCCTCCGGGCACCGGCAAGACCTTGACCGCGCGCGCCGTGGCCGGCGAGGCCGGCGTGCCCTTCTTCACCATTTCCGGGTCCGACTTCGTCGAGATGTTCGTCGGCGTCGGCGCCAGCCGGGTCCGCGACATGTTCGACCAGGCCAAGAAGAACGCGCCCTGCATCATCTTCATCGACGAGATCGATGCGGTCGGCCGCTCCCGCGGGGCCGGCCTCGGCGGCGGCAATGACGAACGCGAGCAGACGCTGAACCAGCTGCTGGTGGAGATGGACGGGTTTGAAGCCAATGAGGGCATCATCCTGATCGCCGCGACCAACCGTCCCGACGTGCTCGACCCGGCGCTGCTGCGGCCCGGCCGCTTCGATCGTCAGATCACGGTGCCGAATCCGGACATCATCGGCCGCGAGAAGATATTGAAGGTTCATATGCGCGACGTGCCGCTGGCCGACGATGTCGATCCGAAGGTCATCGCGCGCGGCACGCCGGGCTTTTCCGGTGCGGATCTCGCCAATCTCGTGAATGAGGCGGCGCTCCTGGCCGCGCGCAAGAATCGCCGCCTGGTCGCCATGGCCGAGTTCGAGGAGGCCAAGGACAAGGTGATGATGGGACCGGAGCGCCGGTCCATGGTCATGGGCGAGAAAGAAAAGACGCTCACCGCCTATCACGAATCCGGCCACGCCATCGTGGCGCTGAACGTGCCGGCGGCCGATCCGGTGCACAAGGCCACCATCATTCCGCGCGGCCGCGCCCTGGGCATGGTCATGCAGCTGCCGGAAGGCGACAAGCTGTCCATGACCCATCAGGAGATGACCTCGCGCCTGGCCATCATGATGGGCGGCCGGGTCGCAGAAGAGATCAAGTTCGGCAAGGAAAACGTCACCTCCGGCGCCGCCAGCGACATCAAGCAGGCCACCCGCCTCGCCCGCGCCATGGTGACCCAGTGGGGCTTTTCCGACGAAATCGGTCCTGTGGACTATGGCGAGGATCAGGGCGAGGTCTTCTTGGGTCAGCAGCTGGTCCAGTCCTCCTCGATCTCCGCAGAGACGGCGGCCAAGATCGAAAAAGAGGTCAAGGCGCTGGTCGAGGACGGCCTCAATGAAGCCCGCCGCATTCTCATCGACAAGAATGACGACTGGGAGGCGCTGTCCCAGGGCCTTCTGGAATATGAGACCCTGACCGGCGAGGAGATCACCGAGCTGCTCAAGGGCAATAAGCCGGTGCGCGAAGACGTCTCGCCGCCCAAGTCCGACGACAGGACCCCGCCCTCCGGCGCGGTGCCGGTCATTGATGACGATGAGGACGAAGCCCCGTCCGCGCCCGGCGGCCTGGAGCCCAAGCCCGGCGGCGCCTGACGCGCTCGCGCAGGGCGCCGCCGTTCAAGACACCGCCCCGCCAGAGCCTTGGCGGGGCGGTTTCGGTTCGCCGCTCAGTCCGCGCTCACCCGCACGCCCGGCGCCGCCTCGATGTCCGCGGTCACCGCCCAGCCGCCGAAGCGCTCGGTGACCATGAAGCTGAGCGTGTTGTCTCTCGAGCCGCAATGGAACGCCGATATGGCGGGTGACGGTGCCGAGATAGCGGTAATCCCGGCTGGACCAGCCATTGTCTCCGGTGAAGAGCCCCTCGCCGTTCAGGGCGAGATGGGCGATGTCGGAATAGCCGAACTGCGCCATGGCGGTCTGCGCCGTCTGTGCGGTCACCGTGACTTCGGCGAGGACCGTATCGCCCTCGCTGAAGCGGGCGGCGCGCGCCAGATTGGCGATGCCGTTGGGCTCGACCTCCAGGTTGGACCAGGCCGGAACGCCGCTTCGGATCGCCTCGATGGACAGACCCGCAACGTCTTCGGCGTCAAACGGCGCGGAGACGCGCCATTCGCGCACAAGCCCGTCCGGCAGGTTCGCCCGCTCGGCGGCGCGGCCGACGATTTGCGGCGCGGCGGCCGGCAGGATCTCGACATTGCGCACGTAAGCGGACGCCTGATCATTCGGGGATAATTGCCAGAAGCCGACGCCGCCTGCGGCCCGCTCGCGGGCGAGGTCGGGAATATGGTGCGCCAGTTCGCCGTCGACGAAGATATCGGCTTGATCCGCGGCGATGACCACCCGGACCGGGATCCAGCGGTTGAGTCCATGATCCACCGCGCTCATGGCGTCGGCGTCCGAATAGATCTGCCAGCCGGTGACATCGCCGAAAACCGGCGTGTACTGGACGGCGTCCGGCAGGCCGCTGAGATGATGGCGGAAATAGAATTTCTCCCAGTCGCCGGCGCCCTGGGAGCGCCAGATCACGCCGCTATGGCCCGGCCGGCCGTTGAGCGCGATCTCGAAACGGATCTCGCCGGTGTCCAACTGCCGGCCGTCGAGCCAGATCAGCCCGTCGCGCCAATGCAGCGCTTCAGCGCCAAGATATTCGACGATCTGGGCGTGTTCGGCCTCGACGCGCCAGCGATCGCCCTCAAATTCGAGATGAGCTGGCGATTGCGACGCCGCCGCGGCGGATACGAGCCCGGTCAGGGCCGTTGCAGCGAATACTCTCACGGTCAAACCTCCAATGGGGAACGGGGAGGTCAGCCTGTTTGAAAGTCAGGCCGGAATATTGAAGAAATCGGACTGCCGCCGCCGCTGGGCGTGAAGGCGGGCCGGGGAGTGGCCCGTGAGCTCGCGGATCGAGCGGGACAGATGCGCCTGATCGCTGAAGCCGCTGGCCAATGCGATATCCGCCCAGGCCGGCTGCGCGCAGGCGTCGGCGCGTTCGATCGCCGCCTGCACCTGCAGACGGCGGGCCAAAGTCTTCGGCGCCAGGCCGGTCCGCCGCCTGAAGCTGCGGCGCAGATGACGGACGGACATTCCAACCCGGTCGGCGACCGCCTCCATCCTGGCCTGACCGCGGCTGGCGCGGATCAGGCGCGCGGCGTAGCTTACGCCGTCGAGCGCGCCAGGCTGGACAGGTGCGTGGATCCGGCTCAGCCCGAAGTCCCGGGCCGGCAGGATCGCGTCGGTGATCTCGTCGGGTCGAAGGCCGAGGATGCGCTGTGCGTCCTCCGGCGCCACATAATGTCCTTCCAGCCGCGTGCCCGGCGCCGGAGCATGAATGCGCGGCGTTTCGATCGGGCCGAAAATCCATTCTCGCTGTTCGACGATGTCGCCGTGCGCGTCGAACCGCGTTTCGGTCACCAGACTCAGGCGGGTTTCAGGCAGGACGAGATGGGGCGGCGGGGCGGCGTCAAAGCCGACTTCGTGGCGCCACGCGACGGCCGATCGGCCGCGCTGCGCGCGGGTTTCCTGATAGACGCCGAGGCGATTGATCCACAGGCCGGCCATGGTGCGATTGTGGTCCGCACCGCCGCCGCGGTGAAAACGCGATCGCGTGAGAAGCGTGAAAACTTGGCAAGAAAAAGCCCGCCCGGCTTGCGCCGGACGGGCGGTCTTCAAGGGCTGTCCGCGACGGCCTATTCAGCGGCGGCG
>LYSW01000009.1 GCA_001657295.1 Oceanicaulis sp. BBD 1991-10 | reverse complement strand
GCCGCCGGAGACATTCATGCTCTCCGCGGTGATGTACTGCGCTTCCTCCGAACACAAAAAGGCGACGGCGTTGGCGGTGTCCTCCGGCGCGCCGGGACGTTTGAGCGGGATTCGGTCGGCCATGGCCTTTAGATATTCCTCCACATTGGCGGCGCCGACCACTTTGGAGAAATACTCGTTCTGCCAGGCGCCCAAACCTGTGGTGACGTGGTTGGGGCAGACATTATTGACCGTGATCTGGTGCGGGCCGAGCTCAATGGCGGCCGAGCGGACCAGACCGACCAGGCCATGCTTGGAGCTGGTGTAGGCCTGGGCGTGGGGAAAGCCGGATTTGGCCGCCTGGCTGGCGATATTGATGATCCGCCCGCCCTGGCCCTGCTCGGTCATGATCTCGGCGGCGGCCTTAAGGCCGAAGAAACAACCGGTGAGATTGACGTCGATGACCGCGCGCCAATCCTCCGCCGTCACGTCCAGCAAAGGCTTCATGATATAGCCGATGCCCGCGTTGTTGACCCAGATGTCCAGCGATCCGTGCGTGTCCACCGCGTGCCGGGCCAGCGCACGCACCTGGTCCAGATCGCGCACGTCGCAGACGCAGGTCGAGGCCTGACCGCCCGAGGCGCGGATGTCCGCGGCGATCGCCTCCATCTGCCCGGTGGCGCCGATATGCTCGGCCGGCGTGGCGGGGTCGGCGGCCTGGCCGATATCGGAGATCACCACCGCCGCGCCGTCGGCGGCGAGCCGCTTGGCGATGGCTTCGCCGAGGCCCTTTTTGCGGCCCGATCCGGTGATGACGGCGGTCTTGCCGCTGAAGCGTCCCATGACGATCAGCCCAGCTTGTCGGTGAGGATGAAGACGAGATCATCCGCCATGGCCTGAAACTCGCCGGCGACCTTCTGCATCGTCTCGGTGGAGACCTCGCCGCCGAATGTCTCCATGTCGTTGACATCGATGATCTCGACATAGGCGTAGGGCGGCGCGTCGTCGGATCCCAACAGGCCGACCGACTTGAAGACCGCGAACTCATCGACCGATTTCAGACCGTTGACGGTGGGAATGTCGGTGGCTTTCGCCCAGGCTTCATAATCGGCCTGCGTCACGCCAGGCTTTAAATTGAACAGGGCCACGATACGGGTGGTCATGGGCGCTCTCCTCCCCCATTTCTCCAGACGCGCTGCGGCGATGCAGCGCAGATTCGGCCGCCGGGCTTGGCCGCCGGATTTCGCAAATGGTATATCATTTGAAAACCGGCGCTTTGCCAAGCCTTCCCGGCTTCGCGCTGACACTCAAGGAGACGCGCCATGCTCGATGATCGCTCCGAGGCTTCCCGCCCTTATGACGGGCCGCCCGATTACCGCCTGGTCGGCCGCCACGGCATGTTTGCAGACACCAGCCATGACGAGACCGAGCGCTTCAACTTCCTGGCGCATATGAACCGCCATCTGGCCAGCAAGGTCTTGCCCGGCGTTCAGACCGCGTTCGAGCATCGCGCCAAGCCGAAATTCGAAGCCGAGAACGGCCCGTTCAAATCCCGCCACGAAGTGCGCAAGGCCATGCTGTCCGATCCCGCCTTCCAGATGTGGTCGGCGCTGCGCCGCGCCACCATGGAGCAGAGACAGCAAGCCGGCCGCTGGGTCACCCTGCGCCAGGCCGAAGCGCTGAATGCGAAAGCGGCGGCGCTGACGCAAGGCGACGATCGTCTCGAGCTCACTGCCGGCTTTGACGTGCCGCGCTATCTCACCGCGGTCGATCACCACTGCATGCCGGGCAGCTATCATACCGAGCTCGTCGAGGGCGACGTCACCGGGGCGGCCAATTATGATATCGGCCTGTTCGCCACCACCGGCGGCGCGCTGGGCCGCTTCAATGATGGCGGCGGCCAGGCGGTGGCCGCTTGGGTGAAAGAGAACCTGCCCGACTTCAAACCGAAGCGGATTTTGGATCTGGGCTGCGGGCTCGGCCACAACGTCCTGCCGATCGCGCAGGCCTTCCCCGGCGCCGAGGTGATCGGCGTCGACGCCGGCGCGCCGATGCTGCGCTACGGGCTGGCGCGCGCCAAGGCTCTGGGCATCGAGAATGTCCGTTTCATCCAGGCCGATGCGGAAGACCTCTCCCGCTTTGAGGACGAGAGCTTTGACTGGGTGCAGACCACCATGTTCCTGCACGAAACCAGCAAGATGGCCATGTCGCGCATCTTCGCGGAAAGCGCGCGCCTGCTAAGGCCCGGCGGCGTCGTGCTCCATGTCGAGCAGCCGCAATACACTGAAGACATGCCGCTTTACGAGCAGATGATCCGGGATTGGGACGCCTTCTATAATAACGAGCCCTTCTGGACGACGATGCATGAGATCGACCTTGATGATCTCATGGTCAAAGCCGGCTTTAAGGCCGGCGGCATGATCCATGGCGGGGTCGCGGCGATCGTCGACACCGCCCTCTTTCCCTCGGCCGGAGACGACAAGGTTGAAGACTATGGCCGCAAGGCGGCCTGGCACGTTATCGGCGCCACCAAGACAGAGGAGGCTGCGTGATGGCCATCGATCCCCTCGCCCAGGCCGGCGAAAAGGCCCGCGGCAAACGCCCCTGGTTTTTGGACAGCCAGGACGGCGAGCGCGTCCTGAACATCGTCATGGCGGTCGCCCAGGAGCTCGCCGTCGTGCGCCAGCGCCTCGACACCGTCGAACGCCTGCTCGATCAGAACGGCGCGGTCACGCGCGCCGACATCGAAGCCTTCGAACCGTCCAAGGAAGAAGCGGAGGAGCGCGGCGCCTGGACCCAGGAATATCTCGCCCGCATCCTGCGCATCGTTCAGCAGGAGAATGAGGCGATCGTCCGCACTGATGAGGTCAGTTCAGAACAGGCGGCGCGGGATTTCCAGGACGCGTGACATCGCGCTTCAGGCGATAGGAGAAAGCCGAACAGGCTATATATACCATTTGATTATGACCCTTTGATCCCGACGCTCTCTTGCAGGCGGGGAGAGAGCATGAACGGTATTCAGCGCGTCTTCGCGGTGAGCGCTTCAGACCGGGCGACGGCGCTGCTTTCATTGCCGCCGCCCGCCGAATTCACTAAACTTGCGATCTGCTTTGCGTGTTTTCGCGGTGAACAGGGCGGAGCGCCGATATGGCTGATATCCTGATCGTTTACGCCTCGGTGGAGGGCCAGTCCGAGCGCATCGCAGGACTGATCTCCGATCATCTGATACGCGCCAAACATGCACCGACCACGCTCGACGCCTCAAGCTCGGCCGCCGGCGGTGTGACGCTGACCGGTTTTGACGGCGTAGTGCTTGTCGCTCCGGTTCACGCCCAAGCGCATCACCCCGCCGCCCGGCGCTTCATTGCGGACCATGCCGAAACGCTGACGCGCATGCCGTCTGCGCTGGTCTCGGTTTCTTTGCACGCCGCCAGCGGCGAAGCGGAGGATATCGAAGAGATGCGCCAATATGTCGACATTCTCTGCCATGACACGAAATGGCTTCCGCGCGTCGTCCACTATGCGGCCGGCGCCTTGAAATTCACCGAATATGATTTTTTCAAGAGCTGGATGGCGCGCCAGCTGGTCAGAGCGCTCGACATGCCCTTCGACCCCGGCAAGGACGTCGAGTTCACCGATTGGCCTGCCCTCTACGCCTTTATCGACGATTATCTCGCCAAACACGTGCCTCAATAATCAGCGCTGGATCAGAGCCACGGCTTCAATAAGCGCTCAACGCGCCGCGCAAGATCAAGCATCGGCGCTTTGGTGAGGTCCGCCGCGTCTTCGGCCAGGATTCGTTTCGCCGCCTCCGGCGCGGCGTCGCGGAAGCACGCAAGCCATTGCGACGGCGCCACAAGCACGATGCCGTCAAACGCGCCGGCCTTGGCTTGCGTTTCGACGTGACCGGCGAAGTCGCGCACGAAGCGCGCCTGGGCCTGTTGGTGAGGGTCGTCGGATTCATGCGCCGACCGTCCGCCGCTCGGCGTATGGGCTCGGCCCGGCTTGTCTCGCCCTTGTTCATGAGCACGGGGATTATCGAGCTCGTGCAGCTCCAGGGCGACCAAGGGGGATTGGCCCTGCTTGGCGCTCTGGCACCGGAACAAACGGGCCCGTCCGCCATCGAAAACCGCGGCCCAGGTGACATCTTCGCGCAGTTGGCCCATCCGCATTCTCCCCTGAGAAGTATGCGGATAGTCTGGCCCGACCGCAATGGCGCGAAAGCCCCTTTCAACGACAGCCGGCGATGACCGATCCCATGTCGCATCCTTCTGATGGACCTGAAGCATTCGCGAGCAAGACCTCGCAGACGCTTCACGCGGCGACGCCGCGCCAGGCCGCTGAGCTGCTCGAAAGCGACGGCGAGGACGGCCTGGACGACGCTGAAGCGGCGCGCAGGGCGGATGTCTGGGGGGCCAATGAACTGGAGACCCAGGAGCGCTTCTCCCTGACTCGCGCTCTGGCCCGGCAGATCTTCGATCCGCTGGTGCTGATCCTTCTCGCCGCCGCGTTTTTGGCCGCCGCTCTCGGCGAACGTCTGGACGCCGTGATGATCCTGGTGATCGTCACGCTCAACGCCCTGCTCAGCTTCGTCCAGGAATGGCGCGCCGAGCGCGCGCTCCAGAGTTTGTCGCGCATGCTCGCAGCCAAGGCGACGGTATGCCGTTCGGGCCGGACCGTGCAGATTGATGCGCGCGAGATCGTGCCCGGTGATCTTGTCCGCATCGAACGCGGAGAGCGCATTCCCGCCGACCTGAAGCTGATCAACGCCACCGCGCTGATCGTCGACGAGTCCCCGCTTACCGGCGAAGCCCATGGCGTGGTGAAAGCGCCGGGCGCAGACCCGGCCGACGCCGCGCTGCATGAACGCGCTTCAATCGCCTATGCCGGCTCGCTCGTTCTGGACGGCCACGCCGCCGGGCTGGTCACGGCGACCGGGGCGCGCAGCGAATTCGGGACGGTCGCCGCCCTCGCGGCGTCGGTGCAACGGCAAGCCACGCCGCTTCAAAAACGGCTTTCGCGCCTGGCCCGCCGGCTGGGCGTGTTGGCCGTGCTGGCGGCGCTGGCGGTCGCTTTGGTGGGCTATCTCGTCGGCCGGCCCTTGCTGGAGATCGTTTTCACCGGCGTCTCGCTCGCCGTCGCTGCGGTCCCGGAGGGCTTGCCCGCCCTGGTGGCGCTGAGTCTGGCGCTCGGAGTGCGTGCGATGGCGCGGCGCAATGCGCTTGTGCGCCGCTTGCGCGCCGCCGAAGCCCTGGGCTCAGCCACGGTCATCTGCACGGACAAGACGGGGACGCTGACGACAGGCCGCATGGTGGCGGTGCGCGCCGTCACCGCGCGCGGCGAGACCGCGCTTGATCAGCCGGCCAGCGAAATCGACCATTTGCTGGCCGAGCTGCTGCGCACGGCGGGCTGGTGCAATGACGCCGTCTCCACCCCGGAGGGCTTGCACGGCGAGCCAACCGAAACCGCCCTGCTCGACGCCGCCTTGCGATTGTCGGCGCTCGACGGCGATCCGCCAAGGCGGGTCGCCGAGACGCCGTTCTCTGCGGAACGCAAACGCATGACGGTCCTGCTCGAGCGCGAAGGACGGCGCGAAGCCCATATGAAAGGCGCACCCGAAGTGGTGCTCGGGCTTTGCGCGCACAGTGCGCATGAAGACGGCGATCGCCCGATCGGCGCGGAGGAGCGTGCGGCCTGGATCAGCCGGATCGAAGCGATGAGCGCGCGCGGCCTTCGCGTCATCGCCGCAGCCAGGCAGGTCGGCGCGGAAACGCTGGATGAGCCTTCTGACGGCGCCGGACAGGGCTATGTCTTGCTGGGACTGATCGGATTGATGGATCCGCCCCGCCCCCGGGCGCGGCCGGCTGTCGACGCCGCGCGCGGGGCGGGCGTTCAGGTTTTGATGATCACCGGGGACGGCGCGGGCACGGCGCGCGCCATCGCCGAGCAGGTCGGCCTTAAGCACGATGTCGTGCTCACCGGCGCTGAGATCGACGCGCTTGACGACGCCGCGCTGCTGGCGGAGCTGACGCGCGGTCCGGTCCTTAGCCGCACGACGCCGGAGCACAAGCTGCGCGTCGTGCAGCTGCTGCAAGGCTCAGGCGAGATCGTCGCGATGACCGGCGACGGCGTGAACGACGCGCCGGCGCTCAAGCAAGCCGATATCGGCATCGCCATGGGCGTTCGCGGCGTTGACGCCGCGAAAGCCGCGGCCGACATCGTGCTGCTCGACGATGATTTCGGCACCATCGTGGATGCGATCCGGGAAGGCCGCCGCCAGGACGAATCCATCCGGAATTTCACCCGCTTCCTGCTGTCTCACAATTTCGGCGAAGTGGCGGCGGTGGCGGTCAGCGTCGCCTCCGGCGCGCCGCTCATCCTCACGCCCGCGCACCTGCTCTGGATCAATCTGGCCACCGATGGGCCGATCGCCCTGGCGCTGGGCGTGGAGCGCGCGAACACGGATCTGATGAAGCGCCCGCCGCGCCGGCCCGGCTCGCCCATCCTGGACCGGACCGCAGCGCTGCTTGCGCTGACCTATGGGGGATGGCTGGCGGCGGCGACATTGCTGGTGTTCTTTCTGACGCTGCCGGACGGGCTGGCGCTGGCGCGCACGGCCGCATTCACCTCGGTCGTCATTCTCAGCCTCGCGGGCGTGCTTTCGTTTCGCTCGTTGACCACGCCGACACATCGCCTGGGCTGGGCGAGCAATCCCTGGCTGCTGGCGGCGATCGCGGCGACCTTCGCCCTGCAGCTCGCCCTGGTCTATGCGCCGCCGCTGCAGCACGCCCTGGAGCTTGAAGCTCTGCCATTAAACGTCTGGCTGCTCGTGGGCGCCGCCGCAATTCCGATTCTGGTCATCCCCGAAGCCGTGAAACTGGTTCGCGCGCGGATCAGGTCGGCAGCTCGACCTCAATGATGTCGGGACTGCGCGCGGCGTAGTCCAGCGCATAGTCGAGTTCCGCCTGGGTCTCGGCGTGAACGTGCAGCATCGGCTGGCCACGCTCGATCTCGCTGCCCAGGCGAATATCCATCACCACGCCGGCCGCCGGAGCGGCCGGGGCGCCGGCCAGCTTGGCGAGCCGCGCCAGCTTTCGGCTGTTGATATGCACCACCCGGCCGGAAACGGGCGCGGTCAGCGCTTCGCTGCAGCACGCGCGCGGCGGCGTGCGCAGCCCCCCCTGCGCCGCGCAGATGCTTTGAAATTTCGCCCAAGCCCGTCCGTCGAGGATCGTCTCCAGCGCCAGCTGCGCCCCGGTTCCGGCGCGCGCCTTGCCGCCGATCTCAAGGGCGGCGCCCGCGATCAGCGCGGCGCGTTGCCTGAGATCATCCGGGGCGTCGGCCTCATTCTTCAGCACGGCCAGGACATCAAAGGCCTCCAGCGCCGGACCGATGCCCCGGCCGACCGGTTGCGAGCCGTCGGTCTTCAGACAACAGATTCTCAAGCCGAAGCGGGCTGCAACGGCTTCAGCGAGCCGGGCCAGCCGGTCGCCGTCCTCCTGCGTGCGCACCTTGGCGGTCGCCCCGATCGGGATGTCGAAAACCACATGGGTGGCGCCGGCTGCGAGCTTTTTGGACAGCACCGAGGCGATCAGCTGACCCTCGGTGTCGACGTCCATTTCCCGTTCGATCTTCACAAAGCGGTCGTCCGCGGGGCTGAGATGAACCGCGCCGCCCCAGGCGATGCATCCGCCTTCGGTGTCCACGACATGCTTCAAGGTCGCCAGGTCCAGCTCCACCGGGGCCAGCGTCTCCATCGTGTCGGCGGTCCCCGCCGGCGACGTGATGGCCCGCGACGACGTCTTGGGTATCGACAATCCGTGCGCCGCAACGATCGGGACGACGATGGGAGTGGTTCGGTTGCCGGGCAGACCGCCGACGCAGTGTTTGTCGACCACGATCGAGGCGTCCCACTCAAGGCGGTCGCCGACCTCGACCATCGCGCGGGTCAGTTCGTAGATTTCAGCTTCATCCAGCGGGAAGGCGGCGCCCGCAGTCAGGAAGGCGGCCAGATGGACTTCGGTGTACCGGCCGGCGACGACGTCGTGAACGATGGCGTCGAAGGCCGCGCCGTCCAGGCGGGCGCCATATATGCGCCGGCGCACGCTTGCGAGCGATTCCAGCGTCGGCGCATGGCTGACCTGCACCGCCTCGCCCTCGCTGACATTCAGGATCTCCCAAGCGCTTTCCGAAAGCCCCGCTTCGTCGAGCGCGAGCAGCTCTTCGTCATCGATCTGGTAGAGCGTCGCCTGCACTTCATGGCCGTTGTTCGACAATAAAATCTGGGAGCGGGCCGCGAAGCCTTCCGAACGACTGACATGGCAATCGGACCGCAAGATGACCACGGGCTCGCTCTGCGTCTGCAGGCGCAGCCGCTTGGCGCGCAATGTCGGGCGCCGCGGGTCGGACGCGGCGTCGGGCGGGGGCGTGCTCATAGATCAAACACCTGTTCAGGGCGCGGAACGCGCGCACGCCAGCCCAGCGCCTCACCTTGAATGCGCACGCGAAGCGCATCGGACGCTTCCGGCTCGCCATGCACGACGAAAACGCATTCCGGCGCGCGCCGGAAACCGGAGAGCCATCGCATCAATTCGTCAGCGTCGGCGTGCGCGGAAAGCTGGGACATGTCGGCGATCTCCGCTTCGATCGGAATCCATCGGCCATGGATCTTCACCTCACGCCTGCCGCGCAGCAAGGCGCGTCCGCGCGTTCCGGCGGCCTGATATCCAGCGAACAAGATGGTGCTGCGCGGATCCGGTCCGAAGGTCTTCAGATGATGCAGGATGCGCCCCCCGGTCGCCATGCCGCTGGCGGAGATGACCACTTTGGGAAAGGGGCTGGCCGTGATCGCCTTGGACTGTTCGACGTCGCGCGAGTATTCCGCGATCGCGCACATCTCCCGGCAGCTTTCCGCGTCCAGCCGGTGATCAGCGATATGAGCGTGCAGCAAACCCGTCGCGTCGATCGCCATCGGGCTGTCCAGATAGATCGGGACCGAGTTCAGCCGCCCGGCGCGCTTCAAGCGCCACAGATAATATAACAACAGTTGCGCGCGCCCGACCGCGAAGGCCGGGATCAGCAGGGTCCCGCCGCGCCGGATCGTGCGTTCGACGATGTCGCCAAGCTGATCGATCGGGTCGCCGGCTTCGTGCAGCCGGTCTCCATAGGTCGATTCAAGAAGCACATAGTCGGCTTCCGCGACCGGCTCGGGGTCGACCATCATCGGATCGTCGTAACGCCCGAGATCGCCGGAGACGACGATCTTGCGGCCCGCCCAGTCGATCTCGACGGTCGCCGCCCCGAGGATGTGACCGGCGCGCCGGAAGGTCAGCGACGCCCCGCCGGGCAGGGCCGCCGCCTCATGGAAATCAGCGGGTGCGAACAGGGCTAAGGCGCGCTCTGCGTCGTCGCTGTCATAAAGCGGCAAGGCTGGCGAATGGCGGGAGAATCCCTTCTGGTTGGCGTACTCGGCGTCTTTTTCCTGCAGATAAGCGGCGTCCCGCAGAATGAGTTCGGCGACGTCGGCCGTGGCCCGCGTCGCGTGAATCGATCCGCGAAAGCCGTCAGCCACGAGCTTCGGCAAATAGCCGCAATGATCCAGATGGGCGTGGGTGAGAATGACGGCGTCGATGCTGCTCGGCGCGATCGGCAACGGCTCCCAATTCAGCTCGCGCAGATTCTTCAGCCCCTGGAACATGCCGCAATCGACAAGAATGCGCCGCCCCTTGTGCGTGAAGAGGTGTTTTGAGCCGGTCACGGTGCCCGCGCCACCCAGGCAGGACAAGGTCAGCAAGGCGTCACTCCTCAAGCTGATGCAGGGCGGATGGGTCGCCGCGCCCCGCCAGGGCCGCCACCTCCCGATCGGACAGAAATTCGCTCGCCGGCCGACGCAACACGGACGACGCCGCCTCGACGAGATGGGCCCAGCTGCAATGGTTGGCGAACAACAAGCCGGCAACGTCCAGAGTGCCGCCGCGGCTGATATAGCCGCGCGCGGCCGCCCGCGCGGGTCCGCCATCAAGCCGTCGCAGCACGCCGAGCATGGGCTCAGGCCGGGTGTGGCAAGCGATGACACGCGGAAGGCCGGCGGGAAACAGCGCGTCGAGACCATCGTCATCGACCACGAACTTAGCTTCAATGTCGTCGCGCGGGTGGCGGAAGCGGCCGGGCTCGGCCAGCGCCGTCACCAAAGCGTCGACCCCGCGCGCCTTGAACCGGTCGGCCGCCTTTAAGGCTTCGCTGAGCTGATAGGCGCCGATCGCGACCAGCTGGATGTCCGCCGCGCCCGCCCCGCCCTGGACGTGCACGGCGCCGTGCGCGGCCAGCGCTTGCGCGGCGGCGGCGTCGAGCCGATGCGGCAGCGGGCGCTTTGGAACGACAAGACAGGCGATTTCACTCCGCCCGTCATACACGGTCTTCAGGCAGGCCAGGGCCGAATTGGCGTCTACGGGGAACAGAACCCGTGACGTGTCGGACATTTCGCCCAGCAGCGCTTCGCCGATGGTCGGATCTTGATGGGATTGCTCGTTCTTCGCGTTCTCCCAAGTGTGCGAGCTGACCACCAGCGGCACGGAGAGCCAGCCCGGCGACAGGCCGGTCTCCTTTTGGCGCCGGGCGAAAATAATCTCCTGGCGCAGCAGGCCGAGCATCTTCACGGCGAACGCCTCATAGCTGACGATGAGATTCAGCCCGCCTTTATTGCCCAGCGCGGCGCCGGCGACGGCTTCCTCGTTGAGCGCGGTGATCACCGCGCCGTCGACGGACTCAGCGATGCCGGCTTCCGGCTGGTTCACGCGGTGGCGCAACCGGTCCAGCGTCGCGCCCATCTTGTTGCTGCGCAATTCGTCCGGATTACCGACGCGGACGCGCAGCTCCGGGTTTGCATCCACCAGGCGCACGAACCAGGCGTCGAGCGCCTGCATCGGGCTGGCCGGTGGATCGTGCAGCGAGCTCCAGGCCGGTTCCGGCAAGGCCGGCCCGGCCGGCCGCCGTGAAGCCAGCGGATGCGCGCTCTCCAGCGGGCGCGACTGGCCGTCATGGGTCGCCAGGGAGCTGACCGCCGCGTCCAGCCTGTCCGGCGGCACGAAGAGCCCCTCGGCGCCGGCGTTGAAGGCGTCGCGCGCCTCGGCGTCTTCGAATGGATTCGCCTTCAGCGGCAGGTTATGGGCTTCATTGGCGTCCGCACCCGGAAAGCCGAAGCCTTTTTCGGTTTCCGCGATGATGTAAGGCAGGCGAGCCGGATAGCGCCGTTCGGGATTTGCGGCGAACGCCTCAAGGCGCGTCTCCGCCTCCAGGATCGCCCACGCGAAGGCGGCCGGGTCCCGGCCGTCGATCAGGATCGGGTCGAAGCCGTTATGGGCGAGGTCGGCGGCGAACCACTCGGCGCCGCCTTCCTGGGCGATCTGGGTGCGTTCCTCGATCCGCCGCCCGTTCAGGATCATCACCGGCGCAGCCAGGCCGCAATCCTCCGCCCGCCACCAGCGCGGCGACCAGTCCGAGCCGCGCTGCTCTTCAAACGCGCCGTCGCTGAGAAAGGCGACCAGGCGTTCCCCGGGCAGGGGCATGTGAATGTATTGCAGGCCTGCAAAGCCGAGATACCCACCCTCCGAGATCGCGCCGGCGGTGTCCGGGCCTGCATGGCTGCCGAGCGGAACGGCCGGCCGGCCTGCCGGGCTGATCGCATAGCTGTAGAAGTCCGACGCCAGGCGCGACAGCCCGGCCTCGCTGCGGTCATAACGGCCGCGCTGGCGCGGCGAGACGTCCCCGGTGAGCGCGTTGACCGCCTCGATCGCAGCCACGCAATGGCCCTGGCCCATCAACCAGGCCCGCGTATGACCGCTGAGCACATTGGCCAGCAGGTATCCCACGAAGGCCGGGACCATGTTGAGCGATCCGCCGGTATGACCCTGGGGATCAGGTTTGAACGCCTCGCGCGGCAAGGGTTTTCCGGACAGATCGACCCGCCGGGCATAGGTCATGTGCGCAACCGTCCACATCGCCGCGCAGGCGAGACGGTCCGCCGCGGCGAGCCGGGTGTAGAAGGTCGCGTCGTCGAGCCCGAGACGGCGCGTCAGCGCGTCGGCGCGCCGGACGGTGTCCGGCCGGTGAACGATCGGGCCGTAGCCCTCGGCCCAGTGACCGGCGGGCGGGCGCGTCATCGCGCCGCTCCCAGATCGGCGAGCGCGCGCGCGATCAATGGCGCAAGCGTGACGCGATTGGTCGGATGCGGCACGGAATCCGTGGAGATGATGTCGGCGCTGACCTCGCCGAGCGTGGCGTAGGCGTCGCCGGCGAACAGGGCATGCACGACAGCGCAGACCGGCGGCGCGAAACCGGCGGCGCAAAGCTGGCGCGCGGCCTCGATGAGCGTGCGCCCGGACGAGGCGATATCGTCGATGAGAACCGGCTGACGCCCGGCCCAGGCGGACAGCTCCGGCACGGTGATCTCGACGCGCCGGTCCCCGAGCCGGGTTTTGCTCAAAACAGCGTAGGGCGCGTTGATGGCGCGCGCGCTCTCGCTCACCCATTGTTCGCTTTCCGCGTCCGGGCCGATCAGAAGCGGCGCCGGGATCTCCCGCCCGACCCATTCGGCCAGGAGCGGAGCGGCGTGCAGCGTCATGGACGACAGCGTGTAGAGCGCATCAAGGGATTTATGGCGATGCAGATGCGGGTCGACGGTGACGAGGTGGTCGAAGCTGGAGGACAGCAAGCGTGCAAAGCTGAACGAGCTCACCGCCCCGCCGGGGCGAAACCGCTTGTCCTGGCGCATATAGGCCAGATAGGGCGCAATCAGATTGACGCTCCGGGCGCCCAGATCCCGGGCGGCGTCAGCCGCGAAAATCAGCCGAAGGAAGCCGGGGTCCGGATCCGCCAGGGTGCAGACGAAATCCACATCCCGGCCTTCAACATCGCAGTCGAGCCGAATATAGCTCTCCCCGTCTGGAAACCGGCGCGCTTCAAGCCCGCCGAGCTCAACGTCACCTGAGGCGGCGAGCGCGTCGGCGAACCCCTCATTGCCTGGCAAGGGAATAGCCAACCGCATCGTCGAACGCCTCCGATTACAGAACCGAAACCGCCCGATCCGGGCGGTGACCACATAGCAGCGCCAAACAATTCAACACCTTGCGTGGCCGGCTCGCAAGGCGCCCGTACTCGCACCGGATTGCGGCGGGTCAGCGCAGATCGCCCGGCAGGGGCCGGCCGCTTCGTCCTATCCGCACAAGCGTGCCTGGGAAGCGAATTCGCGTCGCGCCCGTATTTTTGCGGACTGGCCATGGCGAAGCATTAATGCCTCACTTTAAGTCGCGCCCCGGAAATCAGGAGCGCGTCTGCGAAAGAAGGAAGCACTGGTCATGGCCCAAGCTGCTGAAAATCCGGCGCGAGACGCCGGCGCCGCGTCCGTGAAGAAATCAAGCTCCAAGCCTGACCGACAGCCGGGTCAGACCGCTTCGCATGAACCTGCGACCGCCGGCGCCGAAGCGCAGGAGGCCATCGCGCAGGCCGGAGCGACCATGTGGGAGAACTCGTTCGCCTTCGGCGCGGAAGCGGCGCGTTTCGCGGCCCGCCGCGCGGACCGGTATCGCGAATATTATGAGGACTTGGCCGGCTGCCGGAACCCGGCGGAGGCCGGGCAAGCCGCGGCCCGCGCCGCGCAGGCGGCGATGCAAGACTATCTCGATGAATTCGGCCGTATGGGCCAAATGGCGGTCAACAGCGACCCTGAAGGCTCGCCGGCGCACGCCTCGACCAGGAAATGAGCCGTATTCCGCCTGCGCGCAATCGGGCTTGAACGTGCAAATGCCGGGCACGCCCGGCGCGGCGGACCGCCGACGGCGTTGAGCGCTCCAGCATATTCACGCGCCTTACCATAGACATAGAAGAATTCGCCCGACGGACGAAGTCTATGGTATTATTCCATTCTCGTCGGCTAGGCGAACCCTCCTTGGTCGCGTGAGCGATTATGGGAGCGTGGAGCTTGGCCGCGTTGAAGGAATCCGGGGCGAATTGGACTGACGCCGCTGAGCAGGCGCTCACCGCATTCGCGGGCGACTGCGATCTGGATGCGGCGCTTGCGCCTTTGCTCCTGGTCATCGAGAGCCTTTCGCCGGGTTGGACAGCGCGCATCGAAAGCTTCGCCGCTCCGTCGAAACCCTCGAAAACGATCGAGACGACGGTGCAGGCGCAGATGAAGCAGGGTCGCCCCGATTTCGCAGCTTTGCCGGCGCGTGACGGGGAGGCTGCGCGCCTGGCCGCGCCTTTGATCGTATCGGACAGTCGGCTGATCGGCGCGGTCGTCCTTACCGGATCGCCGCACGCGGACCCGCCGCGCCTCACCGACGATGTCCTGGCGCTCATGAGGATCATCGCATTAATGCTCGATGACCGAGCGGCGCAGGACCGTCAACGCGCGCGCGCCGACGAACTGACCGCCATCCTTGAGACGATCCCCGACGCCGTGCTCGTGGTCGGCGGCGACGGCCGGATCACGCGCGCCAATCTCGCCGTGGAAAGACTGTTCGGCCGGTCGGTCCGCGACCTGGCGGGCGCGCATTTCTCAACGCTGCTTCCAGGGATCGCCTCGGTTCGCGTCCTTCAGGACGACTCCGAGAACGGGGGCCGCGACGTTGTTGCGACCGCCCAGACGGCGGACGGCGGCGCATTTCCCGTCGGGCTTAGAGCCCATGGCGTCACTCTCGGCGGTCATAGCCGTTTCGTCATCGTCGTGCGGGATCAAACCAAGCAAGCCTCCGAAAGAGCGCGTATCGAAGCGTTGCGCGCGGCGCTTGAGGACGCGTCGCGTTTGAGCGCGCTTGGAGAGATGGCCGCGTCGATCGCACACGAGACCAATCAACCGCTCACCGCAGCGGGCAATTATGTGGATGCGGCGATCGCGACCCTGAACGGCGGCGGGGCGCCGGACCAGGCCCGCGCGCTTCTGACCTCCGCGCGCCGGATGATTTCGGACTGCGGCGCGATCATGGTGAAACTCAATCGGCTGGTTCGCCATGAGACGGCGGAGAAGGCTCCGATCGAAGCCAACGCCGTCATCAGCGAGACGGTCGATTCCTTCAAGGCGATCGCGGACGGGCTCGGCTGCGCGATCGAGCGCCGCTTCGATCCCGACCTGCCGAGCATCAAGGCCGACCGCATTCAGCTCCAGCAGGTGGTCAGCAATCTGGTCCGCAACGCGCTCGAGGCGGTTCGGACGTCCGATGACAAGCGCATCACGGTGACGACGCAGGCGGCGGGCGACCATATCCGCCTGATCGTCAGCGATTCCGGCCCGGGCATCCCGGAGGGTCAAGCCGAAGACATCTTCCAGTCTTTCGTCACGCATCGGCGTAATGGCGCGGGGCTCGGCCTGTCCGTGACCCGGCGCATCATCGACGCCCATGGCGGCGCCATTGAGGCGGGGCGCTCCGACGGGGGCGGGGCCCGCTTTCTGGTGCGGCTTCCGGTCGGGCGCTGAGCGATGACCTATGCTGACGAGCCCGGCCTCTTTCTCGTCGACGACGATGCGGACATTCTCGCCTCCTTGACCGCCCTGCTCCAGGCCCATGGCCGTTTGGTCCGGACGTTTCCCAGCGTTGAAGCCTTCTGCGCGGCCTTGCCTGAGACGACGGTCGGCTGCCTTCTGCTGGACAATCGCATGCCGGGCACAAGCGGCTTGGCGGCGTTGCCGATGCTGCAGGTTCGCTATCCGGCCCTGACCGTTGTGATGATCACCGCCTACGCCGACATCGACACGGCGCTGACCGCGATGAAGGCCGGCGCGGTCGATTTCGTCCGCAAACCCTGGGCGACCAAGACGCTTTTCGATGCGATTGATGAGGCGTCCGATCAGGCTCGCAGGCGCGCCAAGGCTGCGCAGACCCGCGCCAAAGCCAGGGGCAGCCTCGCCCACCTGACGCGCCGCGAAACCGAAGTGTTCAATGCCCTCACCAGCGGAGCGGCGAACAAGGTCGTCGCCCGCAAACTCGGTCTGAGCCCGCGGACGGTCGAGCATTATCGCGCCCGCATTTTCGAGAAGACCGGGTGCAGTTCGGTGGCCGAACTGGTCTGGTTGAAAGCCGCGGAACGCGACGGCGTCCAACCGACCTGACGCACCGCGCGCCGTAGCGGTTCAGTAATACCACCAGCTTGAGCGGTCAGGCCCGGTCGCGCCATCGTGCGCCATGGATTCAGCGAACTCCTTCTTGCGCGCTCAGCGCCCGGCCGGCGAGGACGCGGCAGCGCTTCCCGATCCCCGAAGCGGCGCGCTTCAGGACGGCTCATCGCACGCTGCGATGGATCGAGCGTCCAGAGCCGCGGCGGCCCGTCTGACGCACGGATTGTCGCCCGCCGCCATGATCACGCCATGGATGGACTGGGCGCTCCATCTGTCGATTTCGCCTGGCCGATGGCTGGACCTGGGAGAAAAAGCCGTCAAGGACGCGAGCGCCCTGGGCGCTTACGCGGCCGCGCGCGCCTTCGGCGGCGCGCCCGCGGCGCCGTTCGAGCAGGTGTTCGAGGACTCGCGGTTCAAGGATCCGAGCTGGCGCGCGCCGCCCTATGACTTCTATGCGCAGGCCTGGGCGGCGGCGGACGATTGGTGGCGGGAGGCGGCGCGCCCGATACGCGGCATGCGCAAGCGGGACGCGGAGCGGGTCGCATTCATGACCGATCTGGCGCTCGACGCCGCCTGCCCGGCGAATGCGCCCTGGTCGAACCCGGTCATCACTCAGCGCACGCTCGAAACCGGCGGCGGGAATCTTGTCGCCGGCGCGCGCAATCTTCTAGACGACGTCTCTGCGCTGGTCAGGGACGAGGGCGCGGCGCGCGGCGCAGCCGAAGCCGTGGGCGACACGCTCGCGGCGACCCCCGGCGAGGTCATCTACCGCAATGAGATCATGGAGCTCATTCAGTACGCGCCAACGACCGACACCGTGCACGCCGAGCCGGTTTTGATCGTGCCGGCCTGGATCATGAAATACTATATTCTTGATCTTTCCAACCATAACTCGCTGGTGCGCTGGCTCGTCGAACGCGGCTTCACGGTCTTCATGATCTCCTGGATCAATCCGGGACCGGAACACCGTGCGCTGTCGCTCGACGATTACCGCCTCAAGGGGGTCATGGCCGCGCTGGATGCGGTGAGCGCGGTGCTTCCCGAACGCCGGATCCACGCCTGCGGCTATTGCCTCGGCGGCACGCTTTTGACCATTGCGGCGGCGGTGATGGCGCGCGAGGGCGATGACAGGCTCGCCTCCCTCAGCCTGCTCGCCGCGCAGGTCGATTTCGCCGAGGCGGGCGATTTGATGTTGTTCGTCGATGAGCTTCAGATCGCCTATCTGGAGGATATGATGTGGGACCAGGGCGTGCTGGAGGGCGACCAGATGTCGGGCGCCTTCACCTTGCTGCGCGCCGACGAGCTGGTGTTCTCCAAGGCGGCCCGCGAATACTGGCTGGGCGAGCGCGACGCGCCTTTCGACCTCGCAGTCTGGAATTCAGATCGGACCCGCATGCCCGCCCGCATGCATTCGCAATATCTGCGCGGGCTGTTTCTGGAAAACCGTCTGACCGCCGGTCGGTTCGCCGTGGACGGACGCGTCGTGGCGCTGTCCGACATCACCACGCCGATCTTTCTGGTGGGCGCACGGAAGGATCACATCGCGCCGTGGCGCTCGGTCTACAAGCTCCACCTGTTCACCGCCGCGCCGATCACATTCGTGCTGACCTCCGGCGGCCATAATGCCGGCATCATCTCCGAGCCGGGCCACCCCGGACGCCGCTATCGCATCGCAACCCGCGAGCCCGACGCGCTTTATCAGAGCCCTGACGCCTGGCGCGACGGCGTTGCTCCGCAGGACGGCTCCTGGTGGACCGCCTGGGGCGGCTGGCTCGCCGCGCGGGGAACCGCCGCGAGGGCGCCCGCGCCGTCCATGGGAGCGCCGGCGAGCGGCTTCAAGCCGATCGAGGCGGCGCCGGGGCGCTATGTCCACATGCGTTGAATGAAAGGAAGGGTTCATGCTGACCACCGCCATTTTTCCCGGTCGTTATGTTCAGGGCGCCAACGCGCTTGATCAGCTCGGAACGGAAGCGCATCGCCTTGGCGACCAGGCCTTGGTTCTGATCGACCCCCATGTCGACGATGCGATGCATGATGCGATCGCGGCCGATATGGCGGAGCGAGAACCCTTGATCCTGCGCTTTGAAGGCGAATGCAGTCAGAACGAGATTGATCGGGTGACGGAGGCGGCCCGGGATGTCGACGCCGACGTCATCGTCGGGGTCGGCGGCGGCAAAACCATGGACACCGCCAAAGCAGTCGCGCACGCGCTTGGCCGTCCGGTTCTGATCGCGCCGACGATCGCCTCGACCGATGCGCCCTGCTCGGCGCTCTCGGTGATTTATACCCCCGACGGCGCGTTCGAGCGCTATCTCGTCCTGCCGAAGAATCCCGACGTTGTCCTGGTGGACACGGCGGTTTGCGCCAAGGCGCCGGTCCGCTTCCTGGTCGCCGGCATGGGCGATGCGCTGGCCACCTGGTTCGAAGCGGAAAGCTGCCGGATCAAAGGCGCGGCGAATATGACAGGCCGGCCGGGAACCATGAGCGCGTTCGCGCTTGGACGGCTCTGCTACGACACGCTGATGGAGTATGGGCGGCTCGCCCGGACCGCGGCGGAGCTGGACGTCGTCACACCGGCGCTTGAGCATGTGGTGGAGGCGAACACGCTTTTGTCGGGCTTGGGCTTTGAGTCCGGCGGACTGGCCGCCTGTCACGCGATCCATAACGGCCTGACCCGGCTTGAAGCGACGCACAGCTATTGGCACGGGGAAAAGGTGGCCATCGGCGTGCTCGCCGGCTTGTTCCTGTCCGACCAGCCGTCCGCACGCGTCGACGAGGTCTATGAGTTCTGCCTGGATGTCGGACTGCCGGTCACCCTGGCTCAGATCGGCCTGAGCGATGTGAGCGACGAGGATCTCATGCAAGCCGCCCAGGGCGCCTGCGCGCCCGGCGAGACGATCCATAACGAGCCGCTCGACGCGACGCCCGAGACGGTGTTCTGGGCGCTGAAGGTTGCTGATGCCGAGGGCCGCCGCCGGATGGAGGCCCGGTCATCCGCCTGAGCCCGTGACGCGCTTACTGATCCGGGACGGGCGTTCGCCCGCCGCAAACCCCAAGAGGAGGCAAGACCATGACCCAAAATCCCCCCGCGCCCCGGCGCCGTCATCGCCGCTGGGGCCTGTCCGGCGAGCCGGATCCGATGCACCGCATGCGTGACGATCTCGATCGCGTGTTCAGTCAGTATCTGCGGCCGTTCAATCTGCCGGTCTTCCGCGAGGCCGGTCTTGGCCGCGACGCGTCGATGGCGACGAGCATGGATGTCAGCGAAACCGGCCAGCATCTTCAGATCCGCCTTGATGCCCCGGGCGTCGCGGAAGAAGACATCGACATTTCATTGACCGAGGGCGGCCTTACGATCACCGGCCACAGGGAGGCGGAAGACGAGACCGAGGCGGACAATTATCACCGCATGGAGCGCTCATTCGGGGCGTTCCACCGTTATATCGCCCTGCCATGTGAAGTCGCGGCCGACAAAGTCGACGCCAAGCTCGACAAGGGTGTCCTGACCATCACCTTGCCCAAGTCGCAGCGCGCGAAAGACAATACGCGGAAGATCAAGGTCAAATCGGCCTAGCGGCTGGACATGACGGCGCCGGCTGAGCGGCGTCAGCGCCAAGCGCGACCTTCGCGCCGGGTGCGCCGGGTCGGCGGCCGCCCCTTCGGTGTCAGAGCGGCGCGATCTCCAGACCCGGCCTGTCCAGATCCACAGTCCAGACCGAGGCTTCGGGAACCTCTCGCCAGGCCTCATGCGTGATCGGCTCAGACGCGACCACGACGGCGCGATAGTCCGTCCTGGGATCATGATGGATGTGCGGAAATCCGCAGATTTCGCAATCATAGACCCCGTCGCGCGCCACATAGACCAGCGGACGGCCCAGCCGGGATCCGGCAAGCGTTTCGCCGTCGGTGAGCATCAGATTCAGGCCGGCCCTTGCCTCAGGCGCGATCTCGCGGGCCCAGGCCAGCACGTCGCGCACCACCCGGGCGACAATGTCGCGCAGCTCCGCCGCTTCGCCGGCGTCCAGCAGCGTCAGCGCATAGCGAAACAAGTGCTCGCTGTCGGTTTCACCGCGTATCGCCGCTCTGTGGGAGGGGGCCGTGGCGGCGAGCAGGCGGTCACGCAGCTTGTCAAAATGCGGCGCCGTGCCGTTATGCGCGAAGGTCCAACGCTCGTGGACGAAGGGATGGGTGTTTTCGACCCGCGCCGGGCCGACCGTCGCGCGGCGCACGTGGGCGACAACGGATTCCGCGTAAATGCGCGCGGCCGCGCGTTGGAAGTGCTCGCCGTGATAGGCCGCCCAGGCCTGCCGTTCGACATGGGGTCCGTCGCCCTCGTCCTCATAGGTCGACACGCCCCAGCCATGGGCGTGGCTGACGCCGGCGAGATCGCTCCGGCTTTGCGCCATCAGCGCGTTTTGCGCATGCACCAGCGTGCATTCCACTTTCGTCGGCTCGGTGGCGCGAAATCCGTAAAGGCGGCACATGCTATACTCTTCCAGTCATGGTCGAGACGGCTGTGTCTTTATAATACCCCAATTATGGAGCCGTAGGTGACCGAGGCCGACAAAGCAGAGCTGTTCAAGGCCTTCCGCGCGGACCACGCCATGCTGGGACAGGGCTTTCACATTCTGCGCGAACGCGGGGCGGCCGGCGCCCCCGCCGGCGCCCGCCGGCAGGCGCGCCGGATCGACCGGGAAGCGGGCGCCCACATCGCATTTGAGGAAGAGGATTTCTATCCCGCACTCAAACGCTTCCTCGACGGCGAAGAGGTCGCGGCGATGTATCGCGCGCACGAGGATGCGCGATTATTGATCGGCGACCTGGCCGCGGCGTCGGACGCGGAGTTGACCGAAACCGACGCGGCGCGCGGCCTTCTGAACCGGATCGATGCGATGCAGACGCATGTCTCCGAATGCGGCGAGTTGTTCGGCGCGATGGGCGGACTGTCGCCTGATGAAATCAAGACGCTTTTGCAGCGGCTTCAGGACTGGAGAGCGGCGGCGCCGCGTTGGACGGATCATGCGCTCGCCCGTCCGCGACCATCGCCATGACGGCGTCGGGGCGTCCGGCGAACGGTTCGGCCGAGATACCTGCGCCCTGGCCCGTTCGAGCCGGTTTCCCGTTCACGCTGAACCGCGCCGAATGCAGAGCGGCGAAGGCGTTGGCGCGCCGGACGCTTGCTGCGGAGCCGGCGCTCGATCCGGCCTGGTTCCGGGCCATCGGCGCGGCGCCCGGCTGGGCGCCCGGTCCCAGCGTCTATCTTGAAGATCATCGTCCGATCGAGCTGATCTCCGACGACGCCGCATCGATTTATGAATACCGCTCGCTCGCCCTGGCCGGCGACGGCGACCACTATATCGTCTCCAAGCCGCGCGCGCCGGATTTCGAAGCCTATCTGCGCGACACCGTTGGTCTCGGCGCCCCGACGGTGCGGCGGGTGCGCGGCGCGCCCGCGCCGCTTGAACACCGGACGATCGCCGGGCTGATCGCAAAAGACGCCGGGCTGATGAACCGGCTGGTGAAGGCGGCGCGCGCCGCGCCGGGCTTGAATATCGCACCCTTCATCGCGACTGGACGCGTCTGGTCGCTCGCCGCAGAAATCGCCCGGCGCGCCGCGCGTCCGGTTCGGGTCGTGGGTCCCTCGCCCCGGCTTGCGCGACGGGCCAATGACAAGCTCTGGTTCACGGCGCGGGCGACTGAATTGCTTGGTCGTGAAGCGGCGCCGCCGACCGTATCGGTCCACGGTCTCGCCGCCGCGGCGGCGCGCATCCGCCAGCTCGCCGCTCGCCATGACAGGATCGTGCTGAAATGTCCGGCCAGCGCGGGCTCGGCCGGCAATCTGCGCTTCGCCGCCGACGAGTTTCGCGGCCGCTCGCTCAGCGCCATCCGCGGCGCATTGGCCGCCAATCTGCGCCGCATCACCTGGCGGAGCCGCTTTCCCTTATTGGTCGGGGTTTGGGAGCATCCCATCGCGGAGAGCCCGTCCGCCCAATTCTGGATTCCCGCAAGCACGGACGCGCCCCCGGTTCTCGAAGGGGTGTTCACCCAAAGTCTCGCCGGACGGGCGGGCCGCTTTGTCGGCGCGCGGCGCGCCGATCTGCCCGCCCCGGCCGCAGACCGCTTCGTGAACCAGGCCCAGCGTCTGGCGCTGTTTTTTCAGGCGCTGGGTTATTTTGGACGTCTGAGCCTGGACGCCGTACTCGTTGGGGAGGATCTAGCGAAGGCCTCGATCCACTGGATTGAATGCAATGCGCGGTGGGGCGGCGTTTCAATTCCCATGACGGTCGCCAACCGCCTCTATTCCACGGCGCCCGTTCCGGCGATCGTGATCGTCCAGGAGATCGCGTCCAGCGCAGCGGATCTGAGCCTGAATTCCGTCCTCGCCCGCGTCGGCGACGCGCTTATACGTTCATCTGATCCGCGCAATGGCGTGGTCTTTCTCTCACCCACGGACCGCGGCCGGCTCATCTTTGCATGCCTTGCTGGACGCGAGGCCGAGGCGCTCGCCCTGGCCGAACGCGTCCTTCAGGCGAGCATCGGCGGAGCCGGCGCCCAGCCCGGCCCGGCGCAGGCCGCACCAGGCCCGAGGCAGTGAGCGAGGACCGGAACATGGTGGCGCGGGGAGGCGCAAGCGCGAACCGCTCAACGCCCCCTCCGTCCGCTTCGCGGACACCTCCCCTGCAAGCCGGGGAGGACACCCGTCGCGCGAGGCTGCAAGAGCTTAGCGATGGTCTCAAGCGGTTGATGAAGGCTGGGGCGGGCGGTCATCGCGCCTGACCGACCGGAGGTGAGAGAGGACTGGAAAATGGTGGGCCCGGAGGGACTCGAACCCCCAACCAAGCGGTTATGAGCCGCCGGCTCTAACCAATTGAGCTACAGGCCCGCTTGCTCGCCGAACGAGCAGTCAGAGTCATGTCATAGCGCGGCTGGGTAGGCGGGTGAAGACCGGGCGCTCAGCCGCGCCGCCGCATCGCCGCCGCCGGCTGCGCGGCGGGGTGGGGGCCGGGCGGTCGTCCGCCCTGGAGAGGCGGCCGGCGAACAGGTCGAGGCTGGACGTAGGGCCCGGCGCGCGCCGGGCGGCGGCGTTGGGCCGCACGCACCTCTAATTGTGCAATGAACGCCAATTAGGGTAAATTTCCCGGAATTCCGCAGCCATTTTGATCGCGAGGCCCCTATGAGCGACGCCCCTTTCTCCGTCCCGCACGTCGATGCGCTCAGTGCGGCGGTTCAGTCCGAGCCGGATCTGGGCGACCTGCTCACGCAATCCTTGAACAAAGCCAAGGCGGCGGCGCAAAAGGATCTCGAGCCGGCGCTCTACAAGGCGCTCGACTGGCCCACCGACATCCCCGGCTATGTCGACTATCTGCTCAAATTCTGGCGCTGGCGGCCGCAACAGGATCCGATCCCGGCCTGGACCAAGCCGGGCACGAATGGATTTCAGGAAGTCTATGACCGCCTGTGCCATTTCTACTTCCTTGTCGATCAGCCTGTCGGGCCAAATGGCGTGCGGGTTCAGAGCATTCCCGCATTTGCGAAATTCCTCGTCGCCTACGCCAAGGGCTGGGGCAGTTTTCTGAACACGCCAGACTCGTTTAATGACGACATCCTCGCCTCCTTCATTAAGAACTCGCCGGAATATGCGGTCGGCGATTCCATGATTGACGGTCGTCCGAATGCGCCGAGCGGCTGGCTGACATTCAATCAGTTCTTCGCGCGCGAGCTGAATCCGGGCCTGCGGCCGATTCATGCGCCGGCCGACAATCGGGTCGCAGTCGCGCCGGCCGATTGCACCTTCAAAGCCACCTACGCGATCAATGAGAATTCCGAGATTCCGGAGATCAAGCTGAAGGGCACGCACAGCTTCGCGAGCATCGGGCAGTTGCTGGACGGCGGTCCGTACAGCGACGCTTTCGCGAACGGTACTTTCGTGCACTATTTCCTCGGGCCCTATTCCTATCACCGCTTCCACACGCCGGTGGCGGGCCGGGTGGTCGAGCGCCGCGCGATTAAGGGCGATGTCTATCTGGACGTCACGCTGTCGGAAGGTCAGTTCGATGCGCCGGACACCTCCACCGACGGTTATGAATTCAGTCAGTCCCGCGGCCTGATCACGCTGGATACGGCCGGCTCTCCCTTCGGCGATGTCGGCGTCGTCGCCGTCTTGCCGATCGGCATGGCGCAGGTCTCCTCGGTGAATATGACCGCCCAGCTCGGCGCCGATCTGATGAAGGGGGACGAGTTCGGATACTTCCTGTTTGGCGGTTCGGACATCATCATTCTCTTCCAGGAGAAGGCGAAGCCGCATCTTTATCTGGACGCCAGCTATCGCCATTACGGCACGCCCATGGCGATCCTGAGCGGCGGCTGCCCCTGCGGCCCGGCATGCAAGTGCGGCGGGGGCTGCTAAGCACGCGCGCCGGCCCGGCGAACGGAGCCGCCGGCCTCATGGAGCTCAAGGGCGTTCGCGCCGGACCGCCTCGGTGATGAGCGCGGCGAGCTCGGCCCAGGTCTGTTCGGAGAAGAACATATGTCCCGCCCTGTCCAGCATGTGCAGGCGCGAACCGGGCGTGAGACGGTTGAGCGCGGCGCCGTTGTCCGGCGGCGCCAACGGGTCCTCGCCGCCGTGAACGACCAGAAGAGGCGCCTGGATCCCGGCCAGGCGCTCGGGCAAATCGCGCGGCAGGGTCGTCATGGCGTGGACATGGTTGACCGCGACCTGAGCATTTCGCGGATCGCCGGTGTAAAGCGCGCGGGTATAGGCGGTCGCCAAACCCGCGCTGAAGGGCCGGCTTGCATTCAAGAAGCGCCAAATGGCCAGCCAGCCCTGCAAATCCGCCTCAAACGCGCCGCCGGGCGTGTTTTCCATCAAGCGCGACCAGGTCGCCTCCGACGCGCGCGTCATGCCCAGCTCGGCATAGCGTTCCGGATCGCTGGCGGGACCAGCCGAAATCGCGATTCCTGACGCGATCTGAGACCGGCGATCGTCCGCCAGCGCCATCGCGACGAGATATCCGCCCATGGAATGGCCGACGAGATGGGTCTCAACGGCGCCGATCTCCGCGACGACGCGCCAAACATCACAGAGCAGAGTCTCGATCGGATAGGGATGATCCAGATGGGTTGAGGCCCCCGTGTCGCGATGGTCGAAACGCACGATCTGCAGCCCGTCAGAGGCCAGGTCTCGGCAGACGGCGGTCGGCCAGAAGGCGGCGGGCGCGCCGGCGCCGGAGATCAGAATGACGACGGGATCGCCCGGCGCGCCGAAGCGCTCGACCCGCAGCGCCACGCCCGGCGCCGTCTCCAGCATCCAGCTTTCCTCAGCGACGGCGTCCATCGGCGTGAGCCCTCTGCATCGATTGATCGGGGCGGCCGCCGCAGCGTCAGGCGCGCGACCGCTGACCTCACGCTAGTTCAGCACCGCGACGGCCTTCAAGCGGGCCTTGGCGAAATCGATGAAGCTGCGCACCTTGGCCGGGGTGCGGCGGCCTTCCACGAAGACGAGGTGGACCGGCAGCGCGTCGGGTTCATGGGTCTCCAGCACGGTCTGCAACGCGCCCGATTCCAGATCCGGGCCCACCTGATAGGACAGCACGCGGGTCAGGCCCCAGCCCTGCCGGGCGATCGAGATCGCGGACGCGACGCTTGAGACTTTCAGGCGCGCCGCCACGCGCACGCCGCCGGTGTCCTCGCCGAACCGCCAGTCGGCGCTCGGCGTCACGGCGGTGGCGGAGACAATAGTGTGCGCGGCAAGTTCGGCCGGCGTCTGGGGCAGGCCGTGGGCTTTGAAGTAATGCGGCGCGCCGCAGACGATCCGGCGCACCCGGCCCACTTGCACCGCCATCAGGCCCGATGAAGGGAGCGGGCCGATCCGCACCGCCACGTCGAAGCCCTCTTCAACCATGTTCACGACGCGGTCGACCATCAGCACATCGGCGGTGACGGCCGGATGTGCGTCAAGATAATCGGCGATGATTCCGCTCATATAGATGCGGCCAAACTCCGTGGAGCAGGTGATGCGCAGCTGGCCCGCAGCCGTGCTCGCCGCCCCCCGCGCGGAATCGTCCGCCGCCTGGAGCTGCGCCAGGGCATGGCGCGCATCATCAAGATAATGGCGGCCCACATCGGTGAGCTGAACGCGCCGCGTGGTGCGCGTGAATAATCGCACGCCCAGCCGGTCTTCCAGGGCGTTCACGCCGCGCGTCACGGACGGCGGACTGAGCCCCAGGCGGCGCGCCGCCCCGGCGAAGCTTTCCGCGTCCGCCACCGCGATGAAGACCTCGATCGATTGCAAGCGATCCATGGCGCATGATTGCTTACATTTTACGGAATAATCAATTACCAAAAGAGTATATTCATTCATAAATTGAAGGGGCGTAACTTTCCTCTCGCAGCCAGGAGGGCTGATCTGAAAACCCAACGCGAAAGGAAATCACCATGTCCCGCATCCCGACCCCCGCCACCGTCGCCGACGCTCCCGAGGCCAGCCGGCCGCTCTTGCAAGGCGTTGAAAAAATGCTCGGTTCCGCCCCGAACATGTTCCGCCTGATCGCCAACAGCCCGCACACGCTGGACGGCTATCTGTCCCTCAGCGGGGCGCTGGGCAAAGGCAAGCTCACCGCCGCGACCCGTGAACGGATCGCGCTGGCGATCGCGAATTATAACGGCTGCGATTACTGCAACAGCGCGCACACCTATCTGGGCCAAAACCTCGCGAAGCTGGATTCCGCCGAGCTCGCCGCCAACCGCGCCGGCCGCTCGACCGACGCGAAGGCCGACGCCGCCGTCCGCTTCGCCGTGAAGGTGGCCGAGAACCGGGGCCGGGTCAGCGAGCAGGACTTCGCCGAGGTGCGCCTGGCCGGCTATTCCGACGCCGAGCTGGTTGAGATTGTCGGCCATGTCGCTCTGAACGTTCTGACCAACTATATCAACGAGGCGTTCGGCACGCAGATCGACTTCCCGGTCCACGCTGCGACCCGCGCCGCCTAGACCCGCTCAGCGCGACCCGAAAGACAGCCCCGCGGCGCATCTGCGTCAGCGGGGCTCTCTTGTGCGTGTCGGCGGTCCATCAGGCCGCAGCGTGCATCAGTCCGAGGCGTTTGACCGCGGCGTCGGCGGCGGCGAGCGCGCCTTCGATCAGACCGCCGTTTTGCGGGTCGGCTTCCGCGCCGGCGATCGCCAGACGGTCGTCGAACCAGAGCTGCTGGAGCGCGCGTTCGCCATAGGGCGGATGACCGTCCGGGCCGGCTTCATCGCCGGGCGCGGCGGTGAACCCATCCTGCGCCCAATCCTTGAAATGGGTCTCCAGCGGTGATTGCGCCGCGGCGCCGAACAGGCGCTCAAGCTGGTCCAGAGCGTCGGCGACCAGACCGTCTTCGCCGCGCCGCCGGCGGCGCCGGGCCGGCCAGCCGACAAATCCGAACAGGGCGAAAATCTCCGCCTCATCGTCGGAATGATCGACCACCTCCATCAAGGGGCCGCGCGGGCTGAGCGCCGATCCGGACAGCCCCGCCCGCCGCCAGAAGGGGCGATCATAGCGGGCGACGAATTTTGCGTGGGCCGCCATCCAGGTCGGCCAGCGGGCCAGGCCTTCGATCAGCGCGGGCGGCAGGGCCGGGGTGACCGTCCAGCCAGCGATCAGGCGCGGCGGCGCCGCCGCGATGATCTGATGCGCCGTCAGCTGTTCGCCTCCGTCGAGCCGGACGCTTGGCGCACCGGAAAAATCCAGCCCGACCACCTGCGCGCCGAGGCGCAGCCGCGCCGCGTCGAGCTGCTCCGCCATGCCGAGCGCCAACGCTGCGGGCCCGCCCGCGATGCGGCGCGCGTCGGCGTAGCGGTGCGGATGGCGAAGGCGCTGCACGCCGTCATCGGCGTCATAGAGGATGTCGCCGGTCTCGTGCTGCTCGAAATGACGCAGCGCGAGCGCGTTGATGAGGCCGCGCACGCGCGGCTGGTATTTCGGCCAGACCCAGCTGGGGCCCAGATCAATCCCGCCGTCTTCGCCGATCTCCACCCCGTGCGCGCGGCCCCCGACCCGGTCGCGCGCCTCCAGGATCAGATAGTCGCGTCCGGCCGCCTCAAGGCGCAGCCCCGCCGCAAGACCGCTGATCCCGGCGCCGATGATGATCGTGTCCGCATCCATGGCTCAGGCCGCCCCGGGCGCGCGGGCGTGGATCAGATGGCCGGTCTTGATCCAGATCTCCGCGCCGCCCGGATCGGCCGTCAGCGTGCGGCGGTCTCCATCGGGCACGCGCAGCCAATCCCGGACGGTCAGACGATGCGCGCCGTCTGTCAGCGCCCCGGACAGGACCAGAAGCTCGGCCCCGCCGAGCGCGTCCAGCGCCACCTGGGCGCCCGGCGCCCAGCGCTCCTTGCGCACGGTCTCATCGGCGTCCTGAAACAACACCGCCTGCGCCACGCCATCGCGATCCGGCGCCGGCTCCAGCGCGACCGCATTCATGTCGATCACCACCTGGCGCCGGTCATCCGGCCGCATCTGCCAGAGCTTGACGAAGATGGTGCAGCCTGGCTCCGAGCGCGGCGTGTGGCTGGACGTCGGCGGATTGCGCACATAGCTGCCGGCGGGATAATCGGCATGCTCGTCCTGAAACACGCCGTCCAGCACGATGAATTCCTCGCCGCCGCCATGGGTGTGCGGCGCGAACGCGCTGCCTTTGGCGAAACGCACGATGGTGGTGGCGCGGGCGACCTCCTCACCGATGCGGTCGAGCATTTTGCGCTCCACGCCGGCGGAGGGCGAGGCGCGCCAGGGATTGTCCGCATCGCGCACGCGCGCCGGCCGGCTGAAATCGGCGTTGAGGTCCATGAGCAGCTCCCGTGTCTACCAGTTGGTAGATATCGTTGCGATGCCGGAATTCAAGCTTGCGCGGTTCACGCATACGTGAAGATCTTGAGATCAACCGACCTTGATTTTAGAGTCACGTCTACCACTTGGTAGATCAACACGGAAATGCGACCGCCGCCGCGGTCCCCGGCAATGGAGGGACACCATGTCCAAAGTGCAGATCTACACCAAGAATTACTGCCCCTATTGTCACCGCGCGAAGGCGCTGCTCGATGGGTACGGCGTTGATTATGTCGAATACGATCTGGTCGAACGCCCTGAGCTTCGTGACGAGATGGTGCGCCGCTCCCAAGGCGGCCAGACCGTGCCGCAAATCCTGATCGACGGCCAGCCTCATGGCGGCTTCGATGACCTGGCGGCGCTGGACCGCTCCGGCGCCCTGGCGCCGCTTCTCAATCTGGAGCCCGCCCGCTGACGGGCGGCGCAGACGCAGTCTCAGACCGTAAGGCTTGAGCGAGCAGAAAGGATCGGCCATGGCCGACTATGACGTGGATGTCGCCATTCTGGGCGCCGGCACCGCCGGAATGAGCGCCTATCGCGAAGCCCGCAAATACACCGACCGGATCGCCCTTATCGACGGCGGACCGCTGGGCACGACCTGCGCACGGGTCGGCTGCATGCCGTCCAAGCTTTTGATCGCCGCCGCCGACGCGGCGCACGCCGCCAAAACCACCGCGCAATTCGGCGTGAACACGCCGGCCCCGACCGTTGACGGCAAGGCCGTCATGGCGCGGGTGAAGGCGGAGCGCGACCGCTTTGTCGGCTTTGTTCTGGACGCGGTCGACGAATTCGAGCCCGGCCATGTCATCCGCGAGCACGCGCAATTCGTTGATGATCACACGCTGAAGCTCGGCTCCGGCCGAAACATCACGGCGCGCGCCATCGTCATCGCCGTGGGATCGCGCCCCAATGCGCCGGCGGCCTTCAAGGCGGCCGGGGACCGTTTGATCATCAATGACGACGTGTTCGACCTCGATGATCTGCCGCGCTCCGTCGCCGTGTTCGGCGGCGGGGTGATCGGCCTGGAGCTGGGCCAGGCGCTGCATCGGCTGGGCGTGAGGGTGGAGCTGTTCGGGCGGGACGGCTTCGTGGGGCCGCTCAGCGATCCGAGTGTTAAAGCCTATGCGGCGAAAAGCTTCGCGGCGGAGTTTCCGATCCATTGGCGCGCGGACACTCAGATCACGCGTGAGGGCGACGACGTCGTGGTGCGCTGGGCGGACGGCGAGGACCGCGGCGAATCCCGCTTCGACTACCTGCTGAGCGCGGCGGGGCGCCGGTCCAATCTGGACCGGATCGGTCTTGAGAGCACCTCCTTGACGCTGAACCCCAACGGCGCGCCCGATTATGATCCGCTGTCCGCCCGGGTCGGCGACACGCACATCTTCATCGCCGGCGACGCCTCCAATGATCTGCCCATCCTGCACGAGGCGGCCGATGAAGGCCGGCTGGCCGGGGAGAACGCCGCGCGCCTGCCCGACGCCTATCGGCGCGGCCGGCGGACCGGGCTGGGCGTGGTCTTCACCGATCCTCAGATCGGCCTGGCCGGACAGAGCTATCAGGCGCTGGTCGACGCCGGCGCCGAGTTCGAGATCGGCGAGGTCTCCTTCGAAGACCAGGGCCGCGCGCGGGTGACCGGACGCAATCAGGGCCTGTTGCGCGTCTATGGCGAAGCCGGGACCGGCCAACTCCTGGGCGCTGAGATGATCGGCCCGGACGCCGAGCATCTGGCGCACCTGCTCGCCTGGCAGATCGACGCGGGACACAGCGTCTCGCGCACGCTGCAAAATCCCTTCTACCATCCGGTGGTGGAGGAAGGCGTGCGCACCGCCCTTCGGGACCTCAACGCCAAGCTTGGCTTCGGCCCCAACCCGCCTCTGCGCTGCATCGATTGCGGCCCCGGCGCTTAGCGCGCCGGGTTCGCCCCCAAAAGACGGAGCCGGATATGGACCGCAAACAGCAAATCCTGGACGCCGCCGAACGCCTGGTGCGCGCGCGCGGGTTTGACGGCTTCAGCTATGGCGATCTGGAAGCGGAGATCGGCATCCGCAAGGCCAGCATCCACCACCATTTTCCCTCCAAGGCCGAATTGGGTCTGGCGCTGACCGCCCGCTATCGCGGCCAGGTGGTCGGCAAGCTCGGCGCGGTCGCGGCGCGGCGCACCCGCGCCGCCGACCGGCTGGCGGAATATCTTGATCTTTATCGCGAGGCGCTGGCGGGCGGCGAGCAGGTCTGTCTGTGCGTCGCGCTCAGCGCCGGGCGCGACAGCCTGAACCCCGATACGCTGGCCGAGCTGGACGCGTTCAACGCCGCGAGCCTGGATTGGCTGACCGCCACCTTCAAGCTGGCTCGGTCCGATGGCTCGATAAAGGGTGTGGAGGAGCCCGGCCTGGAGGCCGCCGCCGCGCTGGCGCTGGTGGAAGGCGCCCAGCTGATCGCACGCGCCGCCGGCGATGTGTTGAAGTTCGACCTCGCGACCGCGCAGCTTAAAGCGCGGATCAGACTGGTTTAACGCGGCCCGGCCGGCGCGCAGGCCGCCGGCCCTCGCGCCTTTTCGCCGCCGCCGATCGCCCAATGCTCCCAGATATCGCCAAAGGTCTCAAACGGTTCGCCCTCGCGCAGCGCCTGACCGAAGCGGTGAAAGACCGCCAGGCGGGGCCGGGTCCCCGCATTCGGCGAGGCCTCGTGCAAGAGGAAGGCATGCCACAAGATCAGATCGCGGGGAGACGCGGTCAGCTCCACAGGCGCGCCATAATCGGTGAACGCATTAAGCCGGCTTTCCATTTTGTGGCGTAGATCATTATCAAAGCCGACCGCGTATGCGTCCGGATTGGCCTGGAAGAAGCGCCAGACCGGCTTGTGCGAGCCCGGCCATGCGCAGGTTGCGCCCTGGCCCGGAACGGTCTCATTGAGATAGGACAGCGCGCCCAGCGTGAAGCGCCGGCGGCTGCCCTGAAAGATGAGGTCGACATGCCCGGTCTCGGGCAGCCGGTGCGCGCCCGGCTCGGTGTTGGGATATTTGAAGATCAGGTTGGGCCGCCCGTCCTCAGCGCCGCTGCCCAGCTGAGCCAGAATGCCGGGAAAATCGCCATAGCGTGCGAGTTGGAAGCGGGGCTCGATTTGAAGGGGCCTGATCCCGCCCGGCGGCGTATAGCCCGGCCTCCAATCATCGATGGAGCCGATGCCATATCGTCTTGCGCAGGCTTCCCTCCAGTGCGCGACGCACGCCTCGCTGAAATAGTCTTTCAGGATCAGGAAGCCGTCTTCCTTGAACGCGTCGATCTGCTTATCCGTCAGCATGATTGATCCTGGAAAAATATCGACCTGCATCGCGCAACGCCCTGAAGCCAGGGTCTTGATATTCCGCAGCCATCCAAAGCACGGCCCGTGTCTCGCGCAGGCGCCGGCTCAAGGCGCCCTTGGGGTCGCGCCCCCAAAGCCCGTCATAATTTTGCTGCGCGAGCAGGAAGGCGTAGGCCTCTTCGACACATCGGTTGCGGGCGGGGTCAAGATGGGCGGCGATCCGCACCAGGCGGGCGGCCTCCTCGATATTGTCCGCGCTGATGCGGGTCGACATGATCGCCTGGATTATGGCGACCAGCGCGTCCTGGACGTCCAAGGGGCGCTCGCATCCGAAACGGGTCGCGGCCTCCAGGCTTTGCAGCAGATCGCCCGCCCGCTCCTTAGACGTCAGCACCGCACTAAACTCACGTGGCGGCGGCGCATTCCAGGCAAGCGCCGCACGGCGCTCAATGCGGCCCATCATGACTAGGATCTGCAGATAGACCGCATAGCTGTCCTCCACACGATCCGCCGGAAGGGCGGCGGCGATCAGCGCCACGCGTTTATTGAGCGCCGGCGGGATCTTTCCTGAGAGCGCTTGCAGATAATGCGCAGCCATAAGCAGCGACCAGAACTCCTGTGGCGCCGGGTCATCCTTGGCAAGCCGGTCTTCGAGCAACGCCCCGAACACCCGGATCAAGTCCGCGACCGCGTCTTCCAGGCGCGCCGCCTGATCGCAACACAGCCCCAGAATACAAACGGCATTGGACAGATCGGGCGTTAAGAGCGCGTCCGGACGCTGCGCCAGCCGGCGCAAGGCGTCATGCACCTCGCCGACAGGACCGGCCGACGCCGGCTCGCTCATGCCCGCCTCGCCACGGCCAGACAGGCGGCCATCAAGGCCACCAGCGTGGGGTGATAATTCGATGCGAAAAACGGCTCGAAAGGGGAATCGTCCAAACGCTCGCCGGCCACATAGCGATGGTCGAGGATCGCGCCGGTAGCGTGCAGCGCGCCATACAGGAAGCGCCAGCCTTCGGCGACGCGCCAGTCTTCCGAAACATTAAGGCAAAGCGCGCAAATCAACAGCTCGCCGACGATATCGGCGTCGCCGCGGATAATCGACATCAAGATTAAATGCAGGACCGTTTCAGCCATGGCGGCGCGATAGCGGTCGTCGAACGGCCGGGCACCGAAATTCGTCGTGAACATGATGACATGCGTCAGGGCGTAAATATCCATCTCCCGCGCCTGCGACAGGTAGGGAAAGCGGGCGACAATCGAGCGCGCGACGAGTTCAGGGTAAGGCGGCAGGGCGTCCGGCAAGCCCGATTGCTCCAGCCCGAACTTGGTTGCGATCGTCTGCCAGGGGGTGCGTTCAATATATTCCAAAAGACCGCCGGCGCATTGAAGCTTCAACCAATGCTCGATCTCGGCCTGGCGCCGGCCGGCCTTGCGCAAAGACGCGTGGACCGAATTGTAGAACGCAAAGCTCTCAGGCTTCCGATACATGTGCTCAAAGAAATATGGGGCTTTCGTCTGCGCGGTGATCCAGTCAAGGATCGCATCCCTGGCGTCAGGCAATCGGCGGGCGGCGTAAAGCTGCAGGACATCGAAGGCGACGCAGAGCTCGCCGAGGGCTTTGCGCTTGGGACCGAGTCCGGGATCGCCGCAGGCCTCGTCTTCACGCCGGGTCGGCGGCGAGAACGCCGCAAGATTGGCGATCACCCAATCGGCGCAGCGCGCCAATATGGCGTCTTGCATCGACGCCAGGGTGTCTGTGTCCTGAAGTGAGCAATCCATCACAAAGACACGGCAAGGCGATCCTTCCGGTCGATACATGACCGGAAGGATCGCTTTACGGTTAGTGGCTGCCGACGAAGTGCGGCGTGATGAAGACGGATTCAGCCGTCGACGCGGCGCCGATTTTCTCCGACGCGACCTTCGCGAGGTCTTCGAGCGAGTGGATGCCTTCCTTTTTGAGCTGCTCAAGCAGCTCTTCCGGGGTAGGTTTTGCGTTATCAGCCATGGAGCTCTCCCAGCGGATTGGTTGTTGTCTACACTCCCAATAAGATATTTATCGTGAGCGAAAACACCTTAAGGTTTATAATAATCTCTGAAAAGCAGAAATCTGCGGCCGCGCCTTGATCGCCCGCCCGCTGGCGAAACGACGCCGACAGGCGCAAACCGGCCGCCCGGCGAGCCGACCTCAATTTCGCCATCGCCGCATGATGACAAGGGCGGGAACGCTTTCGTCGAACTTGTTTGCAGGAGCCCCGCCATGATCCGCACCGCCGCCCTCGCCCTCGCCCTCATCGCCCTGCCGGTTGCGCCGAGCCTGGCGCAGGACGCCGAGCCACGCGCGGCGCACCTCAGCCTGTCCGCGGACGGCGAGGTGCGCCTGGTCCCCGATCAAGCCACGGTTTCAGCCGGCGTCGTCACCCAGGGCGAAACCGCCGCCGAAGCCGTGCGCGCCAATGCAAACGCCATGAGCCGGGTGTTCCGCGAGCTGCGCCGCGCCGGCGTCGCCGAGCGCGACATGCAGACCAGCCGGCTATCGGTGAACCCCATCTATTCGCGCCCGGAGCGCAGCTCCGGCGCCTCGCCGCGCATCACCGGCTATGAAGCGCGCAACACCGTCTCGGCGATGGTGCGCGAAATCGATGAGGTGGGCGCGGTGATCGACGCCGTGTTCGACGCCGGCGCCAACACGCTCGACGGCGTCAACTTCTCCTCTTCGCAAGCGGACGCCGCCCGCGACGAAGCCCGCCGGCTGGCCGTGGCGGCGCTTTACGCGCGCCGCGATCTTTATGCACAGGCGGCCGGATTCGAGATCGTGCGCTTGATGAATTTCGCCGAATCCGGCGGCTTCCAGCCGATGCCGGTCCCGATGATGGCGAGGGCGGAGAGCTTCGACGCCTCAACCCCGGTCGCAGCCGGCGAGCTGGTCGTGCGCGCCAGCGTCAGCGCGGTTTGGGAAATCCGCGAGTAACACCCGGACATTGCACCCAATACAATTCCCACTACAATTCAAGCTGGAATCAAATTGTAGATGCTCTGGAACAGTTAATGTCAGTAGACCCTCAGAAGCTTTCTGCCCTCAGGCGCGTAATCCAGGAGAATCTTCGCGTCCAAATTGGAAGCGGTCGCATAGAGTATGTTGACGTCGGCGACGCTCTTAATGATGCACTCGCACGCCAAAATCACGCTATATTTGCCCGACGCGGTTGCGGAAAAACACTACTACTACATAAATCTTCAGAAAACGCTCCAGAAGAGATCAAGATTGTATACTTAAACTGCGAAGATTTCAAGCAGCACTCGTTTCCAAACGTGCTTATTGAAATACTGGCCTCTCTATTTAGAGAAATGGAAAAACATCAGACTGGCTGGTTTGGGCGAAAGAAAAATATAAAGGAGGGCCTGAATTCAATAATTAGTGACTTGGATCAAATGACTAAAGAAGCCGATCAGAGGTCAGAGATCGTGCGAGAGCGTTCGGCCCAGGAAGCACAGATTTCGACCGGAGCCAAAGGCGAGCTAAGCGCTTCCGGGGCGGCGATCGGCGCCTCTATCGAGAGCCAACGTGCAACGTCATCAGAAATCGAAAAGTCATATGAACTACACCATGAAAAGCTCCAACGACTGGACACATGGCTACCTAGACTGAAAGAAAGAATTCGAATCTTTTTTGAGCAAAGCAAAAAAGTAAAAACAATATTTATTCAAATCGACGATTTATATCACTTGAGAAAGAGTGATCAAGCATTCGTGGTTGATTATATACATCGATTATGCAAAGATTTGCCACTATTCTTTAAAATTGCAACTCTCAGACATGCCTCAACCCTCTATGCTGACCGCGAGGGCCAACCAATTGGAGCCCAAGAGCGGCACGACTACCAGCCGATCAGCATAGATTATTCATTTGGCGACTTCTCTAGGACTGAGCGACAAAATCGTCAAATTTTGTATCGATTCGCTGAGAAGGCAGACATGACACGGGAAGAACTCGACTCGCTTTTCAAAGGGGAAGGGTTCGCGCGCCTTGTCATGGCTGGAGGCGGCGTGCCAAGGGATATTTTGTCTTTATTTCTCGAGATTCTAAACGACGTGGGTGCAAAGGACGGAGGCAAGATTGGCAAAGACGAAGTTAGAATTCTGAGCAAAGCTAACTTTGAGCGCCGAATTGAAGAGCTCAAGCATGATTCAAGATACGACGAGCAAAATGACTTGATTCGCGGGATTTATACTATATGGCGCTTTTGTTTAGACAAGAAGACTAATATCTTCCTTATCGAAGAGCGCATGCTTAAAGAAGACGACGCCTGGCGAGCACTTTTCTATAGGTTACTTGATTATCGAATTGTACACAATTGCGCGAATGCTCTTACTCATAAATCGCAAGAGGGCACCTATCAGGCTTTTGCGATTGACATTGGGTGCTACGCTCACCTGCGGAAGCACATGAACCGATTTAATGAAATTGACGTTTCAGATAAGCTTGCAAAGGAAAAGATGCGGTCGGCGCCTATTCTGACTGCTACGTCTTTGGCGTCGCTGTACTCTAGTGCGCCGGCAGATGTTGAGTCGGAGCTGCTCGCAGACGAAATCGTTGGTTAGACGCTACCACGCCAATGCTGGCGCGGCGTAGCGCGCCGCCAGACCCAGTTCGGCGAGCAGCGCCGCAGCGGCGTCGGCGCTGAAGCCTTCGCCCATCTGGTCGGCGACGACGCCGTCGGCGATGAAGAAGGCGTCGAGATCCTCGCTGACCGCGCCGGCGATGTCTGTCGCGGGCCCGTCGCCGATCGCGAGAATCCGGGATTTTTCCGTGACGCCGCGGAGGGCTTCAATGCGCTGATAGGCCAGATCATAGATCGGCGCATGGGGCTTGCCGGCCAGGAGGACCTCCCCGCCGATCTGCTCATAGCGCTGGGCCAGGGCGCCGGCGCACCAGGCCAGCTGGCCCATATGCTGAACGACAATGTCCGGATTGGCGCAGATCATCGGCAGGCGGCGCAGCTGCGCCTCGCGCAGCAGGTCCTCATAGCGATCGGGATGATCGTCGGGATAATCCACCAGCCCGGTGCAGGAAATGAAGCGGGCCTCGGTGAGCGGCGCGAACTCAAGACCGGATCCTTCATAGAGCCCGTCGTCCCAGTCCGGTCCCAGCTTATAGGCCGGGCCGGGCGCGCGCGCGGACAGAAGCGCGAACGTCGCCTCTCCCGAACTGACCACGTCGTCCCAGGCGTTGGCCGGCGCGCCCATTTGCGCGAGAAAGCTCTGCAATGAAGCCCCGCGCCGCGGCGAATTGGACAGCAGGACGACGGCGCCGCCCTGGGCGCGATAGCGTTGCAGCGCATCGATGGCGGCGGGAATGAGCGCCCGCCCGTCCCGTATCACGCCCCAGACATCACACAGGATGGCGTCATAACGTTCGGCGATGGCGGAAAGGCGCGCGGGCTCGGTCATGGCCGCGGAGCTAGGGCGAAGGGCGCGGCGCGTCAATCCGGAAGCGAGCCGCGCCCGCGCCTCAAAGCCCTATTGACAGTGAGGGTTTTTGTGCAAAGTATGAGGTAATGCATGATACTTCCTACATTCGCATGCAGGAGCTCGCGCGCCGGTCGGGCTTTCGAGCCAGCGCGGTGCGCTACTATCTCAAGCAGGGATTGCTGCCGCCGCCCGAGCGGCCGACAGCGAACTCCGCCCTGTATGACGAGCGTCACCTGCAGGGGCTGGCGGCGTTGAAATCCATAAAGCGTCTCGCCCCGGAATTGCCGCTCGCCCAGGTCAAGCGGGTGATGGAGCTCATCGGGCAAGGCGTCGAGCCGGACGTCGCCCTGTCGCTCCACCGGTCCGTCGCCGGCGGATTGCCGGCGCAGGGACAGGCGCCGGTCAGCCTGACGCTGGAGGAATTGGCGGCGAAAGCCGGCGTCAACGCCGACTTCGTCAATACGCTGATCGAGCGCAATATCCTGGCTCCGATACCCGGCCATGACCGCTTTGACGCCGCCGATCTGGAGACTTTGGGGGCCATGGCGCTGCTGGAGGCGATGGCGCCGGGATCGATCAGCAAGGTCGGCGAAATCGCCAGCCTGATCCGGCGCGCCTCCGCGCTGGAGATGGCGCTGCGCAATGAGGCCTCGAAAGGCCAGACCAGCCAGGGCGCCGCAGAGATCAGCCGCCAGATGCAGGATTGGGCGAATTTCTGGCACGCCTATTTATTCGCGCGCTTCCGTCTGGCCGATATCGAACAGCACGGACTTGGCGAAACGGCCGACCGCAACGTGGAGACACCGCAATGACGCTCTTGTCGATCGCCGTCGCTCTGTCGCTTGGCGCGGATCCCGGCTGCGCCCCGGTCGCGGCGCAATTGCAATCGGCTCAAGGCAGGCTTGAGGGCGGCGAGCTGCGCCAGGCTCAATCCCTGGCCGAAGATGCGGCCGACAGCGCGCCCGGCTGCGTCGACGCCCATCTCATGCTGGTGCGTGCGTTGCAGGCGCGGCTTGAAGGCGCGGGCCGGCTTTCCGCATTAGGCCTCTCGCGGCGATATCGGCGCGCCGTCGCCGATGCGCTTGAGATCGATCCCGACAATATCGACGCGCGGACCGCGGAAATCGGCTATCTGATCCATGCGCCCGGCATCGCCGGCGGCGACCGGCGTCGCGCGGCGGATCTGATCGATGAGCTTGAAGCGCTGGCGGCGCGGCCGGGCGCGGAAATGCGGCTCGAACTCGCCCGCGCCGAAGGCGACGATGCGGCGCTTCTCTCGGCCCTGGCGGCGCTCATCGCGCTCGACGCGGGAAATGACCGGCTACGCTCGGAATATGCGCGCCGCCTGATCATCGACGGCGCCTATGATCGGGCCGAGGCCGAGCTGACCGCATGGCCGGACGGCGACGCGCGGCGTGAAGCGGAACGCGCTTATCTTCGCGGCGCGCTTCGGGTGCTGGGCGAGTTTGACCTGGCGGCCGCCGAAAGCCTGCTGATGCGATCGATCGAGATCGAACGTGACGCGGACGCGTCGGATCGCTGGCCGCCCCGCGCCGGCGCCTGGGCCCTGTTGGGAAGCGCGCGCGAGGGGCTTGGAGACCTCGAGGGCGCGCGGGCGGCCTATGGGCGCGCTCAAGACCTGGAGCCGGACAATCGCCGCGCGGCCGAAGGCCTGTCGCGGCTCACCTCACCTTGAAGGCTGCGGGAGGCCGCCATGCTGAAATCACGAACCGGGCAGCGCTACGCCGTCACCTTCCTGACCGCTGCGAGCCTTTGGGTCGTCTGGCTGCCGCTGACCCGCACGCTGACCGGCGGCGGGAGTTATCAATGGGGCGTGGATTTCTTCAACGAGATGTATCGAGGCGCCGGGCTTGAGGGCGATTATCTCTTCCTGATCCTGCAACTCATATTGGGCGTGTCACTGATCTATATGGGCTTTCGCAATCCCCGCGCGCCCTTCCCGGCGCTCCTGGTGATCTGGCATGGATTGAATTTCGCCAACGATCTTTACCGGCCGCTGATCGCGGGCCAGCGCAACATCTTTTACGGCGATACAGGCGGCGTCGCGTATGACTGGACGCTCCTGTCGCCGATCATCACGGGGCTGATGTTCCTGCTGGCGTGCGCCTGGGCGCTGAGGGAGAGCGTGCGGCCGGAAGCGGGCGCCGCGCGCGCCGGCTGGTCCTCGCTCAACGGCGTCTTCGCGATCGGATTCGTCGCTTATCTGCTCGCCGTGACCGTGTTGGAGCGCACGGGCGAGGCCCACGGCCTGACCGATCTCATCGTGGTGCCGTTGAACATGCTCGCGCCGATCCTCATCGCGCTCTGCCTGTTTCCCTGGAAAATGAACCAGCGCGCGCCGGCGGCGCCGTCCCGGGCGCTCTAGCCGGTCTGCCTGAGCTTCGCGTCGGCTTCGGTGATCACGTCGTCGCGCACCGGGCGCGGGGCGCCGAAGAGGTGGCCCTGGGCGTAGGCGATGTCGAGATCGAGGACCTCGACCACCGTGCCTTCGGATTCGATCTTCTCGGCGATCAGATCCACGCCATAGCGGGCGAACAGGCCGGCGATGTCTTCCGGGCGGATGGCGCCCGGCTCCCGGCCGGCGATCGGTTCGCCGCCATTCGCCGCCTCGATCAGACGCACGCCGGGCACTTTCAGGAAGCGGACGCCGGCGCGCTGCAGCTCGGCGAGGTCGAGCGACAAATCGCTGACCTGATCGATGGAGAAGCGGAATCCATAATCGGCCAGCCGCGCCATATTGCGCGCCGCGGTCGCCGAGCGCGCCTCAAAGGCGGCGCGCGGCAATTCGAAGATCAAGGCGCCGGCGAGGTCGGAATTACGGCGCAGGAAATCCAGGAAGGCCGGGAAGAAGTCTTCATCCGCCAGGGAGTTGATCGACACGTTGCAGAACACGCCAACGCGCCGATCCGCCTTGGTCAAACGCCGCACGATCTGTACGCAGCGCAGCAGCAGGAGATTGTCGACATCGGTGATCAGGCCGGCTTCCTCGGCCGCCGCGAGGAAATCACCGGGCGCGACGACCGCGCCGTTGCTTTCGCGGATCCGGGTGAAGCCCTCATAGAAATAGGTGCGCCGCTGGGGCAGGCCGACGACCGGTTGCAGATACAGATCGACCCGGTTGGCCTCCAGCGCCTCGCGGACCAGATGCGCCGCGTCGACGCGGCTGCGCCGGGGCGCGGCGTCCTCGGCGGTGTTCGCGTCGCCGGTCTGCAGGCGCGCAAGCAGTTCGGCGACCAGCTGATCGTCCGGCCTGGCGGCGGGCGCCTCACCGGCCGGCACGGCGTCAACGCCGGAGATGGCGATCTCGTCGATCCGCTCCTGGGCGATCTGCAGCTCTTCGAGCATGGACAGATTGGCGGCTTTGAGCTGGTGCAGCTCGTCTTCGAACATTGATCGCTCTTCAGCGCGCGCCGCGGCCGCGTGCACCTGGCCGGCGATGAGAAAGACCACCGCGCCCATCAGCCAGGCGAGCTCGGTCGACATCAAGCCGAAACGGTCAAAGCCGAGCGCGGCCACGACGGCCACCATGGCGTAAGTGAGGACCACCAATATGTCGCCCGCGCGCGGCATTCGCCCTCCCGTCCTGCGGCCGGGCGCGAATCACTCGCGCCCAGCTCGGGAGCATAGGCTGCGTTAAGGAAAGTTGAGAGGGGGTAAATTTGGGCTTTCCCTGTCCGCGATCGCCGCGAGCCCGCTCACTCGCGCTGCGGGCGGCTCTTCGCCTTGCGGGCGCTGCGCGCTCGAGCTGACTCGACCGCCTGAGCCGGCGCCGTCAGCGCTTAGCGCTGGTCTCAAGCGTACGGGGCTTGGCGAGGGGGCGGAGATCGCCCCCGACCGAAAGGATGTCAGGCAGGACAACGAAAAGGCGCGCCGAGCCTGCCCGACGCGCCTTTCCTGAAGCCGTATGCGCCCGTGTTAGGACGTGTGCGGCGCGATGGTGATCTCCACGCGGCGATTGGCGGCGCGGCCGGCGTCATTATCGTTCGACGCGATCGGCTGGGTCTCGCCCATGCCGGCCACGAAGAGGCGGTCGCGCATCACGCCGCGGGCGATCAGATCGCCGGCGACCGCGCTGGCGCGGCGCTCGGACAGGCGCTGGTTGAAGTCCGCCGCGCCGACGGAATCGGCGTGACCGATGACGTTCACATAGGTGGCCGGATAGGTCTGGAGCACATCCGCGACATCATTGAGGACCGGACCGAAGCGCGGATCGAGCTGGGCGGACCCGGTGGCGAATGTGACATCGCTGGGCATGGTCAGGATCAGCTCGTTGCCGACCCGGCGCACGGAGACGCCGGAGCCGCGCAGGCGGTTGCGGAAGGCCTCTTCCTGGCGGTCCATATAATTGCCGACCGCGCCGCCCGCGAGGGCGCCGATGCCCGCGCCGATCAACGCGTTGCGGCGGTCATCGCCGCCCGCCAGAGTGCCCAGCAACGCGCCGGCCGCCGCGCCGGCCAGAATTCCGGTGCCGGTCCGGTTTTGCTGAACATTGCCGTATTGGTCGGTGGTGGTGCAGGCCGCGGCCAGGCCCAGGGCCATGGCGGCGATCGTCAGCTTGCGAAACATCATGTCAGTCGTCCCTTGTGTTTCGGTTGAACGGCGCCGATGGCGTCCATACGGCGAGCGAGTTTGAAACCAGTCTAAGTCATTCGGTCAGAAAGCGCATGAATGTTTTCTGAATGGCGCCTTCGATCCGCCTGCCCCCCGCCAGGGGCGCATTTCGTGCGCCCGCCCCTCCGCTCGAGACCGCCGCCAGGCGCATGGATGGCCTGGAAATACCGGGCCATGACAGCAAGACGGCCGATATCGCCGTGCTTGCGCTTGGCGGGCCCGCCTCACCAAAAACAAGGACCGGCTGAGCCCAAGCGAGGCAGGACAGGCAAAAAGACTCGCTTGCGCGCTTCGCCACCCCTTGACGCCCCGCCCGCCATCTCCTACCTCCCGCGCCGTTAGCAGCCGGGCTGGGCGAGTGCTAACGCGCCCTCCCCCTCCGCCCGGTGCGCAACGCATGAACACCTAATCCAGAGAGCGGATCGCTCACTTACGGAGAAACGGCAATGACTTTTCGTCCTCTGCATGACCGCGTGCTGGTGAAGCGCGTGGAAGAAGAGACCACCACCAAAGGCGGGATCATCATCCCCGACACCGCCAAGGAGAAGCCGCAGGAAGGCGAGATCGTCGCGGTCGGCGGCGGCGCCATCAAGGAAGACGGCTCTGTGCGTCCGCTGGACGTGGCCGCGGGCGACCGCGTGCTGTTCGCCAAGTGGTCCGGCACCGAAGTCACGATCAACGGCGACGAGCTGCTGATCATGAAAGAGTCCGACATTCTCGGCATCCTCGAGGGTGAAAGCAAAGCGGCCGCCGCGTAACGCGCGCCGCTTTTTTTCCGCCTGAACACACACCTTTCAAGACAAGAAGAGACGAAACATGGCTGCCAAAGACGTGAAATTCTCCGCCTCCGCGCGTGAGAAAATGCTCACCGGCGTCGACATCCTTGCCGACGCGGTCAAAGTCACCCTCGGCCCGAAAGGCCGCAATGTGGTGATCGAAAAATCCTTCGGCGCTCCGCGCACCACGAAGGACGGCGTGTCCGTCGCCAAGGAAATCGAACTGGAAGACAAGTTCGAAAACATGGGCGCGCAGATGGTTCGCGAAGTCGCGTCGCGCACCAATGACGAAGCCGGCGACGGCACCACCACCGCCACCGTCCTCGCCCAGGCCATCGTGCGCGAAGGCATGAAGTCGGTCGCCGCCGGCATGAACCCGATGGACCTCAAGCGCGGCGTCGATCTGGCCGTGAAGAAGGTCGTGGAGAACATCCAGTCCATCTCCACCCCGATCAAAGGCTCTGAAGAGATCGCCCAGGTCGGCACGATTTCCGCCAACGGCGAAAAAGAAATCGGCGACATGATCGCGCATGCGATGGAAAAGGTCGGCAACGAAGGCGTCATCACGGTTGAAGAAGCCAAGTCGCTGGAAACCGAGCTGGACGTCGTGGAAGGCATGCAGTTCGACCGCGGCTATCTCTCGCCTTACTTCATCACCGACGCCGACAAGATGGTCGCCGATCTCGAAGACCCGTTCATTCTCCTGTTCGAGAAGAAGCTGTCTTCGCTTCAGGCCATGCTGCCGGTGCTCGAAGCCGTGGTTCAGTCCTCCCGTCCGCTGCTGATCATCGCGGAAGACGTGGAAGGCGAAGCGCTGGCCACCCTGGTGGTCAACAAGCTGCGCGGCGGCCTGAAGATCGCGGCCGTCAAGGCGCCGGGCTTCGGCGATCGCCGTAAGGCGATGCTGGAAGACATCGCGGTTCTGACCGGCGGCACGGTCGTGTCCGAAGACATCGGCATCAAGCTGGAAAACGTCACCCTGGACATGCTCGGCACCGCCAAGAAGGTGAACATCACCAAAGACGACACCACCATCGTCGACGGCGCGGGCGACAAAGAAGCGATCGAAGGCCGCGTGGCTCAGATCCGTCGCCAGATCGAAGACACCTCCTCTGACTATGATCGCGAAAAGCTGCAGGAACGCCTGGCGAAGCTCGCCGGCGGCGTGGCCGTGATCAAGGTCGGCGGCGCGTCGGAAATCGAAGTGAAAGAGCGTAAAGACCGCGTCGACGACGCCCTGAACGCCACCCGCGCTGCGGTGGAAGAAGGCATCGTGCCGGGCGGCGGCATCGCGCTGTTGAAAGCCGGCAAGTCGCTGGACGGCCTGGAAGGCGAGAACGACGATCAGACCCAGGGCGTGGCCATCGTGGCCCGCGCCATCCAAGCGCCGATCCGTCAGATCGCTGAAAACGCCGGCGTTGAAGGCTCCATCGTGGTCGGCAAGGTGCTGGAATCCACCGACGCCAACTTCGGCTACAACGCCCAGACGGAAGTCTATGAAGACCTGGTCAAATCCGGCGTGATCGATCCGTCCAAGGTGGCGCGCATCGCGCTGCAGGACGCCGCGTCCGTCGCGGCTCTGCTGATCACGACGGAAGCCGCCGTCGCTGAAAAGCCCAAGAAAGACGCGCCGGCCCCGATGCCGGGCGGCGACATGGGCGGCATGGGCGGCATGGGCTTCTAAGCCCGCGCTGATCCACGCACTCAGACTGGAAAGGGCGGCTCGATCGAGCCGCCCTTTTTTTGTTTTCACGCCGTGTTTCGATGGCGCGGCGTCAGGCTCAGACCGGATGCGCCCGAATTTGAAGCGCCAGCGTCGGCGCGCCGTCATTGTTGAAATTGGCGAAATTCATCGCTTCGCCGACCTGGCCGAACAGGTTGAAGCTCGCCAGAAGCGTTCCAAGCTCCTCGCCGCTGACCTGGAATACGTGAAGCTGGAATGCGACTTCACAGGCGGGATCGAGACTTAAGGCGGCCGCGTCGCACGCGCGGGGCAGGATGACGATCCTGACGACCACCTCGCCGTCCGCGTTTACAGGCGCGTCGATCAAGCCGTCGCCGAGGCCCATCTCCGCCATGCCCGAGAAAGACTGCAGCTCGCCGTCGACGCTGACCCGTAATTGATAATCGACCCGCACCTCCTCCGCGCTCGCCATCGGCGCAAACAGGACGGACATCGCCGCCAGCCCCGCCGCCGCAGCGCCGCCGGTCAATCCCGCAATCCATTTTGATCGTTTCACTATCGTCTCCTTGATCTGCCTCAGCCAGGTCGCGACCTGCGTCGGCGGTGATTTGAGATAGTCGATGATCAGCGACCGGATGACCGCCCCGCTCGACACGCCTTCGGCGCGGCAGCGGGCGAGAAACTCGTCTTTGAGCTGGTCGGGCAAACGCACGTCCAGCCGCGTGTTGTTCTTCAGGCTCTCAATCCATTCGCGTTTCATGACCATTCCCAGCGTCGTGACGGAGACGCAGGAACGCTACTAAAAACCCGTCCGGACCGGGAGCAAAACCGTGTGGGACAGGTGGAGCGAGCCGGGACTGCGCGGCGAAAGACTGCCTTGAGGCGGTGATCGGCGGCTCAAACCCACCGCCTCTTCTTTCCGCTCGGATGCGGCGCCGATCGCCTTGGGATCGCCCCTGACGATTTCCGCTTCAGGCCCAAGACAAAGGGCGGCCGTCAGGGCCGCCCTCGCTTGAACGCCGATTGTTGAAATCTACTCGTTCAGCTTGCCCAGGACATCTTCAACATCAATCGTCGCCGCGCCCGGCAGGAATTGGCATTCAATGGCGATCCCGGTTTCGACGCAGGTCGCCCAGCTCGCCGAGCCGCGCGGCACGAAGAGCGCGCAATCATCTTCCCAGCGCTCGCGGCATTCACTGAAGGTTTCAGCAGCCGCGATCGGCGTGAAGGCGACGGACAGGCCAAGCGCCGACGCGGCGGCAAGAACAATGCGCTTCATGAGAAGCTCCTTTCAAAGTTGAGGGGAGCGCAACTATCAAGGACCGCGCCAAATCGCGTCAAGGTCGAAGATAATTCCCGTATTATGAAGTATATATTAGGCTTAACGAATGATGGATGCGGTTTTATGCGCCCCTGAGCCGGCGTGCGCTTGACCGGATACGGGCAATCACGCCCAAATTAGCGCTCGCTAATGGAGTGTCCGCATGCCCGCCGCCGGTCAGATCAAGATCCTTAATTCGGCCTTCAAGCTGTTTTCCGAGCGCGGCTTTGACGGGGTGTCGATCCGCGATATCGCGGCGGACGCCGGTCTGACCAATCCGGCGCTTTATCGCCATTATCCCAGCAAGGAGGCGCTGGGCCTGGCGCTTTACCGCAAGGCCTATGACGCGGTTCTGGAAGCTGTTGAAGGCCGGGTGCGCACATCCATGCCGGCGCTGGACAAGCTCGACGCTTATCTGGACGCCTGCGTGGATCTGCACCGGATCAAACCCTCGCCCCTGCTGTTTCTGGACGAGATGCACAATGTGTTCTGGCCGAAAGTGCGCGAGGAGTATGGCGACCACACGGTCGCCGCCCTGCTGATCGCCTGGATTCGCGAGGGTCAGAAGTCCGGCGATATCCGCGGCGATATCGACGCCGTCATGCTGTCCACCGTGCCGCAGGGCGTTTTGAGCCAGTGGGCGGTGATGGCGCGCCATCATATCGCGCCTTGGTCCGGCGCCGCCGACACGCTCAAGCATCTAATGCGTGACGCGCTGGCCCCGCCCCATGAAGTCAAACCCCCGCTTCACTCCCCCTGATCGGTCCGTCCCGCTTCGCGCAGGGCCTCAAGGGCCGCGTCGTCAAACCACCGGCCCTGCGTGTAGACCCCGCTCGGCGCGCGATAGGCGGTGACGTCTTCCAGGGGATTGGCGTCCAGCAAAATGAAATCCGCCGGCGCGCCGCGCTCTACGCCGCCCGGCGCACCGAAGAGCCGCGCGGGGTTCGCCGTGGCGGATTGCAGGACCTCCAGCGGGCTGAGCCCGGCCTGCGCGAGCAGCTCCAGCTCGGCGGCCAGCCCCAGACCCGCGATGATGCAGTGATTGGGCGTGTCCGTGCCGGCGAGCAAGGTCACCCCCGCGGCCTTCACCCGCAGGAGGGCGCCGCGCAGCGCCGCGTAGGCGGCGGCGCGCACCTCTTCGGGCGCCGCGTCGATTTCCTCCAGCCCCTGCAGGCACCAGTCGCGCGAGCCTGCGGACAGTCGGTTCAGCGCCCCCTCAGGGATCATGCCGCGCTCGCGCATCTCCATGGACAGGGTCGGCGTCAGCGCCCCGCCGCGCGCGCCGAAACGCTCCAGAGCCGGACCACAGGTCCGCCAATCGAACGCGTCCCAGAATGCGGCGAGATTGCGCATATGGGCTTCCATGCCCACGCTGAAGCGGATGGCGATATGATTGCCGAATGCGCCGTCAGGCCCGCCCGCACAGCTCAGAAAGGCGGAGATGTCCAGATGCTCGATGGTCCGCTGGCCGGCGTCGATCACGCCGATCAGCCCCATGGAATCGGGCACGTGGCCGTCGACGGGCAGACCGCGCGCGTCGGCCGCCGCCATTACGGCCGCATAGCTTTCTGCGCTCAGACCGGTATAGGCCTTGAGGAAATCGACCCCGGCCCCGGCCAGCTCCTCGACCGCCTGCTCGGGCGCGCCGGGTCCGCCCACGGCGCGCTGAATATCGCCGTACCAGCGCACCTCCTGCTCGATGAGCAGCGGTCCGGCGGCGAGCATCGTCGGCGCAATCCGGCTTGAGTCTTCGGCGATCGCCGCGCGCACCGTCTGCAGCCGGTCCAGATTGGAGGCCATGTCGCGCACATGGGTGACGCCATAGGCGATGAACATCGGCAGCACCCGGTCCAGCGCATCCTCCACATCGCCAAGCGCATGGACATGGCTGTCCCAGAGCCCCGGCGTGACATAGCGCCCCGCGCCGTCTATGCGCTCGCGCGCCTCCAGCGCCGCGCCGGCCGGAAGGATGTCCGCCAGACGCCCGTCTTCGATCACCAGCGCCCGGTCTCGCGTGACTACGCCGGTCTCAGGATCCACCAGATGGACCGAATCGATGAGCAGCCGGTCCGGCGCCTGGGCCCGGGTCTGGCTGATCGCGGCGATGACAAGGGCGAGCACGATGGCGGCGATGAGGGCGAGGCTTGAACGCATGGCGGGCTCCATGGGCGTGATTGAACGACGCCGCCACGCTATCGCGCACGCCGCTGCGCCCGCCCGAATTGCGGCGAGAAAGGCGCATCCGGCGGCGAATGAGCGGTGCTGAACGGTGAATGGAGGCGGGTCAGGTGACCAGAAAGGGCTGCAGGGCCGCCGCACCCGCCCGGCTGGCTTGCACGGTGAGACCGCCGACCATGTGCAGCGTCAGCCCGCCGCCCGAGCGCGGTTCGACCCGCTGGATTCGCGACAGGGCGACGATGTGAGAGCGGTGCACGCGCACGAAGCGCTCCGGATCCAGCCGCTCTTCAAAGGCGGACAGAGTCATGCGGATGAGGTGGGTCGCGACCGGCGTCCTCACTTCACAATAGTCGTCCGCGCCGCTGATCGACACGATGTCGTCGAAATCCAGGGGTAGATAGCCGTCCGCGCTTTTCACGAAGATGCGGCTCGCGCCGGGCTCCGGATCGGGCAGCGGTTCAGCGTCGCGCGGGGGCGGGACCAGGCCGGCGATCAGATAGCTGCCGCGCACCATCATGACGATGACATAGGCGCCCGCCACGATCAGGAAATACACCACCAGGCCCTGGAAAAGCTGCCAGGTCAGCGCCGGTCCGGCGAAGGCGGTCGGCGTGTATTCCCCGAAGCGCCACCAGCCGATCAGGCTCAGCTCCTGCATCAAAAGAGCGTACCAGACAAAGGTGAAGACCAGCGACAGCGCCATGTGCGCCGCCAGCTGCACCAGCGGGCTGGCGCGGAACAGATAGCGCGCGACGATGGCGAAGACCGGTACGCCCAGGATCAGGGGCGCCAGGATATTCGCCAGCGCGGTGAACAACGCCCAGCCGAAGGGAATGCTGGAGGTGAACAGGAATACGGTGACATAAGCCGCCACCAACGGCGCCCAGGCGGCGAGATAGCGCGCGAGATAAGGCCGCGCTTCATTGAGCAGATCGGTCAGGCCGGCGGTGTGGGCCTTCCCCGCCATCAGCGCGGCGGGGTCAGCATGGCGGCGTGCCGGCCGACATGACCATTGAGCTGATCGATGCGCATATTCGCCTCGATCAGGCGGTCCAGGGTCAGGTCTCCGCGCTCGATCGCTTCGCCGACCCAGTCCAGCGCCCGGCGGGGCAGGTCGGGGTCCGGATCGGCCGAATTGGAGATCAGCAGCAAGTCATTGCCCGCCGCCAGCGAGCCCACGATCGCTTGTTCTCGCGTGTAGTGATCGCGAATGGCGCCCATATCCAGATCATCGGTGATCACCGCGCCGTCATAGCGCATCGCCTGGCGCAGGAGACCGTGCAGGACCGGCCGCGACAGCGTCACCGGATCGCCCGAGGGATCCAGACGCCGATTGATCAGATGACCGCCCATGACCAGATGCGCCTTGTCGTCCGCGATCAGGCGGGCGAAGGGCTCGACCTCTTCAAAGCTCCATGTCTCCGTCAGATCGACAAAGCCGTAATGGCTGTCGCCCGACGAGCGGCCATGGCCGGGAAAATGCTTGATGGCGCAGGCGATGCCCGCCGCCTCCATCTCCTCGATGAAGAGCGAGCAGAATTGCGCGGCCACCGCCGGATCGTCGCCGAAGGCCCGGTCCCAGCGCCCGATCACCTCATTGCCGTCCAAATGGAGATCGGCGACCGGCGCAAGGTTGAGGCAGAAGCCGGCGGCGGCCAGCTCCGCCGCCGCGATCCGGAAAACCTGGCGCGCGCCCTCCGGTCCCATCTCGGTCAATTCCCGCGCGGTCGGGATATCGCCATAGCCCATATCCGCCGTCAGCCGCTGTACGAAGCCGCCCTCCTGATCGATCGACAGCCAGGCGTTCGGCTCCGCGTCCCGGAAGCGGCGGGCCAGGCCCTCGACGCCCGCCTTGGACCGCGCATTGTGGCGCAGGAAAAGCACGCCTCCGATGGCCCCGGAGGCGAGATCGAGCTCGATCTGATCACCGCCCTCGGCATCCGCCGTGGAGCCGATGAATCCCAAAATCAGCGTGCGGCCGACCAGCACCTCCAGCGGCGCGTCGCGCCAGCGGCTCTCCGCAGCGCTCGCCTTGGGCGCAAGGCTGGCGCCGGCGCCGGCGGCGAGCCCGCCGAGCACAGTGCGTCGGTCCATCATCACAGGCGGTCTCCAACTCATCCCTCGGACCCTGTGCTAGCGCTCGCCGACAAGGCTGTCCAGCGACAGCCTTGCCGATTGTTAAGGCGTTAGAACACCCCCGGTAAGGCTGGCGGGATCAAGGTGCGCCACAGACTTGGGAGGACCACAGTAATGAAACACCTGTTCGCCGCGGCCGCCTGTGCGCCGCTTCTGATCGCCTGCGCTTCGGCCGGCGCCCAGACCGGCGCCGCCGCTGCGGCCGCCGACGATGAAGCGGAAACCCGCATTCTGATCGTCAACGGCCAACGTATCGTGCTGGACGACAGCGGCGACGCCTCCTCCGCCATCGAAGAGGCCCTGGAGCGCGACGGCGACCGTCTGCGGCTGGAGCTTCGCAGCGCCGGCCAGTGGACGCCGGAACAGCGCGAAGCCTTCGCCGAAGCCATGGCCGAGCTCGGCGAGCATTTCGGCGAAAACTTCGCCAACGGCTTCTCCTTCGATTTCGACGGCGACACCGAGTTTGAGTTCGATTTCGACTTTTCCGAGCTGGACGAGCAGGACATCCGCATCCATGTGGAGCGCGCCGAACGTCACGCCGAACATGCCGCGCGCCATGCCGAACGCATGGCGGAACGCGCTGAGCGTCAGGCCGAGCGGCTGGCGGAACGGGCCGAGCGCCATGCCGAGCGGGCCGCGCGTCACGCCGAGCGCATGGCGATCCGCATTGAGCGTGACGCGATGCGCAGCGAACTGATGGGCCAGCGCATGGCGGTCCACGGTCTGCGCGCGGGCGTGCGCGGCATGGAAGCGGGCATTGAAGGCATCGACCGCGTGCTGGAACGCGGCTGGTACATGGAGGACGGCGAACGCGTCGAGCTGGACGCGGACAAGCGCGCTGAACTTGAAGAGGCCCGGTCCGACCTCGCCGATGATCTGGTCGATCTGCGCGAAGACCTCGCTGAAATGGAAGCGCGCCTCGGCGCAAGCGGGGCGAACCGCGACATCCGCATCGAACGCCATAGCGGCTCGGTGCGCGCCTGGGTGAATGGCGAGGAAGTCACCGGTTCCGCGCTGGACGAATTGCTCGAGGGCGCGCCTGAAGCGCCGCGCCCGCCGGAGCCGCCCGAGGCGCCGTAACGGCGCCCGGCCCGCCTGTTTCGCCAGGTCCCGAGCCCCGCAGGGACCTGGCGCCTTAGAAGCGGGGCAGTTCTGGGAGACGTCTATGTCGATTAAGTCCTTCTTCGCCGCCCTCGGGATCGTTTTCGCCGCGTTCGCCGTTACAGGCTGCGCAACCGTTCCCGAGGAAGGCGCCGAACCGCGCGAAGAGCGGGAAGACCGCGAACGGCGCCGCCCGACGAGCTTCTAAAGCCCAATAAAAAAAGCCCGGCGTCGCGAGACGCCGGGCGATAAGATCTGGTTGGTCGATTAAGAGACGTCTCCTCCCCAGAGACACCGCTTAAGAGACAAGACGGTCAGGCCCTGTCTGGTCAGAACCCTGAACCAAGGTCCGCCAAGGCGTCAACCCCCCAATCTCAGGGTGGTTTATCGGGTCCTCCACACCGCCCCGCCTTGCCGGTGACAGCGTCGCAGACTTGGCGGCGGCGTGAAGCCGGGCGATAAATCTCGCCCATGACCGGGCTCGAGCTTGCACTGACCGCGATTCTCGTCGCCGCGCTGATCGCGCTGTCGGTCATCGATATCCGCACCTATCGGCTGCCCGACTGGCTGACCCTGCCCCTGATTCCCGCGGGCCTTGGCGCAGCCTGGCTGATGGGCGAGCTGGTCTGGCTCAACGCGCTGGGCGCCGCAACCGGATACGGCGTATTGGTGCTGCTGGAAAAAGCCTATGAGAAAGCCCGGGGCAAACCCGGGCTGGGCCGCGGCGACGCCAAGCTGTTCGCCGCAGGCGGCGCCTGGTGCGGACTGACCGCCTTGCCCTTGGTGCTGCTGGCCGCAAGCGTTTCGGCGCTGATCTGGGTTTTGGCCCTGCGCTTGACCACCGGGGCCGAGGTGAAGGGCGACACCATGATCGCCTTCGGACCCTTTTTGGGTTTTGGGATCGCCTTCATCTTCGTGGCGGACCGGCTCGGCTTGCTGGGCTTCGCGGGAGTGTGACGGACCGCCCGCGCCGGCGCCGCCGGAAGACCGGGCGGTGACCGGTTGACCTATCCCCCGAAGCGATAGCCGATCCGCACGCCGAACTCGTCCAGCGCCTGATTGCGGCCGGAAGCGATGATCTGACCGTGCGAGAAGTGTTCGTAGAACACGCCGACCGCCCAGCGCTCGGTCACCGCATAATCAGCGCCGAGACGGGAATGAAACAGCCATTTCGAGCCCAAAAGCGCGCGGGTGGCGGCCGTTTCGATCCGGTAGGGGTCGTCGGGCGGCAGATCCGTGACGTCTTTCACCCCGTCATTATAGGAGACCCCGAAAGCGCCTTCGAAGCTGACCCGCTCCACCGGCGCCCAGGTCCAGTTGAGGCCGGCGGCGCCCAGATTGGTGAAGCCTTGGGTGTTGATCGAGGCGTAAAGATAAGGTCGCGGGCTCAGCAGCGGTTCTAGAAAGCCCGGCGTCGCGAACAGCGCCTCCAGCGCGATCTGCGGGCCGTCCTCGGCATGATCGACGACGTCATGAGCCACCACGCCGACACGAATCTCTTCGATCAGCTGAGCGTGGGCGGGCGCCGCCAGCAGGCAAAGCGCACCCGGCAGCGCGGCCCCGAATCGGGCGGTGAAACTACGGATCATGGCGGCGTCCCCTCAACGTCGTTAAGTATGTTGCGCGCACCATACGCTCGCCCGCCGCAAGGGGAAAGTCGGCAAAGCGCGCGGTTATCTCTCCAGCCTCCGGCGGATCGATGACACCAGGACGTCGCGCTTGACCGTGAACTGCGCCGGCTGGTCTTCGCGCCAGGTCTTGTTGTCCTCGATCTGCGCGGCGAGCCGGGCGCCCAGCGCGAGATCCTTAATCTGCGCCTCGCCTTTTTCGCGCTCCTCCGAGCCGATGATCACCGCCATGGCGGCCCCTCGGCGGTCGGCGTATTTGAGCTGCTTGCCCATATTGCCGCCGCCCACGAAGGCTTCCGCGCGAAGCCCGGCGGCGCGCAGCTCGGAGGCGATCTGGAAATATTCCGCCATGCGGTCTTTTTCCGCCGCGATCACGACGACCAGCGGGTCGGGCGCCGCCGCGTCGAGCCGGCCCAGCGCGGTCAAGGCGGCGGCGAAGCGCGAGACTCCGAAGGAAAAGCCGGTCGCCGGCACGGCCTGGCCGGTGAAGCGCGCCACCAGATCGTCATAGCGCCCGCCGCTGCCGACCGAGCCGAACTGCATGGGCGAGCCGTCCGGATAGTGCGGCGTGAGCAGCAATTCGGTCTCAAACACGGCGCCGGTATAATAGCCCAGCCCGCGCACGATGGACGGATCGAACACCGCGCCGCCTTCATCCACGCCGAGCGCCGACAGGATCGCGTCGATCTCGCCGAGCGCGTCCAGGCCCGCCTTGCCGACGCCCGCGCCGACATGGGATTCCAGCGCCGCGATCACGCCGCCGCGCGTCTCGCCGGCGGCCTCCAGAAAGTCCAGCACCAAGGCGATCTGCTCAGGCTCAAGACCGGCGCCTTGGGTGAAGTCGCCGCTGTCATCCTTGCGGCCCGCGCCCAGCAGAAGCTCGACGCCCTGGCGGCCCAGCCGGTCCATCTTGTCGATGGCGCGCAGCACGGTCAGGCGCTTGTCCTGCGCCGCCGCGCCCAGGCGCTCGAGCACGCCGTCGAGCAGGCGGCGGTCATTGACGCGCACGACATATTCGCCCGCCTCAAGGCCGGACGCCTGCATCACCTCGCTGGCGAGCGCGATCATCTCCGCGTCCGCCGCCGGTCCCGGCGCGCCGACGCTGTCGGCGTCGCACTGCACGAATTGGCGGAAGCGGCCCGGTCCCGGCTTTTCATTGCGCCAGACCTCGCCGTACTGATAGCGCCGGAAGGGTTTGGCCAGGTCCTGGAAATGCTCGGCGGCGAAACGGGCGAGCGGCGCGGTCAGGTCATAGCGCAGCGCCATCCATTGCTCGTCATCATCCTGAAGCGCGAACACGCCTTCATTGGGCCGGTCCGCGTCCGGCAGGAATTTGCCCAGCGCGTCGGCATATTCAAAGGCCGGCGTCTCCAGCGGTTCAAAGCCCCAGCGCTCATAGACCTGGCTGGCGGCGGCGACCAGGGCGCGCTCGGCGCGCAGGGCGCTCGCGGCGCGGTCTTCGAAGCCGCGCGGGCGGCGGGCTTTGGGCTTGAACGCCTTTTGTTTGGCCATGTCGGACACCGAAACTCATTTACCGGGCGGGAAGGCCTTGCGGCTTAAACTCCAAGGCTCGCGCGATCAAGCGGCGCAGGCCTTGCATGCGCACGAGACGGACGCGATAGGAGCTTTCTCATGGCGCTTCGCTGGATCACAGCCGCAATGCTCGCCCTCACCATGGCGGCGCCCGCCGCCGCCGACGCTGAGCGCGTCATCCGCCTGGCTGCGCCGATCGCTGAAGAGGCGGAGCGCCGCGCCGAGGCGCTGCGCCATAATCCGGCCGCACCTGGCGCGCCGTTCGCCGCCGACGATCCGCTGCTCACCGAGCTGGATGAATTCGCGCTGGCCGCCCGGACCCTGTCGCGCGCCATAGAAGCAAATGGCGGACCGGAAGACCTGAAATGCATCTTCCTCGGCATGAGCCGCGACGCGCCCGCGCGCATCGCCCAGATCGAGGCGGCGGCGAGCCGCGCCGACCAATCGCGCGCCTATGCCGAAATCGCCCGCCTGGCCCGCCAGGCCGAACGCATCGCGGCGGACCCGGACGCCCAGCGCGGGACCGAATTCGTGAGCTGCGGGACTGTATCCGACGGCTGAGGCGACCGCGCCGGCGCCGATCGGCCCATTGTCATTCCTGCCTTTTGATCGTGCGGGAAAACGGCCGGTCGCGCGCACCCCGGCCCCGTCACCCTGACCTTGATTCAGAACCCAGTCTTCATCGTTTGCGCGGCTGCATCCCGGCTGCCGCCGGGATGACGATCGGGATTTCCGCCGCTGCGACCCCGGACGCCGCCGAGAAACCCGAAATCGCGTGCCGGTTTAATCCCCTTGAACCCCGCACGGCCGGCGATAGCTTCGCGCAGTAATAATATTACTCTCGGGGAGATCTTCATGCTGCGCACGCTTGCCGCCGCCTTGCTTTTGTCGACCGCGCCCGCCGCGTTCACCGCCCAGGCCTACGAGCCTCAACCGGTCCAAACGCTTCTCGATCAGGGCGTGCAATACGACCCGGCCATTCCCGCGCCGGAAGACGTGACCGGCTTCCGGCTCGGCGAGATCATTTATCCGCCGCACATGCACGCCGCCTATGTCGAGGCGCTGGGCGAGGCGTCCGAGCGGATGATCGTCAGCGTCATCGGGGAAAGCCATTTCGGGCGGCCGATCCACCAGGTGACCATATCGTCGCCGGCCAATCTTGCGCGGCTCGACGAAATCAAAGCGACGCAGCGCAGCCTGCTTGAGCCGGGCGCGCCGCCGCCGCCGGCCGACCACCCGGTGATCCTGCAGTTCACCTTCGGCGTTCACGGCTCGGAGCCGTCCAGCTACGACGCCGCGCCGGCGATGCTTTATCACCTGGCCGCCGCCCAGGGCGAGGAGATCGAAACCCTGCTGGAGGAAGCCGTCATCAATATCGTCGTCCCGGTCAATCCGGACGGCGTGAACCGCTTCGCCCAGTGGACGAATATGCACCACGCCTCCGCCCCGGTCGCCGACCCGCAAAGCCGGGAGCATTATTATGAATGGCCCTGGGGGCGCACCAATCACTATTATTTCGACCTGAACCGGCAGAAGCTGTTGGTGCAGCAACCTGAATCGCGCGCCGTGGTGGAGTTCACCCATGAGTGGATGCCGAATATCGCCGGCGATTTCCACGAGATGGGCAGCAATTCGACCTTCATGTTCTCCCCCGGGCCCATTGAGCGGCGCAACCCGCTGTTCAGCGACGCCGCGCTGGAACTGAATTTGGATATGAACAGCGTCGTCGCCGAGCAGCTTGACGGCGAAGGCGCGCTTTATGTCACCGAGGAGCTCTTCGCTCATTTTTATCTGGGTTTCGGGTCAAGCTATCCCAACCTGATCGGCGCGGTGCCCTATCTGTTCGAACAGAGCTCGACGCGCGGCCTGGTTCGCGAAACCGAGTTTGGGACCCTGCGCTATGACGACAAGATCGGGCAGCAGGCCCGCGTCGGCCTGGCGGTGATCCGCGCCGGACAGGCCCGCCGTTCCGAGCTGCAGGCGCATCTGGCGGGCTTTTATCAGGAAAGCCGGCAGCTGGCCGCCAGCGATCCGGTGCGCGCCTATGTCTTCTCCTCGACGGACCGCGCGCGGCTGGCCAACTTCCTCGATATGCTCGACGTGCACCAGATCGAGGTCCGCGAGCTTGACCGGGCGGTGCGCGCCGACGGGCGCAGTTTCGAGCCGGGCGACGCCTTCATCGTCGTGGCGAACCAGACCCATTACCGGGTGATCAAGGGCTTGTTCCAGGCCGAGATCATCGAGGACAGAACCGAGTTTTACGACGTCTCCGGCTGGACCCAGCCGCTGGCCTGGGACCTGGATTATGCCGAGCTTCGCGGGCGCGCCTTCTCGCCCAATCTCGCCGGCGATGTGGTGGACGGCTTTGACGCCGCGGCGCCGGACCCGGACCGGTCGCCCTATGTCTACGTCATGGAGTGGGACAGCTATTATGCGCCGCGCGCGCTTTACCGCCTGCTCGACGCCGGCCTGCGCGCCCGCGTCATTCCGGACGAAACCACCGTGCGCACGCGCGGCGGCGAGGTTGAGCCCGGCCGCGGCGCGATCATGGTGCCGATCGCCGGCCAGGAGCTGGATGCGGACGAGATTTACGAGCTGATGGTGCGCGCCGCGCGCGAGGACAGCGTCACCGTTCATGCCGCCGTCAGCGGGATCACGCCGCGCGGCTCGGATCTCGGCGGCTTCGATCTGGAGAATGTCGAGAAGCCGGAAATCCTGCTCGCCACCGGGCGCGCGGTCTCGGCGAACGACGCGGGCGAATACTGGCATCTCTTAGACCACGAGATGAATATCCCGGTCTCCCTGATCGATGTCAGCGAGATGCCCGGCGCCTCCCTGGAGCGCTACACCCACATGATCATGCCCGGCGGCGATTATAGCAGCCTGGACGCGGACTTCCGCGAGCGCCTGGACGTCTGGGTGCGCGCGGGCGGAGTCCTGATCGCCAGCGAATCGGCGTCGCGCTGGGTCGCCGAGCACGATCTCTCCAGCGCCGAATTCCTCAGCGATGAGGAGGACGAGGGCGAAGGCGAGGCGTCGGACGGCGGCGAGGCTGACGAGGCGGACGCCGACGAGACCGAGGCGGCCGGCTCCTATGACGATATCGACCGCTGGGACGCGGAGGTGCGCATCTCCGGCGCGCTGTTTGAAACCCGGGCGGACATCGCTCACCCGCTGGTGTTCGGGCTGCGCGATTCCATGCTCGCCATAACCAAGCTGGGCGTCGACGGCTTTGCGGACTCGGACAATCCCTTCGCTCTGCCGGTTCGCTACGCCCAGGACGATCCGCTGCTGGCCGGTTACGCCAGCGAGGAAAACCGCGAGGAGCTGGAAGGCGCCGGCGCGATGCATGCCGAGCGCCGCGGCTCGGGCTCGGTCATCCTGTTCGCCGACAATCCGGTCTTCCGCGGCTACCACAAGGGCAGCCAGCGCCTGGTGACCAACGCCATCTTCTTCGGCGACGATTTCCGCAATCCCAGACGGCGTTTGGATTAGGGCTTGCGTCCTTTGCCCCGTGTCTAACAGGCGGAGGGCGTGGTCACGCGCACTGGCTCTTCATTCTAAGGCGCGAGCCCCTGGCGGGCGTCCTAATAGGACGCCCGCCTACTCAACGCACAGCCGGCGGCTGGGATTGATTTGCCAGGGACTGGAGCCCCAGCCCTTAACGGCCGGGCTGACCAGGGCCTTGGTGCTTTCGATGAAGACCGGGGTCTCCGGCCCGGCGTCGAGGAAAATCTGCTCGGCCCGCGCCAATTGCTCGGAGCGTTCCTGCGTATCGGGATTCATCAGGGCCGCCCGCAGGACGGCGTCATAGGCGGGATCGCTCCAGCGGGAGAAATTGATGTCGCCCGCATCGGCGCCGAATTGCAGAAGATACGCATAAGGGTCGTCGAAATCGCCGACCCAGCCCGAGGTCGCAGCGACATAATCGCCCGAACGCATGGCGTCATAGTGCAGCTGGCTGTCGCGCACGGCGATCTCCACCTCGACCCAGTCGGCGATCAGGCTCCAGTCCTGCTGGATCACCGGGGCGACGCGCGGCCAGCCGGCGGAGGGCTGGTAATACAAAGTCAGGGCCAGCGGCGCGTTTGGGCCATAGCCGGCCGCTTCGAGCCGGCGGCGCGCCTCCGCCCGGCGCGCGTCCATGGCCTGATCGGCGTAGGACAGGCGCGGCCCGCCGGCGCGGCCGGTCACGCCGTCCGGCACATAGCGGGTCGCGGCGGCGTCCGCGCCGGCCAGGATGTCGCCGGCGATGAAGCGGCGATCGATCGCCATGCCCAGCGCGGTGCGCACGCGCGCATCCCCGCCGATCGCAGACGCCGTGTTGAAGCTGATCGAACGGACCACCAGGCCCGGGCTGATGTCCACCAGATCGTCGTGCCGCTCGCGCAGAAAAGCCAGGTTCGCGCCGGTGAATTCGGTGTTGAGGTCCAGCTCGCCATTGCGGACCCGGCGCTCGGCCGCCGCGGTGTCGACCGTGGGATAATAATAAACCCGGTCCAGGCAGACCTGATCGGCGTCGAAAAAGCGGTCATTGCGCTCAAGTTCGATAAGATCGTTGCTGCGCCAGCGCACCAGATCAAAGGCGCCGCTGACCACGATATGCTCGGGCCGGGTCCAGTCTTCGCCATGGGTTTCGATGACATGGGACGGGACCGGCTGGCCCCAGACCGCCAGCACGCTGGGCAGATAGGGCGCGGGATGTTCGAGATGCAGCACCACCGTGCGCGCGTCCAGCGCCTCCGCGCCGAGCGTCTCGAGCGGCGCGCGGCCCTCCGAGATCGCCTGAGCGCCCCGGAGGACGAAAAGCTTGGTGGGATAGGGATTGCGGGTCGCAGGGTCGAGCGCGCGGCGCAAGCCGAAGACCACATCCTGCGCGGTGATCGGCGCGCCGTCCGACCAGACCGCATCGGCCAGGGTGAAGGTCCAGCGTAAGCCGTCGTCGGAGACCGCAGCCTCGCTCGCAAGCGCCAGGACCGGGCGGCCGCGCGCATCGGGCTGATACAGGCCGGCGAACAGATCGACGACGATCTGGCGCTCGCCGGTGATGTAGGCGATATGCGGGTCCAGGCTCAGCGGCTCCAATTCATTGCCGCGATGGAGCACCCGTTCTGAAATATCGGCTGAAGGCGCGCCGCATCCCGCCAGCGCCAGCCCGGCCAGGCCGGCGGCCCATATGCGCATCATGACCCTCTCCCGCTTCGTCCCGTGCGTTAAGGTCCAGGCATTAACCGCCGCTGGCAAGACTAAGCGAGCCCGCCTTCCTTACCCTGCGCAACCCCTTGCGCCGGCCGAGCGCCGGCAGGGGGAGACGCCGTCATAAAAGCGCACAAAGACAAACGGCGCCCCGGGGATCCGGAGCGCCGTCCTGTCCGGGCATGAGGCCTGGGCCTAGCCGGCGTATTTCACCGAGCAGCCATAAGGCGCGGTGGCGGCCGGGTCCGGCGTGCGGCCTTCGGCCACCGCGTCCAGCGCCATAGTCACGAAGGGCGTCGCTTCAGGCGAATCGGCGCGCGGGCGCGGGATGTCGTCGATGCCGCCGGCGTATTGCAGCACGCCCTCGGCGTCGATGACATATATGTGCGGGGTGGTGCGCGCGTCATAGGCGCGGCCGATCACGCCCTCAGGATCAAGGATGGTGTGGGCGGCCGGCGCGCCGCGCTCTTCATTGAGGGACAGAGCGGTGGCGGCGTCGACATGGCCCTGCTCGCCGGGCGCGGAGCTGATCACCTGAATCCAGACCACGCCGTCCTCGGCGGCGGCGGACTGCAGGCCCTGCATATTGCCCTGATAGTGGCGGCGCACATAGGGGCAGTCATGATTGGTCCATTCCAGGACCACCGTCTGGCCGGCGAGATCGGCGAGGGAGACGGTCTCGCCCGCCGCGGTCTGGCCGGTGAAGGCGGGCGCGGGCTGGCCCGGGATCGCATCGGCGGCGACGGCGCCGGCGGCGAAGGCTGCGACGGTTAGAACCGAAGCCGCGACAACGCTGGCGGCATGCGCCATGGAGCGGCGGTCAAACAATGGCTTGGTGCGGGTCATGTCAGGCGTCCTCCCTCGGTGACTAGATATCTACGCTGCGCTCGATCGCCTGGATCACAATCGAGCCGGTCAAAAGCGGCGGCAAAACCTCCGGCGCGCCGCCATTCGCCGGATACATCAGATAAAGCGGCACGCCCGGCGCGCCGTGGCGGGCGAGCTCCTGGGCGATGACGCTGTCCCGATTGGTGAAATCGGCGCGGAAGAGCGCCACGTCATGGGCGTCGAACATGGCCTTCACATCGCCTTCCGACAGCGCGCCCAGCTTGTTGACCTGGCAGGTCACGCACCAGGCCGCGGTGAAATCGATGAAGACCGGGCGGCCGTCGGCCTGAGCCTGGGCGACCGCCTCCGGGCTCCATTCCGCCCAGGCGCCGCCGGCGGGCGTGCCGATCTGCACCGGCTCCAGACGGGCGGCGGACACCACGGCGCCTGCGGTCAGCAGGACGCCGAGGGCGGCTGTGATGCGCGCCGCGGCGCCGCGCAGGCTGAACGCCCAGGCCGCGAAGCCGGCGGCCAGGAAGGCGGCGAGCGACCAGATCACGCCGTTGGGCCCGACCTGGGAGACCAGCACCCAGACCAGCCAGATGGCGGTGGCGAACATCGGAAAGGCCAGCGCCTGACGGAAACGCACCATCCACAGCCCCGGCTTGGGCAAAAAGCCCAAAAGGCCGGGAAAGAAGCTGACGAGGACGAAGGGCAGAGCCAGGCCGACGCCCAGGAAAGCGAAGACGGCGAGCGAGGCGATCGGCGGCTGAGCGAGCGCAAAGGCCAGCGCGCCGGTCATGAAGGGCGCCAGGCACGGCGCGGCGACGAAAACGGCGAGCACGCCGGTCAGAAACGCGCCGCGCCGGCCGCTATCCTTCACGCCGGACCCGACATTTTGCAGGCTGGTCCCGATCTCGAACAGGCCCAGGAAATTCAGCCCGATCAGAAACATCAACAGCGCCAGACCGATCACCACGCCGGGCACTTGCAGCTGCACGCCCCACAGATCCGGCAGACCCGCCACGCGCAGCACCAACAACAGCCCGCCAAGGGCGAGAAAGGTTCCGATCACGCCGGCCGCAAAGACCAGGCCCAGCAGACGCGCTTCTCCGCGTTCCGCACCACGTTTTTCGACAATGGTCAGCGCCTTCATGGAGAGGACCGGGAAGACGCACGGCATCAGATTGAGGATCAGACCGCCGATCAGCGCGAACAGCGCAGCCTGCGCGAAGCCGATGGATTGCGGCGCCGCGGCGGCCGGATCAAAGCTGAGCGGCGCCATGTCCGCCACGGTGTCAGCGGCCCGCTCGAGCGCGTTGACCACAACGCCCGGCGCTGCGGTGAATTCCAACGCGGTCTGCAGCCAGACCCCGCTGGCGCGGCTTTCAAACACCACCACGCCGCCCGCCGCGTCGCTGACGCCGCCGCGGGTCAGATAACCGGCCGGCAAATCGATCCGCGCCGCGCCGTCGCCCAACGCGACCGACTGCGCGCCGGCATGGTCGATGACGCCCGGCGTATGCGGGAAGAAGGACAGATTGCGCACCTGGTCGGCGCCGCCCGCGAAAGCGTCGCCGGACAGGGTCAGCACCAGACCGTCCTCGCCCTGCGCCAGGCCGGCTTCAAACCCGGCCGGCGCCGCAACCGGGGCGGCGTCGATGGCGGTCTGGATCAGCGCCGCGCCGAGACGGTCAGGGCGCGTGTCGCCGACCTCCAGCGTGATCTCCAGATCGGCGTCTTCGGGGATGCAGACATCCTCGCAGACCAGCCAGGTCGCGCGCGCCGGGATCGTGACCCGGCCCGCCGGGGCGTCGGCGGGCACCTCCACCGGCACCGGCAGGCTGACCTCATTGGAATAGCCGTAATTGGTCAGCGGCCCGATCGGATAGGCGTTCGGGGCCGGCCAGATGATCTCGCCGGCGCGCCAGCCCTCCGGCAGGTCAAGGCGGACTTCCGTGGCTTCGCCGCTGTCGCCGGGATTGCGCCAATAGGTGTGCCAGCCCGGCGTAATGTCCTGATGCAGCGCGATATGCACCGTCTCGCCCGGCGCCACGCTTTCAAGATCGGCCACCAGGGCGGCGTCCACCATGGGGCCGTCGCTGGCGAATTGCGCCTGAACGGGCGGGATCAGGACGAAGAGAGCGGCGAACAGGGCGGCGAGACGAAACACGTAGGCGAACCTTTGATGATGCAGAGCGCGGCGAAGGGCGCTCATGTATCAAAGGCTCTCGCCGCGTGAAACCGACCTGACGGCCTTGTGATCGCTTGGTGACGCAATCGCGCCGGACCGTCCTGAAACGAAAACGGCCGGCCGCGATGGCGGCCGGCCGTCCGGTGTGGATGGAGCGCTCGCGCTCGCCTCAGGCTTCCGGGGCGGGCGGCGGAGCCATATTCGCCACCGGCTGCTGCTGCGCGGCGCCCGGATTATTGCGCTGGGCCGCCCGGCTGATCAGCGCTTCCCAGCGGTTCATGGACAGCATGTGCGAGTAGATCGCGCCCAGATAGGTGTTGTCGCGCAGCTCGGCGAGCACTTTGGGCTCGACTTCCTTCAGCTTTTCGCCGGAAACGGCCTGATAGCTGGCGATCACCTGCGGGTCGCCCTGCGGCTGACCCTGCGCATCGCGCGGCTGGAAAGTCGCCTGCTGGCTGTCGAACAATTCCAGCTCTTCGAGACGGGCGACGAAATCGCGGGTCTGCTGGACGTCGGCTTCAAAGCGGCGCACGAAATCGATCGCCCGGTCCAGGAAGGGGCTGGCTTCGCCCTTGTCGTTGAAGAAGGGCTCGTCCGGATTGTCGGAATACAGATAGGAGCCGGTGTCCACGCAGACGGTGAATTTGTCCTGGTCCTCAGCATGAGACGCGGCCACGAAGGGGTAGCGGCGGACATAGCCGGGAAGATAGCCATGCGGTTCAAACTGGCCGGTTTCCGGGTCGACGAACAGATTCTGACCCGCCGTCAGCCCCATGGCCGCCACCGGCGTCTTCTGGTCGCCCAGGAAGATGATCGGATACTGCGCGGAGGTGACGCCGAACTCGCCCAGCGTGACCGGCACGAAATGGGTCTCCGCAAGGAATTCAAACGGACGGTCGGACCATTTCAGACCCTTGCCCGCATGCGCCTGGAGATTGATCGCTTCCGGCGACTTGTAGAGCGGCAGATTGCCGGTGACGGTCATTTTGGCGGCGGGCGCGTCAGCCATGGTGGTTTCCCCCTGAAAAACAGACGGGGCTGGTTAGCGCACCCGGACGCGCGAAGCAACAAAGCTGGGCGCCCGTTTACCCTGTCTATACATACGGAGAGCGCCCAGCGAGGGCGACGCTGGGCGCTTCCGTCAACGGGGCCGATGGAGAAGGACGAGGACCGACCCCGATTTGGTCTCGGCGCGCCCTAGTAGCGCCAGCCGATCCCGACGCCGAAGATCCACGGATCAATATCGACATCCGCCTCGACGACAGCGGACAGATTGGTGGTCGCATCAATGGTCACGTCGGTGTTGATCCAGACCTTTTTGAGATCGAAATTCACGAACCAACGCTCATTGAGCATGTAGTCCACGCCCGCTTGAAGGGCGAGGCCGACGCTGGCGTCATAATCGATGGAGTCCAGCACCGTGCCGGTCGGCAGGTCTTCGTTGAAGAACAGGGTGTAGTTCACGCCGATGCCGGCATAGGGCCGAACCTGGCCTTCCGGATTGAAATGATACTGCACCGTCAGGGTCGGCGGCAGCAGCGTGACATCGCCGAGATCCACATCGCCCAGCGAGGTGCCGACCGCCGTCACATCGTGCGGGGTGACGCCCAAGATCAGCTCCGCGGCGATGTTGTCGGTGAAGAAATAGGTGATGTCGAACTCCGGCACGACGGAGGTGCTGATGTCGACATCGCCGCCGATCGGCGTGATGTCGGCGCTTTCATCCGGTGAGACGGAGATCGCCCGCAGGCGGAATTGCCAGTCGCCCGCGTCAGCGAAAGCGGGAGCGGAGAAACCGGTGACTGCGAGGGCGCCGGCGGTGGCGAGGAGGAGTGTTTTCATGGCGAATGCCCTTTCCCACAATTTTGTTGTGGGCTTAATGCGCCTCTCCTCGCGCGAAAGATATACGGCAAGGCGCCGCGCGACCGCCCGCCGCGCGGCGCCCCGCCGCAGACCTTGGTGGGAGAGCCGAACATGGGACGCGTGTCGCTTCAGCTCGAACCGCTTCTATCCCTTCCCCTTTAGGGGGGTGAACAGTGAAACTGTTCGACGGCCCGAAGGGTCGGGTGGGGGAACCACCTTGCCGTCTACGCCCGCGCTTGACGATCACCACCGCGCCGCTCCGCTGACGCGGACACCCGCCCCCTCAAGGCGAGGGAGGAGGCGGACGCGGCGCCGGGCGGCGAGGTCATCGCGCCTCCCCTTCCCCTTGTCCCAGGCGGAGGGGAAGGCGGGCCGCCGCTTAGAAGCCGGCGACCACCGCAAGCCTGAAATTGCGCCCCGGAAGCGGGACGAGGTCTTTCAGGAATGAGGTATGGGCCCGGGCCTCTTCATCGGTGATGTTGCGCACGCCGGCGATGACGGTGACGTTATTCTCCGTCAGCGGGCGCCATTCCACCGAGGCGTTGAAAAGGGCGTAGCCGTCGGTGCTGAGCTCGAACTCGGAGACATTGTCCTGCTCGGCCACCAAGCGCGCTTCGCCGCGCGCCGACCAGGCGCCGAATTCGGCCTCCACGCCGATCAGGCTCGAGAGCGGCGGAATGCGCGGCAGGTCGCCGCCGCCGTCAAGCTCGCCCTGAACATAATCAAGCGAGGCGTCCGCGGACCATTGAGCGCCCAGCGCTTCGCCGAGCGCCAGCTCGCCGGCGACTTCAAACCCGGTCAGCGAGGCGTCCGCCTGGCGGTATTCGAACACGTCGAGCTCGTCTTCTTCCGCGCCGGTGGGGAACAGACCGATGAAACCGTCATATTCGGAATGGAAAACGCTGGCTTCGCCGGACCAGCGCTCGGCGGACCAGCGCGCCGTGCCTTCAAACGATAAGGCGGTTTCGGTGTCCAGATTCAGGTCGCCGATCTCGAACGTCTCGGTGGCCAGATGCGGACCGTTGGAGAAGACTTCGGTGTCGGTCGGCGCGCGCTCGGTGCGCGAGATGGTCGCCGCCAGGAAGGCTTGCTCGGCCGGGCGGAAGAACAGCGAGCCGGACGCAGAGACGGTGTCAAAATTGCGAACCGCGCGCTGACCGCTCAGCTCCCGGTTTTCCAGACGGGCGCCGGCTTCCACGCCCCAGCTTTCAAAATCCCAGCGTTCGACCGCGAAGACAGCCCAGTCTTTGGTGCCGACAGGCTCGATGAAGGCTTCTTCGCCAAGCGCCTGGAAATCCTGGTTGAGGAATTGCACGCCCCAGGCCCCGCGGCGCGCGCCCTCATGATTGTGCGCGACCTCGATCCGGCCTTCGATCCCGTCTCTGGAGAAGGTGACGCCGATCTCGCCGCCGCCTTCGATTTCAGAATGCTCGTAATCGCCATAGGCCAGCGACCAGCGCAGACGGTTGAAGAAGCCGTCAAGATTCACTTCGCCGCGCAGATCGATGCGGGTCTGCTCCATGACCAGAAGGGCGCCCTCTTCCTCCTCTTCATGATCATGATCCTCGTCGTGAGCATCATCATGATCTTCGTCATGGTCGTCGTCTTCATGCTCATGGGCATGGCTGTGACCGGGCAGGCCGTATTCGGCGTCGGTGGATTTCACGGCGACGCCGACAAAACCCCAGTCTTCAATGAGCGAGACCGCGCCGGAAAGCGTTTCGAAGGTGTAGAAGGAATCCGAGACGGTTTCGAAATCCTCTTCTTCGTCCTCGTGGTCGTCGTCGTGATCATCATCATGATCATCGTCGTGCTCGTCCTCTTCGGCCGCACGGAAAGCCGCCGATTCCGCAAAGCCGGGAATGTCGAAATTCTCCGCTTCGCGGCGCAGGGCGTCCAGTTGGAAGACGAAGGGGCCGGACCCGAATGCGACCCGGCCGGCGGCCTGCGTGCCTTCATCGACGCTGGTGGCGCCCAGATAGAGGAAGCCGTCAAACGTCCCGTCGACCGGCTCGGTCGGGATGCGGCCGTCCAGAATGTTGACCACGCCGCCGATGGCGTTGCCGCCATAGGCGATCGCCGCCGGGCCGCGCAGCACTTCGATCTGGCGCGCGCCCAGCACTTCGCCGGCCACGGCGTGGTCCGGGCTGGAGGCGGAGGCGTCCATGGCGGTCAGCCCGTTGATCAGCACCGCGACACGGTCCTCGCCCAGGCCCCGGATCACCGGACGGCCCGAGGCCGGGCCGAAATAGCTGGTGCTGATCCCGGGAATGCCGTTCAGCGTGTCGGCGATATTGCCGTTGAACAGTGAGAAGATCTCATCTTCGCCGATCGCGCTCACCGAACCGACCACCTCGTCGGAGGTCAGATTGAGCGGCGAGGAGGACACGATGATCACGTCATCGGTGCGGAAAGGCTGAGCTTCGCTATTGGCTTCGGCCAGGGCGGGGGAGGCGGCGATGAGCGCGATCAGGCTGGTCGCGGCGGTGAGACGGGGGCGCATGACAGCTCCGTAATGTTATATTATCACAGTCCTGGCCTCATTAGCGCCCGCAGCATGGCCGCGCAAGCGCCTGATTCGGTTCCAGGCGGCGCGTGACCCTGCAGACACACCCTCGCCTCGCGTCCCGTGAGTCAGTAGTCTTTGGCCATGACCGATGCTCCCGCCCCGACCTCCGAGATCGCCGACGCCCTTGCCGCGATCGAAGCCAGCTGCGCCGAGCGCGGCCTGTCGCTGACGCCCGTGCGGCGCCGGGTGCTGGAATTGCTGCTGGAGGCGGGCGGTCCGGTGAAGGCCTATGACCTGCTCGCCGCGCTCAAGCCGGACGGCGCAGCCCAGCCGCCGACGGTCTACCGCGCGCTCGACTTTCTCACCAAGGCCGGCCTGGCCCACAAGGTGGAGGCGCTGAACGCCTACACCGCCTGCAGCCATGGCGACCATGCCGACCAGCATGCCGACGACACGGCCGCGCTTTATATCTGCGAGACTTGCGGCGCGGTGGAGGAGCGGCACGTGCCCAAGATCAGCGGCGACGGCGCGCCGGAGGGCTTTGTGCCGTCACGCTCGGTGATCGAACATTACGGGCGCTGCGCCGCCTGCCCGGACCAATAGGGGCGGCGGGCATGGAGCTGCTATGGCGCGGGGTGGCGAACGCCTGGGAATGCGACGAGCTCGGCCATCTCAATGTCCGCTTCTATCTGGCCAAAGCCGCCGAGGCGGTCGGCGGGCTCGCCCACCTGCTCGCCATGCCGGACGCCTTCACCGCCCGCCCCTACGCCACGCTGATCGCGCGCGACATCACCATCCGCTTTCTGGCCGAAGCCCGGCCCGGCGCGCCATTGGCGATTCGCGGCGGCATTCTGAACCATGACGAAAAGGGCCTGACGGCCGCTCTGATCATGGATCATTGCGCGCTGGGCGTTCCCGCCGCCGCGATCACCGTGCGGCTGGAGCATTATTCGCCCGCCTTCCAGCGCACCTTTCCCTGGTCGAGCCGCACCCGCGAGGCGTTCGACGCGTTGATGATCGCGCGCCCGGCCGCCTGCGACACGCGCAGCCTGGAGACCGGACCGCCGGCGCGCGACGCCGGCCTGACGCGCGCCGACGCGCTGGGCCTGAAGCTGGTGGGGCGCGGCCTGGTCAACGCCGACGAGGTCGATGCGCTGGGCCATATGCGCGCCGAATTCGCGTTTGGCAAAATCTCCGACGGCGTGATCCATTTTCAAGAGGCCTTCCCGGACCATTGGACCGCCCTGCGCGACCAGCGCGAGATCACCGTCTCCGGCGCGGTGTTGGAAGCGCGCATCGTCATGCGCCGCTGGCCGCGCGCAGGCGAGGGCTATGTCATCCGCTCCGGCGTCAAGGCGGTGAACGACAAGGTGCGCACGCTGGTCCACTGGGTCATCGATCCGGCCACCGGCGCGAATCTATGGTCCATGGAGGCGGTCGCCTGCCTGATGGACCTCAACGCCCGCAAGATGAAGCGCGCCAGCAAGGATGAAGTCGCGGCGCTGGCGCGCCATGCGGTCGACGGGTTGAGCGCTTAAAGCGCCGCCCTCCTTTTTCCGTTTCCTCCGTCACGTCCGCTCAGCCGGTGCTCGCTGACGCGAGGCAAGCAGACGCTGCGTGCGGCTGCCTGCCCCTGCGAAGGCAGGGGTTCGCCTTGCGCGCCCGATAATCTGTGGGTCCCAGCTTTCGCTGGGAAAGAGAGAAAGAGGCTGTGCGTCCTTCGAGGCTTTTGCGCCCGCAAAGCCCCTCAGGATGAGGGAAGGAGGCGCTCTATGACACCCTCATCCTGAGGTGCGAGCCAAAGGCGAGCCTCGAAGGACCCTCAGGAAGAGGCGCCCGAACCTCCATCGTCATCCCCGCGCAGGCGGGCTTGAGCCACAAAGAACGCTCCGGGGGAGCGTTTGACTGGCGAGAGGGGATCATCAAACGCTGAGCTTACCGGCTCTGGACCCCCGCCTTCGCTGGGGCGACGAGGTTGGAGCTTGAGCCACACCGCCCCCTTCACCTTGCACGCCCCCTCCGCCTGCTTCGCAGGCACCTCCCCCGCAAGCAGGGGAGGACACTTCTTATTCCCTTCACCGCCCCACACTCCCCATCTCCGCCGGCGTCTTCACCCAGGGCTCGGGCGTGATCTCGCCGCGCTCGACGGCGCGCCAATACCGGCGGCTGGGGATCGGGGCGCCGCGCTTCAGGCCGCGGCTGACGCCATAGGCCAGCGCCTCGGGCGTTGTCGGGATGTGATAGGGCGCCGGCCCGCGCGCGGCCTCGCGCGCCAGCCAGCCGATCAGCACGCCGACGCCCAGGCCCGACGCCGTCAGCCCCAAAATCACCACCAATAAAATCGAAACGCCCGTGCTCATGGCTTCACCTCCCCGCCCTGCGGTCCCAGAGGCGAGCCTCTGGTGACCGGGGAGTGGAAAAGCCGCCCAGAGACGACCGCCATAGCCTTTAGGCCCGCCCGATCTCTCGGGAAGGCCCTGGACATACGCCATGGCCTCCCCGGCCCTAGAGGGCAAGGGAGGCGTCGTTAAGCGGCCGACGCCAGCCGCTCTGGGTGGGGTTTTCCAGTCCCCAGGACAAGCCCAAACACCTGTCCCGAGAGCAACTTAGCAGGATTGACGCTGAGGTGGTAGGGGTGAGCGGCGGTCGGCCAAGCCGATCCATCCCTCCGGTGGATGGATGGAAGCCCGCGAACGGGCCGGCAGGCCCTGGGGGAGGGCGTCAGCCGCCGCAAGGCGCACCACCGGTTTCTCCCCCCGCCTGCGGGGGGAGTGTCCCGAAGGGACGAGGGGGGCGAGCACCGGTGCCCATCCCCCCTCCGATCCCTTCGGGAGCGTTCGCTTGTTCAATCGATCTCCCAGATCGATTTCGGCAAGCTCACCCCCCGCAAGCAGGGGAGGAAACCCATCCCTTCTCTTCCCCGGCGAAGGCCGGGGCCCAGAGCCCTCAAACGCCGCGCTCCACGATCCCTGGGTCCCGGCCTCCGCCGGGAAAGAGAGGGAGAGGCTGTGCGTCCTTCGAGGCTTTTGCTAGCGCAAAAGCACCTCAGGATGAGGGAGGGAGGAGCTACCCATAACCCTCATCCTGAGGAGCGCGAAGCGCGTCTCGAAGGACCCTCAGAAGAAGCGCCCCGAAGCCGTCAGGCTTCGCAAGGCGAACAGCCGCCCGCAGCGTCAGCGAGGACCGACCGAGCGGACGCGAGGAAGGACAAGAAAGAGCCACACCACCCCCTTCACCTTGCCAGCCGATTGTCGCAGCAAGCCGAGGGCGTCAAGGCCGACCGGGCTCGCCCGGTCGCCGCGAAGCGGGCGAAGCGCCTTGACGCCCTCGGCTTCCCGCTGCGGAAGACTCGGCATGGGGTAAAGGGGGGAGAAATCGCGTGCAGTCACGCCTCCTTACAATACGTTTTTTGCTCACTTTTTCTTATGGTTGCATTCGAATCTGGGTTTGCGGCACCCTTAGCAACAAGCTAAAGTTCGA
>LYSW01000008.1 GCA_001657295.1 Oceanicaulis sp. BBD 1991-10 | reverse complement strand
GGTCCGTGGGCGGCTGGGCGGCGTCCAGCTGGTCGAAGAGTTCGCGCCAGACCTCGCCATAAACCGTCTCGATCCAATAGTCCGCCTGCCGGTCTGCAATCGTATGGCGGTTGGTTGAAACACAATCCTCCATCCATGGCGGCGGCATGTCCGCATCGCGCTCGCCTCGGCGCACCTGCTCCAGCGTGCCCGGTGTCGGGGAGACCAAATCCTCAAGAATTTCTCGGGCTTTAGCCAGCGCCGGGGGTGCGGTCGGGCCGGGCGTGCGTCCGTTCGCCATCGGCAGAAGGCGAAACGAGATCGTAAAGTGCTCGTAATAGATGTCGGCCGTGATCTCCAGCATGTACTGGTCAAACACGCCCGACAGGGCGAGCGTGCGATCAAGGGCGACGCTGGGGTCTTCATCCTCAGCCCCGGACCGGGTGCGTTCCAAACGGATCGTGTTGTCGTTCTTGTCACGCGAGTGCGTGAAGAGCGGCGTCTTGAAATCGAGCCTGCCTGATCCGTCCGACTTGAATTTCTGCAGATAGGCGTTCAGCGCGGCGGCGATGACCGAGCGCGGGTTCGGGTCGGTTGCGGTCCGATCATGATCACACACCCGCGTGACATAATCGTTGGGGCAGGTTCTGAACTTCTCGGCCGCCTCCTCCCATTTCGGATGATCGGAGGAATACCAGAACACATAATGGGCGATCAGGGCCGGCGTATTGAGAATATGGGACGGTCGGCGATTGGGCAGCTCAAACGCCTCAATCGCGCTCGTCGCATCATGACGCGCACGTCTTTGCCGCACTGTCACTGATCGCCCCTCCCGTCAGCTCCCGCGTCATGAAAGCTCAAGGGCTAATCAGCTGCAACCCGTAATACCCCTCAGCCTCCCTCGCGACGGTTCATGAAGGCGAGCCGTTCAAAGAGCTGGACGTCCTGCTCGTTCTTCAACAGCGCGCCATGCATGGGCGGGATCAGCTTGCGGGGGTCGCGCTCGCGCAGGACGGATGGGTCGATGTCTTCGGCCAGAAGCAGTTTGAGCCAGTCCAGCAGCTCGCTGGTGGAGGGCTTTTTCTTCAGTCCCGGCACGGTGCGCAGCTCGAAGAAGACCTGGAGCGCTTCGGACAGGAGCCGTCCCTTCAGGTCTGGAAAATGGACCTGGACGATCTGCTCCATCGTCACTTCGTCCGGGAAGGCGATGAAGTGGAAGAAGCAGCGGCGCAGGAAGGCGTCGGGCAGTTCCTTTTCGTTATTGGACGTGATGATGACGATCGGGCGGACGTCGGCCCTGATCGTCTCGCCGGTCTCATAGACGTGAAATTCCATCCGATCGAGCTCCTGGAGGAGATCGTTGGGAAATTCGATGTCGGCCTTGTCGATCTCATCGATCAAAAGGACCGGGCGCGTGTCGTGGGTGAAGGCCTCCCACAGCTTGCCGCGGCGGATATAGTTTTTGACGTCGTGGACCTTGTCGTCGCCGAGCTGGCTGTCGCGCAGGCGCGCCACCGCGTCATACTCATAAAGACCCTGGCGGGCTTTGGTGGTCGATTTGATGTGCCATTCCAGGAGCGGCGCGCCGAGGGCCTGGGCGACCTGCTTGGCGAGTTCGGTCTTGCCGGTGCCCGGCTCGCCCTTCACCAGCAGGGGGCGCTCGAGAATGATCGCCGCATTGACCGCGGCGGCGAGCTCCTCGGTCGCCACATAATCCTTGGTGCCTTCAAAACGCATCGGTGGTCCTTCCCGTCACAGGCGTATGCTTTAACCCCAAACCCTCAAGGCTAAGGCGTTGGCGCGTCAGGGCAAGCGTCTGGTTCGGTTCAGCTTGAAACCGGCGCCGGCCGGCCTTTGGGAGAGCGGGGGTCTGAACGCCGCATTTGGGAAGGCATCATCGGCGCCGCGGGGCGGTCCCGGCCGCGCCCTGGCCGGGCTCGGTCGCGCTATCGCTCGCCCAGCAGCACGCCGTCACCGGGCGCCAGGCAGGCGACGCCGTCAAGCCGGGGGTAGAGAAAATCGCCTGAGGCGTCGCGATATCCGCCCTCAACCGGCCGGAGCGCCTGCCGTGACAAAGGATCGGCGAGCGCGCCGGGCGCCGGGCCGGCCGGAGCCTGGGTCCGCTTAAGGGCGATGAAGCTGGTGGCGTTATCCGGATTGACCGGATGGTCGAGCCGGCCGGCGTCGATCAGGGTGAAGCCCGGCGCCGCGCGCGCCGCCTCGAATATGTCCTGGGCGTAGCCGTGACGCGCCATGCGCCGGCGCATGGCGTCATGGGCGCCGGCATAGTCCGGTTCGAAGAAGACCAGGAGCCGGGCCGCGCAGCTGGCGGCGGTGTCCACCAGGCGCTTCGCGCTGGGGCCGTTGGGCTCCAGCGCATGCATGGTGACCACGGCGTCGAAGCCGCGCTCCAGGACCGGCGGGGCGCCGATATCGCCTTTCACGCGGGTGATCTGACGGATCGGCGCGGCTGTGGTATTGCGGGGCGCCCAGCTCAGCCGGTTCAGCGACAAATCGAGCAAGGCGAGATGATCCAACGCCAAGCTCCAGCCGTGCCAGGCCGTGCCTTCCCCGGCGCCCAGATCGAGCACGGACCGGCAGCCGGCATCGGCGAGCCAGGCGGACAGGCGCGTCTGCACTTCGCTGCGGTAAGCGGTCGCCGCCGGCAGGTCGCGCTGGGCGGTGTAGCCGCCGCTTTGAAGCGCGTAGGCGATCTCGATCCGCTCCAGCGCGCCAAGATCGGTTTCATCGCCCAGCGTTTCGATCATGTTGCGGTTCTCGCGCAGCGCCTGGCGGGCCAGCGCCAGTCCGCGGGCGAGATCGCGGGCTCCGCCCATGGTCAGGCGACGCTTTTCTTGGATGCGGCGGCGCGATCGGACAGTGCGCCGGCGATCTGCCGGATCGGCGTCGCCCAGTCGCGGAATGTCTCCGGCGCGAACAGAGTCGAGCCCGGCACCCAGGGCAGGCGCCCGGTGCCGAAAGTGGTCCACTGGGCTTTGGAGGGCGAAAGCAGCAGGCTTTGCGCGCCGCAGGCGGCGCCCAGCGCCAGCGACGCGTTGACCTGGCCGATATTCACGTCTGTGAGGGAGGCGAGGATCGCAACGCCCTCCAGGTCATCCATCAGGTCCAGGCCCTCGATTTGATGGATGGCGACCCCGAAATCCCGGGCGCAGCGGGCGAGTTCCTCGTCCACATCGCCGTATTGCAGCGACACGAAAGTGCAACCCGGCGTCTGCAGCACCGGCTTCCACATTTCAAAGGGCGAGAAATATTTCGTCCGGCTGCCGGTCATCAGCTTGGATTTCCAGCAAAAGCCTACGCGCAAGCCCTCGGGCAGCGCGGCGAGCTGGCGGCGAATGCTTTCGACGCGGTCCGGATCCGGCGCCAGATAACGCCGCGCTTCGCCGCTCGGGAAGGCGTCCGGATTCGGCCGCAGGGCGCGCTGGAGCGACCCGAGCGGCGCCCAATAATCCGGCTTGAACGTCGGCTCGGCGTCCAGAAGCGAGCGAATCTGCACGCCTTCCCGGAAGATGGTGGCGTGGCGTCCGACATATTCGAGTCCGGGAAAACTCCGCTTGAAAAAATCCACCAGGCGGCGTTCGCAGACCAGCCCGACAGCGCCGTCAGGGCCGACCAGCTCGAAGGCCTCTTCCAGGGCGGCGACATGCATCACCTCATCGCCCAGGCCCTGCTCGCCGGTCAGAAGCAGGCGCTTGCCGCGAATCTCTTCGGGGTCCGCGCCGGACCAGAAGGGCGCCTTGGTGACGAATTCCACCCGCTTGGCGTAGAGCGGATGCATGCGGCGTTCATAGAGCGCCCAGCCTTCCTCCAGCTCGCCGCGCGCAAACAGCGCCATGGACAGGCCATGCTCCATCGTGACCCGGTCGGCGGCGGTCGGCTCGAGCGCCAGCGCCTGACGGAAATGGGTGACCGCCTCGTCCATGTCGCCGAGCAGGTCATGGGCGAAGGCCATATTGTGGTGGGCGCGCGCATAGTCCGGGTTGAGGCGCAACGCTTCGCGATAGAAAGTCAGCGCCTGATCCGGATCACCGCTTTCCAGGAGCGTCGTGCCTAAAGAATTCCAAAGGTCGGGATTCTCCGGTTCTCGGTAGATGGCCGAGCGCAGCAGTTCGACGGAATCTTCATATTTCAAGCGGTCCCGCAACAGGCCGGCGAGATTGGCGACGCCGCCGATCTGGCCCGGCGCCATCTGATTGTGCAGGCGCAGGAATTTTTCGGCCGCCTCCAGCATGTCCAGCTTCCAGGCGACCATGCCCAGATTAAGATAGAGATCGGCGTTGCTCGGGTCGCGCCGATAGGCTTCCTCATAACAGCTCAGCGCCGCGGACAGCCGGCCCAGCCGCTCCAGCGCCAGCGCCATGCCTTGATAGGCCAGGGCGAAATCGGGCGCGGCTTCGATCGCCTTCAAACACAGCTGACCGGCCTTGCGGGCGCCGTCCTGGTCCTTGTCCATCAACTTGACCGCCCGGCGCACCAGCCCCACGGCTTTGGCGGGCGCGGCCTTGCCGCCGCCGCTGCTCAGCGCGCTTTCCAGCGCGGCGCCCGCGCCGGTGCGTTCACGCTCGACCTGGCGCAGCGGCGCTTCAGCTTCGGCGGCGAGTTCGGCGTCAAGATTGATGGCGGCGGTCATGGCGGGCTCGCATGCGATATCGGACAGGTCGATATCCAATCCGACCCGGTTCGCTTAAGGGATCGCTAACGATTGGCGCGCGAAGTGCGGTTGTTGTGCACTGGCGCAACCCTTTGTTCACCGAGACGGTCGATTCTCGCAATTCAACCGATGGACGCGCGCCTGCGTCCGCCGCACGGAGACGGCGATGCCGCTCAAATTGTCCCTTAAGCCCGGCGAGCGCTTCGTGCTCAACGGCGCGGTTGTGGAAAATGGAGACCGGCGCGCCACGCTGATCTTGCAGAACAAGGCCAGCGTGCTGCGCGAAAAAGACATCATGCAGGAGCATGAGGCCGACACCCCGGCCAAGCGCATCTATTTCCCGGTCATGATGATGTATCTGTCGTCCAGCTCGGATGCCGGGCTCTATGACGCTTTCGTGCTGCGCATGACGGAATTCATGAACGCCGTCTCCAGTCCCGACGCGCTCAATGAATGCGTCGCGGTCAGCCGGGAGGTGATGGGCGGAGAATATTACAAGGCGCTCTTGCGCTGCCGGAAACTCATCGCCTTTGAAAAGGAGCGCCTGGGGGGCGCTGACGCGGGCGAGGGGACAGGCGGCTAATGTCCTACCAGGCCTATCAGCGCACCAGCGCCCGCAGCGAAGACCCCCGCTCGACCGAATACAGGCTTCTAGGCCAGGTCACCCGCGCCTTGATCGAGATCAAGGACGCCGACGCCCGCGAAATCCGCAAGCGCGCCGAGGCGCTGGATTGGAACCGCCGCGTCTGGTCGGCCTTCGCGGCCGATTGCGCCAGCCCGGACAACGGCCTTCCGGAGACGCTGCGCGCGTCGATCATCTCCTTGTCGATCTATATCTCCAAGGAGACCAGCTTCGCCATGCGCGGCGAAGGCGATATCGACACATTGATCGATCTCAACCGCACCATCATGCAGGGCCTCGAACCGGCTGCGCCGCAGGCTGCGGCGGGCTAGGCGACTCGCCCCCGGCCTCCAGCGTGTTCGCGCCGCCGGTCCTTGCTCACGCCAAACGCGGTGTTCGCCTTGAGAAGCCTGCCGGCGTCGGTCGACTGGCTCTGTATTCCTCGCCCTCGTCATCCCGCGAAAGCGGGGCTCCGGCGATCCTGAAACGGCGCGCCCGGTGAGTCTGGGCGTCCGCCTTCACAGGGGTGACGCAGAGACCTGCGGGCTGGGCATATTCCACCCACCAGGCCGATGCTGCCGAGCAGGAATGAGCGGGCGCGCGCGCAACGTCCGTCCGTGCGCGTTAATGCGCTGAAAAATCATAGTAAATTTCAACTCGGCAGACGCCTTAAGCGGCACGCGGTTTGCGGTTGCTCCAGCGGGACAAAATGTCCGCCGGCCAAAAATTGGCCGTTCGCTTCCAGAATGGAGGAACCCCACAATGACAACTTCGGTGAATACGAATCCTGGAGCGATGATCGCGCTCCAGAATCTGAACAAGTCCAATATGGAGCTGCAACAAGTGCAGAACCGTATCAATACCGGCCTCGAGGTCGCAGGCGCGAAGGACAATGGCGGGATATACGCCATCGCCCAGCGCATGCGCGCGCAAGTGGCCGGTTATGGGGTTGTTCAGCAGTCTCTGGACCGGGGCGATGCGACGCTTGATATCGCGCTCGCCGCCGGTGAAGCGATCTCGGATCTGTTGATCGAGATGAAGGAGAAGGCCCTGGGCGCGGCGGACGCCTCGTTGGATACGGCCTCGCGGACCGCTTTGAACGAAGATTTCAAGGCGCTGCGGGACCAGATCGCGACGATCGTCAACAACGCCGAGTTCAACGGCCTTAATCTCATCGACGGCTCGACGACCTCCTTTGTGGCCCTGGCGAACCAGGATGGGTCGAACACCATCACCATCACGTCCGAAGACATGTCTCTGTCGGGCGGTATCGTGTCGGTGACCACGACCGCATCCTTCGCGACGGCCACTCAGGCGGACAATATCGCGTCGCAGATCAGCACGTCTTTGGACAATGTGAACGAGGCGCTGGCGCGCCTGGGCACCAAGTCCAAGTCGTTGGAGATCCACTCCACCTTCGTGACCAAACTGTCCGACTCCCTGGAGAAGGGCATCGGCAATCTGGTGGACGCGGACTTGGCCAAGGAATCGGCTCGATTGCAGGCGCTGCAGGTCAAACAGCAGCTCGGCGTTCAGGCGCTTTCCATCGCCAACTCCGTCCCGCAGACGGTGCTGTCCTTCTTCAACTAAGGACGTCGGAAATCAGCCGGGACCCCGCAACGGGTCCCGGCTTTTTCTTTGACCGCGGCGGCGGTTAAGGATTTCGCAAGAAACTCGACGGGCTGGCGATTCTTCACCCCCTGTTAAGCGGCAAAATCGACCCAGTCGGCAGAATTTGCCCGCCGGATTTACGCTTTGCTCGGCAAATCATGCCTAGCGCGCCTCTCGCGCAGTCCGACCTGCGCACCCCGACATCAATAAAATCAATGCGTTGTGGAAATTGCTGAAACCGGGGTCTGAAACTGGCCCCGGGCTTGCTGCGTGCGCAGCCGGGTCAGAAGACCCTGCGCGCAAAACGCGTGCATTCATAGAAGCGTAGAAACGTGAGGAGCCAAGAAATGGCGACGATCAATACGAACCCCGGAGCGATGATCGCGCTCCAGAACCTCAATAAAACAAACATGGACCTGCAGCAGGTCCAGCAGCGCATCAACACCGGCCTGGCGGTTTCGTCGGCCAAGGATAATGGCGGCGTGTTCGCGATCGCCCAGTCCATGCGCGCTGATGTGGGCGGCTATAAAGCCGTCACGCAATCTCTCGACCTGGCGAGCTCGACGGTTGACGTCGCGATCGCTGCGGGCGAGGCGGTTTCCGACTTGCTGGTCGAAATGAAGGAAAAGGCGCTCGCTGCGTCCGACGCTTCGCTCGACGCCGCGTCCCGGACCGCGCTGAACGCCGACTTCACCGCGCTGCGCGACCAGATCACCACGATCGTGTCGAATGCGGAGTTCAACGGCACCAACCTCATCTCCAACGGCGCGGGCAACGTCACCGCCCTGGCCAATGCGGATGGGTCCAACACCATCACGGTGCAAGCCGAGGACCTGAGCCTGACCGGCTCGACCCTCACCATTGCGGCCACCACCCAGATCAACACTGTGACCAATGCGTCCAACGCGGCGTCGGCTATCGGCACCTCGCTGGACAATTTGAATGCGTCGCTGGCGCGTCTGGGCACCGGCTCGAAGTCTCTGGAAATCCACAAGACCTTCGTCGGCAAGCTGTCTGACGCCCTGGAGAAGGGCATCGGCAACCTGGTCGACGCGGATCTGGCCAAAGAATCGGCTCGCTTGCAGTCCCTGCAGGTGAAACAGCAGCTGGGCATCCAGGCGCTGTCGATCGCCAACTCGGCGCCGAGCACGATCCTGGGCTTCTTCCGATAGGCCTTGGAATGATTTCGCCGGCCGCGTCGTAGAAGGCGAGGCGGCCGGTGGATAGCGACCCGCAAAACGCGCGTCCGACCCGTAGAAACGGAAAAATTGAAGGAGCCAAGAAATGGCGACGATCAACACTAACCCGGGAGCGATGATCGCTCTCCAAAACCTGAACAAGACCAATATGGACCTCCAGCAGGTCCAGCAGCGCATCAATACCGGCCTGGCGGTTTCGTCGGCCAAGGATAATGGCGGCGTGTTCGCCATCGCCCAGTCGATGCGGGCTGATGTCGGCGGCTACAAGGCCGTGACCCAGTCGCTGGATCTCGCCGCGTCCACCGTGGATGTGGCCCTTGCGGCCGGTGAAGCCATCTCCGATCTCCTTGTGGAGATGAAAGAGAAGGCGCTGGCGGGCTCCGACAGCTCGCTGGACACGGCGTCGCGGACGGCTCTGAACGAAGACTTCAAGGCGCTGCGTGATCAGATCACGACCATCGTCTCGAATGCGGAGTTCAACGGCACCAACCTGATCGACGGGTCCAACACCGCCGGCATCTCGGCCCTGGCCAATGCCGATGGTTCCAACTCGATCACCATCGATGATGAAGACTTCAGCCTGGGCGGCACGATCGTGACCGTCGCGGCGACGGCTTCCTTCTCGACCGCTGCGGCTGCGTCCACGCAGGCGACCGCGATCGAGGCGTCGCTGGACAATCTCAACGCCTCTTTGGCCCGTCTGGGTACGGGTTCGAAGTCGCTTGAAGTTCACAAGAACTTCGTCGGCAAGCTGTCCGACGCTCTGGAAAAGGGCATCGGCAATCTCGTCGACGCCGATCTGGCCAAAGAGTCCGCCCGTTTGCAGTCGCTGCAGGTCAAGCAGCAGCTGGGCATTCAGGCGCTCTCCATCGCCAATTCGGCGCCGAGCACGGTTCTGGGCTTCTTCCGATAGGCCCGGGCTAGGGGATTGGGCGGTTGAAGCGCTTCGTGGGGTTCAGCTTCAACCGTCCGTCCCGCCGCTCTGATGAGATTGGGAACGCAGCAGTCAAAGGAGGCGCCGAACGCTCAATAAGCGTTCTGTGACAGGAACGATGGATATAGCGACGCTCATGTCGGGTACGGCCTTGGCCCGCCCTTCGTGGGACGCGATCGCCAGCGGGCGGGTCACGCCTGCGACAAGCGGCTCACAAGGGGATGCGATGGAATCCGAAGCGCGCAAGAAGACGCGCCTGATTCCGCAAGACCAGCCAAGAGTCGAGCAGATCGAAGCCATGCGCGCGGAGATCAACGCCAACTCGCGCTCACGCCTGCAGATCGAGCGGGCCGAAGACGCCGGACGATTCATTTACAGGCTCTTTGATCCAGAAACCGGCGAAGTGATGCGCCAATGGCCGCCTGAAAAATATGTCGAGCTGGTCGCCTATCTTCGCGGACGCGAAGGCGGGCTGATTGATCGAACGGTCTGACCGGATCTGGTGGGGACCGCCGCCTGACAGATCGGCAAAATCCGACCGGCCTGCAGGCAAGAATTAACCATGCAGCCCCCGCCGCGCCTCGCGCGTGGCGGGGGTTATTGAATTTAACGCATTGATTTATATTGATATCTCGCAATAGGGCCGAACTGGCCCGCGGGTTGCTCTTCAAGCTCATGGATAATGGCCGCCGAAAGCGGTTTGGCCCAACGAAGAATGAGCGGAGCCCTGTCATGACGCTGAGCGTCCACACCAACACTTCGGCGATGATCGCCCTGCAAAACCTGAACAAGACCAATAACGACATGGTCGAGGTTCAAAACCGCATCAATACCGGTCTGAAGGTCTCCGGCGCCAAGGACAACTCCTCGGTCTTCGCCGTCGCCCAGGGCATGCGCTCGGACATCGGCGCGCTGGGATCGGTGGAATCCTCCCTCGATCGCGCGGTGTCGATCGGCGATGTCGCGATTGCGGCCGGAGAAGCGATCTCGGATCTGTTGATCCAGATGCGCGAGAAGGCGACCGCGGCCATGGACCCGTCCATCGACACCTTCTCGCGCCAGGCCTTTGACGGCGATTTCAAATCGCTGCTCGATCAGATCAACGTCATCCTGTCCAACGCCGAGTTTGACGGCGCCAATCTTCTGAACGGCTCGCTGACCAACGGCATCGCCTTCCTGGCCGACGCCGATGCGACGCGGACAGTGACCCTGGACGGCCAGGACATGTCGATCGGCGGATCGATCATCACCATCGCCGCCGCCGCCAGCCTGGGCACGGTGACGCTGGCCGGCAACGTGGTCAGCGCGATCCAGACCAGCCTGGACAATGTCAATCAGGCGCTGGCCAATCTGGGCTCGGATTTGAAGAAGATGGAGGCGCACCGCACCTTCGTGGGCAAGCTGATGGACAGCCTCACGGAAGGCGTGGGCAATCTGGTGGACGCCGACATGGCCAAGGAATCCGCGCGATTGCAGGCCCTGCAGGTGAAGCAGCAGCTGGGCGTGCAGGCGCTGTCCATCGCCAACTCCGAACCGCAAATCATCCTCTCCCTCTTCGGCCGATAGGCTGGGGCGAGCACCGTTGCATGACGCCGCCCGGCCGCAAGGCCGGGCGGTTTTCCGTTCGGCTTCACGCCGCCGCGCGGCGCGTCCGGCGACCCCGGGCCCGTGCGCCTGGCTGACCTGCCGGCGCGGGCGGCCTGGATGAACCGGGCGATGACGCACGCGCGCGGCAAACACTCTTGAAACCGACTCACCGCAGTATTGCTCCCATGACCGACCCCTTCCTGCCCTATGGCCGTCAGCTGATCGATGCGGACGACATCGCCGCGGTCACGCGCGTCCTGACCAGCGATTATCTGACCACCGGGCCGGAAGTCCCGGCCTTCGAATCTGAATTCTCCGCTGCTGTGGACGCGCCCTGCGCCGTGGCCTGCAACAGCGCGACCGCGGCCTTGCACCTGGCGCTGGCGGGACTGGGCGTGGGCGAGGGCGATATCTGCATCGTGCCGAGCCTCACCTTTCTCGCGACCGCCAACGCCGCGCGGTATTGCGGGGCCGACGTCGTGTTCGCGGATGTCGACCCTCAGACCGGTTTGCTCACGGCGCAAACCCTGAGCGCGGCGCTGGAGCGGGCGGGCGGGCGCGCGAGAGCCGTGCTGCCCGTGCATCTGGCCGGCGCGCTGTGCGACATGACGCAGATCGGACAGGCCGCGCGGCGGGCCGACCTCTTCATCGTGGAAGACAGCTGCCATGCGCTGGGCACGCTCGGGCCGGACGGCGCGTCCGGAAACTGCGCGCGCTCGGACGCGGCGACATTTTCCTTTCATCCGGTCAAGACGCTGGCGGCGGGCGAGGGCGGCATGCTGACGACCCGCAATCCGGCGCTGGCCGGCCGGGCGGCGGAATTGCGCAGTCACGGCGTCGTTCGCGACAGGGCGCGTTTCACGCGCCTTAACGGCGCGGTTGAGCCCTGGGCGTATGAAATGCAGGCGCTCGGCCATAATTATCGCATGCCGGACATCCTCGCGGCGCTGGGCCGGTCCCAGCTGGCCAAGCTGGCGGATTTCGCCGAACGCCGGCGGCGGCTGGCCGCGCTTTACGCCGAAGCGCTCGCGCCGCTCGCGCCGCTGGTGTCGGCGCCCGTCGATCAGCCCGGCGTCGACCCCTGCCGGCACTTGATGAATGTGCGCATCGACTTTGAGGCCGCCGGCGTCGCCCGCGCCGAGGTGACGGCGCGGCTGCGCGCCGCCGGGATCGGCAGCCAGGTGCATTATGTGCCGGTTCACGCCCAGCCTTACTATGTCGAGCTTTATGGCGAGCAGACCCTGCCCGGCGCCGAGGCGTATTATCGGCGCACTCTGTCGCTGCCGCTGTATCCGGCGATGGCGGATGGCGATGTCGCGCGCGTCGCGGCCGCTCTGGCGGGCGCGCTGGGGATCGCATGATGGACGAGATCGAGATTTGGGTGCGCGCGCGCTCCGGTCCCAAGCTCGGGATCGGTCATCAGGTCCGCGCGATCATCCTTTCCGACGCGCTGACCGCCGCGGGCCGGCCGGCCGGACTGATTCTGGACGCCGATGCTCCAGCGCCCCCGCCGCACCTGCCGGTTCATCGCCTGCCGCCGCATCAGGCGCCTCCGGAAGAGGCGGCGGCCTATCCCGCGGACGACGCACCGGTGGTGCTTGATCTCAGCCACCCCTCCATGCTGAGCGATTTGCCGGAGCTGGTGCGCCGCCTGCGCCGTCAGGCGCGCAGGCTGGCGCTGATCGACGGCCTGGATCGCGAAGCCTATGCGCCGGACGATCGCAGCAGCGCGGTGGATGTCGCGATCACGCCCTATGTCATCGAGCCCGAAGCGCCGGCGCGAAACGCCGATCTTTGGCTGCATGGACCGGACTTCGCCGTGCTGGAGCCGATCTATGCGGCGCCGCCGGAGAGGCCGGCCAAAGACCGTGAGCCGCATCTATTGATTTCCATCAGCGGCACCGACCCCTGGCGGCTCACCGAAGCGGCGACGGGCGCGCTCCTTCATGGCGGTCTGCCTGACGGGTGGCGGGCTGAAATCGTCGCGGGGCCGGGATTTGGATCGGCGCGCACCCGCGCCCTGACCGATGCGGTCGACCGGTCTGACCACGTTTCAATCCTGTCGGCGCCGGACAATCTGCGTGTTGGCTTGCTTCGCGCCCGTGTCGCTGTGCTGGGCCCGGGGCTGGCGAAGTATGAAGCCGCCGCCTGCGGCGTGTTCAGCCTGATTTGCACGCCGGACAGGGTCTATGCGCAGATGAACCAGCCTTTCGCCGAGGCGGGCCTGGGCCATGTGCTGCCGCCCGGACCGCCCGACGCCGCCCATTTGCGAGAAGCGATCCTCGCGGCCGACCAGGCCGGCCATGCAGATCCGCGCACGATCATCGACGGGCGCGGCGCCGCGCGCCTGGCTGAGCGGTTGATTTCAGAGCTGTTCACCGAATCGCGCGATGGTGACGCCTGAACACAGCTCCAAAGGGCTCGCCATGGACGCCAGCGCCCCGGCCGACACCGACAGCATCAAGGCGCCGCCGCGCCTCGTCATCGACGGGCGCGTGATCGGCGCGGGCCATGCGCCCTATGTGATCGCAGAAGTGTCCGGCAATCATAACAAGGATTTGGGCAAGGCCCTGGCGATGATTGACGCGGCCAAGGCCGCCGGCGCGGACGCCGTGAAGTTTCAAACCTACACCGCCGACAGCCTGACCGTGCCCAGCGACAAGCCGGAGTTTCAGATCACCAGCGGAACCTGGGCGGGCTGGAATCTGCACCGGCTCTATCAGGAGGCGGCGACGCCGTATGACTGGTTCCCGAGGCTGTTCGCGCATGCGCGCGATATCGGCATCACCCTGTTCAGCTCGCCTTTTGATGCGGACGCCGTCGACCGGCTCGAAGACTGGGGCGCGCCCGCCTACAAGATCGCATCCAATGAGCTGACCGATTGGCCGCTGGTCCAGCGCGCGGCGCGGACCGGCAAGCCGCTCATCCTGTCCACCGGCACCGCGACGCTGGAGGAGATCGAGGCGACCGCCGCATTCCTGGCGCGCGCCGGCGCGCCGGATTACGCGCTCCTGCACTGCGTCAGCGCCTATCCCGCGCCGCTTTCATCCGCGCATCTTAAGACCATCCCCGCGCTGGCCGAACGATTTGGCGTCGTGGCGGGCTTCTCCGATCACACGCTGGGCGTGACCGCGCCCATCGTCGCGGCGGCCCTGGGCGCTGCGATCATTGAAAAGCACTTCATCCTGGATCGTTCGGAAGGCGGCCCTGATTCCAGCTTCGCGATCGAACCCGCAGAGCTGGAATTGCTGTGCCGCTCGGTGAAGGACGCGCACGACACGCTGGGCGAGGTGCGGTTCGGGATGAAGGAGGCGGAGACCACATCGCCGATCTTCAAGCGCTGTTTCTACACCACGCGGGCGATCAAAGCCGGCGAGGTGATCGGTCCGGACAATGTGCGCGCCATTCGCGCCCGGGACGGATTGCCGGCGCGCCGTTTCGAAGCCGTGTTCGGCGCGATCGCCCGGACCGACATCGCCGCCCATGAACCGGTGACCGAAGACCAGATCGACTGCGGAGCCGCGCCATGAGCCGCCCGCTTGTGATTTTCGGCTCCGGCGAAATCGCTTCGCTTGCAAAGTATTACTTCGAAGCCGATGGCGGGCGCGAGGTCGCGGCCTTCACCGTCGACGACGCCTACGCCAAGGACGACACGTTCGAGGGACGCCCGCTTCTGGCCTGGTCGGAGGCGCAGGCGCGCTTTTCTCCGGCCGAAGCGGACATGCATGTGGCGCTGTCCTATCAAAAGCTCAATCGCTTGCGCCAGGCCAAGTATGAGCAGGCCAAGGCCGCTGGATACACGCTGGCGAGCTATGTCTGCTCCAAAGCCAGCGTCTGGCCGGATCTGAGCCATGGCGACAACTGCTTCATTCTGGAAGACCAGGTCATCCAGCCGACGGTCACCATCGGCGCCAATGTGATGTTGTGGTCGGGCAATCATATCGGTCATGGCAGCCATATCGGCGACCATAGCTATTTCGCCAGCCATGTGGTCGTGTCCGGCCATTGCAAGATCGGCCAGCGCTGTTTTTTCGGCGTCAACGCGACGCTGAGAGACTTCCTCACGATCGGGAATGATTGCTTCATCGCGATGGATGCTTCGGTTGCGAAGGACTTGTCCGACGGATCGGTCGCGCTGACGGCGTCCTCCACCCTGCTGGACGGGGACGACCCCAAGGCGATCAAGATCCGCAATCGTTATTTCGGGCTGGAGGACTAGGCCGTGCTGCAGCCGGCGCGCTGGGACAAGCTGGGCCTTGTGATCCAGCCGGACACCGCGCTCTGGTGGAGCCGCACGCATGCCATGCTGCCCACGCCCGAGCTTGTCGAGGGCTCGCTCTGGCGGATTTATCAGGCCGGACGCAATGACAAGAACCAGTCCCATGTGGGCTGGGCCTTGATCGATCTGGAACAGCCAGATCGCGTGCTTGAGCGAAGCGCCGATCCGGTTCTGACGCCGGGGCCGCTCGGCGCCTTCGACGATAACGGCGTCCTGCCCAGCTGCGTGATCCGCGACGGCGACGACACGCTGCTTTACTATATCGGCTTCAAGCCCGGCGGCACGACCCGCATGGATCTCTATGGCGGGCTGGCCGCGCGCACCGGCGGTCACGGCCCGTTCGAGCGGGTGAACCGGGCGCCGATCCTCGAGCGCACGCACGTCAATCCCTATATCAACACCGCGCCCTGGGTGGTGCGCGACGGCGCAGACTGGCGCATGTATTACGTCGCCGGAACCGAATGGGTGCATCCCGACCTGCCGCGCTACAATATCCAGATCGCCACCTCTCAGGATGGCCGCGCCTGGCGGCGCGAGGGCCGGGTGGCGATCGATTTTGCGCCGGGTGAGAATGCTTTGGCGCGCCCTTATGTCTATCATGACGGGCGGCGCTGGGTGATGTGGTTCGCATCCAAAGGAGAGGCTTACCGCGCCCGCTGGGCCCATAGCGATGACGGTCTGACCTGGGTCCGTGCGAAGACGGGTCCGGGGCTCGAACCGAGCGAGGGCGGCCCGGATTCCGTGATGCAGGAATACTTCATCGTATTGCCCCACAAGGGCAAGCGCGTGGTGTTTTACAACGGCGATGATTACGGGCGCGCCGGCGTATGCGCGGCGGTGGAGCGATGAGCGCGCGCCGCAATGCACGCGCCGCGCCGCGCACCCTGGCGATTATGCAGCCGACTTTTTTGCCGTGGGCGGGGTATTTCGCGCTGATCGACCGGGTCGACCGTTTCGTCCTGCTGGATGATGTGCAGTTCGACAAGCGCAGCTGGCAACAGCGCAATCGGATCAAGACCGCCAACGGCCCGCTCTGGCTGACGGTTCCCGTGCTCACCAAGGGGCGGCGCGCGCAAACCATCGCCCAGGCGCAAATCCAGCCCGACGCCGGCTTTGCCCAAACCGCGCTGAAGACCCTGGAGCACGCCTATGGCAAGGCGGCTTTCTACACCCCGGTCATGGACCGGCTGGCGCCGGCGTTCGAGGCGGCCGAGACCGGCCTGTGCGCGCTGAACATCGCGCTGATCAACGCGCTGTGCGACTTGATCGGTCTGGAGGCCGATTTCGCGCGGAGCTCCGAAACGCCGGTCCGGTCCGCAAAGGCGCAGCGGCTCGCGGATCTCTGCACGAGTCACGGCGCGACCCGTTATGTCTCGCCGCCGGGCTCCAAGGATTATCTGGACGGCGATGACGCCTTGGAGCGGGCGGGCGTCGCGCTGGAATATTTCACATACGAACACCCGGTCTGGCCGCAGCTTCACGGGCCCTATGCGCCTTATATGAGCGCGCTGGATCTGGTCATGAATGCGCAGCCCGACGCGTTGTCGATCATCCGCTCCGGCATGCGGCCGGCCGGAACGCCATGACGACGCTCTGCATCATCCCGGCGCGCGGCGGATCCAAACGCATCGCGCGCAAGAATATCCGCGATTTCGCCGGCCGGCCGATGCTGAGCTATCCCTTGCGCGCCGCGCTGAACGCCGGCGTCTTCGATCATGTTCATGTCTCCACGGAAGATGCGGAGATCGCCGCCTTCGCGGCGGCTGCCGGAGCGGCCCCCGACTTCCTGCGCGACCCGAGCCTGGCCGATGATCACACCCCGGTCCGGGACGTGGTTCGGGCCGATCTTGAAAGCTTCGAGCGGCGCGGCCGGCGCTTCGACACCATCATGTTGCTTTACGCCACCGCAACGACAGTCAACATCACCGATATGACAGGCGGCCTGACCGCGTTTTCAGCGGATCCGTCACGCCCCCTGCTGGCGGTCGCGCGGGCGCAGACCCCGCTTGAGCGCTTCTTGGCGGTCAAGGACGGCGTCCTGATCCCGGCGCAGGCGCCGGAGCGGTTCGCCAGCCGGACCCAGGATCTGACCACGGTGTATAAAGACGCGGGCGCCTTCGCCATCTATTCGGCGCAGACGCTGCACGCCGATACGGACGGGGCGGCGGCGATGGCGTTTCGCCCCTTCGAGCTGCCGGCCTGGAAGGCCATAGATATTGATACCGAGGATGACTGGCGCCACGCCGAGATCATCACTGCGGGCCTTCGCGCCCTTGAGGAGACAGCATGAGTTATCGCACCGAACAGGAAGCCTTCTGGGCGGGGGAGTTTGGCGAAGCCTATCGCGAGCGATGTTCGCTGAGCGACGCGCTGGTCGCCGCCAGAACCGCCTGCATGGCGCGCATGCTGCGCCACGCCGCGCCGGTGGAGAGCGCCTTTGAAGTCGGATGCAATATCGGCCTCAATCTCCTCGCCTTAAAGCGGGTGTCTCCCGCCACCGAACTTGAGGCGATCGAGATCAACGCGCAAAGCGCCAGGGCGGCGAATGAGCTTGGGATCGCCGCCGTCGAGACCGCCTCGGTCCTCGACTATGAGCCCAGAAAAACCTACGATCTTTCAATGATTTGTGGTGTTCTTATCCACCTCAATCCGGAGATTTTGGGCGAGGTCTATGACACGCTGTTCAAGCTCAGCCATCGTCACATCCTATTGTTTGAATATTATAATCCCACCCCGGTCGAGGTAACTTATCGCGGCCATGAGGGCCGGTTGTTCAAACGCGATTTCGCCGGAGACATGCTCGACCGTTACGGGGACAGGCTGCGCCTGGTCGATTACGGCTTCTTCTATCACCGCGACCCGATCGCCCGCTCGGATGACGGCACCTTCTTCCTTCTGGAAAAGACCGGCGTCTAACCGCGCCGCCAGGCGGTCTAAGCCGTCAAACGGGCCTGCAGCACGCTTTGGAGCGCCCGCGCATCCAACCGCTCCGGGTTGGAGTTGGAGGCATAGCTGAAGCCTTCCTCCACCGCGCGCGCGCCGTCCGCCAGCCAGGCTTCGCGATGGCGGGGATCATGGGCGGGCAGGATGACATAGCGATCCTCCAGCTCCAGCGTGGCGCGGGCGTCATCTTCCGGCACCATCACTTCATGGAGCTTCTCGCCGGGGCGTATGCCAATGATTTTGTGAGGCAAATCGGGGGCGATGGAGCGCGCGAGGTCGACCGTCGACATGGACGGAATCTTCGGCACGAAGACCTCCCCGCCCTTCGCGGTCGCCAGCGCGGACAAAACGAAATTCACGCCCTGCTGCAGGGTGATCCAGAAGCGGGTCATGCGCGCGTCCGTGATCGGCAGATGATCTGCGCCTTCGGCGACCAAGCGTTTGAAAAACGGCACCACCGAGCCTCTTGACCCGACGACATTGCCATATCGCACCACCGAGAAGACCGGCCCGTCCGCGCCGCCCATGGCCTGGGCCGCGGTGAAGATTTTGTCCGACGCCAGCTTGGAGGCGCCGTAAAGATTGATCGGGCTCGCCGCCTTGTCCGTCGACAGGGCGCAGACATGGCCGACCCCGCGCTTGATCGCAGCGGTGACGACATTCTGGGCGCCTAAGACATTGGTTTTAATGCATTCAAACGGATTGTATTCCGCGATCGGCACATGCTTCAGAGCCGCCGCGTGAACCACGATGTCGACCCCGCGCATGGCCATGTCGAGCCGGTCTTCATCGCGCACGTCGCCGATGAAATAGCGCAGACAGGCGTGCTCGGCCGGATTGAAGCGCTGCGCCATCTCGTACTGCTTCAGCTCGTCGCGCGAAAAGATGATGACTTTGCGAGGCTTATAGTCCTCCAGCACGGTCTGGACGAAGCGCGTGCCGAACGAACCGGTGCCCCCGGTGATCAGGACGGTCTTGCCGTCCAAATTCATCCGCGGCTCCTTAAAATCCCGGCCCAGAAACAGGCTGTCGACGGGATCGGCCGGGGATTGTGCGGTGTCGGGCATGGCGCGGGTCTCCGCTGGCGAATCGAGGGGTCAGCATAAGTCTTCGACGCGCCCGGTTAACGCAGTGTTAGCCAATGTAAACGCACTCTCAGCGATATGATTGCTGCGGGGTGCGGGCATGACGACAGCGGTTCTGATCGAGACGCGATTGGGCGCTCACGCCGATGTCCTGCTGCAGCCGCTGGGCGGCCAGACCGGCCTGGCGCGGTGCCTCAGGCGCGCCGCCCGCATACCGGGCGCCGGGGCCATGCTCGTCACCCTTCCTGAAGCCGAGGCGGGAGACGGTCTCGCCGACGAAGCCGCCGCCCAGGGCGCGGTCGTCATACGGACCGGCGAAGACGCCCTGGCCCGCGCCGCGCGCGCGGTGAAAACGGTAGAAGCCCGGCACGTGATCGCGTTGCACGCCGATCAAGTCTTCTTCGATCCGGTGATCGCCATGGGCGTGAAGGGATTGCTCGAAGACGCCAATGCGGACTTCGCCTGCAACACCTTGCCGGCCCGGTTCCCGGACGGGCTGGACTGCGCGGCCTTCCCGGCGGCGCTTCTGGCGGAGGCTGACCGAAAGGCGCGCGCGGCTCATCTGCGCGGCGACGCGGTCAGCTGGATGAAGGCCCATGACAGCCTGATCAAAGCCAATCTCAACGGCCCGGGCGGCGGACTGGAGAGGCTGCGCTGGCGGGTGTCCAGCGATGTCGATTTCGCGTTCGCCGAGGCCATGAGTGAAGCGCTGGGCCCGCGCATGGACGAGCTTGGCGCAGCCGAGCTGGCCGCGCTCTGCCTGCGCCGCCCGGATCTGGCGTCGATCAATTCACGCGCGACGAATGGCTGGCGGGCGGACGCCGCGCCGGCGAGCCTGCAGAGCCGGCCCGTCCGGTTCGGACTGGCGGCTTAGGGCGCTGTTAAGCACGGCCTTCGTCCCCGCCATTTCCTAACGCTTTGTTTGCGCCTGAAAGGGCAAACTTCCGCCTTACGTGGCGCGTCGCGCGACGCGTCCTTTTGGAGGCCGGTTCGGCATGGTGTTTTCGGTGGGATTGCTCACCGCCTGGTATGGCGCTCAAGCGGCTCAGAGCCTGGCTCTGAACACGGCCGCCAGCGCTGCGCCGTCCAGCACGTCGGGCAGCGCCGCCAGCCGCCGGTCCGACGAGGTGCTCCCGCCCTGGGATGTCCGCGGCGACATCGTGGCGCTGGACGCCCTGCGGCGCGACGTGCTGGCGGATGGTCAATTCTTCGACGCCACTCTGCGCAATTTCTCCAGCCTGGACGTGAGTGAAGACGAAAAGCAGCTCTTCGCCCTGCATCAGGGTTTGCGGAAGCTGCAATCGCTGGCCACGGCGGCCTCCGAGAGCGGCGCCAGCAGCGCCGATGTCAGCTTCTGGTCGCGGCGCTTCAATGAAGGCCTCACCCAGCTCGACGGCTTTTTCGAGCAGATGAGCCTGGAGGGCGTATCGGTCCTGAAAGGCGAAGACCTGTCCAAGGCCGAAAGCAGCCTGGCGATCTCCCGGGGCGTTTCGGAATATACCGGCGCGGTGATCCATACCGGCGCGTTTGACGCTGAAGTGGACGCGCTCACCGGTTCGGCCGCCTTCACCCTCACCGTGCGCAAAAGCGGAGTCGACACCGCGATCAATATCGATCTGGCCGACATGGGCGCGACGCCGCGCACGCTGGATAATGTCGCCGCCCACATCAACGCCCAGCTGGAAGCCGCCAGCATGGTCAGCCGGATCGAGCGGGTGAAGATCGGCGCGGAAGATGAAAACGGCGTCATTCAGGGCGACGACTGGGGCTTCAAAGTCAAAGGCGTGCTCACCGAGCAATTGACCTTCACCGATACGGGCGGCGCGCCGGCGGTCTGGACGGCGGGCGTTTCGGGCGGAAGCGAGGGTGCGGCCGGTCAGCTGATCAAATATGTCGATCTCGCCTCCGGCGGATCGGCGGCCTTCGCGCGCCGCATCGAGGCCGATCCCACGGTCACCGAAACCACTTCCGAAGATGGTGAGAGCTCCACCAGCCAGACCGCCAACCCGCTTGAAATCCTCGCCACGGCGCGGGGCGATGACGGCGGCATCTATGTGGTCGGACAGACCTCCAGCGCCATCGATGGTCAGGCGATCAAGGGCGAGCAGGACCTGGTCCTGATGCGCTACGACACCACGGGCAAGCGGGTCTGGACCCGAACGCTGGGCGCTGCGGCCGAGGCCAGCGGCGCCAGCATCGCAGTGAGCGCGAACGGAGACGTGGTCGTCGCCGGCTCGGTCACCGGCGCGCTGGGCGATACGACCGATATCGGCGGCCGGGATTCCCTGGTTGCGAAATTCAACGCCGACGGCGTCGAACAATGGACCCGCCGCTTCGGCGCGACGGCGGACGATCAGGCCAATGCGGTCAGCGTCGCCGCGGACGGCACGGTTTATATCGCGGGTGAAACCAACTCGCCCCTTGGCGGCGTGGCCAGCCAGGGCGGGGTGGACGGCTATATTCGCGCGCTCGACGCGAATGGCGGCACGCTTTTCACCCGCGCCGCCGAGGCGGCCGCGGGCGCCGAGCGCGCCAAGGCGACCGCTCTGGCCGCCGACGGCGGATTGCTGGTCGCCAGCGAGGTGGACGGCCGCGCGGTCGTGACGAAATACGCCGCAGGCGATGACGGCACGGGCGCGCCGGCCTGGACGGTCGACCTGGGAGATCTGGACGGCGGACGTATTGAAGGCCTGGCGGTCGGCGATGACGGCGCCATCTATCTGGCGGGCGCGGCCGGCGCCGGCTTTGCGCCAGGCGCGGTGGTCAGCGCCAATTCCGGCGGCCGTGACGCCGTGCTGGTGCGGTTAAGCGAGACTGGCGGCGGGACCGGCGTGCAGACAGATTACGCAACGTTTCTGGGCAGTGCGGAGGACAATGTCGCCAACGCCGTCCAGGCGACAGGCGGCGTGGTTTACCTGGCCGGCAAGACCAGCGGCGCGCTGCCGGGCGCGACGCAGAACGGTGATCGCAACGCGTTCGCCGCCGGTTTCGACGCCGCGACCGGCGCGGTGCAATGGACCCAGCAAATGGCGGGGCGCGGCGGCCTGGCGGAAGCGAAGGGCGTCATCGTCGACCCGGGCGGGGACAGCGTGCTGGACCGCTTCGGCCTGCCCTCGGGCGAAGTGCGCTATGCCGACAGCCGGGTGATCACGGCGCGCTCCTCGGTGCGGGACGGCGATCATTTCTACGTTCAGGTCGATGACGGCCGTCGGCGGAAGATCACGATCGACGCGGATGAGACCATGCGTTCGCTGACATTTAAACTGAACGCCGCCTTCGTGCTGGACGCGACCGCCGATGTGCGCCGTTCACAGGATGGCGACATGCTGCGCATCACGCCCAAAGAGGGCGTGACCGTGACCTTGTCGGCTGGGTCGGATGGCCAGGATGCGCTGGCGGGACTTGGGCTGCCGGAAGGATCGGTTCGCGGCAAGGCGTCCTTATTGGACGGGCCTGACGAGTCGGAATCCAACGCGCCCAGCGTTTTTGCCCTGGAGTTGCCGCGCGTCATGTCGATCGCCGACCGCGACGCCGCGTTGCTGGCCAGCGAAGCGCTGACGGACGCACAGTCCAAGGTTCAACGCGCCTGGCGGGATCTCACCCTGGATCCGGCTTTGCGAGACCTGTTGGAGGGCGGTCCCGGCGCCGGGCGGCGCGGGGGCTCCGTGCCGGCCTTCCTGAACGCCCAGCTGGCGAATTACACCGCCGGTCTTCAGCGCCTGCAGGCCGGCGGCGGCGGAGGCTCGACGCTGGCGCTGTTTTAACGGCTCAGATGCGCCAGAAACGGCGCGGCGAGCGCGAAGCCCATGATCAGTTCGAACCCGACGCCGGCGGCGTTATAGCTGGTGCGCGTTTCCTCAGCGGAGTCCAGCGCCATGGAGACGAGGCGTCCGATCGCCATGCCGAACCAGTACAGGGCGGCGGCGAAGCTGGCGCCCATGACCGCCGCGGTTCCGGCCTGACCGCTCATCACCAGCGTGAGCAAGACGGCGCCGTGCAGGAGCGCCAGCGCGCCGCCGAAGCTGGCCCGGAACTCCGCCCAGCCGCCTTTCCAGCGCGGATCGGGACCCAGGCGAACGACGCTCTGTCCCCAACGCGGGACGGCGAGGCTCGCCAATCCCATACCCGCGCCCGCCAGAGCGGCGAAGCCGGTTACAATCCAGATCCAGGCAGCGATCTCGCCCATGATGTCCTCTCAGCTTGACAGTGTTCAACCTGCCTGACAGCGCGGAGAGATATAGACCGAGCCGGGCGCTCGGAAAGGCGGGCGGCGCGGGAAACTCAGAGGATTGCGTGCAGGATCAGTCCGGCGCCGAGCAGGAGCGCGGACAGGTAGGTCAGCAAGGACCCCACGAGGCGGCCAAAGCTGGTTCCCGGGTTCGAGAGCATGCCCCAGGCGTGCAGGACCCGGCCGAAGCTGAACACGGCGCCGATCGTGTGCACCGCGTAGGCGGGAACGCCGATCAGCGCGACGATCAGCAAACCGATCATGATGCCCGGAAACCACTCGGCATGATTGCCGTGGGCGCGTACGGCGCAGGCCAGTTTCTCATCACCGCCATCGCCGATCCCGGTTTTCGAAGCACGCCGCTTCAGGCTGACATTGAAGCCCAGCACCAGGAGCAGCAAAAGGCTGATTCCGGCATAAAGCGATACGGCGGTCAGGCCGTCCGGCGTCAATTCACCCATGGTTTCCTCCGCAGATCCAATCCATGTTCAGGCATCCGGCGCGGGCGGCATGTCGGCCGCCTTCTTGATCGCCGCCGCCAATTGCTCGGGCGCTTCAGCGCCGCCGACCGCGAAGCGGCCGTTGAAGATAAAACAGGGCACGCCCTGGACGCCCAGCGAGCGATAGAACTGCTCTTCGCGCAAAACCGCGTCGGCGTCGCGGTCGCTGGCCAGAAGATCGGTGATGACATCCCCGTCCAGGCCCGTTTCCGCCGCGATCTCCGCGAGCTCGGCGCGGTCTGTCAGATTGCGGCGCTCTTCAAAGAAGGCGCGGTGCAGGGCGTCGGCCATGTCTTCGGCCAAGCCCTGGCCTTGAGCCCAGCGGATCAAGCGATGGGCGTCCAGCGTGTTGGGCCGAATTTCGATTTCATCGAAATTGAACACGATGCCGACCTCCGGCCCGGCCTCTTCCAGATGGGCCCGCATCGCCTTGTAGCGATCCGAGTGCTCGCCGGAGAATTTCGATTTCATGTAGGCGCCGTAGGGCAGGCCGGCCTGCGGGATCGCGGGGTCGAGCTGGTAGGGCCGGAACACCGTTTCCACCTCCACCTCCGGGACGAGGGCGCGCGCGGCCCGCCAATAACGAAGCCCCAGCCAGCACCAGGGGCAAACAGGATCGGAAACCAGATCAACCGAAATCATGGGGGCAGGCTAGCTGCGGGTCTGCGTGCGTCAACGCCTCAGAGCGCACAGGCCAGGCTCTGTGACAAGACGTCAGGCATGCCGCGCCTGTTCCGAGCTCAGCTCCTCCTGTCCAGCCTCCCGGGAGAGAATCCGCGCGGCCGCCAGATCGCCGGTCACATTAACGCTCGTGCGCGCCATATCCAGAAAGCGATCGACGCCCAGAACGAAGACCAGGCCCTGAGGCGGAATGCCGAAGGTCGCCACCAGGCCGGACAGAATCGCGATCGACACCCCCGGCGCCCCTGGCGCGCCGATCGATGCGGCGACCAAGGTGAAGACCATGAAGGCGACTTCGGCGGGCGACAGCGTGACGCCTGCGATCTGCGCCACGAAAACGATGGCCGCGCCCTGATACAGCGCCGTGCCGGCCATGTTCACCGTGGCGGCGAGCGGGATGACGAAGCTGGCGACAGAAGACGGCGCTCTAAGCTTCTCGACGGCCGTCTCGATGGAGAGCGGGATCACCGCCGCCGACGAGGAGGTCGAGAAGGCCAGAAGCTGCGCCTCGCCGACCGCACGCTGGAAACGCAGCGGCGAAATGCGGCCGAACGCCCAGGCCAATACGACATAGAGCCCAAGCAGCAGGGCCAGTCCTGCGAGCACGGTTCCGACATAGGCGCCGAGCGCCACAAGCGATTGAGCGCCGAGACGCGCGAGCAATTGCGCCGTCAGACCGAATACGGCGTAAGGCGTTAAATACATCGCCCATTTCACCACGGTCATGGAGACTTCCAGCATCGCCTCGAGGACCTTGATCAAGGGATCCAGCCTGCTCTTATTCGGCGAGGCGACATAGGCGACGCCCAGAAAGATCGCGAAAATGACGACCGCGAGCATTTCGTTCTCAACGGCGCTCGCCAACGGGTTTTCCGGAACAAGATCCGCGATCAGGGCGGGCGCTTCAGCCGCGGCCTCCATGAAGGGCTCAAGGCTGTCCGGTTCGGCGCCAGGCGCCTCGGGCCGCAAGCGCGGGATCGGCGCAGTGGGAATGTCGACGAGGGAGCCCGGCCTTAACAACAGGGTCAGCCCCGCGCCCAGCGCCGCCGCCGCCGTCGTGGTGCCGGCGACAAAAATCGCCAGCCGCCCGCCGACGCTTTTCAGCTTGTCAGGATCAGCCGCACCGGCCGCGAGACCGAGAATGATGGAGCAGGCCACCAGCGGCATCAGCACCATCTTGATCAAAGCCAGAAAAATCTGACCGGGCAGGGCCAGCCATTCGCCCAGCGTGTCCGCGACAATCACATCCACAAGGCCGGCGTCCGGACTCAGACCCAAACCGACCACGAGGCCGAGCGCCAGACCCGCCAGGACCTGCGCCCATAAGCGCGTCTGCATCCAGGCGTCGATGCGCCCGGCAAGCTGACGGTAATGGATTCGTTTCGGGATGGAGTTCGACGTCGCCATGCCTGAAGGCTAGCGAGCGGTCGTGACGGTTTGAACCGAGGCCTAAGCGCGCAGGTCCAGGAGCGTCCGGCTCATCTCGTCGCCGGTGCGGATCAGGGCGGCGCCCAGGCGCGCTTCTTGGCGGGCGCGGATCATCTCCACGCTGGCCTCGACGGCGTTGAAAGAAGAGGGGGCGCGGCCGCCGGGGTCGGCAGGTGGTGGGGGGGCAGGGCTTGGCCCGGCGGCCGCGCGAGTTTGAGGTGCGTCTTGGGGGGACGCGGCAGGGATGGTCGATTCACGAACACGCTCGACCGGTTTGACCGCCGCTTGCAACCGCGCGCTGGCGGATTGAAATGCGCTCAGTCCGGATGCGAAGACAGCGTCCATGCCCGCGACCATGACCGCAAATGCGCAGACGTGCACGCGCTTTCAAATCAGGCGGTTAGTCAGCGGTAAACGGGCTGTGCCAGCTTGGATCACGGGGGCGCTAGTCGGCCGCCAGACGGGTGAGCGCATGGTAGAGCGCGTCGGCGTCGTCCTCGCCCAGCCGCTCGTCCAGCTCGGCGTTGAAAGCGCGCAGGACAATGTCCGCGCGTTCGGCGGCCTGCCGGCCCGCTTCACTCAAATCCACCAGGGCGCCGCGCTTGTCCGAGGCGTCCTTGCGCCGCACGACGAGGCCGCCCTTCTCCATGCGGGTGACCAGCCCGCTGACCGCCGGCGCGCCCAGGGCGAGCACCTCCCCGATGGCGCCCATGCGCCGCTCGCCGCGGCGCAATAGAAGAAACAGCACGGCCGCCTGGCTCGCCGTCACGCCGACTTCCTGAGTCAGCCGAGCATCCACATCGCGGGTCAAACGCCGCGACGCGATTTCAATCAAAAGGTAGAGCCGCCGGTCGACGGCGCGGACACGAGCCATAACAAGAGATTAGCCGCGATTCTTTCGCGCGCGAAAGAGTTGCGCGTCACGCGACTTCCTTGGGCAGTTTGAAGACGACGTCCTCATCCGCCACGCGGACCTCTTCGATCTCAACGGCGAAGCGTTCGGCGATGGCGGCGATCAGGTCTTCGACCAGGTCTTCCGGCGCGCTCGCGCCGGCGGAGACGCCGACGCGCTTTGCGCCGTCAAACCAGGCCCAGTCGACCGCCTCGGCGCTGGGCACGAGATAGGCGGTCTTCGCGCCGGCGCGTTCGGCGACTTCGACCAGGCGAACCGAATTGGAGGAGTTGGGCGCACCGACCACCAGCACCAGATCCGCGCCGGCGCCGATGGCTTTCACCGCAGCCTGACGGTTGGTGGTGGCGTAGCAGATGTCTTCCTTGTGGGGCGCCGCGATGGCCGGGAAGCGCTTCTGGAGCGCGGCGACGATTTCCGCGGTGTCGTCCACCGACAGGGTGGTCTGCGTCACGAAGGCGAGCTCTTCGCCCTTCACCCCGTCAAGCCGGGCGACGTCCTCGACGGTTTCGATCAGGCTCACCGCCCCTTCGGGCAACTGGCCCATCGTGCCGACGACTTCGGGATGGCCGGCGTGACCGATCAGCAAGATGGTCTTGCCGTTCTTGAAATGGCGCTGCGCCTCGACATGGACTTTGGAGACCAGCGGGCAGGTCGCGTCGACATAAAGCATGTCCCGGCGCCGGGCTTCGGCCGGCACCTGCTTGGGGACGCCATGGGCGGAAAACACGACTGGCCGATCGTCGGGGCATTCGTCGAGTTCTTTGATGAAGACCGCGCCCATGGTCTTAAGGCGGTTCACCACATGCTTGTTGTGAACGATTTCATGGCGGACATAGACCGGCGCGCCGTAGCGTTTGAGCGCCTGTTCGACGATCTGGATGGCCCGGTCCACGCCGGCGCAAAAGCCGCGCGGGCTGGCCAGCAGCAGGGTCAGATCAGGCTTGGCGGTCATCATGAAGGCCTTCCATTTAGCGCGCCGGGGCGTTGCGGATACAGCGCTCGCGTCCTAAGAGACGGTCTAGCAGATCACAGCTGCGCCTCACAATCGATCGCGCGCCTTGAGCATGCGATGTGACGTGGGGTCCAGTCTGCTGAAGGTCAACGAGAGGGTCTCCATGCGCATCACCATCGCCAGCGCGCTCGCCGCCGGATTATTGCTGTCGGGCTGTCAGGGCGTTCGAGACACTTTCGGCACGCCGGAGCCGAATCCCGGTCCTTGCCCGAACGCCCTGGCGCTGTACGACGCCCATCGCATGGTGCAGATCAGCGGCGAAGAGCTGATCTTTGAAAATGTCGGATTCACCGGCGAGATTTTGAATGTCGCCAGCCTTTGCCGCTATACCGACCGCACGGCCAGCCCCATCAATATGGAGATGGGCGTGCGCATGGCCTTCGGCCGCGGCCCGGCCGCGATCGGCGACACGCACACCTATAATCTCTTCGTCGCGGTCACGCGCACCGACCGGGTCGTCATCCACCGTGAAGTCTTTCCGATCACGGTTCGCTTCGAACCGGGACAGGATCGCGTCGAGATGATTGAAGATTTCGGCCGCATCTCCATTCCCCGCGCTCAGCCGGACACCTCGGGCGTGAATTTTGAAGTCATCGTCGGCTTCGAGCTGACCGAGGAACAGCTGCAGTTCAATCGGGACGGTCTGCGCTTCCGCGTCGACGCCGGCCAGGGCTGAGCAACGCCCCATCAGGACCAACGACCATGCCGTCATTGCTTGAAGCGCTGTCTGAAGATGTCGGCGCGGCCTTCGCCGCGCTTGATCTGCCGCGGGAGCTGGGCGGCGTCATCGAGAGCGATCGCCCGGACCTGGCGCCCTACCAGTGCAACGGCGCTCTGGCGGCGGCCAAGCAGGCCAAACGCAATCCGCGTGAAATCGCCCAGGCGGTCACCGATCATCTGACGACGGCGCACCCTGAGCTCAAGATCGAGATCGCGGGCCCGGGTTTTCTGAACCTCACCCCGCCCGCCGAAGCCTACGCCGCGCGCGCCAACGCGATCGCGGCTGATGCGCGCACGGGCGGCGAGGCGTCCGGGGAACCGATCAAGCTGATGATCGATTTCGGCGGCCCCAACGTCGCCAAGCCCATGCATGTGGGCCATCTGCGCTCGTCAGTGATCGGGGACTGTCTGCAGCGCCTGATGCGATTTCGCGGCCATGAGGTGATCAGCGACATTCATCTGGGCGATTGGGGCCTTCAGATGGGCCATCTGATCACCGAACTTCAAGACGAGCAGCCAGACCTGCCCTATTTCGACGCCGCTCAAGACGGTCCTTATCCGGACCAGCCGCCGGTGAGCATTGAGGATCTGTCCCGGCTTTACCCGCAGGCCAGCGCCAAAGCCAAGGAAGACGCCGCGCGCAATGAACGCTCGCGCAAGGCCACGGCGGAGCTGCAGGCCGGCCGGCCCGGCTATCGCGCGCTGCTGGCGCACTTCATCGCCGTGTCGATCCAGGCGCTGCGCGCGGATTTTGATGCGCTGGGCGTCAGCTTCGACCTGTGGAAGGGCGAAAGCGACGTCAATGATCTGATCCCGGAGCTGGTTGAAGACTTCAAGGTCCGCGGCGTGGCGGAGCAAAGCGAGGGCGCCTGGATCGTGCGGGTTGCGCGCGACAGCGACAAGAAGGAGCTCGCCCCGCTCATCCTCGTCTCCAGCGCGGGCGCGGCGCTTTACGCCACCACCGATCTGGCGACCATATTGGAGCGCCGCCGCGAGCAGGATCCGCAGCTGATCCTGTATGTCGTGGATCTGGGCCAGTCGGACCATTTCGAGCAGGTCTTCCGCGCCGCCTACAAGGCCGGTCTCGCGCAAGAGGGCGGGCTGGAGCATGTGAAATTCGGCACCGTCAACGGCGCCGACGGCAAGCGGCTGCGCACGCGCGCGGGCGGCACGTTCAAGCTGGCCGATCTGATCGGGCAAGCGCGCGAGCGTGCGCGGGCGCGCCTTAACGAGGCGGGCCTGGGCGCGCAATTATCTGAGGCCGAATTTGAAGCCGTGGCGCGCAGCGTCGCCAATGCGGCGATCAAATTCTCCGACCTCTCAAACGTCCGCACGACGAATTACATCTTCGATCTGGATCGTTTCGTCAGCTTCGAAGGCAAGACCGGCCCTTATCTTCTCTACCAGGCCGTCCGCATCAAATCGGTGCTGCGCAAGGCGGCGGACCAGGGCCTGACCGCCGGCGACGTCACCGTCGGCCATGATGCGGAGGCCGCTCTGGTTCGCCGGCTGGACAGCTTCAGCGGCGCGCTCGCCCGCGCGGAACGCGACCGGGCGCCGAACGTGCTGTGCGAGCACGCCTATGGCCTCGCCCAAGCCTTTTCAGGCTTTTACGCGGCCTGTCCGATCCTGCCGGAAAAGGACGAGGCGATCCGCGCCTCGCGCCTGAAACTGGCGGAGACCGCGCTGCGCCAGATGGAGCTGGTGCTGGGTCTGATCGGGCTAGACGTGCCGGAGCGGATGTAGGGCGCATTTCCGGCGCCGCCCCCGGCTTGGCCCGGGAGGAGTATCGCCGTGACCTGGCAGACCAGCCGGCAGGGCCGACCCGGTCAAACAGGCCGTGACATGGGCGTGGTGAATTCGCGCTTGGTCAATCGCCCTTCCCGCATTGACTCCCACCCCTTCAGAGCTAGGTTTGCGCGTCGTCCTGACGCACCAGATTCTGCTGGGTGAGGGCGAGCCATAACTAGGTCATCTGCGGGAGAGACCGGCCGAAGACGCCGGCGCCGAAGGCGCAACCGCCCCGGAAACGCTCAGGCTACGGGACCGCAGGTGAAAGACCGACGCTGGAAAGCGGGCGAGGCGTGCAGTCTGGCCCCACCGAAGGAGCAAAGCGGGCGCCTCACCGGAGGCGCGGCGCGGGAATCTCTCAGGTTTCGAAGACAGCGGGGGCGCGAACACCGGATCGCTCGATCGAGCGGCCCGGCGGACGCGCTGCCGCACGAAGCTTGAGACAAGGACCGCAACATGGCTGACGCCCCGCTTCATCGAACACCGCTCTATGATCTCCACGTGGAGCTGGGCGCGAAAATGGTGCCCTTCGCCGGCTATGAGATGCCGGTCCAATATGACGGCGTCCTGCCCGAGCATAATCACACGCGCGCCCACGCCGGCCTGTTCGACGTCTCCCATATGGGCCAGGCGCGCCTGACCGGCGAGGAAGCCGCGCTGGAGGCGGTGATCACCGCCGATCTGGCGGCCCTGGGCGCAGGCGAACAGAAATATTCCCTGCTCTTGAATGATCAGGGCGGCATCAAGGACGATTTCATGGTCTCGCGCCCGGACGCGCAGGGGCTGTTTCTGGTCGTCAACGCGGCCTGCAAGCGGGGCGATTTCGATTACATCAAGGCGACCATAGGCGATCGCGCCACGCTGACCGAAATCCCCGAGCGCGCGCTTCTGGCGCTGCAGGGCCCGGACGCCGGCGCGGTGATGGCGCACCATGCGCCTGACGCCGCCAAGATGGTCTTCATGCAGGCGGGCTGGTTCACCATTGACGGCGTTGAGGTGATGATTTCGCGCTCCGGCTATACCGGCGAAGACGGGTTTGAAATCTCCGTGCCCGCCGACAAGGCCGAAGCGCTGGCGCGCACTTTGCTCAGCGATGACCGCGTCAAGCCGATCGGCTTGGGCGCCCGCGACAGCCTGCGCCTGGAGGCGGGGCTGTGTCTGTACGGCCATGATATGGACGAAACCATCACGCCGATCGAGGCGGCGCTGACCTGGGCGGTGGCCAAGTCCCGGCGCGAGCGCGCCGACTTCGCCGGGGCTGAGAAAATCCTCGATCAGATCGCGAACAAGCCGGCCAAGAAGCGCGTCGGCATCGCCCTGAAGGACCGCGCGCCGGCGCGCGAAGGAACCGAGATCGCGGTCGATGGCGAGATTGTCGGCGTGGTCACCTCCGGCGGGTTCGGTCCGACCGTGGGCGCGCCGGTGGCCATGGGCTATGTGCGCACCGACCTGGCCAAGCCGGGCGCCGCGCTGGACCTGATGGTGCGCGGCAAGGCGCGCGCCGCCGAAGTCGTCAAAACACCCTTCGCGCCGCATCGTTTCTATCGCGGCTGAGCCCGCGTTTTGAGTTTATCTGGGGAGACAGAAATATGACCGAGACCCGCTACACCAAAGACCATGAATGGATCCGCGTCGACGGCGAAGAGGGCGTGATGGGCATCACCGCCTACGCCGCCGAGCAGCTGGGCGACGTGGTGTTCGTCGAACTGCCTGAAGTCGGCAAAACCGTAAAGCAGGGCGACGAGCTGGCCGTTGTTGAAAGCGTGAAGGCCGCGTCCGAGGTTTACGCGCCCGTCTCCGGCGAAGTCGTGGCCGTCAATGACGTGCTGGAAGGCGAGCCGGGCAAAGTCAATGAAGCGCCCGACGGCGAGGGCTGGTTCGTCAAGCTGAAAGTCGCCGACGCCGGCGAGCTTGGCGCGCTGATGGACGACGCCGCCTACAAGGCCCACACGAGCTAAGACCGGGAGAATCATGCATTCGAACCGTGCATTTGACGGGAGCCCAGAGGACGCATTGGCGATCGCCCGTGCTGCGCCGCTGGCGACCTTGAGTGCATGGGACGGCCACGCGATCCAAAGCCTTCAAGCGCCGCTCATACCGGTCGTGGGACAAGACGGAGAGGTCGTCGCCTTTGAGGGTCATGCGCCTCTGGCGAGCGCCTTCGTTCGTGCGCTCGACCAGGGCGGAGACGTGAAGGCCACTGCGATCTTCTGCGGTCCGGATGCGTATATTTCCCCGACGAGCTACGCCTCGAAGGCTGAGAGCCATCGTGTCGTGCCGACCTGGAATTTCATTTCAGCCGAGGCGACCGGCACGTTGGCGTTCATTTCAGATGAAGCCGTCCTCCATGACATTCTCGACCGGCAGACGACTGCATATGAGGCGAGTTTTCGGCCCTCCTGGGCTTTGGATGACGCGCCTTCGACCTATGTGCACGCCTTGATGAATGCGATCTGCGGCGTTCGCCTGACGGTCGACGAATTCAAGGCGACGTTGAAGCTGAGTCAGAACAAATCAGACGCCGATTTCAACGGCGTCATCACCGGGCTTCTGGCCCAAGACGATTATAAGGCGCGCGCCATTGCGGCCCGCATGAGCGAGTTGGAACGAGGATAAGCCGATGCGCTATCTCCCCTTAACCCCCGAAGACCGCACCGAGATGCTCGGCGTCATCGGCGTGTCCAGCGTCGATGCGCTGTTTGAAGACGTGCCCGAAGCCGCCCGGCTGGACGGCGTGGTGGACTTGCCGCGCCGCGCCACGGAGCTGGCGGTCGAGCGCGCCTTCACCGCGATGGCGAAGAAAAACACGGCGGCGTCCGAAGCGCCCTTCTTCGTCGGCGCCGGGGCGTATAAGCACCATGTGCCCGCCAGCGTGGATCACCTGATCCAGCGTTCGGAATTCCTGACCAGCTATACGCCCTATCAGCCCGAGATCAGCCAGGGCACGCTGCAGACGCTGTTTGAATTTCAGACCCAGGTCGCGGCGCTGACCGGAATGGAGGTGGCCAACGCGTCCATGTATGACGGCTCGACCGCCTGCGCCGAGGCCGTGCTGATGGCCTGCCGGATCACCCGGCGCAAAAAAGCGGTGCTCAGCGGCAATCTGCATCCGCACTATGCCGCCGCGACCCATACGCTGGCCAAATACATGGATATCGACACGGTCAGCCAGGCCGCCGCGCCGGGCGCTCTGGACGATATCGCGGCCGCCATCGACGAGGAGACCGCCTGCGTCGTGGTTCAGAACCCGGACGTGTTCGGCAAGGTCCATGATCTGCGCCCGCTCGCCGAAGCGGCCCACGCCAAGGGCGCGCTTTTGATCGCGGTCTTCACAGAAGTGGTGTCCCTTGGCCTGATGACGCCGCCGGGCGAAATGGGCGCGGACATCGTGGTCGGCGAAGGCCAGTCGCTGGGCGTCGGCCTGCAGTTCGGCGGACCCTATGTGGGCCTGTTCGCCTGCCGCGGCGATCGCAACTTCATCCGCAACATGCCGGGCCGCCTGGCCGGTGAAACCGTCGATGCGGATGGCCGGCGCGGCTATGTGCTGACCCTGTCCACGCGCGAGCAGCATATTCGCCGCGACAAGGCGACCTCGAATATCTGCACCAATTCTGGCTTGATGGCGCTGGCTTGGACGATCCATATGACCCTGCTGGGTCAGGCCGGCATCTCCAAGCTCGCCCGCCTTAATCACGAGCGCGCCTGCGCGCTGGCGGACCGGCTCTCCGCGCTGCCGGGCGTGGAGCTGGTGACCGACGCATTCTTCAACGAATTCACCCTGCGCCTGCCCAAAAGCGCCAATGACGCCGTCGACGCGCTGGCCGATAAGGGCGTGCTCGCGGGCGTTCCGGCCAGCCGGCTCTACCCCGGCAAGGGCCTCGACGACCTGCTGCTGGTCGCCGCCACGGAAACCAACACCGAAGACGATTTCGCCGCCTTCGAGGCCGGCCTGAAAGAGGTGCTGTAGTCATGCCGATGAATTCTCAAGGCCGTCCGTCCAAGCCGATGCATATCGAAGACGCGGGCGCCTATGCCGACACCTTCTCCGGCTCCAAGGGGCTCGATCAGGCCGAGCCGCTCTTGTTTGAGCGCGGGCATTTCGACAATACCGGCGTGGATCTCGACGAACCCGTCGGCGCGCCAACGCGTCTGGGCGGTTTGGACCGTCAGGGCGAAATCGGCCTGCCGGGCCTGTCTGAGCCTGAAGCCGTGCGCCACTATGTGCGCCTGTCGCGGAAGAATTACGCCATCGATCTGGGGCTTTACCCGCTGGGCTCGTGCACGATGAAGCACAATCCGCGCCTCAATGAGAAAATGGCGCGCCTGCCCGGCTTCGGCGATATTCACCCGCTGCAGCCGCAATCGACGGTCCAGGGCGCCTTCGAACTGATCGGCGAGCTGGCCCACTGGCTGATGACGCTGACCGGCACGCCGGCCGTGGCCATGAGCCCGAAGGCCGGCGCCCATGGCGAATTGTGCGGCATGATGGCGATCCGCGCCGCGCTCGACGCGCGCGGAGAAACCCACCGCCGCCGCGTGCTCGTGCCGGAAAGCGCCCACGGCACCAATCCGGCGACCGCCGTGCAATGCGGCTTCACCGTGGATGAAATCCCCGCGAATGATGGCGGCCGGGTCGATATGGAGGCCTTTAAGGCCAAGCTGGGCGATGATGTCGCCGGCATCATGCTGACCAACCCCAACACCTGCGGCCTGTTCGAACGCGATATCCGCGAGATCGCCGACCTGATCCATGAGGCGGGCGGATATTTCTACTGCGACGGGGCCAATTTCAACGCCATCGTGGGTCGCGTGCGTCCGGGCGATCTGGGCATCGATGCGATGCACATCAATCTGCACAAGACCTTCTCCACGCCCCATGGCGGCGGCGGTCCGGGCTCGGGCCCGACGGTGTTCTCCGAAGCCCTCGCGCCCTATGCGCCGGTGCCCTTCGTGAAACAGGACGGCGACCGCTGGACCATGGTCGAGCACGAAGACGACGCCCGCGAAGGCGGCGTCGACCCCTTCGGCCGCATGACCGCCTTCCATGGCAATATGGGCATGTTCACCCGGGCGTTGTCCTACATGATGAGCCACGGTTCGGACGGGCTGAAACAGGCGGCGGAAGACGCCGTGCTGAACGCCAACTATATCCAGGCGCGCCTCAACCATGTGATGACCCAGGCGTTCGAGGGGACCTGCATGCACGAAGCCCTGTTTGATGATCGCTTCCTGAAGGATACGGGCGTCTCAACGCTCGACTTCGCCAAGGCGATGATCGACGAGGGCTATCATCCGATGACCATGTATTTCCCGCTGGTCGTGCACGGGGCGATGCTGATCGAGCCGACCGAGACCGAATCCAAGGCGAGCCTGGATCGTTTCTGCGACACGCTGGAGGGGCTGGCCCTTGCCGCCAAGGCGGGCGAGACGGAACGCTTCACGGCCGCGCCGATCCATGCGCCGGCCAAGCGCCTGGACGAAACCCGCGCCGCGCGCTCGCCGATTCTGCGCTGGACGCCGCCGGCCGACGCACAGGTCGCAGCGGAATAAGGCCTACCAGATCCGGTCGGCCGGGGCGCGCGCTCCGGCCGATCGATCGTCTTTGAAGAGCTGGCGGCCCAGCGCCCGCGTCGCGCCCAGAGCCGGACGCTCGAAGAGGTGAAAGGCGGCCGCGGCGACCGCGAGGCTGACCGCGGCGCCGAGAATCAGCAACATCATATTGTCCCACACGCCGAGATCCGGCGCCCGGCTCGCCCAGAGGCGGCTGATCATCGCCACGATCGGCAAATGGCAAAGATAAAGCGCATAGGACCAGTCTCCGATGCGCACCAGGGCGCCGGGGGTCCTCAGCTTGTGATCCAGCTCCAGCCCGATGACGCCATAGACGATCAACGCCGCGGGGACTCCCCAGGCCAGCACCCGGTCCCAGCCCATGGGCACGTCGTCAAACGCCTGATAGGGCGCCAGCAGGACGCTCGCCGTCACCCACCAGGCCACGCCCAGGCCGACCGCCGCGGTGCTGAAGCGCCGCCGGCCTGATGCGACCAGAAGGCCGATAAACGCCCCCATGACGAATTCGGCGGTCAGCGGGTGGAACGCGATGCGGGTCCAGGCGTTGATCTCGCTGACGCCGCTGATCTGAGCGGCTCCGACGCCCGCCATCCACCCGAGCAGCAGCGCCGGAAGCCAGCGCGCCGGCGCGATCAGCAAGAGCGCGAAGGCGAGGTAGAAATACATTTCATGGACCAGCGTCCAGGCGACCACGAGGACCGGCGCTTGGTCGCTGGGCAAAAGGAAGAGGGTGGAGACGAGATCGAAATCCGCGCCGCTGCGGGAGGGTCCGGGAACCAATGCGTAGGCGGCCAGCATCGCCGCGGTGAACACCCAGTAGACCGGGTAGATGCGGGTCACGCGCGCATAGAGAAAGGCGCCGACGGCGCCGGCGTCGGCCGCCGGCGTGGCGCGGGTGACATAGACCATCACCACGCCGGAGATCACGAAGAACAAGTCCACTCCGCTCACTCCGGCGACCAGCCAGACCGGCGAAATCGCATCGTCGACAAAACGAATCTCGCTTTGCGCCAGATGACTGGCCAACACCATCATGGCGGCGACCGCGCGCAAGGCCTGAAGGGATTGAAGCTGCATGCGGAGGATTTTCCCGCGACTTGTGACGGATCGAGCCAGCCTAGCGCGGACCGCGCGCAACACGATGTGCCATTTCAGCATCTCAGCTTGCGAATTCGGCGCTAGCCTGTCACTAACCATGCCGGTAAGCGCTGCGCGCACTTTGCGCGGCGCCATTGTCGGGCCATGGTCTTGACCCTATCTCGGTAGGACCGCGGGGCAGCGTATCACAAGGATCTGCTACAGGTGGCGATGAACGAGCCGGCGAACGGGCGGGGGCCCAACCCCATGAACGGCATGAACGGCATGGTCCAGGTGATCATCCGGTCGATCGCTGTCGTGCTCGCGCTGTTTCTCATCGCGATCGCAATTCCGCTGTTTTCCCTGCCGATCCCGCTGGGCCTGCCGCTCTTCATCATCGCGATGATCCTGCTGGCGGCGACCTCCAAACGCGCCCACCGCTTCATCACCGGCTGGCTGCAGCGCCACCCCGGCGTCTGGGAGCGGGTCAAGCATATCTTCGACCGCTTCCATCGCGACTAGGCCGGCGCGTGACGGGCGGCCGGCCCGCCGATCAACCGGATCATGACGGTCACAAACAAAAAAAGCCCGGCGAGGCCGCCGGGCTTTTTCGTGTCGAGGTGTGAAGCCGGCCTAGTTCAGCCGGTCCTTCACCGAGGCGATGTCCGCCTTCACCAGCGCGTTGCGCTGGGTTTTGGACAGCTTGCCGGTCAGCAATTCCTTGGCGGCGTCCACGGCCAGGTCGGCGGCCAGCGCCTTGACCTCTTTGGCGGCCGCGGCTTCGGCCTGGGCGATGCGGGTTTCGGCCAGCGCGGTGCGGCGCTCGATGCGCTCGGCGATTTCACGCTGGGCTTCTTCGCGCATGCGCTCCGCATCGGCCTTGGCCTGGCGGATCGTCTTCTTGGCGTCTTCAGCGGCTTCGGACTGCTTGCGCTTATAGGTGGCCAGGAGCTCCTGGGCCTCTTCACGCAGGCGGCGGGCTTCATCCAGCTCGGTGCGGATCGCCTCGGCGCGATCATCCAGCGCCTTGCCGATCGCCTTGAACGCGCCGGCGCGCCAGATCACCACGAAGAACAGGACCAGACCCAGGAAGGTCCAGAAGCTGGTGTCGGAGAGAAGATAGCTCATGGCTCAGCTCCGCGCCGCGTCGACGGCTTTTTCCGCGTCGGCGGCGGAAACCTCCAAGCCGCCCAGATGCTCGGCGGCGGCGGCGGCGGCCTCGGACGCGATGGTGCGCACTTCAGACAATGCGGTTTCGCGCGCGGCTTGAATGCGGGTTTCGCTTTCAGCCAGCTTCGCGTCGAGCTCAGCATCGGCTTCGCGCGTGGCTTCGGCGATATCCTTGTCCACCTCGGCGCGGGCCTCGGCGGCGACGGCTTGGGCGCGGGCGCGCGCGTCGGCCAATTCTTTCTCGTAGGCTTCGACCGTCTCGTCCGCTTGCGCCTTCATCTGGGCGGCGGCGTCCAGATTGTCGGCGATGCGGTCCTTGCGCTCCTCGATCGCGCCGCCGATACGCGGCAGGATGAAGCGCGACAGGATGAAGTAGAGCAGCGTGAAGCTGATCGCCAGCCAGAAGAGCTGGGAGGCGAAATAGGTCGGGTCGAACGGCGGGAACGCCGCTTCCGCAGCGTAGTCTGCGCCTTCACCGTGATAATCCTGCACAATCACAGGCGGTCTCCTTGCAAGGCCAAGGCCTTAGAAACGAGGCTGGGTCGAACGGGCATGCCGTTCGACCCCCAAACCCTCGTCGACGTCGTCAGATTGATTAGACGACGAACAGCAGCAGAAGCGCGATGAGCAGCGAGAAGATGCCCAGCGCTTCGGTCACGGCGAAGCCGAAGATCAGGTTGCCGAACTGGCCTTGCGCAGCAGACGGGTTGCGCAGGGCGGCCGACAGGAAGGACCCAAAGATGTTGCCCACGCCGATGGCGGCGCCGAGCATGCCGAGGCTGGCGAGGCCAGCGCCGATGTATTTGCCCATTTCAGCGAGGCTGGTGGCGGCTTCCGCTTCCATTTGAAGTGCTCCTATAAGTCGAGGAAGGGTTTGTGATGAAGGTCCTCTAAGCGATCAGTGCCCCGGGTGGAGCGCGTCGCTCAGATAGATGCAGGTGAGGATCGCGAACACATAGGCCTGCAGGAACGCCACGAGGAATTCCAGCGCGGTGAGCGCGATCACCATGAAGAAGGGCAGAACGCCGATGACGGCGTAACCTGCGCCGGCCGCGCCCAGCATGACGATGAATCCGGCGAACACCTTAAGAAGAATGTGGCCGGCCAGCATGTTGGCGAAGAGACGCACGGACAGTGAGATCGGACGCGAGAGGAAGGAAATGACCTCGATCGGAGTCACGATGACATAGAGCGGCAGCGGCACGCCGGACGGCACGAAGAGCTTGAGGAAGCCGAAGCCGTGCTTGAACACGCCATAGCCCACGACCACCGTCATCACGAGCATCGCCAGCGCGACGGTGACGATGAGATGGCTGGTGAAGGTGAAGCTCTTCAGACCCGGCGCCGGGAAATAGGGGAACATGCCCAGCATGTTGCCCATCAGGATGAAGGCGAAGAGCGTGAAGACCAGCGGGAAGAATTTCAGGCCCGCATCGCCTGCGGTCGACCGGATCATGCCGGCGACGAATTCATAGGTCAGCTCGGCGACCGATTGGGCGCGGCTGGGCACCAGCGAGCGCTTGGACATGGCCAGCGCCAGAAGGCCGGTCACCAAAATCGCGGCGACGACCATGAAATAGCTGGAGTTGGTGAAGGACAGGTTCAGTCCGCCAACCGAGAAATCCGCGATGGATTTGATCTCGAACTGTTCGATCGGGTTGGTGTCCGCCACGCCCGGCCCCTTGTTGTCTTGCGCGATTGCCGCGCCTCAGCTTCCGTCTGCGCCGTCAGAGCCGTTCGCCTCTGCGTCGCGATTAATCGTCTGTGCGGCGCGGACCACGTTCAGCGTCCCGGCTGCGAAACCCACTATCACGCCGATGAACAAGCCCCAGGGCGAAATCCCGAACAGCCAATCGACGATGAAGCCGATTCCGCCGCCGGTGATCACGCCGCCGAAAAACTCCGACCCATATTTCAAGCCGAGGCTCCAACCCGAAGGCTTTCTCTCGGCATTTGCTTTCTTATGCGCTTCAAGCTTGGCGTTCAGCCGGCGCTCGAAATCGTCACGATCGGAAAGCTCTGGGTGCTGGTCGTCTCGGCGGGGCATATCAGTCGGCAGCCCTTTAAGGGACACCCCCTATCAGGCGCGCGCACCCTATAAGCGCGCCTATACCAAGTCAAGCAAGCTCCGCGCTTGGCTTAATGCTTGTTTTAATTGGGAAAATTAGATCACTCGGCGGCCAGCATCGCCTCGGCGGCATTCAGATTAACGCTCACCAGCTGCGACACGCCCCTCTCGCCCATGGTCACGCCGAACAGGCGGTCCATCCGGCTCATTGTCACGGCGTTATGGGTGATCACCAGGAAGCGCGTATCCGTCATGGTGCGCATCTGCTCCAGCATGGTGCAGTAGCGGTCGACATTGGCGTCGTCGAGCGGGGCGTCGACCTCGTCGAGCACGCAGACCGGCGCTGGATTGGCCAGGAAAACCGCGAAGATGAGCGCGGTGGCCGTCAGCGCCTGTTCGCCGCCGCTCATCAGACTCATCGTCTCCATCTTCTTGCCGGGCGGGCAGGCGTAGATCTCAAGGCCGGCTTCGAGCGGATCCTCGCTCTCGGTGAGCGCCAGCTCCGCGCGGCCGCCGTCAAACAGGGTGGCGAACAATGTTCTGAAATGACCGTCGACGACTTCGAAGGCGTCCAGAAGGCGCGCCCGGCCTTCCCGCGACAGCGTGTCGACCGCCTTGCGCAGACGGGCGACCGCTTCGGTCAGATCGTCGCATTCCGTTTTCAATCGCGTGCGTTCGGCGTCGAGCTCTTGCGATTCTTCATCGGCGCGCAGATTCACCGCGCCCAGACGTTCGCGCGACAGCCGGGCTTCATCGAGGCGCCGCTCCAGCTCGGAGGAGGACAGTGCGGCGTACTCGTCAGAGCTCGCCCGGTTCTGAAGCGTTTCAGGCGATTCGCCGGTCGCATCGCGCAAGCGGGCTTCGGTCTCCTCCAGGCGCTCCCTGGCGGCGGCGAGCCGGGCATGGGCGGCGGCGCGGGCCTCGCGCGCCTCGGCTGCGGTCTTCTCAGCCGCGCGTGAGGCGGTGTCCGCCTCACGCTGACCGATCTCACCTTGCGAGACGGCGTCGCGCGCGGCTTTCGCCTTGGTTTCCGCTTCGGTCAGCGCATCCAGGAGGGCCGGGCGCCGGGCCTCCAGCGCATCCGGGCGAGGCTCGGCGTCGGCAAGCGAGGCCGTCGTGTCCGCGATCTGCCCGCGAATGGTCTCTAGCCGCTCGCGCGCGCTGGTTTCACGGCGTTGCCAATCGGCGGCTTCGCGCTCCAGCGCGGCCTGCCGGTGCCGGCGCGCCTGGGCGTCGCGGCGCACGCTCTCCAGCGCGGCGCGGGCGTCCGCCGCTGCGCTGCGCGCCAGCTCGGCCTTGTCGCGCGCTGTCGCGAGCGCTGCGAGGCCATCATCCTCGGTCGCCGCCTCCGCCTGAGCCGCATGGGCGGCGGCCAGATCTTCTTGAGCGGTCTGCAGGCGGGCGCCGGCGCGGTCGCGCGCCTCGATCAGGCCGGCCTTGCGGGCCTCGGCGCGCGCCGCTTCCGCACGCGCCTGGGCGAGGCTGCGTTCATGTTGACGGGCTGCAGCCTCCGCCTCTCTCGCGCGGCCTCGAGCGGCTTCGACGTTGTGTTGCGCTTCGCCGTACTCCGCTTCGGCGTCGGCTGCGGCGGATCGCGCCGCTTCAACCGCCTGTAGAGCCTCTTGGGACCGGGCCTCCAGCTCCGCCAGACGGTTGCGCGTTTCCAGGCGCACCGCCGCGGAGGAGGGTGCGCCAGCGTCAGCTGCGAAGCCGTCCCAGCGATGCAGGGCGCCGTCCCGGGTGACCAGGCGCTGCCCGGGCTGGAGCTGGCCGGCGAGCTGGTCCAGGTCGGCCAGGGTTTCGACGACGCCGATCGCCGCGAGGCGGGTGTGCAAGGCGTCCGGCGCCTCGACCTTGTCGCTGAGCGCAATCGCGCCGGCCGGCAGCTTGGCCGCCGAGACGCTGTCCCCGCCCCATCGGCGGGGGGCTTCAAGCGCAAGTCCCGCCTCCAATTCGTCGCCGAGGGCGGCGGCGAGCGCCATTTCAAAGCCTGCCTCCGCGCGCACGGCGTCGACGACCTGATCTTCGACGGCCCCGGTCTCCAGCAAGCGTGCCAGGCTCGCCTGCTCGGCTTCGAGCGCCTTCAATTCACTGCGGGCCGAGCCGACCGCGTCGCGGGCGGACTGCATGGCGGTCCGGCTGGATTCCAGGCTTTGGGATACGGCCTCGAGTTCGGCCCGGGCCGCCTCGAAGGCTTCAAGGGCGTCCGCGGCGGCGGATTCCAGCGCCTCCAGATCGACGCTCTGGCCGGTGTCGAAGTCTTCGATCGCCGCGCGCGCGCGCTGCGCTTCGGCTTCCAGCGTTGCGCAGCGTTTCTGCGCCGACGCCAGATCGCGCGCCGCCGCGTCGCGGCGGGCTTGAATCTGCGCGCAGTCGGTATTGGCGGCGTCGAGCTCGGCCTCGGTCTGCCGGCGGTGCGCATCGGCGTTCTCTAGCGCGGCCTCGGCGCGCTCCTGGGCGGCGGCGTCGCCCGCGCCCTCTTCGGCCAGGCGCGCCATCTGAGACCGTAAACGCTCCAGCGCCTTGTCGGCTTCGCCGTGGAGTTCGGCTTCGCGCGTCTCCGCCTCCGCCAGGTCTGCGATCCGCGCGGTCAGCCGGGCGACCAGATCGCGCGCGTCCTGAATGTCGCGGTCGAGCTGATCGCGCGTGCGTTCGCCATGGCGCAGCGCGGCGGAGGCGGCGGCCTCCGCCTCTCTGAGCGGCTGGACCTCCGCCGACGCCGCTTCGGCGGCGCGCGTCGCCACGGCCGCCGCGACCAATGCGGTCTCCGCTTCGCCATCCGCCGCCTTCAAGGTCGCCTCCGCCGCGTCCAGCGCTTCGCCGGCGTCGCGCCAGCGGCGCAGCCAGAGCAGGGATTCGAACGCGCGGATGTCCTGGGAGATGGTGCGATAACGCGACGCCTGGCGCGCCTGGCGCTGCAGGCTGTTATACCGGCTGTCGAGATCCTCGATGACTTCGGAGAGGCGTTGCAGATTGGCCTCGGCCGCATTCAGGCGGAGCTGCGCTTCGCGGCGGCGCGCCCGCAGCCCCGATACGCCCGCGGCTTCCTCCAGAACCCGCCGGCGGTTTTCCGGCTTGGCGTTGATCAGCTCCGAGATCTGGCCCTGACGAACCAGGGCCGGCGAGTTCGCGCCGGTGCCGGCGTCCGCAAACAAGAGCTGGACGTCCTTGGCCCGAACATCTTCGCCGTTGATGGTGTAGTCCGAGCCCTTGCCGCGCGTGATCCGGCGGACGACCTCCAGGGTCTCCGCGTCATTGAAGCGGGCCGGCGCCTGGCGGTCGGTATTGTCAATGGTCAGGGTGACATCGGCCCGCTCGCGCGCAGGCCGATTGTCGGTGCCGGCGAAGATCACGTCTTCCATGCCGCCGCCCCGAAGGGATTTGGCGGAGGTGGCGCCCATCACCCAGCGCAGCGCTTCAAGCAGATTCGACTTGCCGCAGCCGTTCGGACCGATCACGCCGGTCAGCCCCGGATCGATCTTCAGCTCGGTCGGGTCGATAAACGACTTGAAGCCGGCCAGGCGAAGCTGGGTGAACTTCAAACAGCGCCTCCAGATGGCGCTGTTTGCCGGTATTCCGGTCTATCCAGCGCCGCCATCCCCCGCGCCACCGTCGACGCGAGCTTTGTAGTAAGCAATGATTCGGCTGAAAGTCTCGCCCTCAAACGTGGCGGGAATCGGACCCTCGGCGTCGGTCAGGACCTCGCCGTCGACCGCATAAACCAGGACGCCCTGGCCGTCGCGGATGGAGTCCAGCCGATCGCCGTTCACGAAGAAGGTCGGCGTCGCGCCGATACCGGCGTCGGCGGCGGCGTCATTGCGGCGCTGGATCGCCTGCAGGCCTTCCTCGTCGCTAAGGCACTGACGAAACTCTTCGTTCGAGAAGCCGGCCGCCCGGGCGATGGTCTGCAATTGCTGCTGCGCGCGGCCCTGTTGCATCGCGGCGTACATGGCGCGCTGTTGCTCGAACAGGATATCGATGACGTCAAAATACTGGTCGTCGGGCGCGCAATTGGCCAGCAGGAAGCCGGCGATCGCCAACTCGGGCTGTCCGGTGATCATTTCCCGGAACACCATGCGCACATCGCCATTGTCGATATATTCGTCGATGGTGGGCATCGCCGCTTCATGGAAGGCCGCACAGCCGCCGCAGGCGACCGATGCGTATTCGATGATCGTGACCGGGGCGTCAGCCGAGCCTTTGGCGCGATCATCGGCGGCCTCATATGCGGTTCGGCCTTCCGTTGCAGACGGTCCGCAGGCGGCCAGGCTGACGGCGACCGCAGTTATGCCGGCGGCGAACAGGGCGCGAAGGGTCATGGAGCAGCTCCTCAGGTGTCGCTTACGAGCGCTTATCTAGCGCAGATTTCGGGGTCGTCACCGCCGCTTCGAATTCGGCCATCACAGCGTCCAGGCCTTCAGGCTCGGCGCTGAACGCCCGGACTTTTCGAATCCGGGCCGGTTCGGCGGCGGGGGCGGCGCGGCGCCTTGGGCCGGCCGATTGGGTGACTTTCAAGCGCTTGGGCGCGCGTCCGGTGAAATGCGCGACGCGCTCGATGATCTGGGCGCCCTGCGCCTCGATCAGGGCGGCCGCGGGGCCGGGCGCCTGGATCAGAAGCGTCAGGCCGCCGGCGCCGGATTGAAACTTCACAGGCGTTGAGTGGGCGGCGAGGGTCTCGCCGACAATCTCCGCCCATCGTGTCTGAAGGTCGCCGGCGCCCGGTCCAAAGCGCGCCGCCAAAGGCTTGATCAACCGGGTCGCCGCCCGGCCCGCCGATTTCGGCGGCGCGATGGGCGGGCGGCCGCGATGGGACTGGGCCCAGCTCCACGCCTCCTTTTCCGAGGCGCTGCGCTGCACGCGGCGACGGGTCGAGGCGCCCGGCGGGGTTGAAGCCTTGGTCTTGCGGGTCATCCTTGACAACAAAGCGTCGCTCTCGGCGGCTGGCAAGCGTTCATGGGAGTTTATCCTGTCAAACCTGCGTGACCCTGTTTTGGACGAGTTGGACATTTCACAGCTGCGCGCGGCGCTGCTTGAGTGGTATGGCGCCCAGGGCCGCAGCCTGCCTTGGCGGATACGTCCGGAAGAGCGCGGGGACCGCGCGGCGCCCGACCCCTATGCCGTGTGGCTGTCGGAAATCATGCTGCAGCAGACGACTATTCCGCACGCGACGCCTTATTGGCGCGCCTTTCTGGAGCGCTGGCCGACCGTGCATGATCTGGCGCGCGCGCCGCGCGAGGACGTGCTCGCGGCCTGGGCGGGCCTGGGCTATTACGCCCGGGCGCGCAATCTCCACAAATGCGCAGGCGTGGTCTCAAACGAGCTGGACGGGGTGTTTCCGGCCGACCTGGAGGCGTTGAAGGCGCTGCCGGGCATTGGCGACTACACCGCCAACGCCATCCGCGCCGTCGCCTTTGACCAGGCCGCCAGCGTTGTGGACGGCAATGTCGAGCGGGTCATAAGCCGCATGTTCGCTCTGGAGACGCCGCTTCCGAAAGCCAAGCCGCAGATCAAAGCCCTCGCCGGGGCGTTGGCGGATCCGGCGCGGCCTGGGGACTACGCCCAGGCGCTGATGGATCTGGGCGCGACCGTCTGCACGCCCAAATCGCCCGATTGCGCGCGCTGTCCCTGGCGGCGCGCCTGCGCCGCGCAGGCGGCCGGCGTGCAGACCCGCTATCCGCTCAAGGACAAGAAGAAGCCCAAACCGGTCCGGCGCGGCGTGTGCTTCCATGTCATGCGCGCGGGCGGCTTGTGGCTGCGCCGCCGCCCGGAGACGGGCCTTCTGGGCGCGATGATGGAGCTGCCGGGCACGGACTGGACTGAAGCCGGACCGGGCGACGGCGACGTGGCGGCGGCGCAGCCTTTTCAGGGGCTCTGGCGGGACGCCGGCGAGGTGCGCCACGTCTTCACCCATTTCGAGCTGCGCCTGACCGTGCTGAGTACGGAAGCGGATTTGGGGTGGACTCCGGGCGACGGCGCTTTCTTCGAGATAACCGAGCTGGACGCCGCCGGCCTGCCCAGCGTCATGATGAAGGCGGCCAGACTTGGAATTCGCGCGAAGGCGCGTCTGCTCTAAGCGTCCATCTCGGCGCGAATGCGCGCGCGCAGCACGTCGATGGGCGCCAGCGCGCCGGACTGGCGGATATGCCAGAAGGTCCAGCCATTGCAGCTCGGCGCATTTTGAACATGGGCGCCGACCTGGTGGATGGATCCGGTCAGGCCGGGCGCCACCACCGTGCCGTCCGCGCGCACCTGGGCGGTGCGGCGGCCCTGAGCGCAAAACAGCGTGTCGCCGGGCTTCACCAGGCCCGCCTCGATCAGCGCGCCGAACGGCACGCGCGGCAAGGCGCGCTTGGATTGGGTGACGGCCAAAGCGGCCTTGTCGGCCGGGCTGATGGCGTCGATGCGCTTGCGCGCGGTCCGCGCATAGCCGGCATCGGCCTCAACGCCGATGAAATGACGGCCGAGCTTGCGGGCGACCGCGCCGGTCGTGCCGGTGCCGAAGAAGGGATCGAGCACCACGTCGCCTGGATTGCTGGTCGCCAAAAGCACCCGGTGCAGCAGGCTTTCCGGCTTCTGCGTGGGGTGGGCTTTCTTGCCTTCGCTGGTTTTGAGCCGTTCCGCGCCTGCGCAGATCGGCAAGGTCCAGTCCGAGCGCATCTGCACGCCGTCATTGAGCGCTTTCATGGCCGCATAGTTGAAGGTGACTTTCGCGTCCTTGTCCTTGGCCGCCCAGATCAGGGTTTCATGGGCGTTGGTGAAGCGCGTGCCTTTGAAATTCGGCATCGGGTTGGACTTGCGCCAGATCACGTCGTTGAGGATCCAGAAGCCCATGTCCTGAAGGAAGGCGCCGACCCGGAAGATGTTGTGATAGCTGCCGATGGTCCAGAGCGCGCCATTGGGCTTCAAGACCCGGCGGGCCTCCTCCAGCCAGGCGCAGCTGAATAGATCATAGGCGTCGAAATCGCCGATCTGGTCCCAGTCATTGTCGACCGCGTCGACTTTGGAATTGTCCGGCCGGTGCAGATCGCCGCCGAGCTGGAGATTATACGGCGGGTCGGCGAAAACCAGGTCGACGCTGGCGTCGGGCAGGGACTTCATCACGTCCGCGCAATCGCCGACGAGGATCTCGTCGAGGGGAAGTTTATCGTTGGCTGCGCCTGACACCGTGTGACCCGCCTGCTCTTGTGCAAATCCGATTCGTCACTGGTGAATCGTTTCGCCTTACCCGTCGGTTAAGCGGGATTCATAAGGCGGCGCGCAAAGCCGTTTTTCGCCAGCGCCGCCTGCACCGGCGCATAGCTTAGCCGATGGAGCGGACAAGGTCCCAGGCTTTCCAGCGCCGCCTTGTGCGCCGCGCTGGGATAACCCTTATGGCCGGCGAAGCCATAACCGGGAAAGCGCGCGTCGGCCTGCACCATCAAGGCGTCGCGGACCGTCTTGGCGATGATGCTCGCCGCACTGATCGCGGGTTCGATCCCGTCGCCGCCGATCACCGCCTCGCCCGGGCAGGGCAGATCGGGCGGGAGATGATCGCCGTCGATGAGGGCGCGGCCGGGCGCGGCCGGCAGAGCACGCACGGCGCGGCTCATCGCTGCGAGGCTGGCGTGCAGGATATTGCGCCGGTCGATCTCCGCGGGCTCGACGATGGCGACGGCGACGCGGCAATGCCGGCGGATCGCTGCGGCGAGCGCGTCGCGCCGTTTGGCCGTCAGCTTTTTGGAATCGGCCAGGCCCGCCAGGGCGGCGATGCGCTCAACACCGTCAGGCAGCATGACGGCGGCCGCGACCACCGGTCCGGCCAGCGGTCCGCGGCCGGCTTCGTCGACGCCGGCGATCAGCGGTGCGCCGTCTTCAGCAGCGCGCTGCAGGGTTGGCATGGGGCTTGTCCTTGGGTGTCCGGTTCGCCGCCTAACCTAAAACAAGCTCATCTGCCGACCTTGTTCCAGCGGGCGTTCGAAGAGATCGCAGCGCAGCTTGCGCCGCGGCGCGTCCAGCCCGTAGCGGATCAGCGCGGCGCGGAAGCGCTGGGCGATCAGCACCGCGACCGGCCCCTCGCCGACGCCGCGCTTGTGGAAGGTGGCGTCATAGTCCTTGCCGCCCCGGGTCTGGCGGATGAGCTTCATGATTCTGCGGGCCGCGGCGGGCCGTTCCGCTTCAAGCCATTCGGCGAAGAGATCGCGCACCTCCAGGGGCAGGCGAAGCAGGACATAGGCGGCGCCTTCCGCACCGGCCTGGCTGACCCGGTCGAGCAGGGATTCGATCTCATGATCGGTCAGCCCGGGAATGATCGGCGCCATCATCACCGTGACCGGCACGTCGGCGGCGGACAGCGTGTGCACGGCGTCAAGCCGGCGCTCCGGCGTCGCGGCGCGCGGTTCCATTGCGCGGGCAAGCTTGCGATCGAGCGTGGTGATCGAGACGGCGGCCTTCGCCAGGCCAAGGCCGGCGAGTTCGGCGAGCAGATCAACATCCCGGAGGATGCTCGCCGATTTGGTGATGACGCTGACCGGGTGTTTGAATTTCAGGCAGGTCTCCAGCAGCGTGCGGGTGATGCGCAGGCGCTTCTCCACCGGCTGATACGGATCGGTGTTGGCGCCCAGCATGATGGCTTCGGGCTTGTAGCCCGGCTTGCGGAAGGCCTTTTCCAGCTGCGCCGCCGCCGCCGGTTTGAAAAAGAGCACGCTTTCAAAGTCCAGCCCGGCCGAATAGCCCCAATAGGCGTGGCTGGGCCGCGCATAGCAATAGACGCAGCCGTGCTCGCAGCCGCGATAGGGGTTGATCGACTTGTCAAAGGAGATGTCCGGGCTGTCATTGGTCGAAATGATGCTGCGGGACGTATCCTTGATCAGCGTGGTTTTCAGCGTCGGCGGCTGCGCATCCTGTGCGCTCCAGCCGTCATCGAAAGGCTCGCGCCGGCGGGCTTCGAACCGGCCGGAGGCATTGGACAGGGCGCCGCGGCCCCGTGGCCGCAGGCCGTCGGGCAAAGTCTCGTTTCGGACAGGAGGATTAAAGCGCGCGGTCATGGCGCAAGCTTTGGTCACGGAATGGAACAAAGCAAGAACTTTTTTGATTTGACTCCGCATCGGTCAGCGGCTTCAAGCGGGCCATGGCGCATCTTCTCACCATCCTCCCCACGCTCAATGCGGCCGCCGCCTTGCCAGGCGTGTTCGAGGCGCTCGCCGAGGCCGAGCAGATCGGCCTCAGCGCCGGTCTCATCGTCTCCGACGGCGGGTCCAGCGACAGCACGTTGGCGATCGCCCGCCGCGCCGGCGCACGGCTTTTGACCGGAGCGTCAGGGCGCGGCGGCCAATTGGCGGCCGGCGCCGAGGCGGCCTCTCGCTTCGCCGCGGCGGACGACTGGTATCTCTTTTTGCATGCCGACACGCGCCTGGCGCCGGGATGGACGGCGGCGGTGCGCCGTTTCATGACGGAGCAGGCGGACCGGCGCTGCGCCGCCTATTTCCAGTTCGCCCTGGATGATCCCTCGGCCGATGCGCGCCGGTTGGAGCGCGCGGTGAGGTGGCGCTGCCGCGTCTTCGCCCTGCCATATGGAGATCAGGGTCTGCTGATCTCCCGCCGCGGGTATGAGGCGATCGGCGGCTATCGGCCCTGGCCGCTGTTTGAAGATGTGGATCTGGTCCGCCGTCTGGGCCGCAAGCGATTAAAGCCGCTGCCGGTGCGCGCGGTGACCAGCGCGGAGCGATTTTTAAGCGAGGGCTATCAACGTCGCTCGCGCCGAAATCTCACTTTGCTCGCGCGCTATTTTCTCGGCGCCAGCCCCCATGACCTGGCGCGGGCCTATCGCAAATGATCCCGCGCCTCATCCTGTTCGCCAAGGCGCCGGTGATCGGCGGCGCCAAGACGCGGCTGGCGGCCGGCATCGGCAAAGTCCCGGCCTGGCGCCGTCATCGCGCCATGACGGCGAGGCTTGCGCGCAGCCTTCAGGACCGGCGCTGGCGCATGGAGCTTTGGGTCTCGCCGGACCGCATGCTCTCAGACCGGTTTCCCGGGGTTTGGCCGTCGCGCGTCGATCGCCGGGGCCAGGGCGCCGGCGATCTCGGCGCGCGTCAGGCGCGCGCTTTCGCGGCCCGGGGCCCGGTCTGCGTGATCGGAACGGATGCGCCCCAGGCGCGCCGGTCGGATATCGCTGCGGCGTTTCGGGCGCTCAGGCGGTCGGACGCCGTCATCGGTCCGGCCGAAGACGGCGGCTATTGGCTGCTGGCGCTTCATGCTCCGGCGCCGCGCGCGCTGTTTGACGATATCCGCTGGTCCCATGCCGAGACCCGGGCGGACCTGGAAGGGCGCCTTAGCGCCTGCGGTCTGACGCGCATTCTTCACCTGCGCGCCCTTCGCGACATTGATGTGGCGGAAGATTTGCGCGCCTAGGCCGTTTGATTGCACGCCAGCGCGCCGATCTGCGCGGGACGCGCGGCGCCGGGACCATAGCCGGCTTTCGCCTGGGCCTGGCGGGCGGCCTCATCGGCCAGGGCCTTGACCAGGCCTTCAGTGAGCGTCTTGAGCGCTTCAACCGCGGCGCCGTTGCGTTCAAGCGCGCGTTCAAAGCGCCGCGTGCCGTCCTGCAGCCGCGCTTTCAGCCCTTTGTCGAGGCCGGCCAAACGGCTGGGATCGGCGGCGGCGCGCTGGGTTTCGGCCCGGTAGATCGAGGCGAGGCGCGTTTTTTCCTTCTGGAAGGGCGCGGCCTCATGGGGTTTTCGCGCCTCAAACAGCGCGGTCTCCCGATCCAGAAGCTCGGCCAGGCGGCCGGTCAGCTTGGTCAAGGCCTCAGCCCGTTCTGCCGGGGTTGCGGCGGCGAGCTCGCTCATGCGTCACGTCCTTCCTGAAGGGCCAGCATCTCCCGCGCCAGCGCATCGGCCAGGCCGATGCCGCCGGCCTTGGCGAGCACCTTGGCGTATTCCTCATTCAGCATGGAGGAGAAGGCTTTCTCACCCGGCCCGCCGCCAAAGCTGGACTGGGTGGTTTCGCCCATCATGTGTTCCATCATCTGCGCCAGGAAGACCGCTTCGAAATCCTCTGCGGTGGCGCGAATCTCATCCGGGCTCTGGCCGCGCGGACGCGACGGACCGTCTGTCGCGCGCGCCGAGGTGAGCGCGGCCTGAAGCTGGGCGTCGAGAAGACCGTCCATCACAGCACCTCGATTTCCGCCTGCAAGGCGCCGGCGGCCTTGATGGTCTGCAATATGGTGATCATGTCACGCGGGCTCACCCCCAGGGCGTTGAGGCCGTCGACCAGCTCACGCAGGGTGACCGAGCCTTCCAGCACGCCCAGATCGGCCATGTCTTCGGAAACCTGAAGATCCGTGCGCGGCAGCACGACCGTCTCGCCGCCGTCGGCGAAGGGCTGAGCCTGGCTCGCCACCGGGCTTTCAGAGACCGTGATGGTCAATCCGCCCTGGGCGATGGCGACGGTGGAGACGCGCACATTCTCGCCCATCACGATGGTGCCGGTGCTCTCATCGATGATCACCCGGGCGCGCATGTCGGTGGCCACGCGCAGCTGCTCGACCTCGGCGATCAGGGCGACCATGTCACCGGCATAGGCCGCCGGGCGCGCCAGGGCCACCGTGCTGGGATTTTCCGCCGCCGCGGCGCCGGCGCCCAGATAGGCGTTGATGGTGTTGGCCATGCGCTGGGCCGTGGTGAAGTCCGGATTGCGGAGCGCCAGGCGAATCTGATCCTGGCGGGCCAGATTCCAGTCCAGCTCGCGCTCGATCACCGCGCCGTTGGCGATGCGGCCATTGGTGGGCACGCCGCGTGTGATGCTGGCCGCGTCGCCCTCGGCTGCGAAACCGCCCACGGCGAGCGAGCCCTGGGCGACGGCGTAGACATCGCCGTTCGCCGCCATCAAGGGCGTGGCGATCAGCACGCCGCCCTGCAGGCTGTCCGCATCGCCCAGCGCGGAGATCGTCACGTCGATCCGGGTGCCCTGCATGGAGAAGGGCGGCAGCTCGGCGGTGACGATGACGGCGGCGACATTGCCGGTCCGCAAATCCGCTTCGCGCACATTGATGTCGAAACGCTCCAGCATGGAGTTCAGCGCCTGGCGGGTGAACGCGGCGTTGCGCAGCGTGTCGCCGGTGCCGTCCAGGCCCACCACGAGGCCGTAACCGACCAGCTGGTTGTCGCGCACGCCTTCGACATCGGCGATGTCTTTGATGCGCGGATTGGCGCTGGCCGATCCCAGGGTGATCAGGCAGGCGGTGCAAAGGGCGGCGAGAAGGCGGATCAACACAGGTTTTAACGCTTCTGTCTGCTGCGAAATCAGGTTCGCAGGCGGAGATGCGAAAAGCGTGCCAAGGTTAATTTGTGGATAAGTTATATAAATCAATAAGATAAATCTTATCCGGCCTGGCCGGGATTGCCGTCGGGCCGTGATCGCCCGGCAAGAATTGCCGTGTCCGGGCCCATGTTTAAGAGCTCGTTAAGACAGCTTAAGCCAAAGATTAACACCCCTGATCCAAGGCGTGACGACATGAAGATCAACGGCTCCAACTCGGTCTCCGGCCCCTCGCGCGCTCGCAAATCCGCCGGCGCCGCCAAGTCCGGCTTCAGCCCCGAGGGCGCCGGCGCCGCCACGTCCGGCGCCGCCGCGGCCCCGCTGAGCCAGGCTTCGGCGGTGGGATCGGTGGATGCGCTGCTGGCGCTGCAGGGCGCGGGTGATTTCACCCAGGCGCGCAAGCAGGCGACCGACCGGGCGTTTTCGCTGCTCGATCTTTTGGACGATCTTAAAATCGCTCTGCTGGAAGGCGCGCTGCCGCGGGCCACGCTGATGCGTTTGATGGACACGCTGCAGTCCCAACGTGACGCGACCGATGATCCTCAACTTGAGGCGGCTCTGGATGAGGTCGAGCTGCGCGCAGCGGTTGAATTGGCCAAGCACGGCGCATAACCGGCGCCCAACGGCCTCATTGCAATCATTTTTTCACACCAGTTTCACGATGGCGTGGAACTTGCGGACAAGCCGCGCGCGCTGATTGACTCACACTCAGCGAAAAGTATTCTCCGCCCCGCTTTGGCAGGCGTGGTGAAGCAGGAGACGACCCGGATGAATGCCATGACCAAGTCCGAGATCGAGCTGCCGGACGGCTATCGCCCTACCGACAAAGAAGACTTCATGAACCCGCGCCAGAAGGAATATTTCCGGCGCAAACTGCTCGCCTGGAAAGACGAAATCCTGCGCGAGAGCCGGTCGACCTTATCGAATTTACAAGAAGATATCGGCGCTTTGCCGGATCTCGCCGACCGCGCCTCCACCGAGACCGACCGCGCGCTGGAGCTGCGCGCCCGCGACCGCCAGCGCAAGCTGATCTCCAAGATCGAATCGGCCCTGCGGCGGATCGATGAAGGCGAGTACGGCTATTGCGAAGAGACCGGCGAACCGATCTCGCTCGCCCGCCTCGACGCCCGCCCGGTCGCCACGTTGAGCCTGGAGGCGCAAGAGCGCCATGAACGCTCCGAGCGCGTGCACCGGGACGATTAGACCAGATTCAACCTCCGCCATCGTCATCGCCGCGCAGGCGGGGACCCAGGATTCTCAAGCTCAGCGCTTGGTGAGTCTGGGCCCCCGCCTGCACGGGGGT
>LYSW01000007.1 GCA_001657295.1 Oceanicaulis sp. BBD 1991-10 | reverse complement strand
TCGAACAAATCCGCCGCCCAAATCTGGTCGGCCTTGGGAAAGTCCGACAACACCCAGCCGGTCACCCGGGATTTGTCGCCGGGATGGCCGATGCCGATGCGTCCGCGCCGGAAATCGCCGTTCAGGTGCGCCTTGATTGAGCGCAGACCGTTATTGCCCGCATGCCCGCCGCCCGGCTTGAGCCGGAATTTGCCCGGCGCCAGGTCCAGCTCATCGTGGAAGACGGTGAGGGCGTCCGCGCCGAGCTTATAAAAGCGCAGCGCCTCTCCGACCGAGCGGCCAGACTCGTTGTAATAGGTTTCCGGCTTGAGCAGGAGCAGCTTCTTCGGACCTGTGGCGGTGTCAACGACGCCCTCGCACGCCTGGCCCTGAAAGCGCCTGCGCCAGGGGCCGAAGTCTGCGCGGTCCGCAATCGCGTCCAGAGCCATGAAGCCGGCATTATGCCGGTTGCCCGCGTATTTCGCGCCTGGATTGCCCAATCCCACGATCAGCTGCATGGCCATGTCTCACGAAACAAAAAGGGCGGCCGCAGACATTGATGCCCGTTCGGCCGCCCTGATCAGACTGCTGAGCGCGCAATCGCGCCCGGAAAAGCCTAGTCTTCGCCCTCAGCGGCTTCGGCTTCAGCTTCGCCCTCTTCGCCTTCCGCGTCGCTCTCGGTCTCGGCGGCCTCGTCAATGACGGCGCGCGAGCCCTGCAGGGTCACGATGGTGAAGTCGCGATCGGTGATCGTCGGGGTCACGCCGTCCGGAAGCGAAACGGCGGAGATGTGCACGGCGTCGCCAATGTCGAGACCGGACACGTCCACGTCGATCGCATCCGGAATAGACCCGGCCGGCGTATTCACTTCGATGGCGTGGCGCACCACGTTGAGCACGCCGCCGCGCTTCAGGCCCGGAGACTTGTCTTCATTGATGAAGTTCACCGCGACTTCCACAGCGATCGTGGAGTCTTCGTCCACGCGCTGGAAATCCACATGCACGGGAAAATCCATGACCGGGTCGAACTGCACATCGCGGGCGAACACGGTCTGGGTTTCGCCCTTGTGCTCGATGGTGATCATATTGGCCAGGAACTGACCGGAATTGATCGCCTTGCGCAGCTCGTTGTCCTTGATCGAGATCGCGACCGGACCCAGCTCGCCGCCATACAGGACGCCCGGCACGCGGCCGTCGCGGCGGGTTTCGCGGGCGCCGCCTTTACCAGTGCGCTCACGCACCTCAACGGAGAGAATAATATCACTCATCGAACCGGTCCTTGAAGTCGTTGTCTTCTAACGCCGGCGCCGCCGTTTCGGGCGGCGCTCTGCGGTGGCGCGCCGATCCCGGCTCGCCATAATTCGAGCCGCGGCGTATAGCCGATGACTCCTTTGCACGCAAGCGCATCGCTGATTCAGCGATCAGGATCGCCGCCAGGGCGTGGCGCCGTGCGCGCGGGCCTTAGTCAAACAGCTTTGAGACCGACTCGTCATTGGCGATCCGGCGGATCGCTTCGGCCAACAGCGGCGCCACCGAGAGGGCGCGGACATTCTTCGCCCCGGCCAGCTTTTCGGTGACATCGATCGAATCGGTGACCACGAGCTCCGTCATCTCTGAGTCCGCGATCCGGCTCACCGCCTTGCCCGACAAAACGCCATGGGTGATGTAGGCTGCGACCTCCTTGGCGCCGCGCTGCTTAAGGGCGGCGGCGGCGTTGCACAGAGTGCCGCCGGAATCGATGATATCGTCGAAGATGATGCAGCGGCGTCCTTCAACGTCGCCGATGATATTCATCACTTCCGCCACGCCGGGGCGCGGACGCCGCTTGTCGACGATGGCGATGTCCGCTCCAAGCCGCCCGGCCAGCGAGCGGGCGCGTACGACGCCGCCGACATCCGGCGACACGATCATCAAGTCCTTGGCGTCGTAATTGCGCCGGATATCGTTCTCGATCACCGGGGTGGCGAATAGATTGTCCGTGGGGATGTCGAAAAAGCCCTGGATCTGCCCGGCGTGCAGATCCAGCGTCAGCACGCGGTGGGCTCCGGCGCCGGCGATCAGATTGGCGACAAGCTTCGCGGTGATCGGGGTGCGGCCCCCGGTCTTCCGATCCTGGCGGGCATAGCCGAAATAGGGGATGACGGCCGTGATCCTGCGGGCGCTGGCGCGTGTCAGCGCGTCCATGCAGATCAACAGCTCCATCAAATTGTCGTTCGCCGGTTTGGACGTGGACTGAATGATGAAGACGTCTTCGCCGCGCATATTCTCATCAATGCGCACGAAGAGTTCGCCGTCGGCGAAGGCTTCGATTTCGACATTGGAGAGCGGGGCGTCCAGACTATCGGCGATGGCTTGCGCCAAAGGTTTGTTGGCGTTGCCGCACATCAGCTTCATGGCGCGAATCCCCCGCTGCCGCCTGGCCCGTTGTTCACGGGTCCATAGCAGCTGACGGGCGCGCGGCAAAGCCGCAGCGCGGCGGCGGCCGCATCGCCTGACGATGCGAAGCGTCAGGCGATCTTGCGAAGGGTCGCCACCGCCGCCGGGTCGGAATCCAACGCCGCATGCAAGGCGTCTAGCAAGCTGTCCGCGGTCACTGGCGCACGAAGCAGCGTTTCGATCGCGCCGCGGGCCACCGCGTCTTCGAGATCGTCGTCGAGGCGCACCACCGGCGTCATCGCGGCGGTCGAGGGCAAGCTTCGAATATCGTTGGCCGCATCCTCGGGATCACAGTCGTCCAGCGACAATCCGACGACGACGGCGTCATAGGCAGCGGCGCTCAGGGCTTCGACCATCGCCCCGGCTGACGGAGCGCACGTCACTTCGCAGTTAAACGAATTGAGATAGCCAAGCAGAACCGAGCGGCGCGCTGCGTTATTCTCGCCGACCAAGAGCCGCAGGCGGCGAGAATCCAGCGTCATCTGTTCGCCATTGGCGTATTTGTCGCATTTCTGGGAGGCTTTGAGGCCGACTTCAAACCAGAATGTGGAACCCGGCCCCGCCTCATTCGGCTCAAATCCGACACTGCCGTCCATCAATTCGGCCAATCGCTTCGCCAGATGCAGTCCAAGTCCCGTGCCGGCCTCGCGAATATTCGCGTCCATCTTGTCGGCCGCCAAGGCATCAAACAGATGCGCCCGCGCGCTTTCCGGCACGCCGACGCCGGAATCGCGCACCTCGACGCGAAGCCGCGCCTTGTCGTCCGCCTCAATCCGGGTCTGGAAGCGGGCGGTCACCCCGCCCTCGCTGGTGAAGCGGAGCGCGTTTCCAACAAAGACGTGCGTGAGCTGTTTGAGCCGGGAGGCGTCGGCTCGCAGCGCACGGTCGCCTTCGCCGTTCACTTCGATCTCGAACGTCAATCCTTTGGCGTGCGCCTCTGGTTCAAACTGCTTGCGGGCGGATTCCGCCAGCGACTGAGCGGTCAGATCATCCAGCTGAAGGTCGAGGCGGCCGGCCTCGATGCGCGCGACGTCCAGCACATCGCCCAGCAGGAGGGTCAGCGTCTCCGCTGATTCTCTCGCGCGCGCGGCCAGACGCATTTGATCCGCGCTCAAACCCGATTCCTGCAACAGCTGGGTCATGCCCAGCATGCCGTTGAGGGGCGTGCGCAATTCGTGGCTCATATTCGCCAGCACCGCCGCGTTCGCGCGGGCCTGCTCCTCGGCGCGGCGTGCGGCCATATTATTCTGCTCAGCCAGAAGCGACATGGCTTTGGCCTGCGCTTCGGTCTGGTTTCGCGCTTCCTTCAATTCCGCCGTCGCGGTGACCGCCTCGGTCAGCGTGCCGGCATAGGTGCGCGTCAGCGTGTTCATGGCCAGGAAGAAGCCGATCAAAAGCAGGGCCACCACCGCGCTTTGCCAACCGCCGCTCAGGGCGATCGACAGGCCCCAAAGTCCGAGGGCCGGGATGGTGTAGGCCATCACGACCCGGTGCTCTGAAGCCGAGGTCATGGCCGCGCCGGCCGCCATGCCGGCGATCACCAGCGCCACGGCGTGAGACAGAATGGGCGGCGCCTCCGGGGTGAGCAGGAAGGGCGTCAGGCCCCAGCCGATGCCGACGCAGGCCGAAAGGAAGACATAGGCGTGCAATTCGGCGCCGGTCGGAACGCGATCCTCCCGCATCGCCCTCCACATCGATCCAAGCCGCAAGAGGGCGGCCAGAACGATCAAGGCGAACCAGGACGCGTGTGCGATCGGTTCGACATGCCCGAAGAAGATGACGCTGAGCAGCGCCGCATTGATGATATTGAACGGAACCGCGCGCACGGAACTGCGCGCGACCAGCAGTCGTTTCGTGTCACGCGTCTCCTGCGCGACAGTGTCGACGCCTTTGGCCTCGAACCCCATATTCCACCTCCGGTGCCGCGTTTTCGCGGTCTATCGAAGGGATGATTTCACAAACCTGTTAAAACAGGGTGCATGCCTTGTTTACCTTGCAGAGGCGAGGTGCTTATCCCACCTTAGCCATGATCCGCAGCGACTTCTCGAGGACTTGATCCGTGACGCCTTCTTCGCCGGCAGGCCCCATCTTCTTGATGACGGCGGCGGTCTTGCTGACGCTCGTGTCGGCCTGCAGCCCGGCGCCCGACGCGGACGGTGAAATCGCACAGGCGCTTGCGCTCGAGGCGGTTGATCCGGCGATCGAGGCCGAGCTGGTCGTCTGGCGCGATCTGATGCCCGATGAAGAGTTGGAGGCCCTGCGCGCCCTCAATGAAGGCGAAGCCGACCCGTCCTTGATGGGCCAATTCATCGGCAACAGCCCGATCGAGAACCAAACCGGGACCTTCAACGTGGTCGAGGATCTGGACGGGGTGGTCGCCCGGATGCCGGGCTATATCCTGCCGCTGGACTTCGCGGAACATGGCCAGGCCCGCGAATTCCTTCTGTTGCCGTTTCACGGCGCCTGCGTGCACTATCCGCCGCCGCCGCCCAATCAGATCGTTTATCTTCGCTCAGCCGAGCCGGTCCGCTTCGCCAGCCTCTGGGAGCCGGTCTGGGTGGAAGGGCGTATCTCGATTGAGCGGGTCGACACTGATCTTGCCGCGTCAGCCTATTCGATGGTGCTGCGCTCGGTGACGCCGTACGAGACCTAAGACCCGCTCGCCGCGCCGATCTGGCGGCCGCGGCGCTCCGCGGCGGCGACGGCGTTTCGGATCAGGCCCGGCAGCCCGGCGCCGCCCATGAGAACATCAAGACCGGCCTGGGTCGTGCCGCCCGGGCTGGTGACCATGCGGCGCAGCTCGCCCGGATCGCCGACTCCGGCCTCCAGCATCGCGGCGGCCCCTGAAATCGTGGCCTGCGCCAGCTTGCGGGCCAGTTCCGGCGGCAGGCCTTCCGCTTCGCCGGCCGCCGCCAAAGCTTCGCAGAAGAGGAAGAGATAGGCCGGTCCGGAGCCAGAAACGGCGGTCACGGCGTCCATCAACCGTTCGTCTTCAATCCACTCCACGACACCGGCCGCCTTCATCAGGCGATCCGCGCGGCGGCGTTCAGCCGGGCCGGCGCGATCATTCGCAATACAGACACTGACGCCCTTGCCGATCGAGGCGGGCGTGTTCGGCATCGCGCGGACGGCGGGCCGGTCGGGCAGCGCGGATTCAACCACCCGCAACGGCACGCCGGCTGCGATGGAGATCACCAGCGCGTTCGGGCTCAGCCCTTCTGCAAGGGGGGCGAGGACTTCGGGCGTCAAGGCGGGCTTCACCGCCGCCACGAGCGTGTCGGCGCGTTTAAGCGTGGTCTCGTCCGCTGCGGCGGCCAGCGTGACACCGAACTCCTCCGCCAGCGCCTGCGCGGCGTCCGAGGGCCTGGGGTCGATCAAAGTCAGCGTGTCCGCCGTCACGCCGGACGATTTGCGACGCAGCCAGCCGGCCGCGAGCGCGGCGCCCATGCGGCCCGCGCCGATCAGTACGACATGGCTGTTCTGGGACGACATCGCCGTATCAGGCTTCGCCCGCGGTATCGAACATGGAGGCTGACACGGCTTCCGCCGGGCTCTTGCCGCTCCACAACAGATAGTGGAAGGCCGGGTAGAGGCGTTCGCCCGCCTCCTTGGCCGCTGCGACAAGCGCGGAGGCCTGAGCCACCGAGACGCCTTCCGCCTCCGGCAGAGTCAGCGCATGGCGGAAGACGATCGATTGGTCGTCGCTCCAGATATCGAAATGACCCAGCCAAAGCCGTTCGTTGAGACGAGCGACCAGCTCGCAGACTTCACGATAGCGATTGTCCGGAACCTTCAGCTCCAGGCTCGCGCAGACATGAATGACGTCAAGCTCAGGCCTGTAGGAGAACCAGATCTGGTGATCGCGCCATGAGCCCGGCGCGGCGAGATGCAGTTCCAGTTCGTCGCGTTCATACGGGTATTGATCGGCGATGACCGCCTGTTCGATGGATTCAAGCGGGTCAAAGACCTCGCTGACTTCCTGGGTGTTGAGATCCATGGTGATCCTCTCCCCCTGACCGCGCTGCGACTCAAACCGCGCAGCACTGACTTGACGCTACGCTGCACCGCCTCCGGCGCGCAAGCAGCTTCAAGCCTGATTAGGCCAAGGTGTTTAGCTGGATGACTTTTTCGCCGTGCTTTTCTTGCTGGTTGTCCGGCGCGTCGCCGGTTTCGCCGCGGCTTTCGCCTCTAAAGCTTCGATTCGCTGCTTCAGCGATTCGACATCGGCGGCCGCCGCATCGGCTTTGGCGCGCATCGCTTCGAACTCGTCGCGGCTGACCAGATCGAGTTCCGACGCCATGCGTTCGGCCTGAGCGCGGAACACCGCGCGCGCCTCATCACCGGCCGCTTGGGCCGCGCTGAAGGCGTCGGTCATAAGGTCCGCCAGATCGGCGAATAAAGGGCTGCGCGACTGCATGACATCACCGCTCGGTCTGCTATGTAGGCTTCATATAGGTCTTGCGGCCTTCGCTTTGCAACGCGCATGGCGCCGCGCCCCGCCGCACCGAGGAATGGTGATGCAAATCTGCCCAGCAAGCTTTGATCTGATCGATCCGGTCCTTTTCACCATTCCCGAGCTCTTCGGCGTCGGACCCTTCCCGATCCGCTGGTACGCCATCGCCTATATCGCGGGGTTGTTCCTGGGGCTTTGGTGGGTGCTGCGCCTGGTCTCGCGCGACCATTTATGGGGCCTGTCCAAGGCCACGCAAAGAGCGCCCTACACCAAAGACTTTGTTGAGGATTTGGCGTTGTGGATCATGCTCGGCGTGATCGGCGGCGGGCGGCTTGGCTATGTTCTTTTCTATGCGGTCTGGGACGATAACAGCCCGCTTTGGGACAATCCGCTCTGGGCGCTGACCGGGATCACCGAAGGCGGCATGAGCTTTCACGGCGGCCTGATCGGCGTGGCGCTGGCGATCTATTTCACCAGCCGCGCCCACAATGCGCCGCTTATGCGGGTCGCGGATGCGGTTGCGACCGCAACGCCGATCGGCCTGTTTTTCGGGCGCTTGGCGAATTTCATCAATGGCGAGCTCTGGGGCCGGGCGAGCGACGTGCCCTGGGCGATGCGTTTCGCGGCGGACCCGGAATGTCTCCTGCGTCACCCCAGCCAGCTCTATGAAGCCTTTCTGGAGGGCGCGGTATTGTTCGCGGTGCTCGCCTGGCTGGTCTATCGCCACAAGGCGCTGGCCCGCCCCGGGCTGGCCACCGGCGTATTCCTCGCCGGCTACGGCCTGTTCCGCGGCCTGGTGGAATTGGTGCGCGAGCCCGACATTCACATGCCTGAAGCGCTACAGGGCTTTGTGACCATGGGCATGCTCCTTTGCGTGCCGATGATCGCGCTGGGCGCCTGGCTGATCCGTCGCGCCCTGAAAGCGCAAGCCGTCGGCGGACCCAAGCCGGCATGAACAGCGAAACGCGGGACGAGTTCCGACCGCTGGAGATTCTGCGGGCGCAGCTGAAGGCCCGGATCGCAGCTGAAGGCCCGATACCGGTTTCCGTTTACATGGCGGAAGCGCTGTTTGATCCCGCGGCCGGCTATTACGCGACGCGGGATCCGCTCGGCGCGGACAAAGACTTCATCACCGCGCCTGAGATCAGCCAGATGTTCGGCGAATTCATCGGCCTGTGGGCGGCGGAATGCTGGGGCCAGCTCGGCGCGCCGGACCCGGTCCAGCTGGTGGAGCTGGGGCCGGGCACCGGACGCATGATGGACGACGCCTTGCGCGCCGGCGCGGCCGCACCGGGCTTTGTCGAGGCCGCCCAGGTCAGCCTGATTGAAGCCAGCCCGGCGCTCAAGATGGTGCAGGGCCGGACTTTGGGCCGCGCGCCGGTTCAACCGCGTTGGCGGCCTCGCCTGGAGGATGTCGGGCCGGGCCCCAGCCTGATCGTCTCCAATGAGTTTCTGGACTGCCTGCCGATACGCCAGGCGGTGAAACATCGCGGGGTCTGGCGCGAGCGCCTTGTCGGGTTCGCTCCCGAGGACGACGATCAATTCGCTTTTGTCTTTGGCGGTCCGTTGTCGCCTGCGGATCTGGCGCTCATCGCACCGGAATTGCAGGACGAGCCTGACGGCGCGCTGGTGGAGCTCAGGGCCGCGGACGCGCCCCTCGTCGAGGCGGTCGCCGACCGCCTCAAGTCGTCGCCAGGATATGCGCTTTTCATCGATTACGGATCGGCGCGGCCGGAGACAGGCGATACATTGCAGGCCATCTCCAAGCATCAAAAGGTCGACCCTCTGACCACGCCGGGCGGCGCTGACCTGACCGCCTGGGTGGATTTCGACCGCCTTGCGAAGCTGGGCCTCGGCGCCGGGCTCGATGTTTATGGCCCGATGGGGCAAGGGGAATTCCTGACGGGGCTGGGCGTCGAAACCCGCGCGGCCGCGTTGGCGCGCGGCCGCGATCGCGCGGCGCAGGGCCGAATCCAGCGGCAATTGGAGCGCTTGGTCGCACCTGGGGAAATGGGTGAGCTGTTCAAGGTCATCGCGTTCGCCAGCAAAGACCTGCCGCCGCCTCCTGGACTTGACCGCCACGGAGGCTAGGCGGCGCCCGCCGCGGCTTGTTCCGGCGACCCGGAGTCCGCGCCAAGCACCCGGTCAATCTCTGCGAAGAATCTTGGCCGGTCGATGGGCTTGGAGATATAGCCGTTCATGCCCGCCGCCAGGCAGCGGCGATCATCTCCGCGCATGGCGTTTGCGGTCAGAGCGATGATGGGGAGACTTGCGCCGCGATCGCCCAGCGTGCGGATGCGCCGCGTGGCCTCGAACCCATCCATGCCCGGCATCTGAATGTCCATCAGGATCAGGTCATAGCCGCCGGCATCGAAGGCTTCGACCGCTTTCGCTCCGTCCTCGGCGAGGTCGCAGGTCCAGCCCCGGAACTTCAGGAAGCCGCGAATGACTTCCTGATTGATGGGATTATCCTCGGCAACCAGGATGCGGGGGCCGGCGTCTCGGCGTCGGGCCTGGGGAGCATGCGAGCCAGTCGGGTCTGAAGGAGCGGCTGTCCGCCGCGGCGACGCCGCGATCTTAAGGGGCGCTTCAAACCAGAAGGTCGATCCCCGATCCGGCTCGCTTGCGAAACCGATCGTGCCGCCCATGAGCTCCACAAGGCGCTTGCAGATCGTCAGCCCGAGGCCGGTGCCGCCGAACTTGCGGCTCGTGGCGCCGTCAGCCTGAGTAAAGGCGGTGAAGAGTTTCGGTTGGGCGTCTTTCGGGATGCCGCATCCGGTGTCTTCGACCTCGATGCGCAGCACGCAGCGACCTGGCGTCAGCGGCAACACCCGTATCTGCGTCTCCACCGAGCCTTCGCTTGTGAATTTGATGGCGTTGCCGATCAGGTTGAACAACACTTGCTTGATGCGAACTGGGTCGCCATGGAGCCGCTTCGCGCCGTCTTTGGACTGCGCGACGGTGAATCGGAGTCCCTTTTCCTCCGCACGCGGCCGCCACAGGCTCGCGCTGGCTTGGACCAGCTCGGCGGCGTCGAAATCGACGGGCTCAAGGTCCATCTTGCCCGCTTCGATTTTCGAGAGATCCAGGACATCGTTGAGAATGCGCAGCAGCACCTCGCCAGAGGTTCGGATGGTCTTAGCCAGGCGCGCCTGCTCTTCGTCAAGTCCGCTGTCCTGAAGCATCTGAGTGACGCCCAGCACCCCGTTAAGCGGCGTGCGAATCTCGTGGCTCATGGTTGCGAGGAATTCAGACTTCGCCTGGTTGGCGCTCAGGGCCTCGATCCGCGCGCGGCCAAGCTGTTCGGCCAGGGCGACAAGCTTGCGATTGCGTTCTTCGCTCTCGGTCTGGAGAATCTTCATCAGCGCGACGCCGGTGCCGACGCCGGCATATTCGCCCTCTTGGGTGATGATGAAGCCGTCGAACAGGGCCGAGTTGCGATCGGTGAGAATGTGCCGGCTCACCTCGGACACCAGTCGTCCCACATCGACGATGAGCGGGTCCTTGTCCATGACGAAAGTGATCGGGCGCTTGCCGAATAAGGCGCGGCCGTGCGTGTCCGCCATGCGCAGGAAGAAAGCGTTGCGCGCCACCAGCCCGATGGGCCGCTTGTTCTCCACCACCGCGCAGACCAGCAATTCCGGATCTTCCGAAAACAGGTCATAGACCGATCCGCCGGTGACGGTCGGGTCAAGTTGGGGCGCGTCTTGCAGAAGCGTGCGGACCGTGCGGCTCATGACGGGTGAATAATCTGGCGTTTTCAGGCGCGCGGCGCCCCGGATAAGCCAGCCATGCGCGCCAGACCGCTACCGAGCAGTTAACCTCAGCCGGGTGTCATTGAAACTTCACGCTGCTGTCATCCGTTTCAACCGGGAGGGCCGCCGGTTTCTGCGTTCACCCAATCGAGAAAGCCGCGCGAAGAGCCCGTCTCGCCGACTGCAAGATCAAGGATCGCGGGTTCGTCATAAGGGTGAAGCTGGGCGATCCGGGTGCGCGCGGCGTCCGCCTTGGCGGCGCTGGTCTTGAACAGCACGATGGTCTCGTGGCTGCGCTCGATTGAATTATTCCAGCGATAGATGGACCGCGATTCCGCCAGGATGTTGGCGCAGGCGATCAGATGCTCGCTCAATAGCACCTCGGCCGCGTCCTCCGCCGTTCGAGCGTCCGGCCAGGTGGTGTACAAGAGTCCCATGGCGCTATGCGCAGCCGTCATGGCCGATCTCCTTGCGGTTAGGCGTCTGAAATAGAATATACCACGCCATGACCCGCACCGCGTCCAATCCCGCAGATAAGACCGCCGCTTTGGTTCTGTTTTCCGGCGGGCAGGATTCCGCGACCTGTCTCGCGTGGGCGCTGAGCCGGTTTGACCGTGTTGAGACCGTCGGGTTCGACTACGGCCAGCGCCATCATGTCGAGATGGACGCCCGCCAGGCTGTCCGCGCGGCGATGGCGGAGCAGTTTCCGGACTGGGCGAACAAGCTTGGCGAGGACCGGGTCGTGGACCTGTCCGGCTATGGCGATCTGGCTGAAAGCGCATTGACGCGCGAGGCCGAGATCGGGTTTCGCGATGACGGGCTTCCCACCACCTTTGTTCCGGCGCGCAATCTGGTCTTCCTCACCGTCGCTTCGGCGCTCGCCATGCGGCGCGGCCTGTCCGTGCTCATCGGCGGCATGTGCCAGACGGATTATTCCGGCTATCCCGATTGCCGCGAGGATACGCTGAACGCCCAGGCCCAAGCGCTCAGCCTGGGCCTTGGCCGCCCGATGCGGATCGAGACGCCGCTCATGCATCTCACCAAGGGAGAGACCTGGGCGCTGGCGCACAATCTGGGCGGCGAGGCGCTGGTCGCGCTGATCCGGGATCACACCCATACCTGCTATCTCGGCGATCGCGGCGCGCTGCACGAGTGGGGCTATGGCTGCGGACGCTGCCCGGCCTGCGAGCTGCGCAAGAATGGATGGCGCGACTGGCGGGCTGGAGCGGCCGCATGACCTATTCGGTCAAGGAGATGTTCCTCACCGTCCAGGGCGAAGGCGGGCAGGCGGGACGTCCGGCGGTCTTTCTGCGCTTCGCCGGCTGCAATCTCTGGAGCGGTCTGGAGCGCGACCGCGCCACGGCGGTCTGCAATTTCTGCGACACTGATTTCGTTGGAACCGATGGCGTCAATGGCGGCAAATTCGCCGATGCGGATGCGCTCGCCGACGCTGTCGCCGCCCTGTGGCCGGGCGGCGGCTCGCCTTATGTGGTTTGCACCGGCGGCGAACCGCTGCTGCAGCTGGACGCGGCGCTGATCAAGGCGCTCCATGCCGCCGGCTTCGAGATCGCCGTGGAGACGAACGGCACGATCAAGGCGCCTGACGGCATCGACTGGATCTGCGTCAGCCCCAAATCAACCGCGCCGCTCAAGCAGACCCGTGGGCATGAGCTGAAGCTGGTCTATCCCCAGCCGGATGCGCCGCCGGAGCAATTCACCGGCCTCGACTTCAAGGAATTCCGGCTCCAGCCCATGGACGGACCACGGCAGGCCGAGAACGCCCAAGCGGCCTATGAATACTGCCTCAAGCATCCGCAATGGCGGCTCAGCCTGCAGACCCATAAATGGATCGGCGCGCCGTAAGCCTAGCTGGCGCTTCGTGACAGCTCCGCAGACAGATTGCGCGCAAACCGGTCGAAGGTGCGCTCGGCGTCGGTCCACGTGGCCCGGCCCACGGAGTCCGAGATGTCATGGGTGCGCCAGCTATAATTGATTTCGCCGATCTGAGACCCGGCGGCGTCGTACAGCGTTGCGCTGACCCTTGCGCCGCCAAGGGACAGGCTGCGCAGGGACAATCCTGGACGATCGCCCAATTGTTCGCTGGTCGGCCGGTTCGGCCAGGCGTCTTCGAGCGTGATGGCGACGCGTATCGCACCGGCGTCCATGACGACGTCATGGCCGTCGCGCTCCAGGCGCCGGGTGACAGCTTCGGTCAGCTCGTCAATCAGGCGCTCCACGTCGCGGGCGCCATACTCCTCGGTCTTTTCGGCCAAATTCTCGCCGATCTGGACCGGCTCCAGGGTGATCGGGGCCGCTTGGGCCGTCGCGCTCAGGACCAGGCTCGCAATAAGGGCGAACAATAGTCGAACAGGTTGCATGGCTGGATTCCTCCGCTGTCTCAGCCCCCCAGGCGCGCAACACTATCACAGGTCCGGCGACCAGACGCATCACGATTATGCGCGTCAGGCGTTTGCGACATTCTTCACGGCTGACGCATCGAGGCTGGCGCGATAGGCCCGCGGGGTCTGTCCGGTGATCGCTTTAAAGGCGCGATTGAACGGCCCGAGGGAGGCGAAGCCGCTGTCGAAGGCCACCGCAAGAATCGAGCGGCCGGGATCTTCCGCCATCAGCCGCCGTGCGCAATCGACCCGGTAGCGATTGATATATTGATTGAAATTCGCCGCGCCGAGCGCGCCGGTGATGGCGCGCGTGACCTTGTATTCCGGCGCTTGCAGAGTCTGGGCGAGGTCAGCGACCTTTAAATCGCCGTTCAGGAAAAGCGCTTCGGTGCGCACCACGGAGTCCAGACGCGCGCCCAGATGGCGAATTTCCGGATCGAGCGCGCGCGCCGTGTTGGAGCTGGCGGGCTGGTCTGTCCCGACCGAGATCGGATGGCGGCGCCGAAACCAGACGCACAGGGCGGCGGTGATGGTCACGGCGATGAGGGCGCTGGTCTCCACGGCGTCGTCAAGCCAGGCCGGCCCGGCGGGCTCGCGCAGCCAGACGACCGCCACCAGCACGGCGGCCGCCGTGACGGCCAGATAGAAGCCGCGCATGCGCTTTTCCGCGCTGGACTGGAGCTGCGGCCAGCCGCGCGCGGCCTCCCACAGCGTCAGTACGATCACGGCGGAGGCCAGGAGATTTTGCAGATTTCCGAGCATTTCGCCGAACGCCCCGGACGGGGCGAGATTGACCGCCGCGATCACCGCCACGATCGCGATATGAGGCCAGTCGAAGGGCCGCGCCCCGCGGAACATGGCGCGGGCCAGCAGCCAGGCCACGCCGCAGGTGGCGGATGCGGGCGCCAGAAGGACAAATCCGACGGGGCCGGCGCTCTCGCCCAGGCTTCGCATCACAAGCGAGGAGGCGGCGGAAAGACAAAACGCGATCCAGGTCCAGCCAAGCAGGTCCAAACGGCCGCGCCAGAGCGACAGCGCGATCACGCCGGCCACCATGGCCGCGGCGAAGAGCTGAATCTGCGACAGGTCGGGCATGGTCCGCTTCAAGGCCTTTCAATTCAACGCGCACAGCATAACACGGCCGACGCCGCCCGGCGCAGGCTCGATCGGCAGGCCTGATCCTAGCCGGGTTTGGGCGCAGGCCACTGGCCGATTTGGAAATCGGTGAGCGATTTTGCTGACTCGTCCTGCCGATTCGCCGTCAATTCCGGTCGATTTGCGAACCGGCGGGACCGCATATCGGCGCCCGCGCCACTCTGACCGCAACGCGCAGGACAGCGCGGCGTTTTCTGGTTGGAGAATAACGATGGTTTCAAGTGCAGCGGGATTTCGGGCGGAAGAGCTGACCGGGCGCGGCCTGCTTAAGGCGTCGGCGGTCACCTGGTTCTCAGTGGCGGCGCTCGGTCAGTTCGCCTTCGCGCTCTACATCTTTCTGTTTTACGGCGGCGCCGCGATTGCGGGCGATTGGGAGGCCTGGACGGCGCGCTTGATCGTCGGCTTTGTCGAGGCGGATGTGCTGGGCAATCTCAACGTCCTCGCCCATATGCTGCTCGCCTTCATCATCTGCGTCGGCGGCCCGCTTCAATTCGTCCCAGCGATTCGCAAGCGGTTTCCGGTGTTTCACCATTGGGTCGGGCGCACTTACGCCCTGGCCGCGGTGCTGATCAGCCTGGGCGGGCTCTACCTGACCTGGTCGCGCGGGATGGCGGGATTGGTCAATGAGATCGGCATCTCGGTCAACGCCATCCTGATCCTGATTTTCGCCGGCTATACGGTGCGCAATGCGCTGAAGCGCCGGTTTGACCGGCACCACCGTTGGGCGCTGCGTCTGTTCATGGTCGCCAGCGGGGTCTGGTTTTTCCGCGTCGGCTTCGGTTTCTGGTTCATCATCACCGGCGGGACGATGCCTGGCGTCGGCCCCATGCTCAACGGGCCCTTTGACTATTTCCTGGCCATCGGCTCCTACGTCCTGCCGCTGGTGATCCTCGAGACTTATCTGCATGCCCGCGACAAGGGCGGAGCCGCCGTGCGCCATGCGGCGTCCGCTCTGGTGTTCAGCGCGGCCGCCGTCACCGGCGTCGGGATTGTCGGAGCAGCGATGATATTCTGGCTGCCGACGCTGCTTGGATAGCGATCAGCGCGCGCCGTCCTCATCCTGGTCGCCATCGCCGGGGGTGACGACGTCGATCGCGCCCTCGGCGACGTCGCCGGCCGCCCCCACGACCGCGCCGCCGGCGTCAATCGCCAGACCGCCGACGCCGGCTGCGGTGTCCACAGCGGCGACCATCAGGCATCCGCTCAACAGCGGGACGGCGAGGATCAGGGCGACAAGCGCGGGCAAGCGGCGGTCCATGACGAAGGCTCCAAAACAAGGCGGGCGGACACTTTCGCGTCCGCCCGCTAAACAGGGCTTTAAGGCGGTGGAAGGCGCCGCTTACTTGGAGTCGACCATCACGACTTCAGAAGCCTCTTCGGCGGTGATGGTGATCGTGTGCACATCCTTGATTGCCGCGCCGTCTCGGCCGCCGACCTCGGTTCCGTTGACGGTCACCTTGCCTTTGGCCAGCGCCAGATAAGCATGGCGGCCGGGCTCCAGCGCGTAGGTCGTGGTCTGACCCGCTTCCAGCGTGCCGCCCAGGACCCGGGCGTCTGCGCGGATCGGCAGAGCGTAATCGTCGCCCTTGCGGCCCGACGCGAGCACGACCAGCTCTCCGGCGCGCTCGCCCTTCGGGAATTCACGGGCGTTCCAGTAAGGCTCGCCGCCCCGCTCGTCCGGAATGATCCAGATCTGGAAGATGCGCGTCAGCTCGTCTTCCACATTGTATTCCGCGTGGCGAATGCCCGAACCCGCGCTCATGACCTGAACGTCGCCGGCCACCGTGCGGCCCTTATTGCCCAGGCTGTCCTCGTGGGTGATCGCCCCGTCGCGCACATAGGTGATGATCTCCATTTCCGCATGCGGATGAGGCGGAAAGCCCGTCTGCGGCTGGATTTCATCGTCATTCCAGACCCGCAGCGCGCCCCAGCCCATGCGCTGGGCGTCATGATAATGGCCGAAGCTGAAATGGTGTTTGGCGTTCAGCCAGTCGGTCTGAAAGGCGCCCAGGCTGTCGAAGGAACGAACGTCGATCATTTCTGTCTCTCCCGTGTTGGGGGTGTCTGTGTTGACCGGACAGATAGGATGAATGGATTGTGGAATTAATGGGTGGAATGGCGGGTTAGTGTTGCCGGTTTGGAAAAAACGGGGCGCCGGCGTCCTCCTGACCTGCCCGGTCAGGAGGCGTGGACCCTGTCGCCGCTCACCCCGCTTGCCGATACACGCCGTCAACGCTGATGTCCTCGCCGACAGCGTCGAGATAAGCGCGCATCACCGCTTCGAGCTGATCGAGATCTGAGACGGTGCAGAACCCTTCCGGGTCTCGCGTTAGCCCGGCCTCTTCGACCGCCGTATCGCTCAGCGCGCCGCAATCGGGCTGGTGATAGCTGACGACCTGGCCGGCCTCATAGACCCAGGCGACGCCGTAGCCGACGCCGTCATCGCGCGGAATCTGGGCGAGATAGATATTCTCGTGCAGCCGTTTGAAGCGCGCGCCCTCGTGGGGGAAGTCGGCGATCTCAGACCGGTAGCGGCGCCTTTCAAGCTGCACGTCGCCGCGCCAGGTTTCACGCTCCCACTCCGTGCCGTCGGGATGGGTGGGCCAGTGCGCCCAGACGCCCTCCTCAAACGGCCGGTCCGCGCCCCAATAGCCGATCAGCTCCTCCTCGCTGAGGAAGCAGCCGGACAGCGCCAGCGCGCACAGGCCGAGCGCGGCGGCTCTGATCATCAGGGCCGCCGAACGCATCAGGGCGTGGCGCCGAAAAAGGGCTCGCACGCCCGCACCAGCCAGTCTGCAACCTCGCCCTCGACCAGCGGCAAGAGCTTGTCGCGCACGCCCGCGTGATAGCTGTCCAGCCAGGCCAGCTCCGCCGGGGTCATGTGAGAGGGGTCGATCAGCGCGCGGTGGATCGGCGCCTGAGTCAGGGTCTCGAAGCCATGCACGGGCCGGTCGCCGCCGGGCAGGGTCTCCGCCTCGGTGACGAATTGCAGGTTTTCGATCCGGATTCCGTAATCGCCGACCTGATAATAGCCCGGCTCGTTGGAGACGATCATGCCGGGCTTCAGCGCGACGGTGTTGGGCGCCTTGGAGATGCGCTGCGGGCCTTCATGAACGCCCAGATAGCTGCCGACGCCATGGCCGGTGCCGTGGTCGTAATCCAGGCCCTCATTCCAGAGCGGCGCGCGCGCCAGGGCGTCCAGAGAGGCGCCGGTGGTGCCTTCGGGGAATCGGATCATCGACAGGGCGATATGGCCTTTAAGAACCAGGGTGAAATGCCGGCGCATCTCGGCGGTGGGTTCGCCGATGGGCACGGTGCGGGTCACGTCGGTCGTGCCGTCGGCATACTGGCCGCCTGAATCCACCAGATAGAGCGAGCCGCGCTCGAGCTTGCGGGTCGAAGCGGTGTTCACGCGATAATGGGGGAAGGCGCCGTTGGGCCCGGCGGCTGAGATGGTTTCGAAGCTGATATCCTTCAGCTCCGGGGTTTGCTTGCGGAAGGTCTCCAGCTGGATGGCGGCGGCGATTTCGTCGATCTCGCCGGACTGCGCCTCGGTGTCCAGCCAGTGTAAAAACCGCACCAGCGCCGCGCCGTCGCGCACATGGGCCGCCCGGGCGCCGTTGATCTCCGCGGCGTTCTTGCAGGCTTTCGGCAAGGCGACGGGATCGGCCTTGCGCTGCAGCTTCGCGTCTGCGGCCTCAAGAATCTGGAACACCCAGACCGAGCTGGTCGCCGGGTCAACGCGCACGGTCCTGCCGGCGAGGGCCTTCAGGCCTTCGCCGAACTCGGTCTCCGGACGGATTGCAACCTCATTGCCCAAATGTCCGCGAGTCGCGTCGGTCAGCTTTTCGTCCTCGATGAACAGCGTGGCGCGCCCATCCTTCTCCAGCACGGCCGCCGCCAGCGGCAAAGGCGTGCAGGCGACGTCGCCGCCGCGCAGGTTGAACAGCCAGGCGATGGAGGCGGGGTCGGTGATCACCGCGGCGTCCGCGCCGTCCGCTTCGATATCCCCGGCGATGCGCCGCCGCTTGTCGGCATGGGCTTCGCCGGCGAAATCCAGCGGATGCGGCGTCACCTTGGCGCGCGGCGCGGCCGGGCGGTCGGTCCAGGCGGCGTCGATCGGATTGGCGTCAACGCTGACCAGCTCGGCGCCCGCGGATTGGGCGGCCGCCTCGATCTTGGCGAGGGCGTCCGGGGAATGCAGACGCGGGTCGAAGCCGATGCGCTCGCCGGATCGGCCATTATCCTTGATCCAGCCCGCCACGCCCTGCTCGACCAGATCGGCATAGTCGTAAAGGTCCGGATCGACCTGGGCCTTGACCTGTTCGGTATAGCGCCCGTCCACGAACACCGCCGCGCGGTCGGCCATGACGATGGCGGCGCCGGCGGAGCCGGTGAAGCCGGTCGCCCACATCAGGCGCTCGGCGTTCGCGGGCAAGTATTCGTTGTTATACTCATCCTCGTGCGGGATGATGAAACCGTCGAGCTGCGCGGCCTTGAGCGCGGCGCGCAGCGCGGGCAGGTGAGCGCGGCCGAATTCCGGGCCGCCCTTCACGTCGAAATGCTGAATTTGCTGGGTCATGGCGCGACGCTATCGCCGCGCCGCGGCCGGATCAATCACACGCCTGCGACATCTGCCGGCGCGCCATGCGATTTGTGCAGAGGCGCATTGCGAAATTCGCGCTTCAGAAGCGGGGCGGGCGAGCGCATATCGCGTTCAACCAATGGAGACCCGCCATGCTCAATTCCAACGCCCAGATGATCCTGAACCGCTGCAATGAAATGCGCATCATCTCCCGCAATGAAACCGCCGGCGTACGCCAGCTGACCCGCACCACCGACGTCAACGCCTATCTTGACCGGCTCGGGCTGGGCGGCCTGATGCGCAAGCTGTAAGCGCGGTCGCAGGCCAATGGCCTAAGAGATCAACCGGGCGCGCCGGTTTCGTCGAGCGTGATGATCTGACCGGCTTGATAGGGGGCGCCGCCGATCTCCCCGTCCAATGCCGCCGTGCAGCGTTTAAGCCCTCCATTCTCATGGAGCTGAACGCTGGCGAAGGGCGAGGCGCGACATTGCACGCCGCTGATGGACACAGTGCTGGTTGGAAAGAATTCGCGTAGGCGGCCGTCCGGGTAAAAGGAGGTCTGAGTGCCCTTGGCGCCGCCGGTCCCGCTGCAGACATGACCTTGGCAGGGCGTGTCTTGCTGGAAGGCGACCACCAGGCGGTCGGAGTGCGGCATCACCCATGTCCCCGCCGCGATTTGAACGTGATCCATCGCATAGGGCTGAGCGAGAAAGCAGCCGCTCAGCGACCAATCCGGTCGAAAGTGCGCCCAGTCTTCGCCCCGGCAGATGAAGCCATCGATCTCACGCGTGTCGGCGAGGATGCCGATATGGGCGCCGCTCTGGGTGTCCTGCCGATAGCGATCGAACGCGTATCCGCCGCGCTCGACATCGGTCTCCCAAGCGAAACAGCCTGCAAGCAGCAAGACAGCGCTGAGCGAGATCAGCAGCCGCATCTCAAAGTCTCCTCGTCTTGAGGATACTACAAGGTCGCGTTCGGCGAGCACGGAAAATGCGGCCCGGCCGGCGTCAGCCGTCTGTGCTGGGAGAAAGCGAGCGCCAGCGCGGCTCTAGGCCTGCCGCCGGGCCCTGAAGAAGGTTTTCAGCAAGTCGCTCGCCTCTTCGGCGCGCACGCCGCCAGTCACCTGCGGTCGCCAGTGGCAGGTCGGCTGTTTGAAGACTTGCGGGCCATGATCCACGCCGCCGCCTTTGGGGTCGGTTGCGCCGTAGATGACGCGTCCGATCCGGGCGTGGCTGATCGCCCCCGCGCACATGACGCACGGTTCCAAGGTGACAAACAGCTCCAGCTTCGTCAGCCGGTAGTTGTCCAGCTCTGACGCGGCGGCGCGCATGGCGCGGATTTCGGCGTGGCCGGTCGGATCGCTGGTGGAGATCGGCGCGTTTCCAGCTTGCGCCAGGATCGCATCGGTCTCGGGATCAACGACCACCGCACCCACGGGGACCTCGCCCGCCGCAGCGGCGGCTTGCGCTTGGGCCAGGGCCAGGCCCATAAAGTGGTGATCGCGGTCAGATGTCATGGCCGTTCCCATGCCCTGCGGCTTCGCGTGAGTAAAGCCGGGCGGCCCAGTTCAAGAAGACGGTTCCTTGACCGACACCTCCGATCCCACTCCCAACGCCGAGGGCGGCGAACGTGTCGCCAAGGTGCTGGCGCGCGCCGGTGTCGCGTCGCGGCGCGAGGCGGAGCGCCTGATCGAAGCCGGGCGGATATCGTTGAATGGAAAGACGCTGACCAGCCCGGCCGTGAAGGTCGGGCCCGGCGATGAGCTCGCCTTTGACGGCCAGCCGGTGGGCCCGCGACCGCCCACGCGCGTGTGGCGTTACCACAAGCCGACGGGGCTTTTGACCACTCACAGCGACCCTGAGGGCCGCTCGACGGTGTTTGAAGAATTGCCCAAGGATATGGGCCGGGTGATTTCGGTCGGTCGGCTCGACCTTAATTCCGAAGGCCTGTTGCTGCTGACCAATGACGGCGCTCTGGCGCGGATACTGGAATTGCCCGCTACGGGCTGGACCCGGCGCTATCGCGTGCGCGCCTACGGCAATGCCGACGAAAAGACCTTGGCGGCGCTGGCGGACGGCGTGACCGTGGAGGGCGTCGCCTACGGGCCGATCGAAGTCAGCGTGGATCGCCGCACCGGCGCCAATGTCTGGCTGACTGTCGGGCTGAAGGAAGGCAAGAACCGGGAGGTACGCAAAGTCCTTGATCATGTCGGCCTCACGGTGAACCGGCTGATGCGGGTGGCCTACGGACCTTTCCAGCTGGGCGCCCTGAAACGCGGCGAGGTGAGCGAGACGAAGCTGTCCGTGCTGCGCGATCAGCTGGGCAAGCTCTACCCGCTGGATGCGGACGGCCACGCCGCCGAAACCGCCGAGCCGGTCGCCAGGCCCATAGGGACCGCAAAGGCCAAGCCAAGACCGCGCTCCAGACCGGCCGGCGCCAAGGCGGGGTGGGCCAAGGCGGCGCAGAAATCCGAACCCGGCCACAAGGCCCGCCGGCGCGCCGCCCGCGCCGAAAAGGCCGAGCCCGGCGACCTGACCGGAGCCAAGCCGCCCCGCAACCCGTCGGGCGGGCGCGGCAAGCCGGCTTCGCCCAAAGGACAAGGCGGTGCGCATCGTCGCCGGCGCCCATAGGGGGCGCACCATCCACGCGCCCAAAGGCGACAGGACCCGCCCGACCACGGACCGGGTGCGTGAAAGCGTGTTCAACAAGCTGACCCATGCCGATTGGGCGCCGGATCTGAGCGGCGCCCGTGTCATCGACCTTTTCGCCGGCTCCGGCGCGCTGGGCCTGGAGGCGATCAGCCGCGGGGCGGGCTTCGCGCTTTTCGTTGAAATTGATCCGGCCGCCCGCGGCGCGATCCGGACCAATGTGGAGAGCATGCAGCTTTACGGCTGCACTAAGCTGCACAGGCGCAGCGCGACCGATCTGGGCGCTAAGCCGGAAAAAGTCGGCGCGCCCTTCGATATCGCCTTTCTGGATCCGCCCTATGGCAAGGGCCTGGGCGAGCTGGCGCTCGAGCGGCTTGTACAGGGCGGCTGGCTGTCAGACCACGCCGTCGCCGTGCTGGAGGAAAGCGCGCGGGTCAAGCTGAACGAGACGCCGGGCTGGCACGAAGTCGATCAGCTGGGCGCGGGCGAGACGACGGTGCGGTTTTTCACTCGGCGGGGGTGAGGTGAGGCTCGACCTTCGTGGTTGACTTGGCGTCGGCGCTTGAAGCCCCGCGCGCCAGCTGAGCCAGGCCGATAAGGCTCGCCGCAAGCGCCAACGCGATCAGAAAGAGCTGGATCAACGCCATGCGGATCACCGCATCACGCTGCGCCCGCGCGTCTGACAGGGCGGCGCGCACCCCGTCCTGAGCGTAGCGATTGCGCAGAACCGAGAGATCGTAGTGCAGCGGAATGCGCGTTTCACGCCACCAGTTACGGTGGGTGGGATCAGGGGCGGCGCCGGAGAAGCCAGCTTCGATGAGGTGATGTCTGGCTTCCGTGAGCTCGGGCCGGTCGAGGCGCGCGATCAGGCTGTCCAGTTCGGCGGTCCAAACCGGACCCGCGCTGGAGCGGAACAGCTCCGTATGGGCGCGCTGCTCAGCGCTGCTCGAAATGATCAGTTCGGCGCGATCGCGTCCCACCTCGCCGAAGGCGTAACCAAACAGGCCCGCGCCGGTTTCCATCGCAGCGCGATCATGGAGGCGTGCGAGGGCGGTGAAGCTCGCAATGAAATTGGTCTGGCCGGTATAGCGGCTGAGCTGGCGTCCGAAGGTGTCGATATAGGCGTCGATCATCACCGCATACCGGTCGGTGGCCGGCGCAACGCCAATCTCGCCGCCAACGACGTCCGATCGGATGCGGTCTAAGTCGGCGAAAGTGTCCCGCATCCGTTCACCGCGGTCGCCGGCGAAAACGGCCGAAGTCCGTTCAGCTTCGCCCAGCTGCAGGAGCGTGGCGATCGACTGGTCCAGCGCCGGCCAGCGATCTTCGTACGCGTGGCGGGATTCCTCCTCACCATTGATCAGCAAATAGGCGGCGTTGGCGCGTTCAGCCTGCAAGTCGTCCAGCACGACCGTGGCGCGCGCCGCAAATTCGGCGACGGCCTCGCCGTCATGGATGCGGGCGTTCTCCAAGGACAGCGTCGTCAACAAATTGGCGGTGATCAGGGCAATCGCCACAAGCGGCGCAGTCAGCGCCAATCCAAGGGCCGGAAGACGGTCAATTGCAATCATGAGCGGATCAACTAAGCGAAGGGTGACGGGCGAACTTGAAACTCAACGTGGTCACGCTAGCCGCAGGTCTGTCGACATCGCGTTAATGACGACGTCCCATCACCGTCGCCCGAACAATCGCTCAATGTCCGCCAGCTTCAACTCCACATAGGTGGGGCGGCCGTGATTGCATTGGCCGGAATGGGGCGTGGCCTCCATCTCGCGCAACAGCGCGTTCATTTCTTCCCCCGTCAGACGCCGGCCCGAACGCACGGATCCGTGGCACGCCATCGTGCCGACGACCTCTTCCAGCTGCTCCTTAAGGGAGAGCGCTTCGTCATACTCGGCGAGCTCGTCCGCCAGGTCGCGGATCAGGCCTTGAACGTCGAGGCGCTTCAAGAGTGCGGGCACTTCACGCACCGCGATCGCGCCTGCGCCGAAAGGCTCGATGACGAGTCCCAACTCGGCGAGCTGATCTGAGCGCTCCAGCACGCGGCGCGCTTCGGCTTCGTCCAGGTCGACGATTTCCGGCACTAACAGCGCCTGGCGCGCGACGCCGGTTTCGGCGAGCTGCGCCTTCATACGCTCATAGACCAGGCGTTCGTGCGCCGCATGCTGATCGACGATGACGAGGCCGTCTTCAGTCTGGGCAATCACATAGGTCGCGTGCACCTGGGCCCGTGCGACGCCAAGCGGGAAGTCCGCCGGGGGTTCGGGCGCTGCGTCGGGCGCCCCCGGGCCGCCGGGTGCGAGAGGCTCGCCTTCAAAATCCGGTTCCACCCGTGCGGACATGCCGGGCGCGAGGTCGGCGGCGGCGGTTTGCGCCAGGGATTGCTCCCAGGCCGCCGAGGGCCGGGTCGACCAGCCGCCGGCCCGCGCCAGCGGCGGGGCGGAAGGCGTGGACTGGGGCTGAGCCCGGCCCAGCGCATAGCCGGCGACGGTCGTCGAGGCGCGATGTCCGGCGCCCGCCAGCGCATGGCGCAACGCGCCGACGATCAGGCCCCGCACGAGACCGGCGTCACGAAAGCGCACTTCGGCCTTGGCGGGGTGGACGTTCACGTCCACCTGACCGGGCGCCAGATCCACATAAAGCGCGACCACCGGATGGCGGTCCCGCGCGAGGAAATCCTGATAGGCGCCGCGCACCGCGCCGACCAGCAGGCGATCCTTCACCGGCCGCCCGTTCACGAACAGGAATTGGTGCTGATTGGACCCGCGATTATAGGTCGGCAGGCTGGCGAGGCCGGTCAGGTGCACGCCCTCGCGTTCCTGGTCGATCACCAGGGCGTTCTCGCCGAAATCTCCACCCAGAATCGCCGACAGGCGCGCCTTGCGCGCTTCGACGGGATCGCCGTGATCTTCCGACGGCGCGCTGACCCGGCTGCGGCCCTCCACGGTCAGAAAGAAGCCGACATCGGCGCGCGCCAGCGCCAGGCGCTTGATCACATCGGCGACCGCATTGCTTTCCGCACGCTCGCTCTTGAGAAATTTCAGGCGCGCGGGCGTGGCGTAGAAGAGATCGGCGACCTGCACCCGCGTGCCGCGGCGGCCCAGGGACGGGGCGGGGCGGGGGCCCGCCTGCTCGCCGCCCTCCACGCTCAGCTCCCAGGCTTCGCCCAGCTCCTGGTCCTGGGTGGTGAGCGTCAATCGCGCCACCGAGCCGATGGACGGCAAGGCTTCGCCGCGAAATCCCATGGAGGCGATGTTCAAGAGATCGTCCGCACCGTCGTCGCCGACAGGCAGCTTGGACGTTGCATGCCGCTCCACCGCGGTGGCGAGCTGATCGCGGCTCATGCCGCAGCCATCATCCTCGACGACGATGCGGGTCAGGCCGCCGCCCTCAATCGCGACATCGATGCGCCGCGCGCCGGCGTCCAGCGCGTTCTCCACCAGCTCCTTAACCGCAGAGGCCGGGCGTTCAATGACTTCGCCGGCGGCGATCCGGTTGACGGTTTCAGGGCTCAGGCGGCGAATGTCGGGCATGCCTCACCCTCGCGAGGGGCGCTGAGTCGGTCAAGCGCCGCACGCTTTTTGCAGGCGCCGAGCCATGATAGCGTGCGGCCATGACTGGAGATCCCATGAACGCCTTCGATCGAGATTTCACCGGCCAGGCGCAGCTGGAATACGGCGACGCCGATTATCTCATTCTGCAGCCCGGCTCTTACGTGCAGTGCGCGGTGACGGGCGAGAAAATCCCGATCGCGCGCCTGCGCTATTGGAGCGCGGAATTGCAGGAGGCCTATGTGGACGCCCATGCCTCCACGAGGCGCTGGCTGGAGACCAATGGCGGTCCTGCAGGCGCGCCGGAGCCGCAGTCATGATGGAAGCCTTTCTGAGCCTTGCGCTCGCCCAATCCGCGCCGGCGGACGCCGATCCCATGGCGGCGCTTATCGAAGCATCGCTCTACGCGGCCACGGACGCGGCCGACCGGCAGCCGATCGAATGCACGGGCGTGCATCGCCAGGGCGCCGCCCTGGTGTGCAGGACGGACCCCGGCGCCCAGGTGAGCCTGGGCGACATCACGGTGACGTCCGACGAACAGGGCTGGGTCGTTCTGGGCCATGACCGCGACGCGGCTGAGACAACCACGCTGCGTGTCGTCGGCGCCGACGGCGCCGTGTTCCAAACCTCTCTCGAGGTCGAGCAACGCGCCTACAATATTCAACGTATCGACGGCACGCCGCCGCGTTTTAATCGCCTCTCCGATGAAGACCTCGAGCGCAGCCGCCGCGAAGGGCGCGTCAAGGCCGCCGCCTACACCTCCCGCTGGGACGGCGCCGGCTTCACTGACGGCTTCTTCATGCCGATCGAAGGCCGCATCACCGGCGTTTACGGCTCACAGCGCGTCTACAACAATCAGGAAAGCAGCCGGCCCCATTACGGAATCGATATCGCGGCGCCGTCGGGCACGGACGTGCTTGCGCCCGCGGGCGGCGTGGTGACGCTGGCTGATGACGACATGTTCTGGGAAGGCGGGCTGATCTTCATCGATCACGGCCAGGGCTTCACCAGCGCCTTTCTGCATCTGTCCGCCGTCGACGTCGAGGTCGGCGACGTCGTCAGCCAGGGTGACGTGATCGGCGAGGTCGGCGCCGGCGGCCGGTCGACGGGCGCGCATCTGGACTGGCGGATCAAATGGCATAACCGCTATATCGATCCAGGCGAAACGCTTCAGCTGGACGCCGCATCCTTGCGGTAAAGCGGCTTTTCAAACCGGCGATGGACCCAGAACCACTGCGCGGGGGCGCGGCGGATCTCATCTTCCATAAAACGGTTGATGCGCGCGACCAGGGTCGGGATCGCGTCCGGATCTTGTTTGTCCGGCTTGTCCAAAGGCTCGTGGACCTTGATTTTGAAGCGGGGCCCGTCCTTGCGGATTATAGTCATGGGCACCAGCGGGCAATCATAGCGAAGCGCCATGCGCGAGGGACCGGACGCCGTCATCGCCTCGCGCCCGAAAAACGGCGCGCCGACGCCGTCATTCATCTTCTGATCATTCATCAGCGCCACGGAGGCTCCGGCCTTGAGCGCCGCCATGATCTCCTTCGCGCCATGGCCGCCCTTGGGCGCCAGGATTTGGATGCCATAGGCTTTGCGCTGATTGATGATGCGCTGGTCGATGAGGGGATTGTTGGCGTGGCGATAGGTGATGCGGCAATCGCGCATATGGCGCACGATCACGGCCGCCATCAGCTCCCAATTGGCGAAATGCCCGCCGATCAGCACTGCGGGCTGACCTTGGTGGTCCAATTCGGCGAGGATCTCCGTGCCTTCGGTCTCGATCTGATCGCTGTCCGGCGAGAAATCGAAGCGGTGCGTGTTGGGAAATTCGCCCAGCAGCCGGCCGAAATTGTCCCACATCTCCACCAGGAGCGCGTTCAACTCCCGCTCGCTGGCTTCGGGAAAGGCGATGCGCATATTCACACGCGCCACATGCTGCACGCCGGTCATCGGCCCGACGCGCTTTAACAACGCCGCGCCAAAATCGCTCGCGCGCTCCAGCGACATGGATCGGAACAGACCCTGATACGCGTCCCAGCCCAGCGCTTCGGCGCGAAATCCAAGGGAATTGAGAAAACTCATGCCGATTGCCTAGCGCGCCGCTTCAAAGCGGTCCACCGCAGTTTCGATCAGGGCGGAAAGATGCGCCGGGTCCGCGAAACGGGCCTTGACCGGCCAGGCGGCGACCGCGCCCTGGACGTCGCCCGGCAATCGGACCCAGTCTTTCTCCGTCGTGATCAGCCGGGCGCCATGGGCGTCCGCGAGATCGCGCAGGCGGGCGATATCGCCGCGTGAAAACGGGTGGTGGTCCGGAAAACTCACCGCGTCCGCGAGATCGCCGCCCGCCGTTTTCAGGGCGTCGAAGAATTTTTGCGGCCGTCCGATCCCGGCGAAGGCGAGCAGCTTGCCCGGCGGCGGGGATTCGCCCGGCTCCAGCCAGGCGCGCAGCACCGGAATCTCCAGATTAGCGAGCTTCAGCGCTGCATAGTCCGGTTCAAAGTCCGGCGCCGGCGTCATGAGGATGACTGCGTCCGCACGCGCCAGGCCGGTCGCCACCGGTTCGCGCAGGGGACCGGCCGGAAACACTTTATTGGCGCCCCAGCCTGAAACCGCATCGACGACGACCACGGACAGCGTCTTTTCAAGATTGGGGTTTTGATGGCCGTCATCCATCACGATCAGGTCTGCGCCTTCGTTCGTCGCCATCGCGGCGCCCTGGATGCGGCCCGGATCGATGAAGGTGGGCGCGGCGCGCGCCAGCAATAGGGGTTCATCGCCCGCGTCGGCTGCGCTGTGAATCGCCGCATCGACCTTGGCGGGCGGGACCAGGCTGGCTTTCCAGCCGCGGGTCAGGGCCGCCGGCTTTCGGTTCAGGGATCGCGCCGCTTCGATCATGGCGATGGCGACCGGCGTCTTGCCCGTGCCGCCCAGGGTCAGATTGCCCACGCAGATGACCGGGCAGGGCGCCGGCGCCGGTGTGGTCCGGGCGATGCGGCGTGCGGTGGCGGCGGCATAAATCCAGCCCAGCGGGCTGAGCAGCGCCCGGGTCAGCTGCGCCGAGCTGCGCGGCGCGTCGGTGTCCCAGAAGGGGGGCGGCCTCATGACGGCCTCCGATCTTCGAGCAGATGGGCGAGCGCATCCAGGGTCCTGGCCCGCGCCCCGCCCGGCAGGCTGGCGAGCGCGGCGCGGCCGGCGTCCAGCAAGGCCGGGCCGTCGGCCCAGGCCCGCGTGACGGCCTCGGCGATCGCGCTGGGCGAAACGTCGGCGACGTGTCGCGCATTCTCGGCGTCATAGGCGGCGTAGATGTCCGCAAAACTGTCCACATGCGGGCCGGTGATCACGCATGCGCCGGCGCGGGTGGCTTCAATGGGATTGTGTCCGCCAATGGCGGCGATGAAGCTGCCGCAGATCAGCGCCGTCGGCGCGGCGCCATACCACACGGCCATTTCGCCGAGCGTGTCGGCGAGCCAGACGGCGGTGTCTGCGCCTGGCGTTTCGCCTTTTGATCGCCGCGCCAGGCTGTGACCGGCGTTTGTCAGGATGGCGGCGACCTCATCGGCCCGGTCCGGATGACGTGGCGCCAGGATCATCAGGGCGTCGGGGTGCTGATTCCGGACCAGCTTGTGCGCGTCGGCGATCAGGGCCTCTTCGCCGGCATGGGTGCTGGCGGCGATAAAGGCGGGGCGGCCGCCGATCGCGGTTCGCGCGTCCGCAAGGTCGCCTGAAGACGGTTCCGGCAGACCAGCCTCCAGCTTCAAATTGCCGACCAGCGGTATCTCACGATCGGTCAGCAATGACATGCCGGACTGCGTGCGTTCGTCGGCCGCTCCGATCCATTCAAAACTGTTCAGCACCGCCATCGCGGTGGCCGGCCAGCGCAACCAGCTTTGCAGCGACTTGTCATTCATGCGCGCATTGACCAGCGCAAGCGGCGCGCCGGCGCCTTTTGTCTGCGTGATCAGATTCGGCCAAAGCTCGCTTTCGGTGAAGATCGCCAGATCGGGCCGCCAATGCTCCAGGAAGCGCCGCGCCCACGCTGGACGGTCGACCGGCGGGTATTGGTGAACGGTTCGCGCCACGCGCCGTTGCGCGATCAAAGCCGCGGAGGTCCGGGTGCCCGATGTGATCAGCACGGACAGATCGTCAAATCTTTCGGTCAGGCCCTCCGCCAGGCTCAACGCCACCAGGCTTTCTCCGACGCTGGCGGCATGAAGCCAGGCGAGGCGGCCGTCTGGACGGTCAAGGCTTGCAACGCCGCGGCGCTCCTCGATCCGCTCGGGGTCTTCCTTGCCCGCGTCGAGCCGCTTGCTCAATAGCCCGTTCAGCATCGGCGCGCCCAACGTCGTCGCCAGGCGGTAGAGCGGCAGGCCCAGGGTGATGCCGGTGGAAATCATGATCGCGCCGGCGCCGGTTCGACGCGCTCGCGCCGACACCGCTGATCCGCGTCCTGGGTCAGGGCGATCAGCCTTGATTCCAGTTCCGCTCGAAGCGCTTCCAGCGTCTCGGCGTCGGCGTCTTTGGGCACGGTGACCGGCTCGCCATAGGCGATGACGCCCTCGCCGAACGGGAAGGGCAGAATGAAACGGTCCCAACTGCTGAAGGTCTTCCCCCAGCGCACCGACCAGGTCGCCGGCACGATCGGCGCGCCGCTCATCTGGGCGATCATCAGCGGACCCAGCCCGATGCGCATGCGCGGTCCGCGCGGTCCGTCCGGCATGATCGCCATGCAGCCGCCGCCGCGGATGAAGCGCACCATTTCCCGGAAGCCGCTCATGGCGCCCTTGGACTTTTCGCGCTTTTTCAAGTTGAGCGAGGAGCCGCGGATGGCGCCGACGCCGTTGACGGCGGCGGCGCGCGCGATCGCATCGCCTTCGCCGGACCGGGAGATCAGCACTTTGGGCGGCTGGGCGCCCTTGGGCCAGATTGCAGGACTGAGCATGATGCGACTGTGCCAGATGGCGCCGATCAGGCCTGCGCCGCCCTCACGGATCGGCTCGATATGCTCGACCCCGATCCGCTCAAACCGGGTCGTGGCGCCGACAAAGCCCATATAGCCGCCCAGCAGCGTGCCGATCACAGCCTGAACGGGCCCGGATTTCAGAAGCGATTTGACCATCTCCAACCGCTGCTTCGCGTCCCGGGCCGCTCGCGTCAAGCATGGCGCGCGGCGCTGATGCATTGCGCGGAAGCGAAAGGCGGCCTAACTCCTGCGCCGCAATGACCTATGATTTGACCGATCCGGCGGACTATAAGCGCGCCATGCAGGGCCTGATGTGGGGCGATCACGGCGTCTTGCGGGTGAGCTTTCACAACATGCACCGCGTCGGCGGCGAGATGTGGCGCGGCAATCAGCCGAGCCCGAAACGCCTGGCCGAGCTTAAAGAGGCTGGGTTTAAGACCATCCTCAATCTGCGCGGCACGCAGCCGGGCCGGCACTATTACGATCTTGAGCATCATGCCTGCCGGGAGCTGGGCCTGGACATCATCGACCTGCCCTGGGGCTCGCGCGAGGCGCCCTTTGTGGAGCGGATCGAACGCCTGATCGAGGTCTTCGACGAGATCGCCTATCCGGCCTTCATGCACTGCAAGTCCGGCGCGGACCGGGCCGGCATCGTCGCGGTGATGTACAAGCTGCTGCACGAGAAACTGCCGTTTGAAGAGGCCATCGAGCAATTGTCTTTCAGATACCTGCATGTGAAGCAGGGCAAGACCGGCATGCTCGACCATTTCTTCGAGACCTACCGGTTACGCAACGAGCGCGAGCCGATCGATTTTCTGCACTGGGTGCGCACCGAGTATGACCGCCAGGCGGTCCATGACAGCTTCATGGCCAGCTGGTGGGGCAGCGTCCTGACCGAGAAGATCCTGCGCCGCGAATAGGCCTAGTCGCTGAACTGCAGGCGGCATAGCTCGGCGTATAGCCCGCCTCTGGCCAGCAGGGTGTCGTGATCGCCGCGCTCTACGATCGCCCCGTCCTTCATCACCAAAATCAGATCGGCGCGCCGCACGGTGGCGAGGCGGTGCGCGATGATCAGGCTGGTGCGCCCTTCGCTGAGACGGTCGAGCGCCGCCTGGACGCGGGCTTCTGACTGGGCGTCCAGCGCGCTGGTGGCTTCGTCGAGCAGCAGGATCGGCGCGTCCTTCAGGACCGCGCGCGCAATGGCGATGCGCTGACGCTGCCCGCCGGACAGATTTCCGCCCTTGGGGCCGACCGGGGCGTCATAGCCGCCGTCCAGGCCTTCGATGAAGTCGTGGGCGTCCGCCGCCTTCGCCGCCGCCAGGATCGCGTCGTCATCCGCCTCCATGCGCCCCAGCGCGATATTCGCGCGCACGCTGTCGTCAAATAGGGTGACGTCCTGGCTGACCAGGGCGAGGGCGCCGCGCACCGAGGCGAGCTTGGCGCCGCGGATATCTTGGCCGTCGATCAGGATGCGGCCGGTCTGCGGGTCATAGAGCCGCGCGAGAAGATTCATCAACGTGGTCTTGCCCGAGCCGGACGGACCCACCAACGCCACGGTTTGGCCTGGCGCGATCTCCAGATCGATGCTGGAGACGGCGGTGCTGTCTTCGCCATAGCCGAAGCTGACATCTTCGAACTTCACGGAACCGGATTTCAGCTCCAGCGGCTTGGCGTCGGCCTTATCGACGACGTTTTCGGTCTCATCCAGCAGCTCGAAGGTCCGCCCCAGCACGGCGAGCCCCTCCTGAATCGCGCCATTGAGCGTCGCCAATGCGCGGGCGGCGGGGCTGACCACCAAGATGGCGGCGATGATGGCGAGCAGGTCGGCCACGTCGGCTTCGCCGTTGATGGCGCGCCAGCCCAGAAGCGAGAACACGCCGCCGAGCGCGATCATGCCGACGACTTCCATCACCGGTTCGATCTTGGCGCGCTGGCGCGCGATATCCAGCAGCAGGCGGAATCGCTCGGCGAAGCGTTCCCTGGCGCGCTTCTTCGTGTAGGGCTCCAGCGCGAACGTCTTGACCACCCGCGCGCCCGACAGGCTTTCGTCCAGAAAGCTGGTGACATCTCCGGCCTGGGCCTGAACCTCGTTGGCGCGCCGGCGGATGGCCTTGCCGATGGCCAGCACCGGCTGACCGGCCAGCGGCAGGACCACCAGCACGAAAAGGGCGAGCGCCCAGTCGATCCAGACCATCCAGGCGATTCCGCCGATCACCATGAACAGGTCGCGGGTCAGGTTGTTCGCCGCCCGCACCAGGCTTTCGCGCAGCATGGTGATGTCGTTGGTGAAGCGCGAAACAAATGCGCCGGTCGCTTCCGATCCCAGGCGCGCGAAATCCGCCGCCATCAGCTTGGCGTACATGGCGTTCTGCAAGTCGCGCATGATCGATAAGGCGAGCCGGTTGGTCGCCACGGTCTGCAGATAAAGGCTCACGCTGCGCACCAGGCCCAAGGCGAAAATCAACGCCGGGGCCATCCAGATCACCGCCGGATCGCGCGCTTCGACTTGCTGGGAGGCCAGATGCACGGCGCCGGCATAGCTGGAGCCCGCCGCCGCGGTGATCAGCGACAGGAATACGCCCCATCCCAGAAGGCCCGATTTCGGCGCGACCCAGTCGCGCATCAGCCGGCCGATCACGCCCCGGCGCGGCCGGGGCGGCGGGGCCGGTTCTGCGGCCGGCGGCCGATCGGCGTTCGGCGCGGGAGAGACGTCTGGCTCGCTCAGCGCGCGCTCCTAGTCGTGCTCGGGATTGAGCAGCTTGTGGGCATGGATCACGAAATAGCGCATATGGGCGTTGTCCACGGTGCGTTGGGCGGCCGCGCGCCAGGCGTCGCGGGCCTCTTCGTAATTGGGATAGGCGCCGACGAAATCGACCTTGTCCAGATCCTTGAACTCGGTGGCTTTGGGGCCGATGTCCTTCAGCTCGCCGCCGATGACCAGGTGCAGCAGCTGGCGCTGTTCGTGATCGCTCATCACGTGTCTCCTTGATTCAGGCGCTCTCTTAGCAAGGCGTGCAGCGCCGGGCCAGCGGCCAGCGGCGCCGGCTGGCGCGGCGGTTCGCCGTTAAACACCAGCGCGTCGCCCTTGCGCGACGTGATCACGCCCCCCGCTTCGGTGAAGATCAGCGCGCCCGCAGCTAGATCCCAGTCCCATTTCGCGCGCTCGGCGACCACGGCGTCATAGGCGCCCTGAGCGGCGAGGGCGAGCCGCAAGGCGGCTGAGTTGACGGTCGAAGCCTCCGCGCCCAGCGCCCTGAGCGTCGGCAGGCGGCCCGGGTCGCCGAGGATGCGCGCGCCGCGGATCTGCTTGTGACCGGAAACGCGGATCGGCGCGCCGTTCAATCGCGCGCCCCTTCCGCGCACGGCGTCCCACAGGCGGTCGGTTGAAGGATCGAACAGAGCGGCGGCCACCGGCGCGCCGGCCTCAATGACCGCCACGGAGACGACGAATTCCGGCCGGCCCTTGATGAAGGCGCGCGTGCCGTCGATCGGGTCGACGACAAAGCTGCGCGCCGCGTCAATCCGGGAGCGATCATCGGTGGTTTCTTCCGACAACCAGCCATAATCGCGCCTGGCCGGGCGCAAGCGTTCTTTGAGCAGATTGTCCGCCGCCAGATCGGCCTCGCTGACCGGATCGCCCTTGGATTTCTCCCAGGCGGTGAGGCCGCGGGCCTTAAAGGCCAGCGCCAGCCGGCCGGCGTCGCGCGCCGCTTGAGCGATGAGATCGCGGTCCGCGCTATCGTCCGCCAACCGACACCTCGTCGATCAAAATGCTCGGCGCGTTGGTGCTGGCGTCCAGTTCCAGATCCGAGCCCGGAACCAGGCGCGCGAAAAAGTCCTTCAGATTGCCGGCGACGGTCACCTCGCTGACCGGCCCGCCGCGATCGCCGTTGCGGATCGCGAAACCGGCGACGCCGACCGACCAGTCGCCCGTATTGGCGTTGAGCGACGGGCCGAACATCTCGGTCACCAGAAGGCCTTCGCCCGCCGCCTTCAGCAGCCCGGCCTGATCGAGTTCGCCCGGCGCCAGGTGCACATTGGACGCCGTAACGCCGGGAGGCCCGCCCAGATTGCGCGAGGCGTGACCGGTCAATTCAAGGCCCAGCTGGCGCGCGCTGGCGGCGTTCAGGAGCCAGGTGGTCAGGACGCCGTCTTCAATCAGCGCGCGCGGCTTGCAGGCGACGCCTTCGCCGTCCGCCGCCCGGGCGCCGAAGCTCCAGTCGCGCAGCGGGTCTTCGATAATGTCGACGCCGGCGGCGAATACCCGTTCGCCGAGCTGGTCGCGCAAAAAGCTGGTGCCCCGTGCGATCGCCGTGCCGGTGATGGCGCTGAGGAAGGACGAAATAAAGGTGGTCGCCGTGCGCTTGTCGAACACGACCGCCATCTTGCCGGATTCCAGCTTTTCCGATCCCAGGCGCGCCGCGGCGCGTTCCCCGGCGGAGCGGCCGATCTCTTCGGGCGTTTTCAGGTCGATCAGCCGGCGCGCGGAGTGGGTGTCGTAATCGCGCTCCATGACGCCGTCGCCGCGCGCCACCGCCGCAACCCCCAGACCGCAGCGTGAACCCAGCTTTGCGCGCTCAAAACCTGTGGAGGTGACGAGGACCGACCCGCTGGTCTGGCCGCTGGCGCCGCATCCGGCGGTGGTCTCCACCGTATCGATGGCCAGGGCAGCCGCCTCCATCTCCAACGCCGAGGCCTCCAGGGCGGCTTCGTCAAGCTCGAGCGGAGCGTAGGTTTCGATATGCGGCTGGTTTTCGGCCAACTGATCGCGATCGACCAGGCCGCAATAGGGATCCTCCGGCGCCGCCTTCGCCATGGCGATCGCGCGCGCGACGGCGAGATCAAGACCGGCTTCGGACAGATCGGAGAAGGCGACGCCGGCCTGGCGCTTGCCGATCAGCACGCGCAGACCGCCGTCTCGGGTTTCGCTGCGCTCCACCGTCTCCAGCGCGCCGTCGCGTACGCCGGCCTCGACCGAGCGGGATTCCGAAACGCCGGCCTCGGCCTGATCCGCGCCCGACTTCAGGGCGCGCTCCACCAAACGGCGGGAGACCTCCAGCAGGGGTTCGGCGTCCGGAGCGGACAGGGCGGGGCGGTCGGGCGAGGCGGCGTTCTTTGTCATGGTCTGCTGTTTGCCGCACAGGCGCGGCGCGCGCAATGCGCCAAGGCGGCTCGCCTCAGTCCAGAAAGGCCGTCAGACGCGCTGCGAGCGCATCTAACTCCTTCATTTCACACTCCCAGATCACGTCGATCTTCCAGCCAGCCTCGGCCAGGGCCGCCTGCGCGGCAGCGTCGCGCTGGCGGTTGCGCGCGATCTTGGCCGACCAGTATTCCGCGTTTTGCTTGGGCTGGCGCGCGCCGCGGGGACAGTCATGGCCGTGCCAGAAGCAGCCATGGACGAAGATCACCTTTCGCCGCCCTGGAAAGACCAGATCCGGCGATCCAGGCAGGTCTTTGCGGTGCAGGCGGAAGCGATAGCCTAATGCATGGGCGAGCCGTCGGAGTTTGAGTTCGGGTTTGGTGTCCTTGCCCTTCACCCGCGCCATCACGGCGGAGCGCTGCTCGGGCGTGAAGACATCTGATCTGCTCATCCCGGCATCCGCCCCCGCCCGGCCAAAGTCCAGGCCATCCAGTTGCGGATCAGCGGCAGGCGGCAGCCCAGCCCCATCGCCAGATCGCGCAGCCAGCCCAGAAGTTTCGAGTCGGACTGGAAAACCGGGGTCAAGGCCCGGCTCATCCAGGTGTAGTAGGTCGCAACGGGCCGGCGCTTGGATTCAAAGCGCGGCAGGGCGCGGGTCAGCGGCGCCTCGTCGGCGAGCGTGTCGGAGAGCGTCGCGGCGTCCGCCAGGGCGAGATTCGCTCCCTGGCCCAGTTGAGGGCTCATGGCGTGGGCGGCGTCGCCGATCAGCACGGCGCGCCCGTTCCGCCAACGGCGGCACACGCCGTCCAGATAGCGCGCTTCTGAAAAGCCGCCGAATTCCTCAACGCCGTCAATCGTCGCGCCCGCGCGGGGCCAGTAACCGGCGACCCTCGCCTTGAAGGCGTCCAGCCCGGCCTTGCGCCAATCCGCCAGTTCATCGGTGCGCAATGACCAGAAAAAGCTGACCGCCGGGCCGGCGCCGGGATCGGCCGGGTCATCCCCAATGGGCAGAAGCCCGATCATCACGCGGCATCCGTCATAGACTTGATCAAGATCGCCATGGCGCTGACCGTCCGGGTCCGGGCGGACGGCCCACAACGCACCCCAGGGGTAGACGCGCTCGATGGCGTCGGGACAGACCTGGCGGCGCAGGACCGAGTGCGCGCCATCGCAAATCAACGCCAGGTCGAAGGGGGCGGTGGTCTCGCCAGACTCAAGGCGGAGCCGCGGCGCGGTCTCCATGTTCTCCAGCCTGACCACGCCGGCCCCTGTTCGCCACTGCGCGCCCGCGTCCTGCGCCGCGGTGAGCAGGAGTTCGAACAGGCTGGCGCGGTGAATGCCGATCCCGATATCGCCAGGCCGTCCGTGCGCATAGCGAAGGTCCAGCACGGTGCGGCCCGTCGGCGTCCGGCCGAGCAGGCGCGAGACCCGCGCGCCGCGCGCTTCCGCACCCGCCCTCAGGCCCAGCCGGTCAAGCGCGGCCAGGCCGGCCGGCTGCAGCAGCAGGCCCGCGCCGAGAGGGCGCGGCGTCTTAAAGCGCTCGAAGATCGTGACGGCGTGTCCGGCGCGGGCAAGATGGGCGGCGCCGGCCAGACCCGCCACGCCGCTGCCGATCACCGCCACGCGCATGGCCTACTCCGCCGCGACGGTGACGGATCTGGAGTTTTCCAGGACCGGCTCGAACAAATGCGTGCGCAGGAACGCGACAACGCTCACCGCCACTCCGTCGCCGGACAGGTGAAGCGCGGCGGTCTGATTGCCGGGCAGCGCATAATCCTCCGGAATGCCCATCAGCCGGGCGTATTCGCGCGGGGTCATGGCGCGCGTGCGCACTGAGCGGCCGTTCACCGCCATGACGAATTGGCGCGACGACCCGCCGCCCGGCGTGCGCAGACATCCGGCCAGGCCGTCAAAGCGAACTTCAGCCCGCTGGACCTTGGCGCCCATTTCCTGACGCATGCGCCGGTAAAGCGCCCCGGCTCTTGCGCCGCCGGACGACTTCACCGCCTTGAGCTTGGCGTGGTTCGCCTCACTCATCAGCTCAATGAAACGCCGGGTCTCCTGATGTGAATGCCAGGCGACGTCGGCGGGCGGTTCCAGAACATCCTCCAGGGTTTGATTGGGGATGGGCGGGGTCGGCAAGGCCCACCAGATCCAGTCGCGTTTCACCGCCGCCGGCAAAGCCTCCGCAGCCTTCCGCACCGCCCTGGTGTGGAAAGGCGACAGCCGGTCCGGCGCCGTCTCCAGGGCGAGGCCGTCGGGCGGCGCGATGTCTTTTCGAAGCGCGATGATGAAAAGCCGCGGCCTGGATTGGGGCAGGAACCAGCGCGCATCGATCTCCACCGCGCCGAAGCGATATCCGCCCGCGCTCAAGGACCGGCACAGGGCCGTGAAATCCTCACCGCCCTTGCTGGAGAGCAGTCCGGTGACATTCTCCAGCCCGATCAGGCGCGGCGCGCGGCCCTGCGCCTTCAGCGCCTCGATCAGGCGCCAGAAGCCGTAGAAGACGCCTGATCTTGCCCCTGAAAGGCCGGACCTTGGACCGGCCAGGGACAAGTCCTGGCAAGGAAAACTCGCCCAAGCCAGATCCGCTTCGCCCGGCAATTGACCGGCGGTGAGGGCGCAGACATCGCCGGGAACGAGGTCGTCATCGCCGAAATTGGCGCGGTAGGCGTCCAGCTTTTTCGGGTCGATATCGTTGGCGAAGTCGCAGCGCCAGCCCGCGCCGAGGCCCAGCCGCGCCATGCCGCCGCCGGCGAAGAATTCATAAAAGGCGTATCGGGAATCACCGGCCATGACCGCACCATAGCCTGCTTGCGCTTTCAGCGCGCGGCTCCGCATCGTAAGCTGCCGGCCCGCGCCAGGATTGAGGGAGCCTGTGATGAGACCTGCCCGTTTGCGCCTTGCTGCAGCCGGATTGATCGGCGCGCTCGCCGCCGCGTGCGCGAGCCCGGGCGCGCCCGTCACATCCGGTTTCAACAACGCCGCCGGCGCCGGCTCGGTATTGGCGCCCTCCCAAGCGGTTGCGCCCAGCCTGAGCGGATTTCAGATCAATGGCGCGACCTTCGCGGGCGATCTGGTCTTCACCGAGCGGCACGGCCAGGCGATGGCGATTTATCACCATGCGGTGGACGGTGCGGACATGCTGAGCGCCGAGATGCGTCTTGATGGCGGCTGGCTGATCAATGGCGCGCGAGTCTTCGAAGGCGTCAGCGATGAAGGCCTGCCGGTCAGCATCGAGCTGGTGTCCGGCCCGTGTGAAGCCAATGGCCGTCAGCACGCCCGCTTTGCCCGCGTCGAGGCGGGGCGGCTGAGCTATGAAGGCTGCGCGCGCGAAACCGGACCTATGGTCAGCTGGACTGAGGCCCTGCCGCTTTTCCTGCCGGCGATCAGCGCGTGTGAAGCCGAAGCGGCGCGGTCTTCGATCGCCTTCGCCCGCCGCGGCGGCGGGGCGGTGATCCATGCCCGTGAGGACCGGGGCGCCGCGGTGCTGCGCTATCGGTTCGGCGAGAGCGGGCGTTGGGAATGCACCGTGCGCGGAGAGCAGGCGCGCTGGTCGATCCTGCCGGACCGCGCCGCGCCGCAAGCCGGTGAAGGCGTCCCTGTCTATATCCCCGGCCGGATCCCGAGCGCCGGAGAGGGCTGTTATCTCTACGAACGCGTGGAGGATGCGGACGGCGAATTGATCGGCGCGCTGGGCCATGATGTCTGCTCACCGGGATTCGCCGGATCCGCGCCGGCGAGCTTCGGCTAGGCGGCTGAACCCGACTCGCGGCATTGAGCGGTCATGCTGCGACTTTTGCTCACCGGATTCACGGCGCTCGCGCTGACCTCCGCCAGTCAGGCCGACGATGTGCGGGACGTGTTGCTTCTGCCCGGCGGGCAGGAGGTTTGGATCGCCCTGGACGGCGCCCCGAGCCGTCTTGAGGCGCAGGCGGCGCCGGGCCGCCTCGTGCTGAGCCTGGCCGGCTTTGCGCCCGAAGACGCCCGTGACATCAGACTGCGGGATGGCGGACCTCTTGAGAGTCTGACCCTCACCGCAGGCGGACAATTGGTGTTAAGCGGCGCCTTCAGCCTCGCCCGCCCCGAGCTGCGCGAGGGCGGGGTGCTGATCCGCTTTGGCGAGGGCCCGGCCTACCTGGCGGCGGCTGAGGCCGCCGAAGCGCCGCGAGTCTATCAGATCGGGGAGCCCCAGCCTTTGGAGCGCGCCCCGCTCGAGGCCCGGCCGGTTGAAGCTGCAGACGCGCGCGCCAGGCCTGCGCCCGGCGCCATGCCGACCGCGTTCGCCCCGCCTGAGCCGGCGCTGAATGCTGACCCGGACTTGGCGGCCGCCGCGACGGAGGCCGGCGCGCAGGCGGGCCCGCCGGTCGAAGAGGTCGAGGCGGCCCCCGGCCCGTGCGACGCGACCGCCGCCATCATCGCCTCCACGCCCTGGGATCTGGACGCGCTCGCGCGGCACGCCGCCTGCCTGGCCGAAATCGGCCAGCGGGACAACGCCGCGGGCCTGTATGAGCGCGTGCTGGCGTTTGAGCCCGGTCATTTCGAGGCGGCGCTGGGCCTGGCGCGGCTGCGGGAGGCGCAAGGCCGGCGCGCCGACGCGGCGCGGCTGTTCGAAGCGGCGGCCGGCTCGGCGCGGACCGATGGTCAGGCGCTCGCCGCGCGCCAATCGGCGGCTCGGCTTCGCGGCGATGACGGCTAAGCGGTTTCGCCGCGCCAGCGCTTAACCTCGCCGGTCAGAAAATCGCTGAAGGCGCCCACCCGCCGCGAGCCGCGCAGCTCTTCGGGATAGAGCATGAAGACCTCGAAGGGCGGGCCCAGCACGTCGGGCAGGACGCGGATCAGGTTTTCATCTTCCCGCGCCACATAATCGGGCAATCCGGCCAGGCCGAGACCGGCTTCGACCGTCTTGGCCATGCCGGCGATGGTGCTGACTTCGATGACCACGTCGCGCGCGCCTTCGCCGGGCTTGCGGCCGATCGACAGCGCCCAGTTCAGATTGGGAATCGGCGCGAGATGGCGCGGGCCATAGGCGACGAAGTGATGATCATCGAGCTGATCGAGCGCGTCCGGTTCGCCGTAACGGTCGAAATAGGCCTCGGAGCCATACAGATGCTGATCGACCTCCATCAGCTTGCGCTGGACCAGATCGTTCTGCTTGGCGGGCCAGGGGCGGATGGCGATATCCGCTTCCAGATTGGCGACGTCCAGCTCATGGTCCGACAACAGCAGGCGCAGCGCGATCTGAGGATAGGCCGCATTGAAGCGCTGAAGGCGGGGCGCGAGCCACAACGCGCCAAAGGCGGTGGGCGCGGTCACCCGAAGGGCGCCGCTGGGCTCATCGCGCAAGTCCTGGAGATTGGATTCGGCCAGCGTGATCCGCGCTGCGACTTCCTTGGCGGCTTCAAAAAGCACGCGGCCCGGCTCGGTCGGCAACAAACCCCGGGTGTGCCGGTGAAAGAGCTTCACGCCCAGCTCGCCTTCCAGTGCGGATATCTGGCGGCTGACGGCGGACTGGGAGAGATTGAGCAATTCCGCCGCGCCGGTCAGAGATCCCGCTTCCGCGGCGGCGTGAAAGGATTTCAGCTTGTCCCAATCCATATCCGTGCGCCCCAGCCTCAGATCCGAACCGTCATACCGTCGGCGAGCGAATTCTGATAGGCGCGCCAGGCGGGGCCGGCGCCCAGAAGCGCGGCGACGCCGGTGACGGCGCTGATGATCGCCAGATCGTACAGACCGGGCATCAGCGCAGGAAGCAGAATGCCGAAGCGGGCTTCCAGCATCGGGGCGAAGGCGGTCAGGCCCGCATAGGTCAGCGCCGTGCCCGCCACCGCGCCGGCCAGCGCCAGCACCGCGCTTTCCGCGACCAGCAGGATGAAGACATGACCCGGCCGGGCGCCGAGCGCGCGCAGGATCGCCATTTCCCGGCGGCGTTCGTTCAGGCTGGTCAGCACCGCAGTGAGGATGGACACCAGGCCGGTCAGCACGACAAAGGCCGCCACGGCCGCCAGCGTGCGCTCGGCGGCCCCGACGACGGACCAGAGTTGAGCCAGCGCGACGCCGGGAATGATCGCTTGCAGCGGCTCGCTGGGAAAGGTGTTGACCTGGCGCTGAAGCCGAAGCGCCGTAACGGGCGAATTCAGCCCCACAAGAAAGGCCGTGATCGAGCCCGGAGTCAGATCCATTTCGGCGAGCTGCTCGGGCGACAGGCCGGTGCCCGCGCCGGTCGGACCTTCCAGATGGATCGCTTCAATCGCCTCCAGGCTGACGAAGACCGAGCGGTCGACCGGCGTGCCGGTGGGCGCGAGAATGCCGGTGATGGTGAAGGGATTGGCGTCATGCTCGATGAAGCTGACCTCTCCCATCCCGTGGGCGACGATGATCTCGTCGCCGACCCCATAGCCCAGCGCCCGCGCCGCTTCGGCGCCGACGACCGCATCGAAGAGTCCGGTGAATGGGGCGCCGCCCTCAAACCGGATCGCGCGCCCGCCGCCATAGCGGTAATGCTCGAAATAGCCGGGCGTGGTCCCGACCACGCGGTAGCCGCGGTGGCTGTCGCCCAGGCTGATCGGCACGGTCCAGGCGACATCGCGGGCGCCGGCGACCGCTTCATAGCTTTCCCAGGTGATGTTGTTGGTCGCGTCGCCGATATGAAAGACGGAATAAAGCAGCAGATTGACCGAGCTTGACCGTGCGCCGACGATCAGATCGACGCCGGAAATCGTGTTCTCAAAACTGGCGCGGGCGCCGTGGCGCACCTTCTCCACCGTCACGAAGAGCGTCACCGAAATCGCCACAGTCAAAATCGTCAGCAGCGCCGTGCCGGCGCGGTTGGCGATCGAACGCAGCGCCAGGCTGACGATTGGAAACTGCGCCATCAAGCCCGCTCCATCGCGCGATTGATCTCGGACAGGTCCAGCGCCCGGTCGAAATGGTCTGCAAGCGATCCGTCATGGCTGACGAAGATCAGCGCCGCGTTCGCCGCTTCGCATTCTTCGCTCAGCAAAGAGATGAAGGCGTTGCGGGTGTCGAAATCGAGCGCGCTGGTGGGCTCGTCCGCGAGAATCAAGCCGGGCCGGCCGATCAGGGCGCGCGCGGCCGCGACACGCTGTTGCTGGCCGACTGACAGCTCGGTGGAGCGCTTCGACCAGATTTCGGCCGGATCAAGGCCCAGACGGCTCAACAACCGCCGGGCCTCGGAATCCGCGCCGCCGGCCGCGTCCGCGGCCTTGGCGCGCCGAGCGCTGAAGCGGCAGGGCAGGGTGACGTTCGCACCCACGGGCAGGTAAGGCAGCAGATTGAACATCTGGAAAATGACGCCGAGCCGGGCGGCCCGGAACGCATCGCGCCGCGCCGCGTTTAAGGCGGGAAGGTTTTCGCCAAGAACCTCGATCTCGCCGGTCTGGGCGGTGAGGATTCCGGCGATAAGACCGAGCAGGGTGGATTTGCCCGATCCGCTGGCGCCTTTCAGGAATAATCGCTCGCCGGATTCAACGCTCAGCGCATCGATATCCAGGATCGTCTTGCCATTGGGGCCATAGGCGAAGGTCACGCCGCTAAGCCGAAGCGCGGGAGGAAGGGGTGATCCGGTCATCGCGCCGTGAGTAGCCCGGCCTGCGTGCTCAGCCAAGTCGATTTCGCCCTACCGGGATGGCGCGTCAGGATCGGAGGCCGGCGCGTCCTCTTCCTCGTCGATGTCGTCCGGGTCAGGCGAGTAGATATCTCGAACCGTGACCGAACCGGTGCGGCCGGCGCGCAGATTTTCGATCCGCCGCTCGATGACGACGTTTAAGAGATCAGCGGCCATCGGCGGGATCGGGTCGCAGGCCGCCGCCGTGCGCGCCACGCCGTCGCCGCCGGCGGAGATGGTGAACCCGGCTCCCGCAATATTGCTGGACGCCCGGCAGGCGTTCAGCCCATTCGTGAGGTCGGCGATCCGATGGTCGAATCTGAGGAATTGGACCGGTCCAGGCGTAATATCCGCCCGGGTCATCGGCGTGGCGTGCTGCTGCAGATGCGCCAATAGATCGCCCGGCCAGTTTCCGAATAAGGCCTGGTGCTCTTCATAAAGCGGCGACACGCGGGTTCGGGTCCGGCCGTTCAGCTTCTCTACGCCGCGCAGCGCATTCACGAATTCGCGTGCATTGCTGTCGAGCTGGCGCCACACGGAAGCGCCGGTGAAGGCGCGGTCCTGCAGGGCCGGGCCGCCGACCGCGCCGGAGTAGAAGCCGTAAATGATGCGCGGGTCGTCCCATCCGGCCTGAACGATGTGAAAGCGGATATCGTTCGGACTTAAGTCGACGCCGTTGATCCGGATGATGCGCGCGTCGTGCAAGGACACGCCGTTATCGAGCGGGCGCAGCCTGTCCGGGCGCCGGACCGGATAGGCGCGCGCCAATTCATCCAGCACCACGACATTGTGCAGGTTCAGCCAGAATGCGAGCTGCTCGTTCCGGTTAAGGCTTTGCAGGGGAATACGGTCGGGCAGGCTTTCCAGCTCTGCGCGATAGGACGAGAGCGCCTGAATGCGGTCATCGCTGATCAGATGGAATACGACGCGATTGTTTTCATACCGGTAGCGGCTGGTTGATGCAAATTGGATACGTGATCCGGTGCGCGCGTCCGGCGTTCGTGCGGGGCGCCGGTCTGACCGGCCCACATCCAGCACCACGCCGGCGAGGTAATCATGCAAGAAACCGTATTCGATCCGGACCGAGCTGCTCTCATCAAAGACCTGGAATTGCTCCAGCTCCGGCCGTTCCGAGCCTTGGCCGGCCACGGCGGATCCGCCGGCGGCCGCCAGCAGGCCAAGCGCGCATAAGCTCGCGGCAACGATGCTAAGAGAGAGTTTGAGCAATTCGGCCTCCGGTCCTGCGCGGTATCGCACCGTGTAAGCTAGCCGCGCCCGGCCGGGCGGCAAGGAGGTTCGCCCGGTCTATTCGGCCGCCACGGCTTTCAGCGCCTCTTGCTCGGCCAGGAATCGCTCCGCCTCCAGCGCGGCCATGCAGCCCATGCCCGCCGCGGTGACGGCCTGACGGTATTTGTCGTCGGTCACATCTCCGGCCGCGAACACGCCTGGGATGGAGGTGGCGGTGGAATCCGGCTCGGTCACCAGATAACCGCCCTCCTTGGTCTCCAGCTGCGCCTTGAACAGCTCCGTCGCCGGCTTGTGGCCGATCGCGATGAACACGCCGTCCGCTTTGCGCTCCGAAACCTCGCCGGTTTTAATGTTTTTGAGCCGCACGCCTTCGACCACCGCAAAGGGCTTGGTCTGACCGATGATGTCTTCGAGCACGCTGTCCCAGACCACCTCGACTTTTGGATTGTTGAACAGGCGCTCCTGCAGGATTTTCTCAGCGCGCAAGGAGTCGCGGCGGTGCACCAAAGTGACCTTGGAGGCCAGATTGGTCAGGTAAAGCGCCTCCTCCACGGCGGTGTTGCCGCCGCCGACCACGACGACTTCCTTGTCCCGATAGAAGAAGCCGTCACACGTCGCGCACGCGGACACGCCGCCGCCTGCGAAGACTTGTTCACACTCAAGGCCGAGCCATTTGGCGCTGGCGCCGGTGGCGATCACCACGGCGTCGGCGGTGAATTGGTCGCCATTATCCAGCTTGAGCGCGAAGGGGCGCTTGGAGAAGTCGGCTTCGACCACCAGGTCATCGATGATCTCGGTGCCGACATGCTCGGCCTGCGCCTTCATTTGCTCCATCAGCCAGGGGCCCTGGATGACGTCGGCGAAGCCGGGATAATTCTCGACCTCGGTGGTTATCGTCAGCTGACCGCCCGGCTGCATGCCCGAGATCAGCACCGGCTCCAGCATGGCCCGCGCCGCATAGATGGCGGCGGTGTATCCGGCCGCGCCTGAACCGATGATCACAAGCTTGGCGTGGCGGGTTTCGACCATGGGGCTCTCCTTAAGCGACTCAACTATGCGCGCGTTGCAATCGCGTCTTTTAACGAATTTCTGTCAGGGCGTCGCGCCCGGTGTCTGCGTCGATCACACCTCGGTTCGGCGGGCGACGATTTCAAGGACCCGTTCCGCCGCTCTCTCGGTTTCGTGAAGGGGGAGATAATCCCATCGCCACAATTCTCCCAGAAAGGGGCGAACGGCGCCCGCGCCTTGCAGCTGGGCGTATAGGCGGGTGAATTTTCCCGGCTTGCCGTCCACCGCCAATCGATAGACCGGCTTTCCCGTCGCGGCCGCTTCGCACAGCATATTGGTGCTGTCTTCGGTCACGCAAATCCAGTCGGCGCTGGCCAGAAGCGCGAAATAGGGATTGGGCCCGTCGCCGGCATAAAGCCAGACATTGTCCGCCCATCCATACCGCTCCTGAAGCGCGGTGGTCAGGGCCTGCGGTGTCCGCCGGCTCACTGTGATCATCAGGGCGCCGGCCTGAGCGCGGATGCGCTCAACGGTGTCGAGCAAATCCGCGCAGGCCGCCGGGGTGAAGCGGTGGTGCTTGCTGTCCCCGCCGATCAAAATCGCGGCGCGAGGTCCGGGCAATTTGGCCAGCTCGGCCTCGAATTCAATCCGGGCGGCGTCAAGGATTTCCGTCGTCACCCGGTTCGGCGAGCCGATGATGTTGAAGACGTTCGGCCCGCTCAGACGATCATGGCGCGGCGCCACAATCAGATCGAATAATGCTTCCTGGGCGCGCGGCGCCTGGACGTAGACCATCACGGCGTCCGGAAAGGCTTTGCGGTGCGACGCCGCAACGCGCACCGCCGCGCGTCCGCACCCGATCCAGAGGTCCGGCGCCTGGGCGCCAGGGGGCGGCGGCGCGCCGGTGCGCGGCAGATGCACAGGCGACAGTCGCATGGGGTGTCGGCGCGCGACCGCTTCAGCCAGGCCAAGGGCCTGGTTTTCGATGCCGCGGCGGCCATCGGAGACGACAAAGCAGGTGGGCTGGGTCATGGCTGCAAAGACCGCCTTGATTGGGACGCGTCAAGAATGCGGTTGTCACCGATTGTTGACTCTTACATGGATGCGTTACATATGTAACATATCTGGGAGAGGTGAACATGGCGACACATGAGCCAAATCCAAGCGAGCTCGAACTGCTCAAAGCCTTATGGCGGGACGGGCGGCTGAGCGCGCGCGAATTGCATGATCGGGTCGGCGCGGGGCAAGGATGGTCGGCATCGACGACCCGCACCGTGCTGCGGCGCCTGGTCGAAAAAGGTCTGGCGGCGCGCAGCGATTATCACGGCTTGGCCGTGTACGAAGCCAGCGCGGCCAAGGTGGATTTAATCAGCAAGCTGGTGCGCAGCTTCGCCCGCCGGGTGCTCGACGCCGACCCGCGCGCTTTGCCGGCCTCGACATTCGCTGGAAGCGCGCTGCTCGACGAGGCGGAACGCGAGGAGCTCGAACGCCTTTTGCAGGCGGCGGACGATGAATCTGAATCGAAGAATGGGGAGACCAAGTCATGAGCGCAGCGGGATCGATCTTATTCACATTGGCGCTGACCAGCATCGCCGCTGGCGGGGTCGCCTGGGCGGCGGCCCGCCTGGCCGACCGGGCGCTCGCCAGCCCGCGCCACACCGTCTGGATCTGGCGGGCCGCCCGTCTTGCGATCCTTGCTCCCATCCTCGGTTTCATCCTTGCCTCCCTCGCGCCGCGCATTGCTCCTGACGCCAGGGAAGGCGGCGTCGGCGCGGACTTGTTCGCCCTGCCGGCGATGCAGCTCCCGGTCGACGCGATTCAGCCGGTCATGTCTGCGGCCCAATCCGCGGCGGAAGCGGCGATTCTCCCTGCAGGCTTTCTGGTCCTGATCGTCTATGTGTTCGGACTGGCCGCGGCGATCGCGCGCGCCGCTGGTCGGCGGATCGCATTGGCCACGCTGTTGCGCACGGCGCGCACGGCGCCGGAGGCGCTGCAGCGCCAGGCGGCCGATTGGCGTCGGCGCTTGATGGTCGACCCGGACCAGGGCGATATCCAAGTGGTGGAGGCTAAGCTGTCGCCCTTCGTGACGGGGCTCAAGCCGGTCATTGTGATGCCCCGCGCGCTATTGGGCGAACCCGGTGCGGAGATGGCGCTTGCGCATGAGTTGATGCATGTGCGCCGAGGCGATGAGCGCGACCGGCTGGTCGGCGAATGGCTCACCACGTTTTTCTGGTTCAATCCGTTCGCCGTGATGATCGAGCGCCGTCTGGCGGGCGCCCGCGAGTTGGCGTGCGACGCCGATCTCCTGGACGAGCTGGGCGCGCCGGCGCGCCGGGATTACGCCCGGGCATTGACGAAATCCGCTCCGATCCATGGCGAAGCGCGTCTGCATTGCGCCTTCCTGACCGACGCCAAGGATTTGCGCGTGCGGCGGGTGAAAGCGATCCTGGCGCATGCGCCGGCGCCCAGAGGCGCACGGCTCGCGGCGGGTGCGGCGGGCGCCTTGGTTCTGGTGGCGGCGGCGCCGGCCGCAGCCTCGGCCTGGTGGGCGGCGGCTGAGCCGAGCGAAGCGGTTCCGAGCGCCTCTCAAGAGACGGTTCCGGCGGATCGCCCGCGCGGCGTCTTGTCCGCTCACATTGCAGAAGCCTCCCAGGCGGTTCAGGACGCGATCGAGGCGGACGAGTTCGAGACGGCTGAAGCGACTGCTTCGGCGGCGCTCGCGAGGGATGAATTGACCGCCTATGAGCGCTCCGTCCTGCTCAGGCAGCGCGGACATGCCCGCTTCTTGCTGGAGAATGTTGCGGGCGCGATCGCCGACTTTGAGGCGGCGATCGGCACGGGCGCTCCGTCCGACAGCGAAATCGCCTCGCTTTTGATGAATGTCGGGCAGCTCTACGCGGTCTCAGGACAGTATGAACGCGCGATCGAGAGCCTTCGGAGCGCGCTGGACGGCCCCGACGACGCCGGCCCGAGACCACTGCGCCTTCTGGCGCAGCTCTACGTCCAGACGGACCAGTTCGACAACGCCCTGGACGCCGCCGAGCAATACCTGGCGCGGGTGGACGCTCCCACTGACGACGACCGGATTCTGATCGCCCATATCTATGACCAGGTCGGTCGGCCCGAGGACGCGGCTTCGCACTATGAGCGCTATTTCCAGAGCCTTGCCGAGCCCTCGACCGGCCAAATCCTTACCTTGGTCAATCTTTACAACGATGCGGGCCGGCCCGATGACGCCCAACGTCTCTGGGACGAGCATGACATGGCGGAGTGGGCGCGTCAGAGAGCGCTGGAAGAGCATGACGGCTAGCGCCGCAGCGGCCCAGCCTGGACGGTCGGCGGGATGTCCTCGCCGGCCGTTCCTGTCTTTGCGGGCGGGGTGAAGCGGCCGTCTAGACCCACTCGACATTGAGGATTTCGAAGCTCTTCACGCCGCCAGGCGCATTCACCTCGACGACGTCGCCGACTTCCTTATTGATCATGGAACGCGCGATCGGCGAGGACAGCGAGATCTTGCCGTCTTTCACGTCCGCTTCGTCGTCACCTACGATTTTGTAGGTGTTCTCCTGATCGGTGTCTTCGTCGACGACGGTCACGGTGGCGCCGAATTTCACGGTGTCGCCGCTCATTTTGGTGGTGTCGATCACCTGGGCGCGGGCGAGCTTGTCCTCAAGCTCCTGCACCCGGCCTTCGATCCAGCCCTGGCGTTCCTTGGCCGCATGGTATTCGGCGTTCTCGGAGAGATCGCCATGTTCGCGCGCCTCGGAGATCGCCGCGATCACCGCAGGGCGCTCCACCGATTTGAGGTGTTTCAGTTCTGCGTCGAGCGCCTGATGGCCCTCGGCGGTCATAGGTATTTTCTGCATAGAAGTCCGACTTCTTATTCTTGTTCAGGCGCACCAGTGTCGGAGCAGCTCAACCGCGCGCCGGTCTGATAGAGTAGGATTGCAGGGAGCGCGGTTCAAGTTTGCCGGCGTCAATGGTCGCAATCGACTTGATCGACGCGCGCGCCGCACTCGCCGTGGTGTAGCAGGGCACCTTCATTTCCAGCGCCGTTCGCCGGATGGAATAACTGTCGTAAAGCGACTGGCGCCCTTCGGTGGTGTTGAACACCAGCTGCACCTCGCCATTGGTGATCGCGTCCACGATATGCGGGCGGCCTTCATGGACCTTGTTGACGTGTTCGACCGGCACGCCGGCGTCCGCCAAAATCTTCGCCGTGCCGCCTGTGGCCAGTAATTTGAAGCCTAGCTCGGTCAATTGCCGGCACGGCTCGACCATGGCCGCCTTGTCGGATTCCTTAAGCGAGACGAAGACCGTGCCTTGCGTGGGCAGCTGAATGCTGGCGCCCAGCTCGGCTTTGGCGAAGGCGCTTTCAAAGCGCGCATCAATGCCCATCACCTCGCCGGTCGAACGCATTTCCGGGCCGAGAACCGGGTCGACGCCGGGGAAGCGGGCGAACGGCATCACCGCTTCCTTCACCGCCATGTGGCCGGGCTCGTCGCTGGGCGTGTCGAATTCGGACAATTTGGCGCCGGCCATCACCTTGGCGGCCAGCTTGGCGACCGGCGCGCCGATCGTCTTGGCCACGAAGGGCACCGTGCGGCTGGCGCGCGGATTGACCTCGATCAGATAGACCTCGCCGTCTTTGACCGCGTATTGGACATTCATCAGGCCTTTCACGCCAATGGCCTTGGCCAGTGCGACGGTCTCCCGGCGCAACTCCTCCACCGTTTCCGGCGAAAGCGAATGCGGCGGCAGCGAGCAGGCGCTGTCGCCGGAGTGCACGCCGGCTTCCTCGATATGCTCCATGACGCCGGCGATCCAGACGTCCTCGCCGTCGCAGACGGCGTCGACATCGACTTCCGCGGCGTCTGACAGATAGCGGTCGAGCAGGAGCGGGGCGGAGCCGGATACGTGCACCGCCTCGCGGATATATCGGTCAAAGCCTTCCGGATCGCGCACGATCTCCATGCCGCGCCCGCCCAGCACGAAGCTGGGGCGCAACACCAGGGGGAAGCCCAGCTGTTTCGCTGCGACCGCGGCCTCCGCCTCGGAGCGCGCGATGGCGTTGGGCGGCTGTTTCAGGCCGAGCTCGTCGAGCAGCGCCTTGAAGCGCTCACGATCCTCGGCCAGGTCGATGGCGTCCGGCGAGGTGCCGAGAATCGGCACGCCGGCGGCTTCCAGGTCCGCCGATAATTTCAGAGGCGTCTGGCCGCCATATTGAACCACGACGCCCAGGAGTTCGCCGCTGGCCTGTTCGGTTTCGATCAGTTCGAGCACGTCTTCGGCGGTCAGGGGCTCAAAATACAGCCGGTCCGCGGTGTCATAATCGGTGGAGACGGTTTCCGGGTTGCAATTCACCATGATGGACTCAATGCCCATCTCTTCGAACGCGAACGCCGCGTGGCAGCAGCAATAATCGAACTCGATGCCCTGGCCGATCCGGTTCGGGCCGCCGCCCAGGATGATCGCCTTTTTCCGGTCCGTCGGCTCGCTCTCGCATTCCCCGCCGGGCTCGTAGCTGGAATACATATAGGGCGTCGCGCTGGCGAATTCCGCCGCGCAGGTGTCCACGCGCCTAAACACCGGCCGCACGCCCAGGCGTTGGCGCAGGGCCTTCACGCCCGCTTCGTCATTGCCGGTGATCGCGGCCAGGCGCGCGTCGGAAAAGCCCATGGCTTTGAGCTCGCGCAGCTTGTCGGCGTCATCAGGCAGGCCCATCAGGCGGACCTGTTCTTCCGCTTCCACGATTTCTTCGATCTGGCGCAGGAACCAGGGCTCGTACGCGCAGGCGTTATGAATTTCATCCACCGTCAGGCCTTCGCGGAAGGCCTGGGCGATGATGCGCAGGCGGTCCGGCGTGGGTTGCGACAGCGCGGCCAGCACCGCTTCGCGGCGGGTCTGCGAGCTTTCCGCGGTGTCCAGGCCTTCGACATCAATCTCGTCAAAGCCGGTCAGACCGGTCTCCAGGCTGCGCAAGGCTTTCTGGACGGATTCCGCGAAGGTCCGCCCCATGGCCATGGCTTCGCCGACCGATTTCATGGAGGTGGTCAGATAGGCTTCCGCGCCGGGATATTTTTCAAACGCAAAGCGAGGGATTTTCGTGACGACATAATCGATCGTCGGCTCGAACGAGGCCGGAGTCGCGCCGCCGGTGATCTCATTGTCAATCTCGTCCAGCGTGTAGCCCACCGCCAGCTTCGCCGCGACCTTGGCGATCGGGAAGCCGGTGGCTTTCGACGCCAGCGCGGACGACCGCGACACCCGCGGGTTCATCTCGATGACGACCATGCGGCCGGTCTTGGGGTCGACGGCGAACTGCACGTTCGAGCCGCCGGTCTCCACCCCGATCTCACGCAGCACGTTGAGCGAAGCCGTGCGCATGCGCTGGTATTCTTTGTCGGTGAGGGTGAGGGCGGGCGCCACGGTGATCGAATCGCCGGTATGCACGCCCATCGGATCGATATTCTCGATCGAGCAGATGATGATGCAATTGTCGTTCTTGTCGCGAACGACCTCCATCTCATATTCCTTCCAGCCCAGAACGCTTTCTTCGATCAGCACCTCAGTGGTGCGCGAGGCGTACAGGCCGGCGGAGACGATCTCGCGGAATTCAGCGACATTGTAAGCGATGCCGCCGCCCGTGCCGCCCATGGTGAAGCTGGGGCGGATGACCACCGGCAGGCCCAGCTCGGCGAGGGCCTGGTCGGCCTGCTCCATGGTGTTCACGGTGATCGAGCGCGGGCTTTCCAGGCCGATTTTGTCCATGGCGTTGCGGAAGCGCTCGCGATTTTCCGCCTTGTCGATGACGTCGGCCTTGGCGCCGATCATCTCCACGCCGAATTGCTCCAGCACGCCCAGACGGTCCAGATCGAGCGCGCAATTAAGCGCCGTCTGCCCGCCCATGGTCGGCAGCAGCGCGTCCGGGCGCTCCTTCTCGATCACCTTGGCGACCATGTCCGCGGTGATCGGCTCCACATAGGTGGCGTCGGCAAGGCCCGGATCCGTCATGATCGTGGCCGGGTTGGAGTTCACCAGGATGACCCGATAACCCTCTTCTTTCAGCGCCTTGACGGCCTGGGTGCCGGAATAGTCAAACTCGCAGGCCTGCCCGATCACGATGGGGCCGGCGCCGATGATCAGGATGGATTGGATATCCGTACGCTTGGGCATGGACCGGCCTTCTCAACTCAGCTCGCGCGCAAAGAGGCCCGAAGCGATCAGCGCTTCAGGCGGGCGGCGAGTCATCTCTTGTGCTGAGGGGGCGGTGTAGCGCGGGATGACGCGTTTGGCGAGGGGGTCGGTGCGAGCCCCTCAGCTCGGCGCGCACATTCTCCCGCGCCTGCGCCCCATTCGGGCTGAGCGTGAAACAGCGCCGCCGCTTAAACTGGGCCGTCAGTGCGGCCGTCCTGCCCAATCAAGGCCCGTGCGACAGCGGCTGAGCCCGGTCCGCGGCCCGCATCCTGGCTCACCCCAGCGACAGGTCCCGCCAAAGATGGGGCGGGATCTCCGCGCCGTAACGCACGCGGCTGGCGACCATCCAGTAGGCGCGCTCAAAGACCAGCGGGATCGAGCTCATCTCCTCCAGAAAGATTGCTTCGGCCTCGCGCAGGCCCGCCAGGCGCGCCGCGCCGTCCATCTCCGCGCTGGCCGCATCGATCAATGCGTTAAAGGCGCTGCGCCGCGGCCCGGTCCAGCGGGTGTTGTCCGCGAAGCCGTCCTCGCTGAAGGGCTGCATCATGAATTCGGGATCGATCTTCAACCCGCGATCAAAGCGGGCGAGCGCCAGGTCGAAATCCCCGCCGTCGACGGCCTGATACATGTCCAGCGGATAGCTCGCCAGAAGCTGAGTCTGAACGCCGATCCGCGCCCAGTCGTCCATCAGGGCGACGGCGATCCGGTCGCGGTCCCCGACCGTGGCGCGCAGAGTGATCTGCAGCGGATTGTCCGGGCCGAAGCCGGCATGGCCGAGAAAGCGCCGGGCGGCGGCGAGGTCTTCCTCGGGCGAAGGCGCGTCCGGATCCGGGATGACCCGGTCGGTGGGCCGGGCTTCGCCATTGAAGAATTGAGTATTGATGCGGGTGCGGTCGCTGGCCAGCGACAAGGCCCAGCGCACGCGCGGATCGCTGAGATGCGATTTGGCGCAATTGACTTTCAGATAGGTCAGGATCGGCGCGGGGAAGGCCGCGAGCTGATCTCGCAGACGCTCGCGCAAAAAGGCGATCTGATCGCTCGGCGGCCGTTCCGCCAGATCGTAATCGCCAGCCCGGAAACGGCGCGCTCGGGCGGCGGTGTCTTCGATGACATCGACCGCGATGGTCTCGACGGCCACGGTGTCCGCGGCGGCGAAGCGGGGATTGCGCCGCAGGCGCAGCGCCATCGCCGCGCGGTCCTCCAGCACGTAAGGGCCGGCCGACACCCAGTTTTCCGGCCGGGTCCAATGATCTGGATCGGCCTCGACCACATGACGCGGCAGCGGGTAAAACTCGCGCATCAGAACCGGGAAAATCGCGACCGGTCGATCCAGGCGGAATTCCACCGTGCGCGGATCGAGCGCCGACACGCCGATTTCCTCCGGCGCGACCTCGCCGCGCAGCGAGGCGCGCGCATTGATGACGGCGAAGAAATCGCCCTGTTCGGCGAATCCGGTGCTTGGATCGACGACCCTTCGGGCGGTCCAGACCACATCATCGCTGGTGAGCGGCGCGCCGTCCGACCAGACGAGGTTTTCCCGCAAGGTGAAACGCCAGGTGCGCGCATCGTCGCTGCGCCAGGTCAGGGCAAGCCCGGGCGCCAGGCCGCCGGTGGGCGAATACTCGGTCAGCGGGGCATGCAGCTGCTTGTAGAGCAAGGCGGCGGAGGCGAATTGCCCTTTCAGCGGGTCGAGGCTGTCGGGTTCTGAATCAATGGCCACGCGCAGCACATCCTTCGGCGCGCCCGATCGCGGCGCGCAGGCGGCCAGCGCCGCCGCGGCGCCGCCGCCAAGGGCGACGCGTCTGGTGAACTGGGCGGGCCTGTCCTGTCTGATCGCCATGGCGTCACTCCGGCAGGAAGACGAAGTTGTTCGCATAGCCCGGCTTGCCGGCCTTGCCGCGATGATCCCGATCGACATCCAGCCGCGCGCGTGAAATCAGGCGGCCGTCGCTGATCGCCAGTGTGCGATAGCCGAACGTCTCGACGAAATCGAGCTCCTCATCGAGATCACGCCCCGTGTGGCGCTCTTCAATCTCAATGATCATGGCCGGCTTGTCGCGCGCGATCAGCCCGCGCGCGCCCTCAAGCACGGCGCGCTCATGACCCTCCACATCAATCTTCAAGAAACCGGTGGAGGGCGGGTCCAGGCTGTCGAGCGGCGCGGTTCTGACGGTGACGCGCATGTGCGGACGATCGCCGACCTTGTCCGGATTCAGCGAGGCGCCCTGATTGGAATACCGGCCTTTTTCGCCAGGGATCAGCAACTCGGCTTCGCCGTCGCTGTCGGACAGGGCGATGGCGTCGCAGCGCACCGTGTCCGCGGCAGCCTTATTGAGAAAGGCGAAGAGCTTGGGGTTGGGCTCGAACGCCCAGACCGTCTCGGTCAGCCGGGACATCTCGTCCGCCCAAATCCCGCGATTGGCGCCGATATCGATGGCCGCACGATGCGGGTCGACCAGGAACGGCAACAGCTTCAAGCCCGGTTCGCCCTTCCGCTTCTCCCGCGCGACGATGCGTCGTAACTCCATGCGCGGGGGGACCAGGGAGCGCTTTAGGCGTTCCTCCAGCGTCAGGGTCGGTCCATCTGAGTCGGCGGTCATCCGATTATCGATCACCAGGAGGTTCGAAGGCCGGCCCAGAGCAGGCCTTCATCTTCAGCTTTACGGATATGGCCCGCCTCATTGGTGAAACGCGCCGCCAGGCTGGCGCTGGTCCGATCATTAATGTCGACGCGCCAGGCCGCCTCCAGCGATATCTCGCGCCCGGACGGCGTGAGCGATGCGGTCCGGCGCTCAAATATGGCGCGGTTGTTTTCGTCGATCTCCACCGGCACCGAGGCGCTCACAGAACCTGTCTCGACCCTCAGCGGCTGGGCGAGCGTCAGGCCGAAGCGTCCGCCGGGAATCGCGCGGTCTACACCAATGCTCCAGGCGCTGGCGCGGACGTCTGATTGCAGCCGCAGATAGCTCGGCAAGCTTAGATCCGCCGCAGCGTGCTCGTACCGCGCCGCGCCGCGCCAGCCCAGGGCGAGCTCGCCGGACCACATCGCGGCGATGAACTGGCTCTCAGCGCTGTCCTGCGCGCCGAAACGCGCGGCCAACGCGCCGCCCAGCGCGCGATATTCCTCACGCCCGGCGCCGAGCTCGACGCCGACCGTCTGGCCGTCGCGGGTGAAGGTCGCCGCCACCGCCTGGAACGCGTCTTCGCCGGCGCCTGAGGCGCGCATCTGGAACGCCAGCGGTCCGTGGGCGTATTGCATCGACGCCCATTCGCGTTGCGAGGTGAGGCCGGCGACGGCGCCTGAGAACTGGCTTTCCGACAGGACCGAGACGCCGGCCGGCTCAACCGGGGAGGGCGCCGCAAATCCGCGTCCCGCCTGGATCGTCACGCCGCCGGAGCGGAAGGCGAAGCTCATATCGGCTTCGTCGCGATAAGTCTCTTCCGGCAGATTGCTCAGCGCATGCAGGCGGTCTGCGGACAGGCGCATATTCACCTCCGCCGGTCCTGCGAGCGTTCGGACATGACGGGCGAGGCCGCGTTCGGCCGCCGCCTCCATGGCCGTCAGCCCGCCCGCGCCCGCAGCGGCGCGCGGGTGCTCGGGATCGAAGCGGAAGCCCCGGTCATAGCTGTCGCGCAGGACCGCGCCGTCAAACAGGCCGGAGCGCCACACCCAGTCGCCGGCGGCGCCGGACGGCGCCGAGAACAGGACCGGCAGCGGAGTCGCGCCTTGCGCGCCGGCCACCTGAACGCTGGAGCCGCCCGCCGGCTGGAAGGCGGCGGCCAGATCGATCAGTCCCGAGCCGTATATGGCGTCAGGGCCCGGGTCGCCCAGATCCACAGCCGTGTCGAACAGGATTTCAAGCGCCTCTTGGCCGCTCAGATTCGGGAAGGCGTCCAGCAATAGCGCCAGCGCGCCGGCCACATAGGGCGCCGAAAAACTGGTGCCGGAAAACAGCGCGTATTGCGGATCGCCGGCGTCGCTGTCCAGGAAGGGCGCGATCACCCGCTCCCCCAGCGCGACGAGGTAAAACTCTTCAAAGCCCTCAGCGCGGTTGGAGAAGTCGGAGATCTCTCCTTGAAGATTGACCGATCCCACCGTCACGACCTGGCCGTTTGCGGCGGGATCCGAGGCGAAGGTGCCCGGGAAGCCGGGACTTGGGTCGGGCTGGTCCTCCTCCTCATCCTGATTGCCGGCGGACACGACAATGAGCAATCCGGCGTCGACCGCGCGCTGCATCGCCGCAAAGGTCAAGCTGCCGCCGTCGCCCACGCCGGGGTCGCGGCCCAAAGACAGATTGATGATCTGGGCGCCGCGGCTGATCGCGGCATCAATGGCGCGCGCGGTGTTCACGTCCGAGAAGGTGCAGCCTTCTCCGCCATCCTCTTCACAGCTGCCCGGCGAGTCGGCGCGGATCGACAGAATGCTGGCTTCAAAAGCGACGCCGTGCATGCGCACATCGTCCTTATTCGCCGCGATGACGCCGGCCACGCCGGTCCCGTGTCCATCCACGTCAACGCCCAGCCTGGAGGCGTCTGCGACATCGATGCGCGCCGAGATTCGTCCGGTGAATTCGGGATGGTCTTGATTGATGCCGGTGTCCACCACGGCGACGGTGACGCCCGACCCGGTGGCCCCTGCCGAGTAGGCGGAGGCGGCGTTCATCTGGGCAAGACCGGTTCGCGGCGCGCCGGCAGTTGAATCGCCGAAATACTCGCGCGTTTCAAAGGCGCTCGGCGGCGGTGGAGGCGGAGGCGGCGGAGGCGGCGGAGGAGGGGGCGGGGGCGGCGGAGGCGGGGGCGGCGTGGCGATGGATCCGGTGCTGCCGCCGCCTCCGCCGCCGC
>LYSW01000087.1 GCA_001657295.1 Oceanicaulis sp. BBD 1991-10 | reverse complement strand
TCCCTGCATTGATCAGCCTTGGCGGGCGCGGGTCTCCCGCGTCCGCCTTTTTCTTGGAGGAAGTCGTTATGTCTCAGCAATCCAACACTGTCGGTCCTGGCGGCAAGCTCGTCCTTGCGGGGCTGGCTGCGTGGGGCCTCACCCACGTCTATGAGTCGCGGGACACAGAGCTGTTCTGGGTTCCCATGCTGCTTTTGATCTTGGTCGCCGCCGGAACGGTGGCGCTTGCCCGGTCCGGACTATCGCTTGGGATCAAAGCCGCCCAAAAAGCCCGCGCAATGATCCCATCGACCGCGAAAGGCACAGCCGTTTGGGGGCGCTGGTCTGACCTAAAACATGCCATGAGCCCGTCAGGTCCGTGTTGGGGGCTCTTGGAGGGCAAACCGCTGCGCCTCGATTACGAAGCCGCCGCTCTAACCGTCGCGCCAGCTGGAGCCGGGAAAACCTCACAGGTGGTGATCCCCGCTCTCGGTACGATCAAGACCAGCGTGGTCGTGCCCGATCTCAAAGGCGAATTGATCACCGTCGCGGGACCGCTGCGCCGCCGTATGGGTCAGATGGTCTATTGCTTGAACCCACCTCGGCTGTTCATCGAACAGGCCGGAGAGCCCGCGCGCTATAACCCGCTCGTGATCCTGGCGGATGATTGGGAACACTCTCGGCCAGACATGATCGCGGACGCGCGCGCTATCGCGCTGCAGCTCTGCCCGGAGCCCGCGAAGGCAAGCGAGAACAAATTCTTCCGCTCAGGATCGCGCAAGATCATCGCCTTCGCCTGCCTCGTTGAGGTCATCGATAAGCAGGCCGAGGCGACGCTTTCCAGCGTCTACCAACTGATCGCTGACCCAGGCCGCTTTCGCGAGGCGGTCTATGCCGGGCTCGCTTCCGATGCGCTCGACGGCGAAATCGCCGCGATGGCGGCGGACTTTCATGAAAAGCTGGAGAGCGGCGATCCTCGCCAGTGGGGCAGTTTTCTTGAAGGCGCGTTGCAGGCGCTTGAAGTCTTCTCCCCCAGCGGACGGATCGCAGAGAGCGTGTCAGCCTGTGATTTTCGGTTCAAAGACCTGAAATCGCAGAAGGCCAGCGTCTTCATCGTCTCCGACCCCACGCGCCTGGACGTGTACGCACCATGGACCGGGCTCTTGATGTGGTGCGCCATCACTGAGTTGGTGCGTTGCCGGTCGCACAAGACCGTCACTTTGCTCTGCGATGAGGCCACTAACTTCTTCATCGACAGCCTGCCCAGCCACCTGACACGGCTTCGCGGGTTCGGCGTGCGCATTCACGTCATCATTCAGGAGCTTGAGGATTTTGCGCGGGTCTATGGGCGCGAGGGTCTTGAGATCCTGCTTTCCCAAACAGAAATCCAGCAATTCTTTGCTTCGCGCTCGCAGCGGACCTTGCAGATGCTGGCGGATAAGCTCGGGCGTTACACGGCGAAAGCCACATCTTACGATCTCGGTCGCGGGCTTGCCGACAGCGCACGCCGCTCGGTCAGTGAAGACGCGGTGCCGCTCCTAACGCCCGATGAAATCCGGCAACTCGACGGGGCGCTCGTCTGGGCGCGCTCCAATCCTCCCGTCATCACCAAGCCGCTGGCTTATTGGAATTGTTGGCCGATGGCCTGGCTCGCCGGTGCGAACCCCTATCACGGCCAAAAGCGGATCGGACGCCCGGGCGTCTGGCTCTAAGACCGGAGGCCGCCATGGCGAGGCAGGATGCAGAACGCCGTTATCAACGCACCATAAGACGTTGGGACGCGCTCATTCTGGTCCTGCGCATCCTCCATGCGTGTCTGCGCATTCAGATCATCACGCTCTGGATCATTCTCGCCATGCTTCCGGTCTCTCCCTATGTCCGCGTGCCGGACGCCGAGGCAGGCGTGTGCCGCTATGTCGGCGCGCGCGGCATCTGGGAACCGGATTGGGTCGCCAGCTGTCCCCGCGTCGTCCTCCGCGAGCACTTTCCTTATCGCTACTAGGTGGAGATCATGATGAACCAGCCCAATCCTCTTCAATCGCGCGAACGCGCCCGCAAGGCGTTCAGACGCGAGCACGATGACATCTGGAAAGCCGTCGCCGGCGATATTGAAAAGACCAAAGCCGTTCGAGCGATCCTGGAGCGCTGCGATACAGTACGCGACAAGCTCATGGCTCACTACGGGCGGCACAGAGACACCCGCATCGCCCGCGAGATCGCCAGGATTACCGCCGGGCAGGATCGACCTGCTCCGGTCTTAAAACCTGACGGTGCTGGGCGCACCTCCCGCGATATTGAGCAGCAGGCGATCCACGATGTCGCCAACCGGCAGCGAACCAAGCTGAAGCGGCTCAACGAAGCTGAGCGGCGCTTGCTTCATCGCGAAGTCATGAAGCGTGAGCCTGGTCGCCGCCCGGTCAAGGAACGCGGCTATCTGATCACCGAGCGCAATGCGCGGGTGCTTGAAGCTCTCGACCGTGCTGACGCGCTGCGCGCCCGCGCAAAGCACTTCAATAGAACTCGCGATCAGCGCATTGCGAAAGCCGCAGCAAAGGGTGATCCAAATCCCGAAGGCACCGCCTACCTCCACGAGGCTAAGCGCTTTCACCGGATCAACCGTGCCCAAAGCAACGTGATCCATGAAGCGCTGAACCGGAAATCGTTTAATCGGGTAGCTCAGAAGCAATCTGGGCCGTCGATGGCGATGTGAGCGGTCGTCCATCGCCAAATTAAGGAGGCCGCGCCCAACCGGGCGCGGCCTTTTGAGTTTGGAGTGCTCCTATTGGAGCGGGAGTACAATCGGATCAGCGTCAATCTTGAACGCGGCGTCCCAGAGTTTGAAGCGAAGCAGAAGGCGTTTTTGTGGGCCACGTTTCGGCCCCGTCTTCGCGATCCGCTTCACCGCGGAGTTCCAGGAAAATGACTCCTCCCAGAAGTATGCATCTTCGATGATATCCTCATACAAGACGAACGAGGTGCCGTCCGCGTTAAGAATGTCCCCTGGCCAGCAGAAAAGCTTTTGATCCAGCCAAGCGGTTGCTCCGAGCCGGGAGAGTCCGAGCGTCTTGATGCTACGTGAAAGTGCCCAGTAATACTCCCTTGTCATTAGTTCCTCGTACTCAGCCAAAACTATGAAAGCTGTGCACAACTCGCACATTAGCTCCTCCATACCTGGAGAAGCGACCGGTCGTTCTCATATTGTTAGAACAATGTCGACCTCAACACTGTTCCACTAATCAAATAAGCGCGCAGGCGCTTGTTCTGTAATTGTTCCAAATATTTTTAGCGCTCGGGTGCAGCTGGGTCCGAAGCTGAGCTTGGGCTACCCAAGTGATTATAAGCGCTGAGCACGGCGTCCATTATCTGCTCATTCTTACAACGCATTACGACTGATATCAGGTCTAAATCGTCATTGTCACGATGCTCAAAATCAATAAGGGTGGGTTCTGCTGTTAACTTCGCCACGTATTCCACTAACTGCCCAGATGCAGCAAGCATGATTGCAGACATCCCAGTTGAAGAATGGATATGATTTACCGCCTTGGGGTCCGCATGCAATGCCTGGGTAAATGCCTCCCAGTCAGAATCCAGTATAGCCTTGATAATATTTGTATCGAACACATCAATAGTGTAGTCTTTGCTTTGTCTTTGAGCAATCATAAATCTGAACCTTCGAGTAAAACCTTTAGCACATCGATCTCATGTTGATCGGCCTTAGATATCCAAACAGGGCCCTCATAATCACCAATTTTTGCTACACTTGTTTTGCTTTCTGCTGTATATTGCGATCTTCTATGCTTAAAAATGTATTCCAACTCACTCCTGCTATATCTTATATATTCTCTGATCGGATCCTTTTGCTTTGCACTTCTATAAATCATCGCAATTGCGCATGAGTCATTATCAATCGACAAGGTTTCATTTGACGCATCAAGCTTCTCTTCTACGAAGCAAACAGAATACCCAACCGCATTAAACATCCGATCGTCAAAAGTACTTGAAAGATTTTTACCCTGCTCGGTGAAGATACGCACCCATGATGCGCGATCAATGAAGCTGTACGGAGATACGATTTTTCCTCCAGAATTTGTAAGCACCGCTAGCACGCCTAGCATCCGACCGGGTGCATCGAACCCACTTTGAACCTCATTCATCGCATCGCGAGACAATCGGGCATAAGTCGGAGTTGAGGCGCTCGGTTTGGCTCGAGGCTCTCTGATGTACGAGGGCGACATAACATCACTTGTGGCAAAAACTTTAGCGCCATTTAAAAAAACATCGTGCGGCGCAAACAGCTGGTGATTGTCTCGCAATCCTTCGACGATGTTCTGCGACAGCGGCAAATTCGTCACCTTTTGAAATGTTCCTGGAGCCGCGCCGCGGCGCCAAAG